>CAKTNP010000009.1 GCA_934589155.1 uncultured Oscillospiraceae bacterium | reverse complement strand
GAAACGCTCCAAAATCAGAAAGAGAGCGGCCAAGCACTTTGAGGGATTGGCCGCCTTGTCCACCCATTCAGCGGGACGGCGGGCGGCGGTTAAGGCCGGGTGTAAACCCGTTCATTTCAGCCTTGACGGTTGCCCGCTGTCCTGCTATTTTTCCGGGAGTGTGGCCACAACTTCGGGACACTTTGTCCACAAGTCGGAGCGTAGGACGAGGGAAGGGGGCTTCATATACCTGCCGCCGTTCTCTGAAAACAGCCCGATTTTTTGCTCATTCCCATTCGTAAAAATTCAGCCTGTTTTCCTGACGGAGCAAACAGGGCGCATAAAGCACCGCACCCCGTTTTCCCCGTCAGCCACGCCAGCAGGTATAACACACTACACTTTGCAAGCAAAGTCGTGTGCCAAAGGGGGCACCCCTTTGGAAACCCCAGACAACAAAACAGGCGGTATGCTGCCCTCTCCGGGAGCATACCGCCGTTTGTTGTCAGCAGCCCGTTTCACGGTCTGTTTTCACCCTTTGTAAAGTTTGGCGTAGCGCAGATAATGGGATATCTCAAAGGAAAGAGTAGCCTAATGATTTTCGAGAAGTACGCAAACCTCAAGTACAAGTATGGAAACCGGCATTTCTGGTGCTGGGGCTATTATGTAAGTACGGTAGGAGCGAACAGGAAGGCAATCCAAGAGTATATCCGAAATCAGCTGCGGGAAGATTACACAGACGACCAAATGAGTATAAAGGAGTATGTAGACCCGTTTACGGGTCAGCCAATAACAGAGGGCAAATAAACAAAAGCCCCTTAAGGGGCAGCCCGTGAAAGCTGCGCGGTTGGCAGACTTTTCGATGAGCCTATAGGCTCGGCCATGGGCATGCCCCAAGGGGGCTAGTGCATACCACCGGCACGGCCGGTGGTTATGATTGTGATAGAAAAGCCTCGCAGAGTTCGCCGCCCGCAGGCGTCGAATCGGGTAAAATCATTTTCTCCGGCGGCGTGTACGTCGGAGAAAATACATTCCGGGCCGCAAGTGTGCGCAGCGTCCGATTTTCGCGGGCACTGCATGCGCACGGTGGACTGCGGTCTTTTTCGGAAGATTTAAGTGGGAGCCGTTGGCTCCCACTTTTTTAGTACAGAAGAATACCCAGCGCCGCTGACAGCAGGATCATGGCGATGGGGGAGGGGGCCTTGCCCCGGAGCTTCTTCCACCCCAGATGGACCGCTCCCAGCAGCAGAAAGATCCCCATGCCCCGCAGGTCCGGAGACAGGGGCGACCCCAGGGCGGTAAAGCCCAATAGGGTCCCCAGGGCCATGGTCAGGGCCGTGGCCAGGATCATGGCCACCACGCAGGGCCGCACGCCGGAGAGAAAGGCCTGGACCCCGGCGTATTTTAGAAGGTTCCGGATCACTGCGGCAATGAGAAGGATAATGAGAAAGGCCGGCAGCACCACTCCGAAGGTAGCGGACAGAGCACCCCAAAACCCGCCCTGAGAGGAACCGATGAAGGTGGCCATATTCACGGCCAGGGGACCGGGGGTGGATTCCGACACGGCAATGAAGCTTAAGAATTCACTTTCCGTCAGCCATCCGTTTCCCAGCACCGCCTCCCGAATCAGGGAGATCATGCCGTAGCCCCCGCCGAAGCTGACGGCGCCAATCTCCAGGAAGGTCAGAAACAGCTTTAGATAGATCATTTTCGGACCTCCTTCCGCCGGGCCCGGTCCAGGAAATACACCATGACCCCCAGGGCTCCGGAAAGGAGAATGTAAAAGATGGAGGAGAAGCTCACCGCCAGCAGAGACAGCGCCGTCATGGCCGCCAATACGGCAATGAGGATCAATCGGTTCAGTATGGAAGGCGTCAGATTCCGGTACAGCTTGACTCCGGCGGAGCCGATGAGATAGATCACGCAGACCTGGATCCCCCGGAAAGCCCGGGCCACCAGGGACAGGGACAGGAATTGATCGAAAAACAGGGAGATGACATATATTATAAGGAAAGAGGGCAGGGCCACGGCAGCGGTGGACACCGCCGCTCCGGCGAAACCGCCCAGCCGGTAGCCCAGGTAGGTGGCGCTGTTTACCGCCAAAGGCCCGGGCGTGGATTCGGCAATGGCCGTCATGTCAAGAAACTCCTCCTGGGTGAGCCAGCTTCGCTTCTCCACGAATTCCGTTTCCAGCAGTGCCACCATGGCATACCCTCCGCCGAAGGTAAAGGCACCGATCTTCAAAAAAGTGAGAAACAACGTTCCCAGCGTGTTCATATGCAAGCTCCTTTCCGAATAGTGTTTATAGATTCCGGCCCCATCATACATAAGATTCGCCGGAAAATCAACATGGTCATTGGAGAATGGATTTTATTTCCATGTTAACTGCGAAGCGAAGCTTAGGCCCTTGTTTCTTAAGGTTCTTAAGATTTCTGCGGAGAAAACTCGTCGAATTTCGGATTCCCCTTAATATTTGCCAAATTGAACGAAATAAATGCTGAAATAAACAAAGGAAATACATAGAATTAGCTTGACAGGGAAAAAATAATTTGATATAAAGTTAAGGAAGTTAAAATGCATTTTTTGAACCGAGTTTGAATAAAAAAAGTTCAGAATCTTGTCGAAACAAAACTTTGTGAATTGATTTTGCTTGCGGTTTATTGAATATTCTTGGCATGTGCCAGAATTTGGAAAAACTTGAAAATCGAAAAATTTGAACTTTTCTGTGAATTATTTGATTCCTCGATTCGCAATGTAACACTAAGGCAAATAGTTTCAAGTTTGTGAATTCCTCTTGTGATTTGTGCAAAACCCGCACTGCGGAAATTCAAAAAAACGATACATACCCAGCTAGGATTTGCGAATACTCAGTCTGTGTCATTACGTTTTCACAATCTTTTGAAGTATCAGAAGGAGCGTTAAGACCCGTGAGATCGACCACGAAAAAAGTCATTTTTTCCCTTTTCCTCGCCCTGGTTCTGCTTCTTTCGATCCTGCTTCTGGTGTCAAACCACGGCGGATCAAACGATACTCCCGGGACGGAAGAGCCTGCCGGGACCTCAGCTCCGGCGGAGACAAGCCCTTCCATGAAGGAAAGCGAGCCCACCGCCCAGCGGCTGCCCGGCATCCGGTATCCCTATGATCTGGCCGACGGCAAGCTCCGGATCTCGTCCCTGTTCCAGTATTCCGGAATGAATCCGGATGCGGATTTCGAGGAAGGAGAGAATATCGGAGTCCTGGTTATTTCCAACATTTCGCAGGAATACCTGGAGGAGCTCACCGTTTCAGCAGCGATTTCGGACGGCACTACCCTAAAATTCCACATTTCCGACCTTCCTGCCGGCCAGACCGTCTGGGCTTTTGCCCAGAATAATGGCGTTTTTGACCCTGTGTCGGAGTGTGTGAAGGTGGAGAGCCAAAGCGCCTTTACCGAAGATCCCGGACTTTTGAGTACAAATGTGGATTTGGAGATCCAGGGCCTGGAGGTCACGCTGACCAATAATACCGGCACCCCCCTTCCCGCCTCCGAGCTCCGGTGCCATATCGTCCTGGACGATATTTATTTCGGCGGTACGTCGTATGCCTATCCTGTGCCGGCTTTGGGGCAGGGAGACACGGTCACCGTTACCGCTGCCGATTGTATTCTGGGCGATGTGGCCGTTGCCCGGCTGCGGCCCAATGACTGAAACATTCCTGCGCATTGCAGGTGGAGATAGATCTTGAATTGAGAGTAGGGAGGAACGGTAATTATGAAAAAGTATGTAAAGCCTGCGCTTTACTGCGAACGGTTTCAACTGACTGAAATGATTGCGGGGAATTGTGAAGTGGTATTTAACTCCACGAAGGAGCTTGCCTGTCAGGACGGAACTTTGAAGGATCCTAATGCGTGGTCCAAGTCGGAAGATGGAAAGAGCCCTTTTACCAACTCTATAGTCTGTGGCTATGGGGTGGAGGGATTCTGCTATTGGAGTGGCAGTGTAGACCCGCTTGCATCTTTCACTTCGTAATTTATGAGTTTCCAGACCCATTTGTCGATCGCCGGTCTGGGGTTCCGATTGGAAACGCCGGAGTTGCCCCGGGTGAATGAGGAGTTCGCCCCCTTTCTGGGTCAGACGGATCCGGAGATCCCAGTGGCTTTCAATGAAGTCCCGGCCTTTTCACCGCTGGGGGAGCCACTGGCATCCCTGGGGCTTTTTGATCTATACCGGACGGAGAACGGATTTCTCCGGGACTACGGTCCTCGGCGGCGGAAGATCCGCAGCAGGGTGAACAGCGGGAGCTGCCGGGTCCAATACCTGGCAGGAGAGAGACCATGCGCCTCCCTGCGGGACTGCTTTCTGGCAATCCCCCTGGAGGAGTTGATCCTGGACCATGGCCGCATGATTCTCCACGCCTCCTGCGTGGAGACGGAGTTCGGCGGGATCCTGTTTTCCGGACCCTCCGGTGTGGGAAAATCCACCCAGGCGGAGCTGTGGAGGAGCTTTCGGAACACGCCGATCCTGAACGGCGACCGGGTGATTCTCCACCGGGACGGGGGACGTTGGATGGCCAGCGGTTCCCCCTATGCCGGTTCCAGCCGGTATTACGTGAATCGGAGTGTTCCCGTGGCCACAGTTGTGATGCTGGACCAGGCACCGGAGGAGCAGCTCTGTGCTCTTGCGCCCAAGGAGGCATTCCGGTTGCTGTATTCCCAGCTTCTGGTCAACACCTGGAATCCTGATTTTGTGGAACGGGTCTGTGATCTGGCTCAGGCCATGATCCGGGAGATCCCTATCCTGCGTTTTGCCTGCACGCCGCAAGAGCGGGCAGTCCTGGCGCTGGAGGCTTGGCTGAAAGGAGGCGGTACCCGTGGTACAGACTATGGCTGACCTGGAGCGCCCTCTGTCCAGAGGGCTTATGGACAGGGCAAGTCTGGCGCGGATCCCCCTCAGCGGCACCTTTGAGCTCACGCCCATGTGCAACTTTTCCTGCCGCATGTGCTACATCCGGCAGACGGCGGAGCAGGTCCGGGCCCATGACCGGCCACAGCGGACCCTGGAGCAATGGCTCAGGACCGCGGAGGAGGCCAGGGAGATGGGCATGCTCTACCTACTCATCACCGGCGGCGAACCCCTGACCTGGCCGGATTTCTGGCCCCTGTATGAGGCCCTGTCCCGGATGGGCTTTGTAATCGCCATCAACACCAACGGCTCCATGATCGATGAGGCGGCTGCGAAAAAATTTGCCAAGATCCCGCCCCAGCGGCTGAATATCACCCTGTATGGAGCCGGAAACGATACATATAGCCGCCTGTGCGCCGCCTCCCGGGGCTTTGACCGGGTGGATCGGGCGTTGACCCTGCTGCGGGAGCAGGGCGTTCCGGTGAAGCTGAACTGCTCTCTGACGCCGGACAACGCGGCGGATCTGGAGGCCATGGTGGCCTATGCCAAGGATCGGGGGCTGCCCCTTTCGGTGACCACCTACATGTTCCCACCGGTGCGGCGGGACCCGGAGGGCAGGGAACCGGAGGCGAGATTTTCTCCGGAGGACGCCGCCCGGTATCACTTGTTGACCTATCACCTGCAGTCCGGGGAGAGGGCGTACCTGAACTATCTGGACCGGCTGGTCCGGGGTGTCGTAGAGCCTCTGGGATTGGACGAGAGCTGCGTGGACCCCGTGGACGGAAAGGTTCGCTGCCGGGCCGGAAGCGCGGCGTTCTGGATCTCCTGGGACGGGTGGCTCACCGCTTGCGGCATGATGCCGGAGCCCCGGGCGGATCTGAACGGTGCGGACTTTTCGGAAGCTTGGAGCCGTGTGACGGAACAGGCCCAGGCCCTGCGGCTGTCCGGCCTGTGCCGGGACTGCTTTAACCGGGGACTTTGCCACACCTGCGCTGCGGCGGCACTGGCGGAAACCGGCTCCGCTGCGGGAGTGCCACAGTATCTTTGCCGCATGGTGCGGCATATGCGCCGCCTGGCGGAGGCGGAGCTTGGGGCGGCGTGCCCCGGCTGATTTTGTGTTCAGAGGCGGTCTGGTATAGATGCGCTTTTGGGAAGAGAGACGCAGTTTATAGGGAGGAATCGCAATGAAATTTCTGAAAAAGAGTCTGTCACTGCTTTTGGTGCTATGTATGCTCCTGGGCTTTCTGCCTGTGAGCCTGCTGGTTCCCGAAGCCAATGCGGCAGAGCCGGACGATTTTTATAAGATCGTTCAGGTGGACGCGGGACGAAAGTACTGGAGCCTCAGCGTGCTGGAGGAGCTGGTGGACCATATGGCCATCAACGGCTATAACCAGCTGGGGCTATACTTCAGCGACAACCAGGGCTTCCGCCTGGCGCTGAAGGACATGACCGTGGAGGCCAACGGCACGACCTATGATCTGAGCAAGGCCCTGGGAAACGGGATCTATCAGAACAAAGACGGGGCCAAATGTGAGTCCTACGCAAAGGACGTACATTTCCGTCCCAGTCTTGAGACCGGGAAGAACTACTTGGACCAATATGAAATGGCGGATCTGATCCAATATGCCAGAAAACGCGGCATCGAGATCGTTCCTACCTTTGATATGCCGGGGCATATGGGCACCATTTTGGACAGACTCACGGATGGCAACGGAAATTCCGTCAATTTTAAGGTTACATACCCCGAGAAGGGACAATCCAATACTACGCTGGATGTGACCAGCCAGACCGCTGTGAAATTTGCCCTGGCCCTTCTGGAAAAATATGTGGCATATTTCCAAGAGCAGGGCTGTAAATTCTTTAACATTTGCAGCGACGAGTTCTGCTATGACCTGGGCGTTACCGCGAAGACTAATACCAACGAAGCTATGATAAACGGTATCGTAGAATTTATGGACAAAGCTGCCCAGGTAATCGTAAACGCAGGTATGACCCCCCGCGCCTACGGCGACTATATGTACCAGCACAGCGGCAATTATTCGTACAGTGACGCATATGGCCAATTCGAGGTTATCTATTGGGATAACCCCTCCGCACGGTCACTGGCCCAGGTACAGGCCCACGGAATGAAAATCATCAACGGCGACGAGAAGATGTATTACGCGCTGGGCAGTGAATGGTATTTCGACAGCGATACGAAAGATGGCGTTGAGAAGTTTACGCCTACCGTGGGCATTACAAAGAACGGCGGATTCCAGCTGCCCTATGCCAACGGCGCGCAGTTCCATATCTGGTGCGATAAGGGCTACTATGAATCCGAGGTGGCGAAGGGCGGAGACGCCGGCGCCACGGTGCTGGAAAATACCAAGGGCTACATAGAAACTCTGGCAAATACCATGGCAAAGGACGTGCCAATTTCTTGCCGTTATAACCTTGAGGTTGGCGACAGTGTGACGCTTTTTAATGTTGACGGGGACCACACCGCTGACGATTGGGCTGCGAAGCTGGATATGACCGGTAATTCCGTGTCGGTGCAAACGCAACTGGTCCAAAGTACGGATACCGTGATCGATCTGAACTCCCATGCGACCCTGTCTGATGGGGAATCACTGATTATCGGCAGCACCAAGGATGGGCTGTACCTCAAAGCAGATGTGAGTGCAAAAACGTTAAGCGTTGTTACAGATCCCAAGGACGCAACCGTCTTTACCTGCAAGGCATCCAAGTTCTATGTGGACGGTGAGGAGATCCGAACGGATTGGCAAGGAATCCTAATGTTTGGCGGCAGCGACGAATGCACTTGGAGCTGTACGGACGACGGATTAGCGATTACCAGCTGGCAAAAGGGCTATCTTTCTCTTTCCAACGGCGTTGGACACAGCTCCAATCCCACCGGTATCACAGCCTATTCTGTTGTTCCCGGTCACAACAGCTACACGGTAGTTCGTATTGTCGCGCAAAGCGCCGGGACCACAACGTTTACCTACAACGCAATTCCGTATACCGTGATTGTTGCCGGTGAGGAGGTACCCTGCGAACACAGCAAGATCGAACATTATGACCGTGTGGAGCCTACCGAATTTACGACAGGCACAAAAGAATACTGGGAATGCCAGGACTGCTATCGCGTCTTTTCCGATGCGGGGTTGCAAAATCAGGTGAGCCGCGCATCTCTGGTCCTCGATGTCCTGCCCCACACGACCCATAAGCTGAAAAAGGTGGATATGGTAGCGGCTACCGTAGAAACAGAAGGCATCCGGGAGCACTACGAATGCTCCGTCTGCCATGCCCTGTTCAAGGACCAGGACGGCACCCAAAGCACCACTGAGGCGGAGCTGGTCATTCCCAAGCTGTCGCAGGAGGACCAGAAGTATGCCGTCACCGTGGAGATCGGCGCCAGCAAGACCGGCACGGCCACGACCACCAAGGCCCAGGACACCGGGGTTGCGGACGGCACGACTTATTCCGTGACGGACGAAAGCGGCAATGAGATCGCCGATTACACGGTAACGGTGGAGAGAAAGGAAGAACAGGAAAGCGGCGCTACCACCGAAGGGGAAGAGATCACCGCATTTGCCGAGGGAACGACCACATGCTACATTAAAGCTGCGGATGGAAGCTATCTCTGCGCAAACGGAACGTTCACTACGGATAAAGCGGCGGCAGCCGTATGGAATATTAAAAAAAACGCGGCTGGACTGACCATCGAAACAGGCGGTAAATATCTCCAGCATGACGCGCAAATCGGAGATACCGTTGAGTACTGGAACTATGGAACCAGTACAGCAAATGCAACGACAAATCACTTTAACTATGCGACCTCTACGCCGTATGATAATGGACTGTATAAATGGGGAAATGGCATTACCGTTCACAACAGTGTTGGCAGTTCTGATGTTGTTAAGCCCTATGCTGCAGAAACCAGCTCTGGGACAAAGGTCACGGTCTACACTTATACCCCCACCTTTACGGGCAAGACGGCCGGCACCGGCAAGGTGACCATCGGCGGCGCGGAGTACACCGTGACCGTGACGGCCCCCCATGTGCACGATCTGGACGAGACCATGACCTGCCAGGGCCGAAAGTGCAAGACCTGCGGCGAATACGTCAAAGGCGACAATAACGAATACGTGGATTCCACCAATCACGTCGGCGGCACCGAGATCCGGGGCTATAAGGCCTCTACGGACACCACCGCGGGCTACACCGGCGATACCTGGTGCCTGGGCTGCGAAACCAAGATCGCCGACGGCACCACCATTCCGGCGGGCCGGACCATCGTAGTCTATGAGCATGAGAAGTATGAGTTCTATGTGGAGAGCAGTAGTCGCCTGCCCCTGGTCCATGACACTTCGGACGTGCACATTGAAGAAATCACCGCCGTGTTCATGGAAGCGTTCGCCGGTGTACCCAAGAGCAAGATCAACGCGATTTCCGAGCTGGAAAGCGGCCAGGAGGTCTTGATCTCCGACGGCGGCAGATACCTGGTCCTGGATCCGAATGACAACAGCCTCTCCGTGACGACAGAGGAGGGGAACGCCACTCGCTGGACCGTCCGGAAGAATGGCACTCAGTTCCATCTCATTGCCTACGGCAGACAGCTGGTTGGCGAAAATGATGGAAACCTGGGCAAGCTGACCACCCAGGATATGTCCCTGGCCAACTGGGCAAAGAACAACTGGGTTCTGGACGCCAACGGCGGGATGAAGAGATCGTATTATCCGCGCGATTACATTGACTTGGCGGACGGCACACTGACGACAACCACAACCGCAACGACAACCGGTATTTACGTTCCAAACACCCGTCTTCCTGCCCGGACCGTGGTGAAGCTGACGGCGGGCACTGAAGGCACCACCTCCTTTACCCTGGACGGCGTGCGGTATAACGTCATCGTCAAGAAGGAGGACGTTTCCGGCAAGAGCCTCACCCTGGAAAAGTTCGTCACCAACCAGCATATGACGGACAACGAGACGGATCAGGACTATAAGGACACCCCGGAGCGCCGGACCAAGGTCATTCAGGCTGCGGAGGGCACCGTGAACACGGAAGGCGGTATGCTGCTGGCTCAGCTGATCCCCACAACGGGCATAAGCAATGGCATCGACACGGTGTACTGGAAGGGCACCCTCCAGCCGGAGGGCAAGCACCAGCAGTGCTGGGTGACTGGCTGCCAGGGTACTACCGACGGCGACCACACCAAGAGCGAGGGCGTGGAGGATTTCCGTTACATCCGCTATTATGCCGGTGCCTGGGCCGTGTCCTGGGACGGCATCGAGTGGATCGAGGTGGAGAGCACCGACCAGGTGGTGGCCCGTTACGTCCTGAAAACCGAGGTCACCAAAGAGGTCACCACGGAAACCCAGGACTGGGGCTACTTCAACAAGGGCAGCGTGGCAAGTACGGCCTGGGTCCAATTGGATTTTGCCGTGAAGTACGAGGCCGGTACCGTGAACCCGGATCCCAGCAGCTACCCCATTGCGGGCAAGACTCTGTACTATCATGCGGATACGGGTCTGGACGCCAACGGTCAGAAGGTGACCCAGATCACGGACGACGGCGGTAGCACCACCAAGCGGCGGCTGGACACCATCATCGGCATGGAAACCAGCGAACGTGAGGTCTACATGATCACCGTGACCCAGTCCAGCAACAACATCCATGAGGAATGGGCCGACGACAAGGACTATCGGGGCGACGAGCGTATCGTCTGGCTGAAAAGCGTGAACGAGGCCCACGATCCCAGCCTGACCTATGACGAGAACCTGTTCACCCTGGGCACCAAGGCCAGCGCCGAGGATATTGCAAAGTATCTGCCCGGCCTGAACACAAAGGATCTGGAGAAGGATCCCACAGAGTACGACACCGCGGATGTTCCCTATGTAGACTATGTCTACGCCTACAACCACCAGGGCGTTCTTGTGACCTACTACATCCGTGCCAAGAAGGGCCAGGCAAATCTCAATGTCCACTATCTGGAGTGGTTCGGTTCCGAGGAGAACTCCCAGCAGTTCTACCAATACGGCCTGATCACAAAGGAAGACAAGTTCGACGACAGCTTCGCCATGGATATGACCCAGCCCGACCTGCTGGTGGGCAACACGGTCACGTCCGACGTTGGATTCGAGGTAACGGTGACGGGCGTGCTGACCAAGATGCCTGCCGTTCCCGCCAAGTACCGCACCGGCGAATACAACCTGATGAAGGTGGTCCGGAAGGATACGGACGTGTACCTCTATTACACCGGAACCGGCCTGGAGCGCTATGTGGTGGCGGACTTCGGCCTGCCTCTGGAGCTGACTTGGGAGAACGTGTTCCGGACCATGGATGAGTCCAAGAGCTTCAGGTTCATCGGCATGAAGTACATGGATGAGAACTTCAGCGATGAAAAATACAGTTATGCGGTGGCCCCCCTGCAGTATGGTACAATCACCAACGGTACCGCCACCCAGGACGGACTGTATGAAACCCTGACCTATACGCCAACTAAGGTCTTTACGGGCAACGAGGAGACCTTCTATGTGGCCGTGACCATGGATGTTCCCGTAACGACGGGTGAAACGGAGAAATGGGAGCGCACCACGAAATACTGTGCGATCCATGTGCTGCCCGCCACCACGGTGTATTATGAGCCCGTGTCCAATTTTGTGACGGTCAGCAATAACGGCTGGACCGTGGCAAACGGCGACCTAAGTGCCCTGCGCCAGGGGACCTATTCCGTCCTGAAGGATACGCACAATCCCTATGGCTTTGACTCCGCCTACGAAAAAACTACCGGCGCCAGTGCCGATGTGGAAATGACCGCTGTCAGCAGCAACGTTGCCGCCAAGTTTGAGTTTACCGGTACCGGTGTGGAGGTCTATGCCAACTGCACGAAGAACACCGGCCTTCTGATGGCGACGCTGTCTCAGAAGCAGGATGACGGAAGCTTTATGACCCTGCGCGGCTTCATCGTGGACACCAAGCTGGGCGAAGGTACCACCGAAGGCACCAGCTTTCAGACTTGGGAGAATGCGTACAGCGTTCCCGTGGTGGCCCTGAAGGATCTGGATTACGGCACCTACAAGATGAGCCTGTACGAGATCAGCAAGAGGGGCGAGGCGAGAAGCCATGTCCGCATCGATGGCATCCGGGTCACGGATCCCGTTATGGAGCAGATCAACCGCATCGTCTACAGCCAGGTTCAGGAAATGGATCCCAAATTCCTGGAGATCCGGGACCTGGTGCTGGCAGCCGTGACCCTGCCCGAGGGAAAAGACAGCGAGTACAAGAATGACTTGGCCAAAGATTTGAACAGCCAGGTCCAGGGCAATATGAAGGGCATCAGTGGCTTTGTGGTCACCAATAGCCCCGTGGCCAACAGTGTTTCTCTGGACGTGCTGGATAACGGCCCCAAGAACGAGTTCTATCTCCAGAAGGACCAGTCCCTGGTCCTGGCGGTCAGCAAGGACTATGAGTACCAGGTGGGCATGAAGTCCATCGACGGGAAGCTGGTCTATGACGGCAAGACCCTGGGCACCACGGACCTGTACTACAAGGTCACGAAGACCCCCACGGAAAGCGGCGCGACCCTGACCATTACCAACACCGGAGACGGCGTGCTGGTCCTGACCAAGCTGAAGTGCCTGCCTGTGGATCAGTCGTTCAGTACTTCCTCCGGCACCGAGACCCAGGACGATATGATCGGCACCTTTACGGCGGAGTCCATGGCCCAGGCCATTCTGGCCCTGACCGAGACCAAGGCCGACGAGGAGCAGCCCACGGAGCCGGACCCCGGACAGCCGGAGAATCCTGAGGAACCCAAGGAATCCGAAAATCCCAAGGATCCCAAGGATTCCAAGGATTCGGGCGACTCCATCGTGAAAAAGGTGTCGGACTTCAAGGACGTGGACGAGACCGACTGGTTCTATGAGCCCGTGAAGCTGGTGAGCGAGAGTGGTCTCATGGTCGGCGTGGCCGATGACCGGTTCGGACCCAATATGCCCCTGACCCGGGCTATGATGGTCCAGATCCTGTATACCGTTGAGGGCTCCGAGCCCAACGATGGAAAGATCAAGTTCCGGGACGTGGATCCCGGCGACTGGTACGCCAAGGCGGTGTGCTGGGCCTATGCGCAGGGCATTGTCAGCGGCACCTCCGACACCACCTTTGATCCCAACAAGCCTATCACCAGAGAACAGATGGTGGCGATCCTGTACCGCTATGCCGACTACATCGGCATGCAGCCGGAGGCCAAGGGCAGCCTGACGGCCTTCCCGGACTGCGGCAGCGTCAGCGCCTGGGCAGAGGATGCCATGCGCTGGGCGGTGAGCGCGAAGATCATCGCCGGTTCCGGCGGCAAGATCCAGCCCCAGGGCACTGCGACCCGGGCCCAGGTGGCCACGGTGTTGAAGGGCTTCGCGGATTGGTTCGCGATCCGTGAGGGCGAGCTTGGATACTAAATAACCCCAATGCGGTGCGGCCCATAGGGCCGCACCGTTTTTGCGTATCTGGGGCGCAGGCGGCACCCGATCGAAAGAAAGGGGTGGAAATCTTCCGGGATATGTGTTAGAATAATCTGGTTAGATAGAAAAAATACTGGAGGAGTATGAAAATGACTTGGCTACAAGCGATCATCCTCGGTTTGGTCCAGGGAATTGCGGAATTTCTTCCCATATCCAGTTCCGGACACCTGGCTATTTTTAAGCATCTTCTGGGACTGCCCGATGTGGAGCAGCAGAATATGTTTTTTGACGTACTGCTTCATTTTGCCACCTTGGTGGCCATTTTTGTGGTGTACCGCAGGGATATTCAGGAAATGATCCAGGAGTTTTTGGAGATGATACACGTGCGCCGGCTCCCCCGAGGGTCCCGGCCTGACGGAAGAGCCCGCCGGATGATTCTCATGATTATTGCGGCCACCCTGCCGCTGTTTCTGGTACTGCCGGTGAAGAGTTTCCTGGAGGGACTGGGCAGCAGCCTGATGTCCGTGGCTGGGGCATTGATCCTCACCGGCGCAATTTTGTTCTATTCCGACCGTATGGCCCATGGGGATAAGGGAATCAAGAGCATGACCCTGACGGATGCGCTGCTGATCGGCGTGGGCCAGGCCTTTGCCGTGATTCCCGGCTTATCACGGTCCGGGACCACCATCTCCGTGGGCATGGCCCGGGGGTTGGACCGGAATTTCGCAGTGAAGTTTTCCTTCCTGATGTCCATTCCGGCGGTGCTGGGCGCCACCATTCTGGAGCTCTTTGACGCCATTGGCGGCGTGGCATCCGGGGTGGAGATCATCACCTTCGGCATTTTGATGAAGTATCTTCTGGGAATGGTCGTGGCAGGCTTTACCGGCTATTTCTCCATCCGATTCATTCGACACCTGGCCAGCAAGGACTCCTTTGGCGGATTTGCCTATTACTGCTGGGGCGCTGGTGTGATTGCACTGATCCTGTCTTTGATCGGCTAACCGAAAAAGGAGTTATCATGGCGGAAAAGAAACGAACACAATCGAATAAGGGAAACTCCGCCGCCCGCCGGAAAGGGGACAGTGCCGGGAAGAAATCCCAGACAGCCACCCGGGCCCAAGCGGCCCAGCGGCAGGAAGATCCTTCGCCCATTCCCACCACCATTATAGCAGGCATTGTCATGGGGGCGGCGGCCCTGGTGCTGCTTGCGGCACTGTTCAATATGAACGGCGCAATCTTTACCCTGTTGGGGGACATTTCCCGGGGGCTTTTGGGCCGGGCCGGGTTCGGCGTGCTGCCCTTTGCCTGCATCTGGATCACCCTTCTGCTGTTTTTCCCCATCCGCCGCAAGCGGATTTGGCGGTGCCTGTGCGTGCTGTTTTCCGTGTTGTGCGTGTCTGCCATTTCCCAGGTGTTTTATTCCTATGAGGTGGTCTGGGGACTGCCTATGTTCCAGGATCTTTACTTCGGCGGCATAGAGGGAACGGCGGCCGGTGTTTTGGGCGGCATCCTGGGCGGCTTTTTTGAGTTGGGCCTGGGCAAGGGCGGCACGGTTATCGCCATGGTGGTGATCCTGCTGCTGTGTCTGCTCTCCGCCTCCAACATGCCCATTGGCAGCCTGATCCGGGCCTATCGGAACCGGCCCCGGCCGGAGCCTCTGGAGCCGGAGGAGGAAAAGGAGGAGCCGGCTACGGTGCTGGTGAATCACTTTGCTCAGAAGCATATTGAACGGGTGGAGCGGAAACGGCAGATCTCTGACTTTGACCTGCCGGTGGACGACCCACTTTACGCCGGGGAGCAGCAGGACTTCCTGTCGCAGCCCCTGCCGCCGGAGAAAAAGGAAAAGAAGCGGAAAAAGACCCAGGAACCTGTGGCCTCGGAGCCCGTAGCGGCGGCGGAGCCGGAACCGGTGCAGAACCTGCCGGAGGAGAGCTTTGAGACATTCAACGGCCAGCCCATTACGGGCAGTACCATGATTCTGAACGGTCATCATGAGACAGCGCCCGAGGAAATGCCGGATGAGTCCGAGTCCGCAGAGACCCTGGATGAGCCGAAGGCGGAGAAAGAATTGCCCTTTGATCTTGGTGAGTTCCCGCCTCTGCATCCGGAAGGGCCTCAGGAACCAGTCCATGAAGAACCGGCCCCGGCAGAGATCTCTGCAGAGGCACCGGTGGAACTGGAACCCCAGCAAGAGGACCTGCCGCCATCCCGGGTCAAGCCTGAGGAAACCCGTCAGGAGGCCGAGAAGATCGATCTGGAGGTGGCCCGGCAGGCTGCCGCTCCTGCGGCGGAATACTGTTTTCCGCCTATCGATTTACTGAGAGATGCGAAAGCAGGCGCTGCCGACGGCACCGAGGAAATGCGGCGCAATTCCCAGCTGCTCAAGGACACCCTGGAGAGTTTCAAGATCGACGCCCAGATCTGCAACGTTACCCGCGGCCCCTCTGTGACCCGGTATGAACTGAAGATCGATATGGGTGTGCGTCTGGCCCGGGTCACGGCCCTGGCGGACGATATTGCCCTGTCTTTGGGGGCTTCCGGCGTGCGGATCGCCGCCATTCCCGACAAGCAGTCCGTGGTGGGCATTGAGGTCCCCAACAAGAAGGTGACCATGGTGCCTATTCGGGACGTGGTGTCCTCCTCGGCCTTTGTCCGGGCGAAGTCCAAAACCTCCTTCGCCCTGGGTAAGGATATTTCCGGCAGCTGCGTCATCGGGGACATTGCGTCCCTGCCCCACTTGCTGATCGCCGGTACCACGGGCTCCGGTAAGTCCGTGTGCATGAACAGCATTATTATTTCCTTCCTGTACAAGTCCCGGCCCGACGAGGTCAAGCTCATTATGGTGGACCCCAAGATGGTGGAACTGGGCGTGTACAACGGAATTCCCCATCTGCTGATCCCTGTGGTGACGGATCCCAAGAAGGCGGCCGGTGCCCTGCAATGGGCGGTGACGGAGATGCTCCGGCGCTACCGGCTCATGCGGGACCTGGGCGCCCGAGAGGTAGAGGGCTACAACCACCTGGTGGAGCAGTCCGGCCAGGGGGAGAAGTTGCCGAAGATCGTTGTAATTATCGATGAGCTGGCCGACCTCATGATGGTGGCGGCCAAGGAGGTGGAGGAATCTATCTGCCGCATTGCCCAGATGGGCCGTGCCGCAGGTCTACACCTGATCATCGCTACCCAGCGGCCCTCGGCGAACGTCATTACCGGCGTGATGAAGGCAAACATTCCCTCCCGGATCGCCTTCGCCGTGGCCTCCGCCATGGAGTCCCGGATCATTTTGGATGCCGTGGGCGCGGAAAAGCTGGTGGGCAAGGGCGACATGCTCTATGCTCCCTTGGGCAACGGCAAGCCCCGGCGGGTCCAGGGCTGCTTCATCTCCGATGATGAGGTGGAGACCGTGGCCGAGTATGTCAAGACTCATTTCATGGCATCCTACAGCCAGGACGTCATTGACGAGATCGACCGGAAGGCGGAGCAGGAGGCCGAAAAGGCCGCCGGGGCCGCCGGAGACGACAGTGTGGACGGGGGAGACGAGCTGCTGCCCGCCGCCGTGGATGTGATCCTGGAAACGGGCCAGGCATCCGTGTCCATGCTCCAGCGCCGGTTGAAGCTGGGCTACGCCCGGGCCGCCCGGATCGTTGACGAAATGGAGGACCGTGGCATTGTGGGACCCTTTGTAGGCTCCAAGCCCCGGGAAATCCTGATTACCAAGGAGCAGTGGGCGCAGATGCAGTCCGGCTCCACCCAGCAGATGGAAATGGAAGACCTTGGTCCCGTGCCCGACGAGATACCTTAATTTTGTTGTGACCGCCTTCGGGCGCACAAAATAAATTTGCGCTGCATCCATGAATTTGGAGCGGCAGCAGGAGGAAAACAAACTATGGAAAACAAGAATCCCCAAGACAGAAACGCTCGGTCCGCGTCCGTTCACAAACTGACGGGCATGGCCATGCTGGCCGCCATTGTGGTGGTACTCCAGCTTCTGGGCTCCTTTATCAAGGTGGGCCCCGTGTCCGTGTCCCTGGTGCTGGTGCCCATTGCCGTGGCAGCGGCCCTGTACGGCCCCGTGGCCGGTGCGGTGATCGGCGGCATTTTCAGCGTGGTGGTGCTTCTGCAGCCGGATACCGCCTTCTTCTACGGCCTCAGCGCCATGGGCACCGTGGTGACCGTGCTGTGCAAGGGCGTCCTGGCCGGTCTGATCTCAGGCCTGATGTACCGGGCGCTGGAAAAGGAAAACAGCTTGGTGGCCGTGATCCTGGCAGCCCTGGTGTGCCCCCTGGTGAACACCGGTCTGTTTCTGCTGGGCTGCCGGATTTTCTTCTGGGAGGGCCTGACCCAGCTGGCGGGAGGGGCCAACACTTTTGCCTACGTCATCACCACCATGATCGGCTTCAACTTCCTGGCGGAGTTGGTGGTCAACCTGGTCTGCGTCCCCGTGATCCAGCGGATCATCAAGGCCGTTGCGAAAAAATAAAATATCCCTTGCCGGGCAGGTCTTCCTGCCCGGTATTTTTTGCGCCTCGGAGCCGGATCCTGGGCGCTTTTTCTGTCTCTTTTGCGGTTCGGCGGTGACATAATATAGGGACAAGACGCATAGCTTCAAGTATAGGAGGGATCGTATGAACGTGTGTTGGAAGGAACTGCTGGCCCTGCTCCCGCCCGCCATTCGGTGCGAGGTCATGACCCGGGAGAAGGATCTGCGGGAGGGCCTTTTGGAGGTGCGGCTGGCCTTGGGCAGAGCCCCCCGGCTGGTGACCGGGACCGGGGAGGTCCTGCTGGAGAATCTGACGGTGGGACCGGCGGAACTCTCTTTTTGTGTTAATCATGTGTCCGGATTTTCTGCTTATGCGGCCTCCGGCGCGGCCCAGGGCTATTTGACCGGCCGGGGCGGCCATCGGGTAGGGCTGTGCGGACATGCCGTCCTTCAGCACGGGGAAGTCACGGGCCTGCGGGAGCTCAGCTCCCTGTGTGTTCGGGTAGCCCGGGATGTTCGGGGGATTGCCGGCCGGCTGCTGCCCTGGGCGGATATGGGCTCCGTGCTTTTGCTGGGCCCTCCGGGCAGCGGAAAGACCACCCTGCTCCGGGACCTGATCCGTGCCATTTCCGATGAGCGGAAGGAATGCATCGCCGTGGTGGACGAGCGTGGGGAGATCTTTCCCATGGCAGCCGGTGCGCCGGAGTTCTACCCCGGGGCCCGGACGGATATTCTGACCGGCGCCCCCAAGGCCCAGGGCATGGAGCAGGTCCTTCGGTCCATGGGTCCCCAGTGGATTGCCGTGGACGAGATCACCTCCGCCGCCGACTGCCAGGCCATGGAGCGGTGCGGCTATTGCGGGGTACGTTTTTTGGCCACGGCCCACGGGGACCAGGTCCAGGATCTGACCCAGCGGCCGGTGTATAGGACCCTGCTGGAGACCGGGATCTTTCAATGCGCGGCGGTGCTGCGGCCGGACCGTACATATAGGATCGAGAGGCTGCGGACATGACGGCGCTGCAGATCGTGGGAACGGCCCTGGTGCTGGCGGGCTGCGGCGGCTGCGGCTTTACCATGGCGGCGGAGTGCCGAGGCCAGGAGCGGAATCTGCGCCAGGTCCAGAATGCCCTGGAAATTCTGCAATGCGAGATCCAATTCCGACTGACGCCGCTGCCGGAGGTCTGCGGGATCCTGAAGCAGGCCTGTTCCGGTCCGGTGGGGGCCTTTTTTGAGGAATTGGAGGCCCAACTGCGGCTGCCGGATGCCGGGGAGCTGCCCCTGTGCGCCGCCGCGGCGGCCGCCAGGATCCGGGATCTTCCCGCCAACTGCCGAGGGATCCTCCTGGAGCTGTGCGCCACCCTGGGCCGGTATGATACGGAGGCCCAGCTGCGGGCCCTTGTGGCGGCTAAGGACGAGACACTTCGGGCCTTGGAGGAGCTGCGGGCGGGACAAGCCGGGCGGATCCGCAGCTATCGCGCCCTGGGTCTATGCGGCGGGACGGCTCTGGCCATTTTGCTGCTGTAAGCCTATGGATATTGATCTTATTTTTCGGATCGCCGCCATCGGCATCATCGTCTCCATTCTGAACCAGGTCCTGGTCCGGTCCGGGCGGGAGGAGCAGGCCACTATGACCACCCTGGCGGCTCTGGTGGTGGTCCTCATGCTGGTGGCCCAGCGGATCGCCGACCTGTTCACCCTGGTGAAGGACCTGTTCCGGTTTTAGCCATGGAATTATTTCTGCGTGCTGCCGCCTTGGCGGTGGTCTGCACCGTCCTAACGGTGGCGGTGCGGAAGGAAACAAAGGAGCTGGGGCTTCTCCTGTCCCTGGCGGGCTGTGTGCTGCTGGTGGGGCTGACCTGGGAATTTCTGACGCCGGTGCTGGAATTCCTTCGCCGGCTGACACGGCTGTCCGGCCTGTCCGGGGAGATGGTGGGGATCCTGCTGAAGATCACGGGGGTAAGCCTTCTGGGGGAGGCAGCCTGTTCCGTGTGCGAGGATGCGGGGGAATCGACTTTGGGAAAAATCACGAAGCTCTGCGCGGGCACCACCGTTTTGTATCTGTCTCTGCCCCTGTTTCAGGGGGTCCTGGATCTGGTGGAGGGTCTGCTCGGTGGTTAGGAGGATCCTGCTGCTGGTCCTGACGGCCTGCGTGCTGTGTCTGCCCGTATGGGCCCGGGAGACCCAAAGTGTGCTGGACGATTCCGGCGTTTACAGCGGTGTTCCCAAGGATGCGCTGGTCCCTGTGCCGGGGACGGATCTGTCTCAGGGCCTGAGAGAGATTCTAACGGAGGCCCTGGGCCAAGCCAAGACTTCTCTTGGCCAGGCGGTGGGGCTCTGCGCCGCTATGCTGGCGGTGTCGCTTCTGTGTGCCCTGTGCTCCATGGGCCAGGAGACCAGCCCCGCCGTGGATCTGGCCGGGACGCTGGGCCTTTCGGCCCTGTTTACCAGCCGCCTTTGGACCCTGCTGCGCTTGGGCACGGGGACCCTGGGGGATCTCAGCGAGTACGGTAAGGTGCTGCTGCCCGTCATGGCCGGGGCAATGACCGCCTCCGGCCAGGTCTCCGGCTCAACGGCCCTGTATCTGGGCACGGCGATTTTTGATACGGTGCTTCTGGGGCTGGCGGACAGGCTTTTGGTGCCCTGCGTGTACGTGCTGCTGGCCCTGACCATTGCCGACAGCGCCGCCGGGAACGACCTTCTGGGCAGGCTCCGGAATTTTGTAAAGGATCTGGCCTCCTGGGGTCTGCGGATCCTGCTGTATGCGTTTACGGGGTACATGTCCCTGACGGGGGTCATCAGCGGCAAGGCCGACGCCGCCGCGGTGAAGGCGGCAAAGCTGACCATTTCCACGGCGGTGCCCGTGGTGGGCGGGATTCTGGCGGACGCCTCGGAATCCGTAGTCCTGGGGGCGGAGCTCATCAAAAGTTCCGCTGGGGTCTACGGGGCCCTGGTCATCGTGGGGATCTGCGCCGTGCCCTTTCTGCGCCTGGGTATCCAGTATCTGATGCTGAAGGCCACGGCGGCCCTCTGCGCCGTGCTGGGGGGAAAGACCCATGCGGAGCTGATCGACGGTTTCTCTCAGGCCATGGGGCTGGTGCTGGCCATGGTGGCGGCGGGCTGCCTCATGCAGCTCATTAGCCTGGTGTGTTTTATGAAGGGGGCAGGGTAATGGAGTGGATCCGCAATTATGTCCTGACCCTGACGGCGGCTGGGATCCTCTGCGCCCTGGTCCGGCGGCTGGCGGGGAAGGCCGGAAAGGGCCGGATCTTCTCTCTGGCCTGCGGGGCATTTTTGATCCTGGCGGCATTGGGGCCTTTTCGGACACTGTCTCTGGAGACGGCGGAGGCGGACCTTGGAGATCTGGAATACAGGATCGGCCGGGAACAGGCCCGGGCGGCGGAGGCGTTCCTAGCGCAGACGGATGCAGTCATACGGGAAAAGACAGAAGCATATATTCTGGACAAAGGGAAGGCCCTGGGGGCTGAATTGGAGGTGGAGGTCACGCTGGAAACAAAGGAGGGGCTTCGGGTCCCGGCGGCGGTGGAGATCCGAGGACCCTGCTCTCCCTACATAAAAACGAAGCTGTCTCATATGCTGGAAGAGGAGCTGGGGATCCCGGAGAAAGCGCAGAGGTGGGCCTAGAATGGAGAAGAAAGCCTTTGCCGAAAGGGTCCGGAGCCTGCTGAACCGCCTAAAATATCCCGGGATGATCCTGCTGGTGGGAATGGCGCTGCTGCTGATCCCCGGTCGAAGAGACGGGACGGCGCAGCAGGTCCAGGAGAAGGACGGCGCCGCCGTGCAGGAGGCCAATGAGGATTGGGAGGCCCGACTGGAAGTGATCCTGTCGGAGGTCCGGGGGGCCGGGACGGTCCGGGTCATGCTGACCCAGGACCAGGGCAGCCAGACGGTCTATCAGCAGGACCGGGAGCTGGACACGGACCAGGACGACGCCGGAAAGACCCGGCGGGAGCGGACGGAAACGGTGATCCTGTCCCGGGGAGGCTCCAGCCAGGAGGCCCTAGTCACCCAGGTGGTGGGGCCCCGGTTCCGGGGGGCGCTGGTGGTCTGCAGCGGGGGAGACGATCCCGGGGTCCGGCTGGCGGTGGTCCAGGCGGTGTGCAGCGTAACGGGCCTGGGCGCGGACCAGGTCACGGTCCTGAAAATGAAGTAAATTGGAGGAGGAAAACTGTATGAAAATGTGGAAAAAGAACGTGATCGTGGCGGCGGTCCTGGTGCTGGTCTGCGCCGGGATCTACCTGAACTGGTCTTACAGCCAGAGCAGGGACCCCGAAAACCTGGTGGATACGCTGAACGCCGACAAGCTCCTGGATGACGACACCCTGGTCATGGCCGACGGCTCCGATCCTCTGACCCAGGCGGCCATGGAGGATGTGGACGGGGCCGAGGCTTCCGCCGACTACTTTGCCGCCGTGCGGCTCAGCCGCCAGCAGAGCCGAGACAGCGCCGTGTCCATGCTCCAGGAGGCCATGTCCTACGGAGAGGAGGCCGACGGCGCCGCCTCCGATAAGCTGGAGAACATCGTGGAGACGGCCCTGTCCGAGGCCCAGATCGAAAGCCTGGTCATTGCCAAGGGCTATACGGACTGTGTGGCGTACATGACGGACAACGGGATCTCCGTGGCTGTGGCTGCGCCGGAGGGCGGGCTCCAGGCCGAAGACGTGTCCCTGATCTCCGATGTGATCCTCAGCCAGTCCGGCTATGAATTAAAGGATATTCGCATTATTGAGGTAAAATAAGGTTGTAATTCGCCGCCTCCGGTGTTATACTAACATGAGAATGTGAAAAGTGCCGTTTTCGGCCAGCAAAACAAAGGAGGCCATTGGCTATGGCAGACAACAAACAGTACATTATCCAGACACAGGACAACGGATCTGTTTTGATTTCCGAGGAAGTGATCTCCTCCATCGTCGCTGTGGCGGTGCGGGAAGTGGACGGCGTGGCGGGCCTGGCCGCGAAGCCCGGCGCGGAGCTTGCCGAGATGCTGGGCAAGAAGAACTGGGGCAACGGCGTTCGGCTCACCGTTTCTCCCGACAATGCCCTGTCCATCGACTGCGACATCAACGTGGAATATGGCGCAACGGTGATCGCCGCCGCAGGCGCGGTCCAGGATTCCGTCCGGGCTGCCGTGGAGTCCATGACGGGCCTGACGGTCACGGACGTGAATGTGAACGTCTGCGGGATCGCCCAGAAATAAGAAGAAGGACCAAAGCCCTCCGCCTCCGGCGAAGGGCTCGTCCTGCGTTATACGAAATCTAAAAGAGAATAGGAGACCCATATGTTAAGGTCAGATGCCAGAGAACTTGCCGTTCACCTGCTTTACAGCGCCGAATTTACCGGCGACACCCCGGAGGAGGAGATCGACCTCCGTCTGGAGCCCGATTATTATAAAAAGCTGGCGGGGGAGAACCCGGTCTATAACGAGCGCCCCAGCAAAAAGCAGCTTGCTTATCTCGATACCGTGGTTTCCGGGGTCATGAACCGGAAGGAGGAGCTCAACGGGATTATTGCGGCCTACTCCGTGGGCTGGGATGTGAAGCGGATCTCCCGGCTGACCCGAGCCGCCATGCAGCTGGCGATCTTTGAGGCCAAGTACATGGAGGACATCCCCGTGGGCGTGGCCATTTCCGAGGCCATCCGGATCATCAAGAAGTATGACGAGGAGGCCGCCGGCTTTGCCAACGGCATTCTGGGCAGCTTCGCCCGGAGCATGGCCCCCGCGGAACCTGCCCAGGTCCAGGCGGAGCCGGCGCCCGACACCGAGGCGGCGCAATGATTTTTTTAGGCATCGATACCAGCAACTACACCACCTCCATGGCGTCTGTGGGGGCGGTGGAGCGCAGCTGTGCGCAGCTCCTGCCGGTGAAGCCCGGGGAGCTGGGCCTGCGCCAGTCCGACGCCCTTTTTGCCCATATCAAACGCCTGCCGGATCTTGCCGACAGGCTGTTTTCGGATATGGACCGGAATTTGATCCGGGCTATTGGCGTCAGCACCCGTCCCCGGGCGGTGGAGGGGTCCTATATGCCCTGCTTTTTGGCAGGGGAGAGCCAGGCCTCCGTTCTGGCCCGGGCGCTGGATGTGCCCCTGTTCCGATTTTCCCACCAGCAAGGCCATATTGCCGCCGTCTGCTGCGGCGCAGGCCGTGAGGAACTGCTGGACCGTCCCCTTTTGGCTTGGCACCTGTCCGGCGGCACCACGGAGCTTCTCTATGTGGAGCCGGAGGGACGGAATGTCCGGGCAGAAAAACTGGGGGGCACAACGGATATTTCCGCAGGCCAGCTCATTGACCGGACGGGCCAGCTTCTGCACCTGGATTTTCCCGCCGGACGGGCCTTGGACGAGCTGTCCGAGAAGGCACAGGGGAAAGAATACTTCAAAGTGAAATGCCGGGATATGGCCTTTTCTTTTTCCGGCGTACAGAATAAGGTGACGGAATTTTACGAAAAGTCCAAAGATCCGGCGGAAACGGCGGCCTATGCTCTGCGGAGTTTGGTCTATGGAGTGAAGACCGCCACGACCCAGGCCTTGGCGCGCTATCCGGACCTGCCGGTGATCTTTTCCGGCGGCGTGGCCTCCAACAGCCTGCTGCGCCGGGAAATGGGACCCTCGGGCGGGGTGTTCGGGCCCCCGGAGTACTCCCGGGACAATGCCTACGGCGTGGCCTGCCTGACCCGGCGGGCCTGGGAGGAAGGGTAATGGAACAGGAAATTTACAGCGTATCCCAGGTCAACGCCTACATCGGGGCTCTGGTGGACGGGGACGTGCTTCTCTCCGGCCTCTGCGTCCGGGGCGAGATCAGCAACTATAAAATGTACCCCTCCGGCCACCACTATTTTACCCTAAAGGACGAGGGCGGGGCCCTGAAGTGCGTCATGTTCCGCTCCAGCGCCGTGCGGCTCCGGTTCCGGCCGGAAAACGGCATGAAGGTCCTGGCCACAGGTCGGATTGCCGTGTACCCCAGGGACGGCGCCTATCAGCTCTATTGCACGGGCCTTATGCCCGACGGCGTGGGGGATCTGCACCTGGCTTTCGAGCAGCTGAAGGAAAAGCTCAGCCGAGAGGGCCTCTTTGACGAGAACCATAAAAAACCGATCCCCAAGTTCCCGGCCAGGATTGCCATTGTGACCTCCTCGGCGGGGGCGGCGGTCCACGATATGCTGAGGATCCTTCGCAAGCGCTACCCCCTGACCAAGGTCCTGCTGCTGCCGGTCCGGGTCCAGGGGGCGGAGGCTCCGGCGGAGATTGCGGGGGCCATTCGATACGCCAACCGGTACCGGCTGGCGGACCTGATCATTACGGGCCGGGGCGGCGGGTCCCTGGAGGATCTGTGGGCCTTTAATGAAGAGATCGTGGCCCGGGCCATTTACGATTCGGAGATCCCGGTGATCTCCGCCGTGGGCCATGAGCCGGATGTGACCATTTCCGACTTCGTGGCGGACCTGCGGGCGGCCACGCCCTCCAACGCGGCGGAACTGGCGGTGCCGGATCAGGGGGACCTGCGGCGGCAGCTGGCCCGGACGGAGAGCACCATGGAGGCTCTCCTGGCCCGGCAGGTGAAGCTGTCCCGGAGCCGCCTGACGGCCTTGGCCTCCGCCCGGTGCCTGCAGAGCCCCACGGGTTACTTGGACGAGCGGCGCATGCTGCTGGACGGCCTGTTTGCCCGGCTGCTGGCGGCGGAGGAGCGCACCATTGCCGGAAGAAAACAGCGGTTCGTCCGCCTGACGGCGGCGTTGGACGCCATGAGCCCTCTGAAGGTCCTGACCCGGGGCTATGCCATGGCATCGGACGATCAGGGGCGGCTGCTCCGCTCCGTGACCCAGGTTAAAACCGGAGATCTCATTGCGCTTCGTCTTTCGGACGGCAGCCTGCGGGCTCTGGTGGAAGCCGTTCATCCCTCGGAAGAAAAACAGGAGGAGATCACATATGAGTAAAAAGGAACCGACCTTTGAAGAGGCCCTGACCCGGCTGGAGGAGATCGTCCGTGCCATGGAGCGCGGCGACGTGGCCCTGGAAGAATCCATGAAGCTCTTTGAAGAGGGGACAGGGCTGGTGCAGAAATGCTCCAAGCTCCTGGACAAAGCGGAGCTGAAAGTCGTAAAGCTGTCCAAAGGCCCGGACGGCCAGCCGGTGGAAGGAGCGTTTGAGGAAAATGACTGATTTCCGCAGACAGCTTTCCCAATACCAGAGCTTTATAGAAACTTATTTGAAGGACACCCTGGACGGACGCCGGGGCCAGCCCCAGGATGAGATCTATGACGCCATGGGATACAGCCTTATGGCGGGGGGCAAGCGGCTGCGGCCGGTTCTGACCCTGGCCTTCGCCGAGATATGCGGCGGGGAGCCGGAGACGGCGGCGCCCTTCGCGGCGGCGGTGGAGATGATCCACACCTACAGCCTCATTCACGACGACTTGCCCTGCATGGACAACGACGACTATCGCCGGGGCAAGCTCACGAACCACAAGGTCTATGGCGAAGCCATGGCGGTGCTGGCGGGAGACGGACTGCTCACCGACGCCTTTGCGGTGCTGTCCGCGGCCAAGGCACCGGCGGAGACCGTTGTCCGGGCCGTGGCGGTGCTGGCGGAGAATGCCGGTACCTTCGGTATGGTGGGCGGCCAGGTCCTGGATATGGACAGCGAGCGCCGGGCCTGCACAGAGCAGGAGGTCCTGGACATCCAGTCCCGGAAAACCGGGGCCCTGCTGAATGCGGCCTGCGCCCTGGGCGTTCTGGCCGGGGGCGGCACCGAGGCTCAGCTCCAGGCGGCCTGCTCCTTTGCGGGACTGCTGGGTCTGGCATTTCAGATCCGTGACGACATTCTGGACGTGGTAGGCGATGCCAAGACCCTGGGCAAGGCCACTCACGTGGACGAGGACAAGAACACCTTCGTGCGGCTCTATGGCCTGGAACGGTGTGAGGAAATGGTCCGGGATTATACGGAACGGGCCGTTGGCTTCTTGGAGGCCTTCCCGGATCGGGATTTTCTCACCTGGCTGGCCCGGGAGCTGACGGACCGGAAGTTCTGAGGAGAAAGCCATGACGAAACGAATTCTTGCGCTGCTGCTGGCGGTGCTGCTGGTCCTGTCTCTGAGCGCCTGCGGCGTGGGTCAGGGGTATGGAGGCTATCCCGTAAGCACCCAGACGGCCTCCTCACCGGAGCCGGGGACCTCTGGGCCGGGAACAGCGGAGACCGTCCCCATGGCGACCTCCGTCCCTCTGCTGGATAAAGATGGAATATACACCTCCAAGGAGGATGTGGCTCTGTATGTGTGGCAGTACGGATGTCTACCGCAGAATTTCATTACCAAAAAAGAGGCCAAGGCCTTGGGGTGGCCCGGCGGCGGTCTGGAGGACTATGCCCCCGGCAAGTGCATCGGCGGCGACCGCTTCGGAAATTATGAGGGAGCCCTGCCGGAGCTGAACGGGCTGTCCTATTTCGAGTGCGACATTGATACCCTGGGCGCCGGCAGCCGGGGAGCCAAGCGATTGGTGTACCGGGAGGACTGTCAGATAATCTACTATACCGAGGACCATTACGAGACCTTTGAGGTGGTCTACTCAGCGTTTCCGGAGGACGGCCAATGATCCGGTGTATTTTGAACGGAGCGGCCATTCGGGACCGGCGGGAGCTCCATGAGGCCCTGGCCGCCGGTTTGGAGCTGCCGGAGTGGTACGGCGGGAATCTGGACGGCCTTTACGATTGCCTGACGGAGCTGTCGGACAGGTGCCTGAAGGTCACGGGAGCCGCAGCCCTGGCCGAGAATCTGGGGGCCTACGCCCAGGGGTTCCGGAAGGCCGTGACGGACGCCGCCCGGGAGAATCCCGGGTTTCTCCTGGAATGGGAGACGGAGGAAACGGCAAAATAATTTTTGCATATCCTCTTGTATATACCGAAAATCTGTGATAATATACATTTCAACGGCGCAGTATCCTAGTCGGAACTGCCGGTTCCCAGGAAGGGCCTAAAAATCCTTTGAAGGGCATATCGATGAAGTCCCTGGTGCCTGCTTTTTACGCCCAGTTTAGGGTGGGTGCTGGGGGTTAAGGATCCCGGGCGCATTTCAATGGCATGAGATACCCGACCCGGCTTCCGTGGAGACCTGTTCTTGTGCGACAGCTGAACGAGCCAGCGATCTGGACTCCTGACTGCGTACGAAGCAGGTATGAACCTGCATTGCGGTGCACAGAATCGTGTGCTGTGTGCAGCGTAGCCTGCCTTGCGTGATCATGCGGGGATGGAGGATCGAGGCATCAGCGTTTATGGCCATAAACCTCGTTCGCCGATTGCTTCCGGAAACCATGCTTGCAAAAGAGGCTAAGAACCGGTTTGTTTCGCCGTGGAAAACACCTAGGCTGTCCTTTGGGGCAGACAGGGGATTGCAGTACGGTCTAAGTGGCAATCGGGTATCCATTCCGGCAACGCTTGGACGGGGAGATGAAAAGGAAACTGCCCCTTCGGCAACGGGGGGTTCGCCCCGGGGAAAGCCCACCCGACCTAAGCCGTAAGATTTATCCTGTCTGCCGCCGTTACTTTTTATTTTTATTACGATTCAAAAGGAGCGTATCCCAATTGGCTAAGGACGACTCAGATCCGCATAAGAAAGAGAAGAAAGCAAAAAATGAAAACCTCCGGTGGCTTCTTACGATCTTCCCGGTGACCATGCTGGTCTCCGGCACCATTTCCTTTGTGTCTGACGCGCTGATGGAAGCCTCCGGTATTTTTGTGGCTTTCGCGGTGCTTTTTTTCATCGTTTTTCTTGGTATTGTCTTTGACGTCATCGGCGTTGCCGTGACCTCCGCGGAGGAGAAGCCCTTTCACTCCATGGCTGCTAAGAAGGTCCCGGCCGCCGCGGAATGTATCCACCTGCTGCGGAAGGCCGACCGGGTGTCCTCCATCTGCAACGATGTGGTGGGCGACATTTGCGGCGTGGTCTCCGGTGCGGCCGCGGCCAATATTTCCGTTCAGCTGGTGTCCCGGCTGGGCTTTTCCGGCCAGACTCTGGTGGGACTTGTGATGTCCGCCCTGGTGGCCGGCTTTACCGTAGGCGGCAAGGCGGCCTGCAAGGGCTTCGCCATGGAGTCCAGCACCAAGGTGGTGCTGACCGTGGGCCGAGTCCTGTATGGGATCAAGCATCTGCCCCAGCTTTTGTGCGGGCCCAAAAAGAAGGCCGCCAAAGGGAAAAAGCAGCCGCAGAGAAAAGTTTAATGTCAGGTTGTGTCGTGAATTGAGTATATTAGAGAAAATTCATGGTCATGAAGATTTGATCAAATTGAGCCCCCAGGAGCTGGAACAGCTCTGCGGGGAGATCCGGAGCTTTCTGGTAGAGCATGTGTCCCAGACCGGCGGCCATCTGGCCTCGAACCTCGGTGTGGTGGAGCTCACCGTGGCTCTGGAAACGGTGTTCGACACCGCCGCGGACCGGCTGGTGTTTGATGTAGGCCACCAGTCCTATGTGCATAAGATCTTGACCGGCCGCAGGGAGCAGTTTTCTTCTCTGCGGCGTTTCGGCGGCTTGGCGGGATTTCCCAAGCCGTCGGAGAGCGTGACGGACGCCTTTGTGGCGGGCCACGCCTCCAATTCCGTGTCTATCGCCCTGGGCCTGGCCCGGGCCAGAACGGCCCAGGGGCAGAACCACCATGTGATCGCCCTGATCGGCGATGGCGCCACCACCGGCGGCCTGTCCTTTGAGGGGCTGAACGACGCCGGTGCCAGCAATCTGCCCCTGATCGTGATCCTGAACGATAACGATATGTCCATTTCCGGCAACGTGGGAGCCATTTCCCGGCATCTGTCCCGGATCCGGACCCGGTCCAGCTATTTCGGCCTGAAAAAGGCCTGGCGGAAGTTCACGAATCGGATCCCCGGGGGTAAAATTCTGTATTCCATGACCCATAGCTTCAAAAAATGGCTGAAAAACAGCATGATCGGCACCACCATGTTTGAGGAAATGGGCTTCAACTACATTGGACCCGTGGACGGCCACGATCTGGACCGGCTGATGTATCTGCTCCAGATCGCCAAAACGGAGCAGAAGCCGGTGCTGCTCCACGTGATCACCCAGAAGGGCCGGGGCTACGCACCTGCGGAGCTGAACCCCACCATGTTCCACGGCATCGGCGAGTTCCACCCGGACTCCGGCGAGCCGGTGAAGGGCGGGGGAGAGACCTTCTCCGGTACCTTCGGCAAGGCCCTGACCCAGCTGGGAGAAAAAAATCCCAAGATCTGCGCCATTACGGCGGCCATGCTGCCGGGCACGGGGCTGGCCCCCTTTGCGGCGGCCTTCCCGGACCGGACCTTTGATGTGGGCATTGCCGAGGGCCACGCCGTGTCTATGGCCGGAGGTCTTGCCAAGGGCGGCATGATCCCGGTGGTGGCCGTTTACTCCACTTTCCTACAGCGGGCCTATGACATGATTTTCCAGGATGTGGCGATCCTGGGGCTCCACGTGGTCTTCGCCGTGGACCGAGCGGGCCTGGTAGGCGAGGACGGCGAGACCCACCACGGCCTATACGATGTGGGGTATCTGAGTCAGGTGCCTGGCATGACCATTCTATGTCCCTCCAGCCAGGCAGAGCTTCGGGAAATGCTGACCTACGCCGTGGAGGAATGTACCGGCCCCGTGGCCGTCCGTTATCCCAGAGGGGGAGACGGAGCCTATACCGGGGTTTCCCGGGAAATGGTGTTCCGGACCGGCAGGGACGTGACGATCCTGACCTACGGTACCATGATCAACCAGGTCCTGGAGGCGGCGGAGCTACTGGACCGGGAGGGGGTCTCCGCCGAGGTCTTGCGGATCGCTCAGATCAAGCCCCTGGACCTTGCGCCCATTGCCGAGTCCGTGAAGAAGACCGGGCGGCTTCTGGTGGTGGAAGAGGCCGCCGCGGAGGGCTCCCTGGGGGAGCAGGTCATTGCGGCCCTGGCGGAGCAGGGGATCGGCGCCCGGATGGACGCCGTCAATACCGGAGACCAATTTGTGACCCATGGGGAGCGGAAGCTCCTGCTTCATAGCCTGGGGCTGGACGCTCAGGGCATTGCAGACCGGGTAAAGGAGGGCTCTTCTCGTGAAAAATAAACAGCGGTTAGACGCCCTTTTGACGGAAAAGGGCCTGGCGGAGACCCGCTCCAAGGCCCAGGCCATTATTATGAGCGGCGAGGTGTACGTCAACGGCCAGAAGGCGGACAAGCCCGGGGCCATGTTCGAGGATACCGCCGACATCGAGGTCCGGGGGGCCGTGTGTCCCTATGTGAGCCGGGGCGGGCTAAAGTTGGAAAAGGCCCTGCGGGACTTCGGCGTTCGGCCGGAGGGCTATGTGTGCAGCGACTCCGGCGCCTCCACGGGAGGCTTTACGGACTGCCTCCTGCAGCATGGAGCCTCCAAGGTCTTCGCCATCGACGTGGGCTACGGTCAGCTGGCCTGGAAGGTCCGCAACGACCCCCGGGTGGTCTGCATGGAGCGAACCAACATCCGGAACGTAACGCCGGAGGATCTGGGGGAGCCCCTGGACCTTTCCGTGGTGGACGTTTCCTTTATTTCCTTGAAGATCGTGCTGCCGGTGATCCGGCAGCTGCTGAAGCCCACGGGCCAGGTCCTATGCCTCATCAAGCCCCAGTTTGAAGCCGGAAAGGACAAGGTGGGCAAGAAGGGCGTAGTCCGGGATCCCGCCGTCCATCAGGAGGTCCTGGAAAACTTCGTGGCTCTGGCCGGGAGCCTGGATATGACCATCCGGGGCCTGACCTTCTCGCCGGTCAAGGGACCGGAGGGGAACATTGAGTTTTTGGGTCATCTTTCCATGGAGCCCGGCCAGGAAAACCTGCCGGATCTTGGGGAATTGGTGGCCCGTGCCCATGAGACCTTGAAGGGAGGCCACGAATGAAGCGTGTTGTAATGACACCCAATCCCTATCGGGATAAGAACTTCAAGACTGTGCTGGCCGCCCGGGACCGGCTGGAAAAGCTTGGGGTGGAGACCCATATCTGTCTGCCCTTTGACGTGGATAAGAGCTTTGACCTGCCCAAGAACGTACCCTTTGAGGACATTCACCGGGAGCTACCCCGTGCGGAGATGCTGATCTGCTTCGGTGGAGACGGCACCATTCTCCATGCCTCCAAGGCGGCGGCCCGGGCCGGGATCCCCATTCTGGGGGTGAATATCGGCACCATGGGCTTTATGGCGGAGCTGGAAAATACGGAACTGGACCTGCTGGACAAGCTGGCCCGAAACGAATATGAGATCGACCGGCGGATGATGCTGGACGTGAAGGTGATCCGGGAGGGCCAAACCCTGCTGGAGGAGACCTGCCTCAACGACGTAGTGGTGGCCAAGGGCGCCGTGGCCCGGATCGTACACCTGAGCGTATTCTGCGACGGGGTCCAGGCCTTGAGCTACGGCGGCGACGGCCTGATCGTGGCCACCCCCACCGGCTCCACGGCCTATAATCTCTCCGCCGGAGGCCCCATTGTGGAGCCGGAGGCCCGGAACATTCTCATTACCCCTATTTGCGCCCATGACATTCAGAGCCGAGGCATCGTGGCCTCGGACCAGCGGGTGGTTTCCGTGAAGATTGGCAAGATCGGGCGAAAGAACGCCTTTGTTTCCGCCGACGGCGGCCGGGCCATGCGCCTGAACACAGGAGATACCGTGGTCGTTTCCCGGTCCAAGCTGGAGACCCAGCTTGTTCGGATCAAAGATCGCAGTTTTTACGACATCATTTCCAACAAATTCAGAAATCAGTAAAGGAGTGGACCGGATGAAGACCCAACGCCAGGCAAAGATCATGGAGATCATCTCCACAAAGGACATCGAGACCCAGGAGCAGCTGCTGGAGGAGCTCCAGAACGCGGGCTTTTACAGCACCCAGGCTACCATTTCCAGGGATATCAAGGAACTTCGGGTGGTGAAGGAACTGACTTCCTTCGGCACCTATCGCTACACTACCTCCGTGCGGGAGGGAGCCGGCACCTTCTCTGCCCGGCTCAACACCATTTTCAGAGAGTGCATCACCAGTTACGACTATGCCCAGAATATGGTCATTATCAAGACTATGCCGGGGCTGGCTTCCGCCGCCGCTTCTGCTGTGGACGCCATGAACATGTCCGTGGTGGTGGGGACCCTGGCCGGTGACGACACCGTGTTTCTGGTCATGCGGGATTCCAATGCCGCTGCCGCCTTCTGCGGTGAGATCAAAAATCTGCTGTCCTGACTTCTGAGAAAAAAGGGGGCGTTCTCCTTGCTGAGCCTGCTGCATATTGAGAATATCGCTGTCATTGACCAGGCCGATATTACCTTTGGCCGGGGCTTCAACGTGCTGACCGGTGAGACCGGCGCCGGTAAATCCATCGTCATCGACGCAATCTCCGCCATTCTGGGAGAACGAACCTATCGGGACGTGATCCGGACCGGCACCCAGAAGGCCTTTGTCAGTGCAATTTTCACGGACATGCCGGAGCTTTCTTGGTTTGGGGACTATCACGTGACTTATGCGCCGGAGACCATGATCCAGCGGGAGATCTTCCTGGACGGGAAGAATGTCTGCCGGGTCAACGGCCAGGCCGTTACCGTCTCCGCTCTGCGGCAGCTGGGTCTGCAGCTCATCAACATTCACGGCCAGCATGATTCCCAGGCCCTGTTTGACGAGGCCAACCATCTGGGCTATCTGGATGCCTTCGGCCGGGATCAGGCCCTTTTGGATGCCTACGGCGAAAAATATGCCGCCGTGGCGGCTTTGAACCGGGAGATCGACCGGTTGTCCATGGATGAGAGCGAAAAGCTCCGCCGGATGGAGGCCCTGAAGTTCCAGATCGACGAGATCAGCCGGGCGAACCTGAAGCCCGGTGAGGATGAGACCCTGGAGGCCCGGCGAAAGCTGCTGCAGAACGCGGAAAAGCTTTCCGACGGCATGGACTCGGCGGTTGCCTGCCTCTACGGGGACGATATGAGCGACGGCGCCGCGGCGCTGCTGGCCCAGGCGGAGCAGGCCCTTTCTCGGATCGGTCGGTATGACGACAGTCTGGAGGCCCTCCACCGGCGGGTGGCGGACCTTATGTACCAGGTTCAGGATGCCGCCGAGGAGCTCCGGGACCAGAAAGATGCCTTTGCCTACTCCGCCGAGGAGCTGGAGGAGATCGAGACACGGCTGGACACCATTCACCGGCTCCGCCGGAAATACGGCGCCACCTGCGCCGACATTCTGGCCTATCTGGAAAAAGCACAGAAGGAGCTGGACGAGATCGAATTTGCCGACGACCGCCTGGAGCGGCTGAAGGAAAAGCGGAAATCCGCCGAGGCGGAGGCCTGGTCGGCGGCGAAAGCCCTGCGGAGCGCCCGGCAGGAGGCCGCTCAGGGCCTCACCGCCCGGATCCTGGAGGAGCTGCGGCAGTTGGATATGCCCAAGGTCCAGTTTTCCTGCAATTTTACGGAAACGGAATTGGGCCCCACCGGTGCCGACACCGTGGCCTTTTACATGTCCGCCAACATAGGCGAGAGCCTGAAGCCTATGAGCAAGGTGGCCTCCGGCGGCGAGTTGGCCCGGATCATGCTGGCCCTCAAGAACGTGCTGGCGGAGCAGGACCATGTGCCCACCCTGATCTTTGACGAGGTGGACACCGGCGTTTCCGGTCGGGCCGCCCAGAAGGTGGCGGAGAAGCTCCGCAGCGTGGCCAGGACCAAGCAGGTCCTCTGCGTGACCCACCTGCCCCAGATCGCGGCCCTGGCGGAGATCCATCTGCTCATCGCCAAGGGGGAGCGGCAGGGGAGGACCTACACCACCGTGACGCCTCTGGAGCTGGAAGGGCGGAAGGCGGAGCTGGCCCGGATCATCGGCGGGGCAAATATTACGGAAATCACCCTGAAAAGCGCGGAGGAAATGCTGCGTCAGGGAGAAAGTTCCAATTTTAAGGCTTGACATTCCGGGGATTATCTGCTAGGATAACCCCAGTTGCATAGAAAACGCTGTGATGGGATGAAGTACACGGAGCCCCTTCTTTCAGAGAGCCGCCGGGTGGTGCGAGGCGGTAGGAAAGCCTGTGGAAATACCTCCCGGAGCGGCCTGCCTGAAGCAATGTAGGGCGGGACGGGTCAGCCCGATACAGCTTGCGGAGTTGTCAGACTCCATGAGGCAGCGCCTGTGAAGCCGCTGCGAACCAGAGGTGGTACCGCGTAATTTCGCCCTCTGTCCCATATGGGACAGAGGGCTTTTGATTTGCAAAGGAGAGTTACTATGAAAGTATATGACGAACTGGTAGCCCGGGGCCTCATCGCCCAGGTGACCAACGAGGCGGAGATCCGGGAAATGGTGGACAACGGCAAGGCCACCTTCTACATCGGCTTTGACCCCACCGCCGATTCCTTGCACGTAGGCCATTTTATGGCCCTGTGTCTGATGAAACGGCTGCAAATGGCCGGAAACCGGCCCATTGCCCTGATCGGCGGCGGCACCGCCATGATCGGCGATCCCTCCGGCCGGACGGATATGCGGTCCATGATGACCCAGGAGACCATCCAGCACAACTGCGACTGCTTCAAAAAGCAGATGGAGCGGTTCATTGAGTTCGGCGAGGGCAAGGCCATGATGGTGAACAACGCCGACTGGCTCCTGAACCTGAACTATATTGACTTCATTCGGGACATCGGCGCCTGCTTCTCCGTCAACAACATGCTGCGGGCCGAGTGCTTCAAGCAGCGGATGGAAAAGGGCCTGTCCTTCCTGGAGTTCAACTACATGCCCATGCAGTCCTATGACTTCTACTACCTGTTCCAGCACTACGGCTGCAATATGCAGTTCGGCGGAAACGACCAGTGGTCCAACATGCTGGGCGGCACGGAGTTGATCCGCCGGAAACTGGGCAAGGACGCCCACGCCATGACCATCACCCTGCTGCTGAACTCCGAGGGCAAGAAGATGGGCAAGACCGCCAAGGGCGCCGTGTGGCTGGATCCTAACAAGACCTCTCCCTTTGAGTTCTACCAGTACTGGCGGAACGTGGAGGATGCCGACGTGATGAAGTGCATCCGGATGCTGACTTTCCTGCCCCTGGAGCAGATCGACGAGATGGACACCTGGAAGGATGCCAAGATCAACGAGGCCAAGGAGATCCTGGCCTATGAGCTGACCAAGCTGGTCCACGGCGAAGAGGAGGCCAACAAGGCCCAGGCTGCGGCCAAGGCGCTGTTCGCCGGCGGCGGAGACGACAGCAACATGCCTACCACCGAGATCACCGCGGAGCAGCTGACAGAGGGCAAGATCGGTATTTTGAACCTGATGGTGGCCTGCAAGCTGGCGGCCACCAACGGCGAGGCCCGGCGGTTGGTCCAGCAGGGCGGCGTATTCGTGGACGATGTGAAGGTGCCGGAAGTGAGCTTCCAGATCACGGAAGAGCAGCTGAAGGCCGGAGTGAAGCTCCGCAAGGGTAAAAAGGTGTTTCATAAGGCCGTGCTGGCCTGATTTTCCAATACAGAAAAACAAGAAGCCGCTGCGACGCAGCGGCTTCTTGTATCCGGAGACATTACCGCACACGGATCCCGCAGTCTTCCATGACCCGGCCCAGCTCCGCCGTTTCTTCCGGCGGCAGCTCCGTCAGGGGCAGGCGGCAGGGGCCGCAGTCCAGCCCAATAAGGCCCAGGGCAGCCTTGATGGGGATGGGGTTCACCCGGTGAAACAGGGCATCGATAAGGGGCATGAGTCTGCACTGCATGGCCGCCGCCGTTTTGAAGTCTCCCCGGAGCCCAGCATCTGCCATGGCTACCGTTTCCTCGGGGCAGAGGTTGCTGAGGACGGAAACAACGCCCCGTCCTCCCAGGGATAGGGTAGGCACAATGCTGTCGTCGTTTCCGGACCAAACGGAAAAGTCCGGGCCGCAGACCTGCCGGATCCTGGCAGTTTTTGACAGATTCCCGCTGGCCTCCTTGACCCCAGCAATATTCGGGATTTTACACAGCTGGGCGTAGACCTCCACGGGAATGTCCACCCCGGTCCGGCCGGGCACGTTGTAGAGGATGATCGGGAGCTCCACCGCCTGGGCGATTTTCGTATAGTGGGTAATGAGGCCCTCCGGCGTGGCCTTGTTGTAATAGGGGCTCACCACCAGCAGGGCGTTCGCGCCGGCTTGTTCTGCCTGGCGGCTCAGCTCCACGGCCTTTGCCGTGTCGTTGGAGCCGGTGCCGGCAATGACCAATGTCCCGGGGGACAGAACTTCCCGGCCCAATCGGAAGAGTTGCAGCTTTTCCTCCGCAGACAGGGTGGGGGACTCCCCGGTAGTGCCGCTAAGGACAATGGCCCGAACGCCGTTTTCCTCCTGCCGCCGGAGCAGCCGGGTGGTCATATCCGGATCCAGACTGCCGTCCCGGCGGAAGGGCGTCACCAGAGCGGTGCAGACCCCCTCAAAAATGGGCTTTTTCATGGAATTTTCACCTCCCGCCATCCTATGCCGGATCCGACGGCCGGGCTACGGTTTGCGGCTTGCTTTTTCGGGGGATATGAATTATAATCTGGGGTAGATTTTGAAAATTTGGAGCGTTTATTGTGAAAACACAGGATTTTTGGTATGAACTTCCGGAGGAACTGATCGCCCAGACCCCTTCGGAGCGGCGGGACGGGGCACGGCTTCTGGTCATGGACCGGAACTCGGGAAAGATCGCCCACCGGCATTTCTATGACATCATCGAGTATCTGAATCCCGGAGACTGCCTGGTGATGAACGATTCCCGGGTGCTGCCTGCCCGGCTCCTGGGCCATCGGCCCACCGGCGGCGCCGTGGAGGTGCTGCTGCTCCGGAACTTGGGGGAGAACGCCTGGGAGTGCCTGGTGAAGCCCGGCAAGAAAATGCAGGCGGGCCAGGAGGTCATTTTCGGGGACGGCGAACTGACCGCTACGGTGGAGGAGGTCCGGGAGGACGGCAACCGGGTGGTCCGGTTCCATTATGATGGCATTTTTCTGGAGATTTTGGAACGTTTGGGCAAAATGCCCCTGCCGCCTTATATCAAAGAGGAGCTTCAGGATCAGGAGCGGTATCAGACCGTGTACTCCCGGGAGTTGGGCTCCGCTGCCGCTCCCACGGCGGGATTGCACTTCACAACGGAGCTTCTGGAGAAGATCCGGGAGAAGGGCGTGTCGGAGGCTTTTGTGACACTCCATGTAGGCCTGGGCACCTTCCGTCCCGTGAAGGCCGAGGAGGTCACGGACCACCATATGCACTCGGAGCTGTGCATGATGAACGAGCAGACCGCAGCCCTTCTGAACGAGACCCGGGCCCGGGGGGGCCGGATCATCTGTGTGGGCACTACCTCCTGCCGGACGTTGGAGTCTCTTGTCAACGAGGACGGTAGCTTTTCGGCCAAGTCCTGCTGGACGGATATTTTCATCTACCCGGGCTACCGATTCAAGGCCATGGACGGCCTCATCACCAATTTTCACCTGCCGGAGAGCACCCTTGTGATGCTGGTGTCCGCCTTTGCGGGCCGGGAGCATATCCTGAATGCCTACCGGGTGGCCGTTCAGGAGAAATACAAGTTTTTCTCCTTTGGGGATGCCTGCTTCTTTGCGGATATTCCGGATATTTCGGAGGATCAGACATGAATGCGTCCATTGACGTAACAGATATTCGAATCGAAACATCTCGGCTGATCCTCCGGGCCTGGAGACAGGAGGACCTGGCGGACCTTTACGAATACGCCAGTGTCCCGGACGTAGGTGAGCGGGCCGGGTGGAAGCACCATGAGTCCATGGAGGAATCTCAAAAGATTCTGGACCTGTTCATTGCGGGGAAAAAGACCTTTGCCCTGGTGTACCGGGAAGCGGGCAAGGTCATCGGCTCCATCGGCCTGGAGCCCCGGGATGAGGACGCGGGTCTTCCCGAAGCATTACTGGGCAGGGAAGTGGGCTATGTGCTGAGTCGGGACTATTGGGGCCGGGGGCTTATGCCGGAGGCAGTGAAGGCCGTCATGGACTACTGCTTTTCCGTCCTGGATTACGATTATCTGACCTGCGGTCACTTTGATACTAACGACCGGTCCCGCCGGGTCTGTGAAAAGTGCGGCTTTCGTTTCCTGAAAAGTGTAAATACCGTGATCTATAACGGAGAATCGGTCCCAGGAAAGCTCTATGTATGCTATAACCCTGATCGGGAGGTAACAAATGTTTGAACTATTGAAAGCTGAAGGCGCTGCCCGCCGGGGCGTGTTCACCTGCGCCCATGGCACGGTCCAGACTCCGGTCTTTATGAACGTTGGCACCCAGGCGGCCATCAAGGGCGGCCTCAGCGCCAAGGACCTGAAGGACATCGGCTGCCAGGTGGAGCTCTCCAACACCTATCACCTGCATCTGCGGCCCGGAGACCAGCTGGTCCACGATCTGGGGGGACTGCACAAGTTTATGACCTGGGATGGGCCGATCCTTACGGATTCCGGCGGATTTCAGGTATTTTCCCTGGCCAGCCTGCGGAAAATCAAGGAAGAAGGCGTGTATTTCGCCTCCCACATTGACGGACACAAGATCTTCATGGGACCGGAGGAGAGTATGCAGATCCAGTCCCATTTAGGCTCCGACATCTGCATGGCTTTTGACGAGTGCATCGAGAATCCCTCGCCCCGGGAGTACGTGGCCAAATCCGCCGCCCGGACTGTCCGCTGGCTGGAACGGTGCAAGGCGGAAAACGCCCGGCTCAACAGCCTGCCAGATACGGTAAATCCCCAGCAGATGCTCTGGGGCATCAACCAGGGCGGCACCTATGCCGACATCCGCATTGAGCAGATGAAGCAAATTGCGGATCTGGACCTGCCGGGTTATGCCATCGGCGGCCTGGCCGTAGGCGAAACCACCGAGATCATGTACGAGATCATTGAGGCCGTGGAGCCCTATATGCCCAAGAATAAGACCCGGTATCTCATGGGCGTGGGCACCCCCAGCAACATCATTGAGGCCGTGGCCCGGGGCGTGGACTTTTTTGACTGCGTTATGCCTGCTCGAAATGCCCGCCACGCCCGTCTTTTTACCTGGAGCGGCGCCATTAACCTGAAAAATGCCAAATATGAGCGGGACGAGAGCCCCATTGATCCCCAGTGTGACTGCCCCGTGTGCCGCCGTTATTCCAGGGCGTATCTACGGCATTTGTTCAAGGCGGAGGAGATTTTGGCCATGCGTTTGGCGGTCATGCACAACCTTTATTTCTACAATAAACTCATGGAACGGATCCGGGAGGCCCTGGATGCCGGGAATTTTGCCCAGTTCCGGACGGAATATTCGACCAAGTTAGACGAAAAAATCTGATACTTGGCCTTGCATTCAGGAAATTTAATGTTATAATAGAACAAGCAATTGCAGAAAAACCCACAAAGGAGATTAAATTATGTACCTGTTTCTCGACACGGCCGCCACGACCAGCACCGCCGGCGGTTCCATGCAGATGATCCTGATGCTCGTCGTCATGTTCGCCATCTTCTACTTCATGCTTATCCGTCCGGAGAACAAGAAGAAGAAGGAAGCGGAGCAGATGCGCAACGCCGTCAAAACCGGCGACCGTATCACCACTATCGGCGGTATTGTCGGCACCGTGGTCAATGTGAAGGAAGACCGCATTGTCATTGAGACCAGCTCCGACAGGGTCCGGATGGAGTTGACCAAGTGGTCCATTTCCACCAACGACACCGCCAACGAAGAGGCCCAGGAGAAAGCGAAGAAGGCTGCTGAGGCCAAGAAGAAGGCCAAAGCCGAGAAGAAGGCTTCCAAGGGCAACTGAGATATTGGCTGTCCGTAAGGATCGATTCTATAGAACAGGGTGCAGTCCGTTGGACTGCACCCTGTTCTGCCATACGGGATGAGAGCCGGAAAAATTTTGCCGGCTAGCATGACGAATTTTTACAAAAAGGAGCCCAAGCCCGGGAGAACTCCCCAGGCTTGGGCTCTTTGCCTTTACAGCGTTTATCAGGTATCGGATTTGCGGAAAAAGGAGGCTACAATGGCACCGGGGCCTGCATGGGTACCAATGACGCTGCATACCTGGACCACGTCCAGAGTATCGGTCCCAGATTCCCATAGGGCTTTGCTGTCCCGGATATAGGTCTGAAGCAGTTCGCCCGACAGACCGGTATAGCCCAGGAGAATGGGCAAATCAAAATCGATGCCGCCGCAGCTGCGAATCTTTTCCACCAGCAGGTTATTGCCTTGCTTGGAGCCCCGGGCTTTGCCAATCAGGGATATCTCGCCGTTGGAGATGGTAATGACTGGCTTGATGCTTAGCAGTCCTCCGGCCAGGGCTACGGCCTTGGAGATCCGGCCGCCACGCTTCAGATATTCCAGGGTGTCCAGCAGGGCGATGAGGCAGATGTCGTTCCGCTTCTCCGTAAGCCGCCGGGCCAAGTCCTGGGCCGGCATGCCATTCCGGGCGAGGTCTAGGGCGTACTCCGCCAGAATTCCGGCGCCTGTGGTAGTCGAGAGACTGTCTACTACAAAAATGTTGGGGTAATCCTCTGCGGCAATACAGGCACTTTGATAGGTTCCGGAGAGCTTTTCCGCAAGGGTGATGACAACAGCGCTGTCTCCGGCGGCCGTGATCTTTTCAAAAATGCCTTGGAAGGCGGTGGGGGTGGCCTGACTGGTGGTGGGCAGCACCGGGCTGTCGAGGAGCCGACGATAGAAGTCCTCCTTGGTCAGGGTCACGCCGTCCACGAATTCCTCTCCACCGAAATTTACGGTTAAGGGAATGACGGAGACGGCCTTACGATATCGCTCCGGAAGATCCACAGTGGAATCCACAATGATTTGTACCATATTTTAGTCCTTCCTTTCGTTCCGAAACTCCATGGCCTCCAGTCTGGCGCAAATCTGCCCCAAAGACCGGTACATAATTTCACGCTCTGTCTCAGTAAGGTCGCAGCTGGCCTGGGAGGCGATCCGGGAGACCCTGTCTGCCACGGCCCGGCCCACGGCCCGGCCTTTTTTCGTCAGATGCAGGGGATATTTGTACCGTCGTGCGCCTTTGTCCGGCCCGGTCAGATAGCCCTGGGCTTCCAGGTATTCCAGAGACCGGGACAGGGCAGCCTTGTCCTCCTCTGTGCGCTCGCAGAGTTCCGCTGCGGTCATGGAGTCGGAGAGATAGAGATAATACAGGCAGGAAACATGGGTGCCCTTCAATTGAAATTCCGCCATTTCCTCAGTTTTGATCCGCTTGATGCTTCGGCTGATTCGGGAAATGAGAACGGTAAACGCCTCAAAGTTGGCATCCATAGGCAACCTCCTTTGTTGTAAAATCAACATGTTCCGCATTGTATCATATAGATGTTGATTTGTCAACAAATGAAATGTTCACAATTTGTTGGGGATAGGCTGGGGAAGATGTGGTAGAATAAAGAAAAAACTTCCAGGAGGCAGAACTATGTGTACCGCAGCGACCTATTTGACCCGGGATTTCTATTTCGGACGGAATCTGGACTATGAGTTCCCCTATGGGGAGGAGATGACGGTAACGCCACGGAATTACCCCTTCCGGTTCCGGCATATGCCGGAACTGTCCAGCCACTATGCCATGGTGGGCATGGCCCATGTGCAGGACGGGTATCCCCTGTATTATGATGCCGTCAATGAAAAGGGCCTCTGCATTGCGGGACTGAACTTTGTGGGCAATGCCGTTTATGGAAAGCCGGAGGAGGGCCGGGATAACGTGGCTCAATTTGAGCTGATTCCCTGGCTCTTGGGCAACTGCGCCTCCGTGGCGGAGGCGCGGGGGCTGCTGGACAAAATTCAAATCACGGATACGCCCTTCAGTCCCAGTTTGCCCGTTGGCCAACTCCACTGGCTCCTGGCGGACAGGAAGGACTGCATCGTACTGGAATCCATGGCCGACGGCCTGCACATCTATGAGGATTCCGTGGGGGTGCTGACCAACAATCCGCCGTTCCCCATGCAGATGTTTGCTCTGAAAAATTTTGCCGCACTGTCTCCCGACACGCCGGAGAACCGCTTTGCTCCAGGCCTGGACCTGGCGCCTTACAGCCGGGGCATGGGGGCCATGGGCCTGCCCGGAGATCTGTCCTCCCAATCCCGTTTTGTCCGGGCGGCCTTTACCCGGATGAATTCCCAGTCCGGTCAGGAAGAAGGGGAGAGCGTCAGCCAGTTTTTCCACATTCTGGGTTCCGTAGAGCAGCAGCGGGGCTGCTGTCACCTGGAGAAGGATAAGTATGAGATCACCCTATATTCCTCCTGCTGCAACGCCGATCGAGGCATTTACTACTACACCACCTATGAAAACAGCCGCATTTCCGCCGTGGATATGCACCGGGAGGACCTGGAGGGCCGGGAGCTGTGTCGGTATCCCCTGACAAAGGGACCGGATATTTGCTGGCAGAATTGAAACGCCGGTGAAATCCCTTCCCTTTGGGGCGGAACTATGCTATAATAATTCCAAGGGAAAACTCCCTGAAATTTTAGAGCGTTCGAGGAATGATATATGCGAAAAGGAACAAAGATCCTTTGGGGTCTGGTGCTGGTAGCCGTAGGCGCCATCCTGGGGCTGAACGCGCTGGGCATTACCAAGATCAATCTGCTGTTTGACGGGTGGTGGACCCTGTTCATCATTGTGCCCTGCTTTGTGGGCCTGTTCTCCCCGGGAGAGAAGACCGGGAACCTCATCGGTCTTCTGGTGGGTGTGTTCCTGCTGCTGTGCAGCCAGGGCATTTTGAACTATGCCATGCTTTGGAAGCTGGTCCTGCCGGTGATCGTGATTCTGATCGGCCTACGGCTGATCTTCGGCAGCTTCCGGGATCCCCAGCAGGATAAGATCATGCAGGAGCTGAAGGCCAGCGGAAAGCCCCTGAAAAACGGCTTTGCCGCCTTTTCCGGCACCAACATGAGCTTCAACGGCGAGCCCTTTGATGGGGCGGAGCTGACCGCCGTATTCGGCGGGGTGAAATGCGACCTGCGGGGCGCCTCCATGAGCGGCGACGTGATGATCAAGGCCAGTGCCATTTTCGGCGGCATTGACCTGATCGTCCCCGACGGCGTAGCCGTAAAAGTCCAGCCTGTGTCCATCTTCGGCGGCGTGGACAACAAGCACCCTCAGCCCACGGCCCAGAGCCTGGTGACGGTGTACGTGGACGCGGTCTGCGTTTTCGGAGGCATGAACATCCGATGAGTGCCTGGCAGCGTGGGATCAAGTATGCGGCCCTGGCCCTGGCCGCACTGCTGTGCCTGACTATTTTAGGCGGTATTTTACAGGGGCTGTCCTTCCTGCCCAGCCTATTTGGCGGTGTGGAAAAGCCTGCGGGCGAAATGAAAACCTACGACATAGCGGAGGAGATCCGCTCCCTGGACATCGATCTGTCGGCGGCGGAGCTCACCATCCGGTCCGGAGACCGGTTCGAGGTGGAATCCAACCTGACGAGTCTTTCGGTGGTGAACCAGGACGGTTGTGTGAAGATCGAAGAGAAGAGCAGATGGACCACCGGCAAGAACCGGGCCCAGTTGACCGTGACCATTCCCCGGGATACGGTATTCGACCGGGCGAAGCTGAGCACCGGCGCCGGGCTGGTACATATCGAGGATCTGGAGGCCAAGGACCTGGACCTGGATCTGGGCGCAGGCAAGGTGGAGATCTCCCGGCTGTGCGCCACGGAACGCGCGGACATTGACGGCGGTGTGGGGAGTCTTACCGTATCCTCCGGCACGCTTCATGATTTGGACCTGGACATGGGTGTCGGAAAGCTGGAGCTCACCGCCAAGCTCACGGGCCAGAGCAAGCTGGATATGGGCGTGGGCGCCGCGGAGCTGACCTTCATCGGCCAGGAGAACTATCGGATCCTGGTGGATAAGGGTATTGGCTCCATCAACGTGGCCGGAAACGACCTGGCCGACGGCGCCGTGTTCGGCACCGGAGATACCCTGGTCCAGGTGGACGGCGGCGTGGGCTCCATTCGGATCCGGTTCCTGCCGGAGGTCTCCGCAACATAAAGAAAAAGGAGGATCCGATCATGGATCTGTCCAGCAAACCCCTGATCAATTTTCCAATCACCAACAGCCTCAAGAGCATGATCCAGGGCCAGATCTACTCCTATCGGGAGCTGATGGCCTATTACAACTGCGCTATGATGGAAGTGGCCACCAAGTTCAACGTACTCAACGAGGAGCTGTCCCTGCAATACGACCGTAACCCCATCGAGGCCATCAAGACCCGGCTCAAATCCACGGAGAGCATCGCCGAAAAGCTGAAGCGCCGGGGCGTATCCTTTCCCATCACCGCGGAGAAGATCGAGCAGGAGCTGACAGACATCGCCGGTGTCCGGGTGATCTGCTCCTATCCCACGGATATTTATCTGCTGTCCGAGGCTTTCCTGCGGCAGGACGACGTGGTTTTGATCCAAAAGAAGGATTATATCGCCAATCCCAAGCCCAACGGCTACCGCAGTCTGCACCTGATCGTGGAGGTGCCCATTTTCCTTCATAATCAGAAAAAAATGATGAAGGTGGAGGTGCAGTTCCGCACTATTTCCATGGACTGGTGGGCCAGCCTGGAACACAAGATCCGGTACAAGAAGAACGTTTCCAATCCGGAGGAGATCGAGCGGGAGCTGAAGGAGTGCGCCGAGGTCAGCGCCGGACTGGACCGGCGGATGGAGGAGCTCCAGCGCCGGGTCAACGCCGACCAGGGCCGGGATGATCTGCGGCCCGGCTGGAAGGCATGAACGGCCTGATGTACCGCTGCCTGGTCCTGGACCATGACGACACGGTGGTCCGCAGCGAGGAGACGGTGAACTATCCGGCCTTCTTGGAAATGCTGGCGAAGTTCCGGCCCGGGGCCCGGCCGCCTGCGCTGCCGGAGTTTACCCGGTGGTGTTCCGGGAAGGGCTTCGTTGCCCTTTGCCAGGAGGGCTACGGCCTGTCGGATGCGGAGCTGGCGGAGCAGTTTCGGATGTGGCTCCAGTATGCTATGACGCATATGCCACCGGCCTTTCCGGGTCTGCGGGAGCTGCTGGCCCGCTATCGGGGAGCGGGAGGAAAGATCTGCGTGTCCTCCCATTCCTGCAGGACCAACATCGAGCGGGATTATGGGTCCCATTTCGGATTCCAGCCGGATTTGATCTTCGGCTGGGAGCTGGAGCCCGCCCAGCGGAAGCCGGAGCCCTACGCCCTGGACCGAATCCGGGAGAAATGTGGGATCGACTACTCCGAAATGCTGGTGGTGGACGATCTGATGACGGGATACCGCATGGCGAAAGCCCGAAAAGCCGCCTTTGCCTGGGCAGGGTGGGGGAGGACCAATGTGCCGGAGCTCCGGGACTTTATGGCGTCCCACGCCGCGCACTGCCTGGACGCCGTGGGGGACTTGGAAAGTTTGCTCTTTCCCGGCTGAAATCTTGACAGCCGTGATATAATGAATTACACTGGGAGGTGAGGGAAACGGAAAAGAAGGGCATTAAGCTGATCGCCAAAAACCGGGAGATCTACCATGAGTATTTCGTGGAGGAGGAGTTCGAGGCCGGTATCGAGTTGTTCGGCACCGAGGTCAAGTCCATCCGGGCCGGGAACCTCACCCTAAAGGACTCCTGGTGCGGCATCAAGGACGGGGAGCTTCTGGTGAACCAGATGCATATTTCCCCCTATGAGCAGGGCAATATCTTCAACAAGGATCCCAAGCGGCCCCGTAGGCTCCTGATGCACAAGCGGGAGATCATGCGGCTCTATGGTAAGGTCAAGCAGGACGGCTACTCTATCATCCCTCTGTCGGTGTATCTGAAAGGGGCCAGGGTGAAGCTGTCCATCGGCCTGTGCAAGGGCAAAAAACTCTATGACAAGCGGCAGGATGCCGCGGTAAAAGACGCGAAACGGCAAATGGATCGCGCCATGAAAGAAAGGAATCGTTGATTATGAATCCTGTTGTGACCATTGAAATGGAAAACGGCGGCATCATTAAGGCGGAGCTGTACCCCGATGTGGCGCCCCAGTCCGTGTATAACTTCATCAGCCTGGTAAAGTCCGGCTTTTATGACGGCCTGATCTTCCACCGGGTGATCCCCGGCTTTATGATCCAAGGCGGCTGCCCCGAGGGCACCGGCATGGGCGGCCCGGGCTACTGCATCAAGGGCGAGTTCTTCTACAACGGCTTTAAGAACGACCTGCGGCACAAGCGGGGGGTCCTGTCCATGGCCCGGAGCCAGTCTCCCAACTCCGCCGGCAGTCAGTTCTTCATCATGCACGAGGATGCCAAGCACCTGGACGGCCAGTATGCCGCCTTCGGCAAGGTCACCGAGGGCATGGCCGTGGTGGACGCCATTGCTCAAACCTCCACGGACCGGATGGACCGCCCCATCCAGGAGCAGAGGATCAAGAAAATGACCGTGGACACCTTTGGTGTAGACTATCCCGAGCCCAATAAGCTGAAGGATCCCTACGGCAGATTCTAAAAATTACCCGGGGCTCCGGCCCCGGGCACCCTATCGATCTGGGGGCGTACCGGATTTCGACGGGGGCAGCAAGACTGGAATAGCGGGTCGTGGCGCCTGACCACGATAAAACGGGTAACTTTTTTAAATTTAACTGACAACACTTACGTTGCTCAGGCGGCCTAATTAGGCGCGCCCATCCTCCCCGGAAGGACCACGAGCCGGGCTAGGGTGTCATTTTAGTGGTGCCCGTGCGTGCGGTAAGCTTTGCCCGCACCATGAATCATGAAGCTACCGATTCCCGTAGGGTGTTTGCTCCCGCCGGGAAAAGGGAATGTAAATAACAAACTGCACCCGGAGAAGTTCTTTTTGAGTTGCTTTCGGACAGGGGTTCGACTCCCCTCGCCTCCACCATAAAAGGAACATAAAAAAGATATGTTCCGCAAAAACCCCGATTTTATCGGGGTTTTTTGCTGCCCTGATACCGGGATTTTGAGATGCATATTTAAAGATGTAAAACCGCTGTTTTCCCTTTGGGTGCAGTATCGAACTCCCGTACAACCCAATATTCGCAGACGGCGGACAAGTTTTTAACTTGTCCGCCGTTTTGTATTTTCCAAGCCCGAAGTTTTGCAAAAGACTTCGGGCTTTTTCTATTTCATGAAAAGGAGCGATCAAAATGTATTTCACAAGTACACCTGCCCTCAACAGCATGGAGGCCATCATGCAGCGACCACCCGGCGGAAACCAACGAGGCGGAGGCAGACTCCGTAGGGCATATCCATTCAGCAAAGCGGACTGCGATTGCAGGCTCTGCCTCTACCACAGAAAAAAGAAAGGATGCTCTATGGAGGTCTGCCCGGTACTGGATGTCCGGCTATCCTGCGGCGCAGCCTCTCTTCATGAAGCCGTTCATGCGGCATTTGCCGACGCACGTCATATTCCGTTCCAAGGACGGCTTTCACATCTCTACGACAGAAAGGATGATGCCCCTATGATTTTTCAAACCGATCAGCACAGACAGCGTTTTGAGTCGCAGAAACTGTATCTGCGAAAACCGGATCATCGCAGCCTTGCTGTGCTGTATCTTCTGACTGCGGATCACACCTTGTGGTCCAAGACAAGACGATACCTTTCCGACCGTGGCAAAGTCGATCTGCAGATGGTGCGCCTCGGCGATGTGTCCACAGACTGCTATGCTATTTGGAAAGCGGTCAAAGAATTGCAAACCGGCGAGCGGCAGATCTCGCTGTGTGAGCTGGCTGATAGCAGCGTGATCTCAGATCGGGCCTTTCGCCTGATCGTGCAGGCTGTCACCATCGCCCGCTTCGGTGCGGCAGTGCTGGAAACGGAGGTGCGCCATGCTTAAAGCCGTGATCTCGCACAACGAACAGACCGCCATTGTGGAGCTGCCCATGGATCGTCTGAGCCTGCAATATGAACTGTCGCAGATCGGTATCCGCAGGCGGGCCAAGGACATTCCGATTCTGGATGAGGAAGATCAGCCGATCTCCGTCAAGCTCTATTCCGAGTCGGACATCGAGCAAAATCTTGCGGTTCTGTTCCGACCCTCCCATTCGCTGGAGGACGCCAATGTGTGTGCTCACGCTGTGGTACACGCCAGACCGGAGGTGCAGCATGAGATCGAGCAGAGCATCGTCTATGGGCAGTATCACTCGCCGCAGGCGGTCTTGGCAGACATCAAGGCAATGACAGCGGACCTGATCGCCGTAACCGTCAACTACTACTGCCCGCTTCAGGTCCGTATGACGGACGAGGAATACGGCGATTGGTATGAGGTGGACAACGGCTATGCGCTCGACAATGAGCGAGCGATCCGGGAGCTGCTTCAAAAGGAGCAAAACGAGGATCTGAACGATATGGCCGACTACTTCGACGGCAGCGAGTCCGCTAAGGCCAAGATCGTCTCTGCCGTCTGGGATGTGCAGGAGGTCAACGGAGAACTGTTCGGTGTGATCTGTACCGGGCTGCGGGAAGTCCTTTCCCCGGCAGAAGAACAGGAATGGATCGACGAGCTGATCGGGCAGGCAGCAGACGGCTTCGGTGAGGGGCTGGAGCAGCGCCCTATCCGTACTGCCGACGGTGAGATCTATGTTTCCTTCTGGAACAGCGGCAGCGACTACTTCATGGAAAATGAAACTGCCTTCCACCAACGGATGTCTGCCGGTCCCGAACTCGAAACAATGAAACTGGAATGAAAGGAGTCACGACCAATGAACGATCAACTGCGTGAACGAATGAGGACCCACTACCCACCCGGAACACGGGTGCAGCTGCTCCGGATGGATGACCCGTATGCACCGGTTCCTTCCGGAACGAGAGGCACGGTGACCCATGTGGACGATATGGGTCAGCTTCAGATGCATTGGGATAACGGGCAGTCCCTCGCCCTGATCCCTGAAGAAGATGTTTTCCGCAAGCTCACGGCGGCGGAGTTGGCGGAAGAACAGACGATACAGGAAGCGCAGGGCTTTGAGATGAAAATGGAATAGGAGGAAGAATGTGTGCCAAACCATGTAACAAATGTGCTGACGCTGCACGGAGAGCCTGAGCAGATCCGAGCCATGCTGGAGGCCATCCAGTATGATGATCTTGGAATCGGCTCAGTAGATTTTAATAAGATCATACCCATGCCGGAGAGCCTGAATATCGAGGCAGGCAGCCAGACGAGTACCGGCCTGAAAGCCTATCAGGATTTTATCGAGGTCTACACCCTCGGCGGAACGATCCATCAGGACGATCTTGAGAACATTCCTCACAAAAGTGAGGACGCTTTCCTTCGGCAGCGCTCGGATATCCGTCCAGAAGAATGGGAACTTGGAAAAGCCGCTTGGAACAACATTCGCCTATACGGAGTACCCACATGGTATGGGTGGCGTAACCATCATTGGGGCACTAAATGGAATTCCTACGGCTACGGTGAGGCGAAAGTAGACTATCAGGATGGGGACGCCCTGAACTTCTTGACGGCATGGTCTGCTCCGCACCCGGTAATGGAAAAGCTGGCGGAGATGTTCCCCAATGTGGAGATCGAGCACGAGTGGGCCGATGAGGACATCGGCCATAACTGCGGCAGATACCGCTATCAGAACGGAGTACGAATCGAAGAATGGTTTCCCGAAACAGAGCGGGAGGCCATTGATCTCGGCTGTGAGCTGATGGGGCTGGAACCGCTGGACTATGGACTCGCTCTGAATGCAGCCGGTACAGACTATGTCAATCTGGAGGATGATGAATACGAGAAGATCGAGCTGCTCGGTAAAACAGCACTGTTCTCAAATGCCCGACTGACGGATGCAGACATTCCGGAGGGGCTGTATTGCTACCACCTGCGCCACAGCGATGACGGCGGCAAATTCTGCTCCGTAGAACCGAGTGTCGGTGTCAACCATGGTGGCTCTGTGATTCTGAAAGAGCCGCTGGACTTTGGAAAAAGCGAATATATCCCGCTTGACGAAGAAACAAGTCCGAACTTTTCCGGTGAAAGAGAAAATTTCTCCGATTTCCTTTCTGACACCTCCCCGCAGGAGGCCGAGGAAATGAAGCTCTGCTAAAAGTCTAAATCAAAGAGGTCGTTTTGCGTGTATGGATGTTCCGTACATGGAAAACGGCTTCTTTCTGTTTTCTGCGGAACCTTTGTATGCGCAGACGCCTCCGCAAAGGAGGTGATTCCATCAACAGCTTTATGGCGTGGGTCGGCGGAAAGAAAGCCCTTCGTGACGAGGTCCTTGCTCGCTTCCCGCGAAACTACAAACGGTATATCGAAGTGTTCGGCGGGGCCGGATGGGTGCTATTCCACAAGCCTCCCGGCAACGATTTTGAAGTGTTCAACGACTTCAACGGCAATCTTGTGAACCTGTACCGCTGCGTCCGGGAGCAGCCGGAGGCCCTGCGGGACGAGCTGCGGTATATGCTCAATTCCCGCTTGGACTTCGAGTATATGAAGAGAATGCTGCATTCCCAAGCCATGCTCCCGGATGTGCGTCGGGCCGCCTATTACTATGCGCTGATCCGGTATAGCTACGCAGCCGGAACATCGACCTTCGGCAGCCAGCCCCATGCCATGTGGAACAACTTTCCGCTGATCGAATCGGCGGCAGGCAGGCTGCAAAAGGTCGTCATCGAAAACAAGGACTGTGTGAAGCTCATCCGGCAGTATGACCGTCCGGAGAGTTTTTTTTACTGTGACCCGCCGTATTACAACGCAGATCAGTACTACGAGGCGGTTTCCGAAGACGGCTTTGACCATGCCGGACTTGTCGACGCACTGCTTGGGATCAAGGGAAAATTTCTGCTCTCCTACAACGACTGTCCTGAGATCCGGGCATTGTATGACCGCCCCGGCATTGTAGTTGAGGGTATCTCCCGACTATCCAACATTGCGCAGCGATACGAAAACGGAAAACGGTACCCGGAGCTGCTGATCTCCAACTACGACACCACAGAGCTGGCCCGATCCTGTGTGCAGCTCACGCTATTTGATCGGCTGGATTCCCAGGAAATTCTGAATGAAAGGATACTCTACCATGAGATATGATTTTGAACTGATCCCCGTCCCTACTGATGCGCTGGAGGCTGTCGGCATCGTTCCCGGCGTTATGGCGGAAGCCTTCGTGGACGGAAAACGCATTGTGATCCAGAAAGTAGAGGAAGACACCTTCTGTGAAAGCTACAACGAAGATTGCGAGGATTGCCCGTACTGCTGCCCCTGCTGCGGTGAATGCCTGAAAGAGCAGATGGTGGGAGGTGACGGGGATGACTAAGCTGTACCGCATCCTCGGAAAGCGTGGGCGTATCACCATCCCCTATGAGATCCGAAAGCGGGTAGGCTTTTCCTGCAATGATGTTCTGTCCTTTGCCGAGCAGGATGACCGCACGGTGATCGTCCGGAGAGAAAAGCTCTGCAACGATTGCAGAAATGCCCCTGGTGCTCCGGTTAAACCAGAGCCGGAGGGGATCACGCTTCTGGATTTTCTGGACAGCCTTTCTGCCAAGGAGCAGCGGGCGGCGCTCATCCACCTATCGGTGCGTTGGGCGGAGCAGCAAGGCGGTGAATCCAATGTCTAAGATCCTTCGCGTTGTCATGGTGGAGCCCCATGAAGCGCCTTATGAGCTGAACATCCCCGACCAGCTTGAGGATCTGCAGGAAACGGTCGGCGGCATGATTGAGGTCATAGGCAACGGCGACGGCACGCTCCTTGTCTGCAATGAGGAGTCTAAGCTCATGGGGATGGACGGAAATCGCCGCCTGAACGGAGATGTGATCGCTGGACCGTTCTTTGTCGTTGGTACAGACGGCGAAAATTTCCGCTCGCTGACAGATGCGGAGGTGGAGCGATATAAGCAGCGCTTTGCGGAGATCGAGGACATTTCCCCGGAGGAAGTGCAGGAGCATATGGGCTTTACCTTTTTCGCATGGTAAAACAGAAAATGGAGGTGCAACAATGAAGATCAAAGCACAGATCGACCGCATGGTCGGTGAAAACAACCGCATTAAAGCATACGCCAGTGTGATCCTCGGCGGCGAATATGTGGTGCGGGACATTGCGGTCATGGACAGCAAAAACGGACTGTTCGCCCGAATGCCGTACCGCAGCTATAAGGATAGAAATGGCGATATGAAGTATTCGGATACCGTGTTCGCCATGAACGAAACCTCCCGCAACGCCATCAACGACGCTGTCCTTGCCGCATACGAGCAGCGTTTGCACATGGAGCAGGATGAAGCTTCGGACATGGAAGAATCTATCGACGAAAGCCCCGGCATGGTGCAGTCGATGTAGTCTCCGAAAAAAAGTTCCGATTCTCGCTGGACTTTCAGCCTTGCGTCGGTATCCTTGTAGGCAGAGAGGATTGAAAATGGAAACACAGAATCGTCTTGACAAGGGGCCAAATGGTGTGGTATTTTGGCTTGTAGAAAAGATCGGTAAAACGGAATGAAGGGAGATCATTCGTGTGAAGAGAAATAATATTTGTAGAGCGTTGGTTGCGGTGATTACGGTAAGCCTGCTCCTGACCGGCTGCAAGGGCAATGCTGCCAAGACTACGGATCCCAGCGATGCGCTGCTGGCCACCGAAACGACTGCTGCAACCACGGCAACTAAGCCGACCACCAAATCGACTACCAAACCTACTACGAAACCCACCACTGGCAAGACTGAAACCACCAAGGCCACAGAAAGCACCAAGCCTGCTGCATCCGAACCGGCTGCAACTCAGAAGCCCAGCGAATCTCCCAAGCCCACCAATCCTCCGGCGACCGAGGCACCGAAACCCACCAATCCTCCCGCCACCAATCCTCCCGCCACTAATCCCCCGGCGACTGAGGCACCCAAGCCCACGGATCCTCCCGAGACGGAACCCCCGGTTGTCTCCCTGAGTTGTAGTGAAGCCATTGAATACGGCAGAAGCTACATTTCTTCCCTGGGTGCCATCCTGACCCCCGGCCTGTCCAACGAGTATTGCGGATACTACCCTGCCGGATATGTGATTGCCGAGACGCAAGACGATCTAAATTGGGCTGTTGTATCTGCAATCGACAATGATTTGCAGTTGTTGAAATCCAAGAACGAACGGATGGGTGACGAATTTAATGTGGCAAATTATCGCCTGGACGTTTATGTGGAAAGCGACGGAGATAATGGCTATTACATCACTGTCTATTACGGTTAAAGCATAGTAACAATTTCATATTATTCAAGCACGTTATTTGAAGAACAAATAACGTGCTTTTCTTTTGCCCGGAGATCCCGTCTGCCTCTTTGGAAAGCGGCGTTTATATATTATTTTGTTTATCTTTTGAGAAAGGAAGAAATAAGCCATGAAACAACTCAATCGTATTCTCGCATTGCTCCTTGTCCTGGTTCTGGTAATTGGCGTTCTCCCCATGAGTGCCTTTGCGGAAGAACTTCAACCTACTGAACCGACCATCAGCGATGCGACGCCGGTGGAAACGGACGGCTCTACTGTTTCCACAGACGCAGAAACCGAACCAGTACAGGATTCAGAACCTACCATTGCTGAGACGGCAGATACCCTTCCAGCAAATACGGAATCTACCGAAGTCAGCGAGACGGAAGCCACCGAGCCGGAGACGACCGCCACCACGGAAGCTACGGTTCCCGCCGAAACCACGGACAGTATGGAATCTACTGATCCTGCGCAGGACGTGCTTCCCTCTACGGTCCCGGCCCTGGCTCAGAATATCTTGAAGTTGCCTTCTCTGCAGGCCAGCAGAACCGAAGATACGCTTTGGATCCTGGGCGAGTACCAAATCAATGCGGATCCCACATTGACTTTTGGTAATAACTGGTATGACGGCATCCGTAAGATGTATTTCGGCAGCTACTCCAACCCCACCTATGCGTATTGCATCAAGCCGAGCATTGAGACAGACAGCAACACGGATTACTACTCAAATCCAACCGCCGCTTCTGCAGCATGGAACGCTCTTGGCCGTGACAAGCAGCAGGCTATTACCTTGGCTATGGCATATGGCTTCCCCACGAACTTTGCCAAGGCACTTTCCAATTCCCCGGATGGGTTGATACAGGCCGCACAATATGCGGCTACCCAGGTTATCATCTGGGAATTTACGGAAGGCTGTCGAGATCCATACTCCTTCAAGCGGACCAGCAGCCGTATCGTAAATTCCTTCTCAGATAATAGCAATTTTATGAGTGCCTATAACACTATTTCCAGTATCCTGGAAAAACATGGCTTCATTCCAAGTTTTTGTAAGGACTCCTATGGTGCGGCACCTACTATCGAACTAAAGCCTGACGGAAAAGGTAATTACAGCGCAACTGTTGCGGATACCCGTGGAGTTCTGTCCAGTTGGGATATGCCTTCCGAGAGCGGCATTACGTTCAGCAAGAGCGGCAACAAGCTCACTATTACTGCCTCCGCCGCTGCTGCCAAGAACCTGGTCAATGGGAAGACGTTCCTGTCTACGAACCCCAATATGCCCAACAAGGAAGCGGACTCTGTACTGACTTGGACCAGCAGTTCCGTCTACAACACTTATCAGCCTGTTGCCACTTTTATTCGTTCCAAACAGGACCCTGCCCCGGCTTACTTCAAGTTGAAGGCCCAAGCCACCGGCTACGCCGCCGTGAAGAAGACCTCCGAGGATGGCAAAGTCGCTGGGATCTCCTTCCAGGTCAAACAGGGATCCACCGTGCTGGAAACGAAGGCAACGGATTCCAATGGCAACATCACCTTCAGCAGCGGCCTCATAGACGGCACGAGCTACATCATGCACGAGGTCACGCCTGCGGGTTATGCGCCTCAGCCGGATCAGTCTTTCACCGCTGTTGCGAACCAGACGATCACGCTGACCTTCCGAAACACTCTGGAGCGTGGCAACCTGGTGGTGACGAAGCTCTCCGCCAAAGATGGAACGCCGCTGGCCGGGATCTCTTTCCGGCTCACCGGGACCTCCACCACCGGCGCTGCCGTCAATGTGGTTGCCACTACGGATTCCACGGGTGAGGCCCGCTTTAACGACATCCTGGTGGGCGACAACTTCACCTTGACCGAGGTCCAGGACGACGCCTCCGCCGCCTGGATCGTCCCGGATCCCATCACGGGAATCAAGATCACGGCGGGCAACACCACGGCCAACCCCGTCAAGATCACCATGAAGAACAGCGACCTCACCATCAAGAAGGTATCCGAGGATGGCAACGTGGAGGGCATTACCTTTGAGATCACGGGCGGGGATCTGTCCGGGAAGCTCACCGTTACCACCGGCGCCAATGGTGAGATCCACGTTGGCAATAAGCTGCATACCGGCACGACTTACACGGTCCACGAGGTTTGCCCGGAGGCGTATGTGCAGCCTGCAGATCAGCAGATCACTGTCCATAACGACCAGGTGAACGAGCTGACCTTTGAGAACAAGCTCAAAAAGTGGTCCGCCCATGTGGTGAAGTCCGACATTGAAACCGGCTATGCCCAGGGCGACGGCACTCTGGCCGGGGCCGTGTACGGCGTGTACCAGGACGGCAATCTGGTGGACAGCTACACCACGGATGAAAACGGCGCCTTTGACACCAAGACTTACATCTGCGGTGAGGGCTGGTACATCCAGGAAATCAGCCCCTCGGCGGGGTACAAGCTGAACCCCGGCAAGACACCTGTGGGTTCGGAACCCAAGAATTACACCGTGGAGTTCAATCCGCTGAACTTCTTTGTGAAGGAGGCCGCCGTCAAGGGCAAGATCGCCATTACCAAGACCGCTGGCGGCAACGGCCAGATGGTCCAGGAGGAGGGCGCCGTCTTCCAGATTTGGCTTTCTTCCGCAGAATCCTATGATTCCGCACGGGAGGCCGAGCGGGACACCCTCACCACCAATGAGGCCGGTTTTGCTCAGACCAAGGATCTTCCTTTCGGCACTTACACCGTGCATCAGGTATCCGGTAAATATGGTCACTATCTGGTAGACGACTTCCAGGTGGTAATCTCCGAGGACGGGAAGACCTATTATTACACCCTGAACAATGAGCAGATCCGCTTGAAGATCAAAGTGGTCAAGGTAGATTCCGAGAGCGGCGAGAAGATCCCCCTGGCGGGCTTTGGCTTCTCCTTCTTCGACAAGGAAGGCAATAAGCTGTCCTGGACCAATCCGTACCCTGTGCCCACCGAAGTGGACACCTTCTACACCGGGGCGGACGGAACCCTCATTACTCCTTTCGATCTCCCGTACAGCGATTACACCGCCCTGGAGGTCAGCACCCCGGAGCCTTACGTCCGGGAGACGGAGCCTATTCCGTTCAGCATCAATGAAAACACCACCGTGCTGGACGAGGACGGCTTCAAGGTTGTGGAGATCGTGGTCCCCAACGAGATCCAGAAGGGCCGCATCAAGATCTCCAAGACCGGCGAGGGTCTGGTGTCTATCGCTAAGACCGGAGATCTGTACACCCCCGTTTGGGGCGAGGTTGGGATCCCCGGCGCCACCTACAATGTGTACGCTGCCGTGGATTACACTTCTCCGGATGGCGTGACCCACTACCACGCCGGAGACCTGGTGGACACCGTTGTTACGGACGACAATGGTGAAGCCACCACGGATCTTCTGTACCTCACCCAGTTTGTCGTCAAAGAGGACGAGAATGGGGTTCCCGCTGGCTACCTCCTGGATACCGAGGAGCATTACGTCACCCTGACCTACGCCGGCCAGGAGGAAGCCGTGTCCATCGTGGCCCTGGGCGTCAAAGACGAGCGGCAGAAAGCGGAGGTCAAGCTGTACAAGGATCTGGAGAAGGACGAACTGTTCCAGATCGGCAGCGGCGACGAGATCCTTCATGTGTATTTCGCTCTTTATGCGGCGGAGGAGCTGACCGCAGCGGACGGCTCTGTGATCCCGGCAGACGGCCTGATCGAAATCGCCGGTGTGCAGGCAGACGGCATGCTGGTGTTTGCCTCCGACCTTCCAATCGGCAGCTACTATGTGAAAGAGTATGCCGTCGATGCGCAGTATCTCATCAGCGAAGAAACCTATCCCATCGCCTTCACCTATGAGGACGAGACCACTGCTGTGGTCAGGATCGAGGTAAACAACGGCGAGGCCATTCTGAACCGCATCATTCGCGGCAGCATCACCGGCGTCAAGTTGGATGAACAGGGCGAGCCGCTCCCCGGTGCAGCGTTTGGGCTGTTCCGTGCCGACTGCACAGACTTTACGGAGGAAAATGCGCTCCTGACTGCAGAGTCCGCCGAGGACGGCAGCTTTTCCTTCGAGGATATCCCCTACGGTGTTTGGCTGGTGCGGGAGATCGCAGCTCCGGAGGGCTATGTGCTGTCGGATGAGATCTTTACCGTGCAGATCAGCGAAAACGGCGCTGTGATCGAGCTTGGAAACTTGGAAAACAAACCGATCACCGGTGAACTGGAACTTACCAAGAAAGATATTTCAGACGGTAAGCTTCTGCCGGGGGCAGGCTTCCGCATCAAGGACGCAGACGGCAATGTGGCCGCTGAGGGCTATACCAATGAAAGCGGGATTGCCAGATTCACCCTGGGTTGCGGAAAATTCACCTATGAGGAATTCGATGCTCCGGAGGGTTACAGCATTGACACGACACCCCACGAATTTGAGATTACCGAGGACGGGCAAATTATCAAGGCGGAGATGACCAACGAGAAGATCCCCATGCCGGATGTGCCATATACCGGAGATGAGAGCAATCTCGGTTTTTGGATCGGTCTTGGCAGCGTGGCCCTGGGTGGGGCCATTGCTTGCGCCCTGCTGCGTTTAAGGAGGAAAAAAGAGAATGAATGAAAAGGAGAGGACAGCAATGAAAAAGGAAAGAATCCTGTGTATGATGGGACTTCTTGCGATGGCAGTGGCCTTGTGCTCCATGACGGCCTGGGCCGCCGGTGATGTGGCTGGGGTGATTGAACAGACCTGGGACACCGCAAGGGCCCAGATTCAGGCCGTGGTCAACAACGTGGTATTCCCGGTTATCGATATGATCCTGGCCGTCCTGTTCTTTGTGAAGGTGGGAACCAGCTATTTGGAATATCGGAAGCACGGGCAGCTTGAGTTCGCTGCGCCGTGCATTTTGTTTGTCTGCCTGATCTTCTGCCTGACGGCACCCCTGTATATCTGGAGCATTTTATAAAATGGGGCAAGGAGGGGAGGTGATCTGTTCTGTTTGATTGGCTGGGAGACATCATTTCCGGGATAGGCGGCGCCATTGGGCACACCATCCAGGCTATGGGAAAAGAGGTCTCTAATACTGTTTTTGACGCGTTGCTGCAATGGTGGTATGAAACCATTTATGGAGCGGTTGCGGATTTCTTTGCCCGGATGGGGAATATGGGGGCGGATGTGTTTGAGCTGCCTTGGGTCCAGGCTACCATCCGTCTGTTTACGCTATTTGGCTGGGCTCTGTTTCTGACAGGCATTGTGGTAGCGGCTTTTGACGTGGCCATTGAGTATCAGTGTGGGCGAGCCAACATTAAGACCACGGCCATCAACGTCCTAAAGGGCTTCTTTGCCTGCTCCTTGATTGGCCCTCTGCCGGTGGAGCTATACAAGTTCTGCATCTCTTTACAGGGAACCTTCCTCCATGACCTTGCCGGAGTTGCTGCCGGGGAACAGAGCGCAGGCTTGTCCGGGGAATGCAGTACCATATTGGAGGGGAGCTTTCGGGTTTCTACGGAAATGGCCTTCAGTTTCATGAATCTGCTTTGCCTCATCGCCTTTGCTTATTGCGTGATCTCCATTTTCTTTGCGAACATCAAGCGAGGCGGGATTCTGCTGATCCAGACGGCGGTAGGATCGCTGTATCTGTTCAGTGTGCCAAGAGGATACCAGGACGGTTTTAACCAATGGATCAAGCAGATCGTGGCCCTGTGCCTTACGGCCTTCCTTCAAACCAGCTTGCTGTTTCTGGGCCTTTTAACGTTCCAGGACAATATGCTGCTGGGGCTGGGGATCCTGCTGGCCGCCAAGGAGGTGCCGAGAATCGCGCAGCAGTTCGGCCTGGACAGCTCCGTCAAGGTCAACATGATGAGCGTGGTCCACGCTACAACGACTGCAATCAATTTAACGCGCAGCGTTGCGAGAGCCGCAAGCGCGTAAGAGGGGAGAAACCAGTATGACACAATATCTGTACCCACAGAATCTGAAAGCCACGGCCAACCTGTGGCTTTGGGGCCTGCGGGATTTTTGTATTTTCGGCATTGCGGCGCTGCTGTCCATGGTGGTCTTGGTGCGGCTCGGATTCTTTCTTCCGGCAGCAGCA
>CAKTNP010000008.1 GCA_934589155.1 uncultured Oscillospiraceae bacterium | reverse complement strand
TACCTCTTGCCGACTGCCAGCAAACCGTTGATATATCTGCGTTTTCTGAAATCCTATAATTACACTCCGACCAAAAAATCCTGTAACTGTAATGGTTACAGGATTTTTTATTTTGGTTGTCTTTAGCGTCAGTTGGCAAGAGCAAACATGGTTTTCACGGGTCTAAACGACGACTGGCCACGTTATCCTCATGGATACAAACGGCTGGCTTGACAAATTCTGGCAGGTGGTGTATTCTAGGCACGGTCGGAGGGAGGGCCTCCGGCGAAACGACAAACAGAAAGAGAGATGCACTATGAATTTTAATCTGTTCCAGCAGCTGGGCGTGTTCAGCGCCATCGGCGGGATCCTGGCAGTGGTGGCCACGGTCCTGGCATTCATCTTTATCGTTCCCGAAAAGCGCCGGGAGAAGCTGAATGCCATGGGGAAGTTCCTCCACGACACCTTTAATTTCAAGTACCTGATCGTGGAGAAGATCCTCCAGGCGCTGTACATTTTCTTCACCTCCGATATGGTGATCCTGGGCTTCTTCATGCTCTTTGCCGCACCCAAGGATTGGTATGGCGATCGGCATTGGCTGGGCGGCTATGGCATTCTGATCATGATCCTGGGACCCATCGTGATCCGGCTGGTGTATGAGCTTCTGATGATGATGGTGCTGCTGGTGAAGAACGTGATCTCCATCAACAACAAGCTTCGCAACCAGAATGGCAGCGGCGAGAAGGGCGATGTTTTTGCGGCGCCGGATATGAGCGGCCTGCGCCAGCAGATCCAGGCCAAGGCAGCCAAGGCTCCTCAGCCCGCGGTGACGCCGAAGTTCTGCGGCAAGTGCGGCACGGCCCTGGACGAGAACGGCAAGTGCCCCAACTGCGGCGACAGCCAGACCCAGGAATAAGAAATCAGAACAATGCCCCCGAACGAAAAACCGTTCGGGGGCGTTTGACGTTATGGACGAAGAGTGCGGCTACGTAAGGAGCAGAGATATTCTTCCAATGTGATCTCATATTGACGAAGAACACCAAGACTGCCTGTGAGATGAAAGCCGCAGGAGCGCAGGGCTCTTAGAGAACGATCGTTTTTCCAATGAACCCGGGCCAGGACGCGCCTTGCCCGCCATTCCAGGAAAACCGTAGCAAGGGCGGCGCGCAGAGCCCCCCCTTCCAAGCCGAGACCCCACAGGGATTCCTCACCAATGGCATATACGATTTCATAAGACGCAGGGGCATCGGCGGGACGCAGAGATACGAATCCGACGGCGGTCTCGTCCTCTGGACAGATGAGAAAGAATCGGCCGTGCTGGTTAAAGTGATAAGTCAGCATGGGGCCGGGAGCCAGGGCGGAGAGGCGGGTCAGATGAGAAATGATCTGAGGATCCTCGTTGAGAAAAAGAGTCACATTTGGATTGCTCATCCACAGAATGAGGGCGTTTAGGTCTGCAGGGGTTATATCGGCGCGCAAAAAAATAGAAGCGGCTTTTTTTATATCGCTTACCTCACAGTAAAAATACTTAAAAGCCCTTCTATGCGCACTGCATCGACGGTTCTTTTATATTTGATTGTTAGTAATAGTATATCAGAAATAAAATAATTGCCAAGCGGGGCCGGCGGATGTTGTGTGACAAGTATCCGCCGGCCCGATGCTTATTTGAAAAACAGGGAACACTGCCGGTCCACGAGCTTGCGCAGATGCTCCAGGTCCAGGGCGTAATAGACCCGGGGGCCGTCTACGGTGCAGGTCACAAGACCGGCATTATAGAGCTTGCTCATATGATGGTGGATAGTGTTCCGGGCCAGGCCGAAGTGGTCCGCCAGTTCCTGGCCGTAGGCCGGGTGATCCCGGAGGTACAACAGGATCTCCAGCCGGGTCCGGTCCGCCAGCAGGTGGAAAGCGTCGCTGAGCTGGGCCACGCTGCTCTGGGTATTGGTCACGGAGCGAAGCAGGAACTGCCGCAGAACGCCGCAGTAAATGGCCACGCTGCCGTCCTTCTGGGGACAGTCCAAAAACAGGTTGGTACTGGGGCTTAGCAGCAGGGGATAGATATGGTAGGCCGTGCCCTTGCGGACGTTGAGGCTGGTGATCTCCCGGAGGTAGGTCTCATAGCCCGTGGCCTCCAGCTCCCGGCCGAAGGCCTGGGACAGGGCGGCCAGCTTGGGGCGCTGTTTTCGGATGGCCTGGATCACGGGGCGCAGCAGGTCCCCGGCCTCCAGGACCAGCCGGGCGCCGTTCCGCTGGGCATCCAGCAGGGCCAGGCGGCTTTCTGCCGGGACCGTCATGGACAGGATCGTATTCAGGAAAAATTCCGTACTGTTGGCGGCGGCCTCCGCCGTGTTGTCCCACAGGTCCAGGGCAAGCAGCAGGTCCCGGGCCAGCTCCTGGGGGCTGCGGGCCGCGGCCTGGGCCAGGAGGCGGTCCAGGTCGCCCTCATAGGAAGAGGCCAGGGGGAACAGCAGAAGAAAGGCAGGGGAGAAGGCGCCGCTGGAATTGTACTGGAACCCGGGCAGGTCCCGGAACAGGGCGGAGCTCTCCGGGGGAAGATTGGGGACGCTCTTGTCCAGCTGTTTCAAAATGGCGGCGAAGGGGGTGTAGCGCTCCTGAAAGGCCCGGGTGTCCTCCACCCCTCTGGCCCGGAGCCGCTCTTCCAAATTGGACTCCCCAAAGCCGTTGACCCGGGCCCCCAGATAGCACAGTGCCTCCAGAAGCTCGTTTGGTGTATCCCGATAATCCATGCATAACCTCCAAGCGGCCTGTGGAAAAGGCCGTAATTTTGACAATAGTATAACATGAAATTTTGATTTGTATAGTCATTTTGCGGGATTATTTTTCCAAATTGGAAGAAAATGAACATTCTGTTGTAATATTTGGAATTTTGGAAGATTTTCCTTGACAGGAGAAAAGACCGTGCGTATAATAGGCAATTATAGCATATGCACATAGAACATAGCGTTCTGCGGATGTGTGCTATATCGGAGCAAGAGCAACCGCTTCTCCGGGAATACCAAATGAGAGGATGAAAGCACCCATGAAGAAACGAGTCATATCGCTGCTTCTGGCGTTCGTCCTCCTGATGGGTCTGGTGCCGACGGCTTACGCCACGGACACCGCGCCCCAGACGGAGGAAACCACCGTGCAGGCCACAGAGCTGCCCGGCGGCGGATACCAGATCAAGAAGGATTTCGACGAGACCGCCAAAGAAGCCCAGCCCGCTTACGCGGAGGGCGACATGGTCACGGTCATCGTGGAGCTGAACGAGCCCGCCGTAATGGACGGCTATGAGAAGAACGAATTTTTGACCGGCGTTACCGCCGGCGAGGCTTTGGCCGACTTCCTGGGCTCCGCCCAGGCAGAGACCGCGGAGCAGCAGGCCCTGAGCGCACAGGCTCAGGTACTCACTGAGATCGAGAGCATTCCGGCCCTGTCCGCCGGGGAGGCTCCCGTTCAGGTGCTGTCCCAGTGGACCACGCTGCTGAACGGCATGGCCCTGCAGGTGCCCTATGGCAAACTGGAGAGCATCCGGAACACCGACGGGGTCAAGCGGGCTTATGTGGCCCATGTCTATGACGTGCCTGAGACCAAGCTGGGCAATGACGACACCGTCTACGGCTACAGCTACGACCTGGTGAACCTGAGCCAGGCCTGGGATCAGGGTTACAGCGGCAAGGGCATGCTGGTGGCCGTGCTGGATACGGGCCTGGACCTGAACTTCGACGAGGGTCAGGGCGTTACCCGGGTCCATGAGGCCTTTACCGACGACTCCTTCCGATCCGACATGGCAGACACGGATCTGCGGTACAGCAGCAAGAGCATTGCGGCAATGCTGACCCGGACCCAGCTCAACGCCACCACCGACGAGAACGGCAACAAGATCGTCTATGAGGGCAACGCCCTGTACAAGAACCGGAAGGTCCCCTATGCCTACGACTACGCCGGAAGCACCGGCGCCAGCGGCGACCTGGACGTGCGGCCCCCTGCCAGCGACTCCGGTAACCACGGCTCCCACGTGGCCGGTACCATTGCGGGCTACGCCGCGACCGAAGAGGGTGAAGTGAAGTTCTCCGGCATCGCCCCTGATGCTCAGCTGGCCATCATGAAGGTATTCCCGGATCAGAACAGCGGCGCTTTGGAGCAGAACATCATCGACGCCCTGGAGGACGCCATGAAGATCGGTGTCGATGTGGTGAATCTGAGTCTGGGCTCCGACAACGGCTTTGCCCATGACGACACGGTCCAAAACGACATCTATCAGCAGATGGAGGACGCGGGCATTGTGGTCATGGTGGCTGCCGGCAACAGCGACACCTCTATGACCCAGAACAAACTGGAGGGCAAACTCACCGCCGAGAACCCTGAGTTTTCCATGGTGTCTTCTCCTTCCGTATATGATTCCAACCTGTCCGTAGCTTCCTTTAACAATACGGTGAACACCGAGGCTGTCCTGGTCTGGAAGGGCGAGGACGGCGTGGAGCACACCATTGCTTTCCTGGATCCCACCGGCACCGCTATGAAGAAGGCTTTTGGTTCCGGCGAGACGGAAATCATCTCCGTGCCCAACCAGGCTACCAGCTCCAATGATTTTACTGCGGCTGGCTTTTCTTGGTTTGGAAGTGGCGGCAAGACCGGCATTGCGCTGGTGAGCCGGGGTACCAACAGCTTTGAAGCCAAGGTGACCTACGCCGCTTACTTTACCAACGATGCCCACACCGCCGGTGTCCGGGGCGTGATCGTCTATGACAACGACCCTGAGGGCGATACCCTCATCAACATGGCGCTGGGCGACAACAACACCCTGCCCGCGGCCTTCATCAAGGGCAAGGACGCCCAGGAGCTGCTGGCGGCCTGCGAAAAGGGCAAGGTCACCATGCGCGTGGAGCTGAAGGACCGGGTGGTGGATAACGCCGAGGCCGGTAAGATGTCCAGCTTCAGCTCCTGGGGCGCAGGCCCGGGGCTGGAACTGAAGCCCGAGATCACCGCCCCCGGCGGCAAGATCTGGTCCACAGTGGTGGATCCCCTGTATGCCGGCGGCGACTACACCGGCGGCTATGAGATGATGAGCGGCACCTCCATGGCTACGCCTCACATGGCCGGTATGGCCGCACTGGTGCGCCAGTATGTGACAAAGGGTCTGGCCATTGTGGACCGGAACGAGTCCGCGGAACTGACCAACGAACTGCTGGTCAGCACCGCCCTGCCCCAGAAGGATCCCAACGGCGTATATTACAGCCCCCGGTCCCAGGGCGCGGGCCTGGCGGATGTGGGCGCTGCCGTGACAACCCCCGCCTACATTTCCGTGGAAGGCCAGAAGGTGGGCAAGCTGGAGCTGGGGGACGATCCCAGCTGGACCGGCACTTACCCCCTGAACTTCCGAGTGAACAACCTGACCGAGGACGCCCTGACCTATAAGATGAAGGTCGTGGTCCTCAGCGCCGCCTATTCCGACGGCTATATCCTGGATTCCGACCAGCTCATCGCTGAGCTGGACATGGGTACCGTCACCGTCCCCGTGGGCGGCTGCGACGTATCCGAGACCCTGCAGCTCACCAACGCCCAGATCGGCGCACTGAAGGATCAGTTCGCCAACGGCGCCTATGTGGAGGGCTATGTGATCCTGGAGGACGCCGAGGGCAAGAACCCCCAGATCGGTCTGCCCTTCCTGGGCTTCCTGGGCGACTGGACCAAGGCTCCCATTCTGGATTCCGCCCTGTGGACCGACGCCGAGTCCTTGGAGACCGATCCCGTGTGGGGCGTCAGCTACCTCGCCAACCTCTACCGGGTGGAGGGCGAGACCCTGCGGTCCCAGGTCCTGGGCATGAACCCCTTCGACGCCAACGCGGCCAATCAGAGCGTGTTCAACAACGTGGCGATCTCTCCCAACCGGGACGGCTATTTTGACTCCGTCAACGGCGCGGCGCTGATGCAGCTTCGGAACGCCAAGATGCTGGTGGCCGAGGTCCGGAACAAGGAGACCGGCGAGCTGTATTTCCGGGATTACGCCCTGAACGAGTTCAAGACCTTCTATAGCGCCAACTACGGTCAGACTATGGTGTCCTCTGCCATGGGCGGCTTCGTGGAGGGCTGGAACGGCACCGACGCAGAGGGCAACCTGCTGCCCAGCGGCACCAAGTGCACCTACACCCTGACCATGTATACCGACGGCGACTATCCCAGCCACGTGGACGAGGCCACCGGTGAGACCATCATGGACTATGATCTGGTGGCGCCCGGCGAGAACGAGCCCACCTTTAACGGCCATGCAATGGATATGACCGGCGATACCTATTCCTTCAACGTGACCGTGGATACCGTGGCGCCCTATCTGGTGGACAGCGCCGCCACCCTGCGGCAGGAGGACGGTAAGACCTACATTTCCGGTACCTTCACCGACGATGCGGCCATTGCCACCGTGCAGATCTACCCCGTGGTGATCGAGCGGAACGCCTATTCAGGCACCAGCACCAAGACCGTGGATTTCGATCACCCCTTCTACGTGGACAACGTGTATGACGCCGCGGTAGGGGAGCGGAGCTTTGAGGCTCGGGTGGACAAGGACGCCTACACCGGCAGCAAGGAATGGACCGGCATCATCTATGTTTACGGCGGCGACTACGGCGCCAACGAGCGGGTCTATGGTGTCATGGTGGACAACACCGACGAGGGCATCCAGCTGACCAGCCAGAGCTTCCTCCTGTACCCCGGTGAGCAGGCTTACCTGGGTGTCAACAACAACACCGACGAGCAGGGCACCCTGACCCGTGTTTCCAGCAATCCCGAGATCGCCACCGTGGACGAGGAGGGCAACATCACCGCCGTGGCTCCCGGCCAGACGCTGATCACCGTGTCCAACGGCAAGGCTTCCGCCGTCTGCGTGGTGGCCGTGGAGGAAAGAGTGGAGAAGCTGGAGGACTTCAGGCTCTCCATCGACCACTTCAGCGGACTGAAGCCCGGCGGCCAGCTGGAGGTTCGGATCACGGACATTCAGCCCGGCGACGTGGATCTGACCAACGCCGAAAAGACCTATGACATTTCCGCAGAGGATCCTGAGCTGGACAGCCTTTTGAGCTGCGAGGTCGGCGAGGATGGCTACTCCTTCAACATTGGCATTCCCACCGTGGGCGAGCCCAAGAAGGCCGGAAAGGGCACCTTCTCCGTGACCATCGACGGCATTACACGGACCCTGGAGTTCGACTGGCAGGAGCTTTACGAAAAGTCCAACCAGGAGGACATCGTGCCCAAGGACTACGAGAACCAGACCGTCTATGTGAACCCCGGCGAGACCGTGGACCTGATTGCCCAGTATAACAACAAGTCCGAGCATCAGTTTGTCAACGTGGCTCTGTACACCGGTAAAGATTACGATTCTTACAGCAACATGCCCACTACCGAGGCCGAGGGGCTGGTGCTGGACGGCCCCACTTATTGCACAGCCGGCGGAAGCTGGACCGGCAAAATCGTGAACAAGGAGGGCTATAAGCTCCCCGAGAGCATCCGGGTGTTCTTCCGCAGCGAGTATTCCTCCGGCCCCTATGAGAACGAGAAGAAGAACTCCCAGTGGTACACCTACTTCTCCTACGATCCTGAGACCGGCGAAATCTCTATCCCCAGCGCACCTTACTCCACTACCGATACCCTGGTGATCCGGGCCGACGGCGTGGCCACCGAGGGCGAGCCTGCTGGCAGCCTCAGCGGCAGCACCTATGCGACGCCTGACGGGGTTTACGGTCCCTTTGACTGGATCCTCACTGAGGGCAAGGGCACCCTGACCCCCGAGGAGAAGTTCACCCCCAGCGACAGCTATGAGACCGTCAACGGCGCCCACTTTACCATGGACGAGCCCGGCGTGTCCTATATCACTGCCAGGAGCAAGGACGGCAAATACGCCGTGAACTATGTGGTGATCTGCCAGCCCGTCACTGCTGAGAGCCTGAAGCTGGACGCCAACAGCGTGACCATGCTCCAGGGTGAGACCTTGACCCCCGTGGTGACACTGAGCCCCGAGCCCTCTCTGGAGAAGGATAAGGACCTGACCTACACCGTCTTTGATCCCAGCATCGTTTCCGTGGAGAACGGCACTCTGACCGCCTTGAAGCCCGGCTACACCGTGGTGAAGGTCCAGGTCAAGAGCAACGCCTCCGTGTACAATTATTTCTCCGTGACCGTGACCGGCACCAGCACCGTGACCTATCGGGACGGCGCAAACGGCAAGGCCTTTGCGGATCAGGTCAGCCAGGTGGAGACCGGCGCCTTCACCCCGGCCTTTGACGGAACGCCGGCACGCACCGGCTATACCTTCCAGGGCTGGGATCCCTCCGTGGCCGCAGTGGTCACCGGGGATGCCGTCTACACCGCCCAGTGGAAGGCCAATACCTACACCGTGACCCTGCTGGCCAACGGCGCCGATCTGAGCCAGGATCGGATCACCGTGACCTATGATTCCCCCGTGGGCACCCTGCCCGTGCCCAGCCGGAAGGGCTACACCTTCCAGGGCTGGCTGGACGCCAACGGCAAGCGGGTCACCGCCGACACCGTCTACACCCTGGCCGGCGACAGCACCCTGACCGCCAGCTGGAAGGAAAGCGGCTGCAGCGGCGGCGCCTCCTGCCCCAGCCGGAAGTTCACCGACGTGAGCGCCACCCAGTGGTATCACAGCGCCGTGGATTACGCCGTGGTGAACGGCCTGTTTGCAGGTACCTCCGATACCACCTTCTCGCCCAACAGCTCCATGACCCGCGGCATGCTGGTGACGGTGCTGTGGAGAATGGAGGGCAAACCCCAGGCCAAGACTGCTGCCGGATTTAAGGATGTGTCTGCGGACCAGTACTATGCCGAGGCTGTGGCCTGGGCCAAGGAGAACGGCGTCGTGGCCGGTACCTCTGCCACCGCCTTCTCTCCCAATGCTCAGATCACCAGAGAGCAGATGGCCGCGATCCTCTATCGCTACGCCAAGCTCAAGGGCCAGGACATGTCCGTGAAGGGCGGTCTAAGCCAGTACCCCGATGGGGACAGCGTTTCCGCCTACGCCGAGGAGGCTATGACCTGGGCCGTGGAGAACGGTCTGGTCAGCGGTAGCCTGGTGGCCGGTCAGATCTATCTGCAGCCCCAGAACTCCGCCACCCGTGCGCAGGTCGCCGCCATCCTCATGCGGTACCAGCAGAACATCGGCGCAGAAGCCTAATGAAATCTTATAAAAAAGGGGAGCGTCTTTGGACGCTTCCCTTTTTTACTGGGCTAAGGCGAAAAGAAAGGGGGGAGGGAAAAATTCCTTGCTTTCTGAAAGAGGCTGTGTTATAATGCGAAAAACAAGAGAGAACTCTTGTAAACGGCTGCCGCAGGAGCGGCGTTTTTACAACAAGACGGTTAGATGAAACTAACCACAAAACAAGAACAAGATAAGGAGATGACGCATGAGTGTTGTAATTTTAGGCGGGAACGAATGTATGGAGCGCCGCTATAAGGAACTGTGCCAGGCCTATCAGTGCCAGAGCAGGGTGTTCACCAAGCCCTCCGGAGGCCTGAAGAAAAAGCTGGGGAATCCGGATCTTATGATCTTTTTTACCAGTACCATGTCCCACAAAATGGTCTATGGCGCCCTGAACGAGATTAAGGGTCAGAACACCATTGTGGAGCGGTGTCACACCAGCTCCCTGTCCGCACTCCGGGGCATCCTGGAAAAGTATGCGGGGCAGAAGAAAGCCTGACAGAATATCATAGACGGGCCGTCGAAAGACGGCCTGTTTTTTGTCAAAAATAGGGACAGAAATCGGAATCTGTGGATGGTCCCCCGGAGAAAAACGGGATACAATAATAAAGTGCACAAAAACTTCCGGCATTTGGAGGAATGTATATGAAAGAAGTGAAAAGCCCCAAGAAGCCGCTGCTGTACTATTATGGCATCGTCCTGTTGGTGGTGATCCTGTTCAACCTGATCGTAAGCCCACTGATCAGCCGGGCGGAGGTCCAGAAGGTGGACTACGGCACCTTTATGACCATGACCGAGAACAAGGAGATCGGCCAGGTGGAGGTGGAGGACGATCGGATCCTGTTTACCGGCAAGGACGGTAAGCAGGTCTATGAGACCACGGCCATGAACGACCCCAATCTGACCCAGCGGCTCTATGAATCCGGCGCGGAGTTTTCCAAGGTGGACACCAGCACTTCCCCGTGGTTGAGTGCTCTGCTCACTGGAGTGCTGCCCCTTCTGATCTTCATCGGCCTGGGCCAGTATATGGCCCGGAAGCTGGAGCAGCAGCTGGGCGGTAAGAATTCCATGTCCTTCGGCATGGGCAAGAGCAATGCGCGGGTCTATGTGCAGTCCACGGAAGGTATCCACTTTGACGATGTGGCCGGGGAGGACGAGGCAAAGGACAATCTGAAGGAGATCGTGGACTACCTCCACAATCCCCAGAAATACACGGAGGCCGGAGCCTCCATGCCCAAAGGCCTTTTGTTGGTGGGACCTCCGGGTACCGGCAAGACTATGCTGGCCAAGGCGGTGGCCGGTGAAGCGAATGTGCCCTTCTTCTCCATGTCCGGCTCGGAATTTGTGGAGATGTTCGTGGGCATGGGCGCCTCCAAGGTCCGGGACCTGTTCAAGCAGGCCAAGGAGAAGGCCCCCTGCATCGTCTTTATCGACGAGATCGACGCCATCGGCAAGAAGCGGGACGGCCAGATGGGAGGCAACGACGAGCGGGAGCAGACTCTGAACCAGCTGCTGACGGAAATGGACGGATTTGAGGGCAACACCGGCGTTATCATTCTGGCCGCCACCAACCGGCCGGAGTCCCTGGATCCGGCTCTGACCCGGCCGGGCCGGTTTGACCGCCGGGTGCCGGTGGAGCTGCCGGACCTGAAGGGCCGGGAGGCCATTTTGAAGGTCCACGCCAGAAAGATCAAGACCGGGGAGGATGTGAATTTCCACACCATTGCCCGAATGGCCTCCGGCGCCTCCGGCGCGGAGCTGGCCAATATCATCAATGAGGGCGCTCTGCGGGCCGTGCGGAACGGCCGGGTCATCGTCACCGAGGCGGATCTGGAGGAAAGCGTGGAGGTGGTCATTGCGGGCTACCAGAAGAAAAACGCCATTCTGTCTGACAAGGAAAAGAAGGTTGTGGCTTATCACGAGATCGGCCACGCACTGGTGGCCGCCATGCAGAGTCATTCGGCACCGGTGCAGAAGATTACCATCATTCCCCGGACCTCCGGCGCCCTGGGCTACACCATGCAGGTGGAGCAGGGGGACAAGTACCTTATGACCAAGGAAGAACTGGAGAACCGGATCTGCACCCTGACCGGTGGCCGGGCAGCGGAGGAAGTGGCGTTCAATGAGATCACCACCGGCGCCTCCAACGACATCGAGCAGGCCACCAAGGTGGCCCGGGCCATGGTCACTCAATACGGCATGAGCCGGGACTTTGACATGGTGGCCCTGGAAACGGTGACCAACCAGTATCTGGGCGGCGACGCCAGCCTGGCCTGCTCTGCCGAGACCCAGAAGGACATTGACCGGATGGTGGTGGAGCTGGTGAAGGAGCAGCACGCAAAGGCCCGGAGCATCCTTACCGAGAACCGGGGCCTGCTGGACGAGCTGGCCCGGTACTTGTACGAAAAGGAGACCATCACCGGCGAAGAGTTCATGGAGATCGTAAAGAAATCGGAGGCGCAGACAAAATGAAATTCCGTTCCGCATATGGATGGGTGAATCTGATCCTGGGGGTGCTGCTGATCGCACTGAGCGCGGTGAGTTTCGCAAAGCCCGTCACATTTTTGACCGGTCTGGTGGTGCTGTATGGTCTGGCGGCCATTATTACGGGCATTGTGGACATCGTGTTCTACTGCCGCATGGAGCGGCATATCGGCTTCGGCCCCACCGTGTCACTGGTTTCCGGGATCCTCAGCGTTATGACGGGCTTTATGCTGTTGGTCTATCCCGGCGCGGGCCGCTGGGCGCTGACCCTGCTGTTTCCCCTGTGGTTCATTGCCCACTGCATTTCCCGGCTGTCCCATTTGGATTTTCTGCGGCTGTGGGCCGAACGGGGCTACTATTATTTCGTAATGGTGGTCAATATTCTGGGGCTGGTCCTGGGCTGCCTCATGCTGATGTCGCCTCGGCTGTCCATGCTGTCCATGAACGCCGTTATCGGAGCCTATCTGCTGTTGTTGGGGGCGGATTGTGTAGCGGACGCCCTGTGGGCCTTCCGGCAATAAAGAATACAAAGCCCGGCGGGAAACCGCCGGGCTTTGGCTGTCGAAAAAACAGGTTTTTCGACAAGAGACTTGCAGTCTGCTGCACGCATAATCTGTGCGCCTATGGTGCACAGATTCCACACTGGCAGACTGAGCGGTATTTTCTCTCACGCACATGTCGCGAGAGAAAATGATTCGATCAGTTTGCCGCCTGCGGGCGGCAAACTCTGCGAGGCTTTTGAAGATTGCGCCCGGCGGGAACCCGCCGGGCTTTACTTTTGCCCTTGCAAGTGGTAGGATAGGGAAAAAGCGCCCATAAGGGCGGGAAAGCGGGAATGAGCTTGAATCAGGTCGTATTGCTGACCGGAGGCAGCTCCGGAATTGGCCTTGCCACGGCGAAGGCCCTGGCGGAGGCGGGCTGCCGGGTCTATGAGATCAGCCGGAAACCGGCGGAGCACCCGGGGATCACCCATCTGACGGGAGACGTGACCGACGAGGGCTCCATCCGGAAGGCGGTGGAGCAGGTCCTTGCCGAGCAGGGGAGGATCGATATTCTTGTGAACAACGCGGGCTTCGGCATTTCCGGGGCCGTGGAGTTTACGGAGCCGGAGGAGGCCAAGCGGCAGCTTGAGGTGAACTTCTTCGGCATGGTGAACACCTGCCATGTGGTCCTGCCCCATATGCGGAAGGCGGGACGGGGCCGGATCGTGAATCTGAGCTCCGTGGCGGCGGTGGTGCCCATTCCGTTCCAGACCTTCTATTCCGCCTCCAAGGCGGCCATTAACTCCTATACCATGGCTCTGGGCAATGAGGTCCGGCCCTTCGGCATTTCCGTTTGCGCCGTCATGCCCGGGGACATCCACACGGGCTTTACCGCCGCCCGGCAGAAGCAGGTCCGGGGCGACGAGGTCTACGGCGGACGGATCTCCCGTTCCGTTGCCAAAATGGAAAAGGACGAGCTTACGGGCATGGCCCCGGAGGCGGCGGGAGGCTACGTCGCCAAGATCGCCCTGCGGAAAAACGTGAAACCCCTGTATGCCATTCGCCTGGATTACAAATTCTATACCATCCTGGCAAGGATCCTGCCAGTCCGGGCTTTCAGCGCCCTGATCCGGGCCCTGTACGCCGGATAGGATCCCGGTTGACAGGCTGGGCACCTATGATAGAATAGGGAAGAAACCGGAAAAGTTGAGAGATGCGGCCCGCCGCGGCGGGGCCGGGATCCGGACCAGAAAGGGGAAGCAAATGAAGAGAATTTTATTCCTGGGCACCGGAGGAACCATTGCCTCGGAGCTATCCGGCGGGGCGCTGTCCCCGGCCCTCAGCGCCCAGCAGCTTTTGCAGCATGTGCCGGAGGTGTCAAGGCTCTGCGACGTGGATGCCGTGCAGCTATTTACGGTGGACAGCACCAACATCACCCCGGAGCACTGGCGGATCCTGGCCGGGGAGATCATCCGGAATTTCGACAGCTATGACGGCTTTGTGGTGGCCCACGGCACGGACACCCTGGCCTATACGGCGGCGGCCCTGTCTTATCTGATCCAGAACAGTCCCAAGCCTGTGATCCTCACCGGGGCCCAGAAGCCCATTGGCTTCGAGTCCACGGACTCCAAACAGAACCTGACGGACAGCTTCCGCTGTGCCGTGGCGGGGCTACCCGGGGTCCTGGTGGTGTTCGGCGGTCGGGTGCTGCTGGGCAGCCGGGTGCGGAAAACCAAGTCCAAGAGCTTCTCTGCCTTCTCCAGCCCCAATTATCCGCCCCTGGCCACAGTGCAGAACGGTCGGGTTGTGTCCTATTTCACCCCTGACATGGAAGGCATCCGGTTTTATGAGGACCTGGACCCCTCGGTGGGACTGCTCAAGCTGACGCCGGGGACGGATACGGCCCTGCTGCGGTTCATGCTGGATCGATACCACGCCGTGGTCATCGAGGCCTTCGGTGTGGGAGGACTGCCGGACTATGACCCCAAATTCCACGGGGCGGTGGCCCAGGCGGCCCGGGCGGGAAAGCTCATTGCCATGACCACCCAGGTCCAGAGCGAGGGCACGGACCTGTCTGTGTATCACGTGGGCAGTGACCTGCGGGCCATGGGCGTGCTGGAGGCTTTTGATATGACGCCGGAGGCCTGCTTTACAAAGCTTATGTGGATCTTAGCACGGACGCAAGATCCGGTGGAGCGTCGGCGGCTGTTTTACACGCCGGTGTGCCACGACATCCTGCCGCCGGAGGAGGAATTGAATTGACAAAGGACCCTGCCGCACTGCGCGGCAGGGTCCTTTTATGCGCGTCAAACGTTTTTCGGGCGGCGAAGGAAGTGAAGAGCCAGCCCCAGAAGAAAGCCCAAAAGGGCGGGCAGCATCCAGCCAAGACCCAACTCCGCCAAAGGCAGGATCCGGGTCAGAAAGGTCAGAAGACCATCCAGATGAAGGGCAGTCTTTACGGCGGCGGGCAGGGCGCAGAACAGGTCGTAGACCGCGGCCACAAGAGTAAAGCCGATGGTCCAGCGATACACGGTCCTGTCACCGCCGAAGAAGCGGCTCAGAAGGGCCAGAAGGATCAGAACGATGGACAGGGGATAGAGGAACATCAAAACGGGAAGGGAATAGTTGATGATAGCACTGAGACCCAGGTTGGCAATCAGGAAAGAACCCAGGCAGAAGAGAATCGCCCAGGTCCGGTATTTGGGTCCTCTGGGGAACAGAGCGGCAAAGGTCTCGGCGCAGCTGGTGATGAGGCCCACGGCGGTCTTTAGGCAGGCCAGGGTCACGGTAACGGCCAGGATCACCAGGCCCGGCGTGCCCAGACAGCAAAGGGCGATCTGGGCCAGGGCGATGCCGCCGTTTTCCGCCGGGGCGAAGAAGGCGCGGCTTTTGGCGCCCACCATGGCCACGGCCAGGTAGATCAGGCCCATGAGCAGACAGCTGAACACACCGGCACGGACGGTGCCGGCGGCCACGGCGCCAGGGTCCTCCACCCCCAGATCCCGGATGACCTGGACCACGACGATGCCGAAGGCCAGACCCGCCAGGGTATCCATAGTATTATAACCCTCCAGAAAGCCGGCGGAGAAGGGCTGGGCGGCGTAACTGCCCAGGGGCTCCGCTCCGACAAAGGAGGCACCTGGGGCCGTCAGGGCGACAACAACAAGGATCCCCAGGAACAGGAGAAAGAAGGGGTTCAGAATTTTGCCGATCCAGGTGAGAATTCGGCCGGGCCGCAGCGCAAAAAACAGAACGGCCCCGAAAAACAGCAGGGAAAATAGCAACAGGAACAGCCAACCGGGGCCACCCGCAGGAAGAAGCTGCTCCAGCCCCACGGTAAAGGCGGTGGAGGCACAGCGGGGGATGGCAAAGAAGGGACCAATGGTCAGATACAGCAGACAAGTGAAAAATAGGCCGAAGGGGCGGCCCGCCTTGCCGGACAGGTCGTATAGCCCCGTGGAGCGGCTGATGCCCAGGGCAGCCACAGCCAGAAGGGGCATGCCAACGGCGGTGATCAGCAGGCCCAGGGTGGCGGTCCAGATCTGGCTCCCGGCGTACTGGCCTGCGGATACGGGAAAAATCAGATTACCCGCGCCGAAAAACATGCCGAAAAGCATGCTGGCAACATAGACGTATTCCCGCGTGGTCAGTTTCTTTCCCATGGCCGCTGCCTCCTGTTATTTGATGCTTTAACAACGAAAAGAATTAAATCAACTATACAGGAAATGGGAACAAATGTCAAGAGAAAGTTACAGAGAAAAGATGAAATTTAATGGTAAAATATGACATATCACCGGTTGAAAAGCCTGAGAATCCAAGGAAAAGGCGCGGACCGGATGGCTCCGGTCCGCGCCTTTGGAAAATCGATCAGGAAACCCGGTCGAACTGGCTGTTGTACAGGTCGGCGTAGAAGCCGCCCTTGGCCATGAGGGCCTCATGGGTGCCGCTCTCTACCACGTCGCCCTCCCGCATGACCAGAATCAGGTCGGCATTTTTGATGGTGGACAGGCGGTGAGCGATGACAAAGCTGGTCCGGCCCTGGGTCAGCCGGTCCATGGCCCGCTGGATCAGCAGCTCCGTCCGGGTATCCACGGAGGAGGTGGCCTCGTCCAGGATCAGCATGGGGGCGTTCTGGAGCATGGCCCGGGCGATGGTCAGAAGCTGCTTCTGGCCGGCGGAGATGGTGGTGCTGTCGGAGAGCACCGTGTCAAAGCTCTGGGGCAGAGAATGGATGAACTTAGAAAGGCCGCAGGCCCGGGCCACGGCCTCCAGCCGGTCGTCGGTGATGCCCGTCATGTTGTAGACCAGATTCTCCCGGACGGTGCCCTCGAAGAGCCAGGTGTCCTGGAGCACCATGGAAAACAGATCGTGGACATTTTCCCGGCGGAGGTCGGAAATGGGCACGCCGTCAATGAGGATGGAGCCGCTGTTGACCTCAAAGAACCGCATGAGCAGGTTCACCATGGTGGTTTTTCCGGCACCGGTGGGGCCCACAATGGCCACCTTCTGGCCCGGGGCCACCTCGGCGGAGAAGTCCTTGATGACGATCTTGTCCGGGGTGCCGGGATAGCTGAAGCGAACGTGCCGGAAACTGACGGCTCCCCGGACCTGGGTCAGCTCCTCCGCTTTGCCGCTTTCGTCGGAGAATTCCTCGCCGCCCAGGAAGTCGAAGATCCGGTGGGCGGAGGCGGAGGCGGTCTGCATGTTGGTCATGCCCTGGGCGATCTGGGTCAGGGGAGAGGTGAACAGGCGGACATAGAGAATAAAGGACACGATGACGCCAAACTGGATGGTGCCGTTCATGGCCAGGATAGAGCCCAGGACACAGACGGCCACATAGGCCACGTTGCCGATGACGTTCATGAGAGGCTGCATGACGCCGGAGAGGAACTGGGACTTCCAGTTGGCGTCATAGACCGCCTCGTTGAGGCCGTCAAATTTCCGGCAGACCTGTCCCCCGGCCCGGGAGATCCGCACCACCTGGTGGCCGGAGTACATCTCCTCCACATAGCCGTTGAGGGCGCCCAGGCTCTCCTGCCGGGCGGTGAAGTACCGCTGGGATTTGGACATGATGAGGACGGTCAGGGCCATGCCCACCAGAGTTACGGCCAGAGACACCAGGGCCAGGCGCCACTCGGTGACGAACATCATAATGAGGCAGCCCGCGAACTGGGTGGCGGCGCTGATGATGGTGGGCAGGCTGTTGGTGAGGCCCTGCTGCAGGGTGGAGACGTCGTTGGTGATCCGGCTCAGAATGTCGCCCTGGGAGTGGGTGTTGAAGTACTTCTGAGGGACCCGGTTGATCTTGCGGGACAGGCCGTCCCGCATCTGATAGGACATTTTGAGGGTTACCACGGACATGATATAGTGCTGAGTAAAGGTGAACAGGGCACTGAGCAGGTACAGGACCGCCAGGAAAACGCCGATCCTGGCAATGGCGGCCATGTCGATGCCGGTCATGAGGCCGTCGGACATGATGGTGGCGATGTCACCTACTTTATTGGGGCCCAGAATGGTCAGGACGGCCCCCAAAGAGGCCAGCACCAGGGCCAGGATCACCCAGCCCAGGCTGCCCTTCATATAATTGGAGGTTCGTTCCAGGGCGGAGACGATCTTTTTGTTTTCGCTTTTCTGCTTCATGGTATGCCCTCCTTAGGCCAGCTCCGCAGCGCTGAGCTGGGAGGCGGCGATCTCCTGATAGACCTTGCAGGTTTTCATAAGCTCCTCATGGGTGCCCATGCCCACGGCCTCGCCCTGATCCAGGACGATGATCTGGTCGGCGCGGCGGATGGTGGAGATCCGCTGGGCCACGATGATCTTGGTGGTGTCGCCAAGCTCCCGGGCCAGGCCCTCCCGGAGCTGGGCGTCGGTGCGGTAGTCTAGGGCGGAGAAGGAGTCGTCAAAGATCAAGATCTCCGGCTTTCTGGCCAGGGCCCGGGCAATGGACAGCCGCTGCTTCTGGCCGCCGGATACGTTCCGGCCCAGCTGGGCAATGGGGTAATCCGCGCCCTCCGGCAGCTTTTCCACGAACTCCTGGGCCTGGGACAGGGAAATGGCCCGGTCCAGAGTGTCGGCGCTGTCGGCCTGAGGCCGCTCCCCGAAGAACACGTTGTCCCGGATGGTGCCGGCGAAGAGCACGGCCTTCTGGGTCACATAGCCCAGCTTGTTGTACAGGGCGTCAAAGGTATAATCCTTCACGTCCACGCCGTCCACCAGGACCTGGCCCCCGGTGGCGTCGTAGAACCGAGGGATCAGACCCACAAGGGAGGTCTTGCCGCTGCCGGTGGCGCCGATAACGGCCAGGGTCTGGCCCTTTTCCACCCGGAAATTGATGCCGGTGAGAGCGTCGCCCGCGGCGTCGGGATAGCGGAAGGACACGTTCCGGAACTCCACGGTGCCGGTTTCCTTCCCCTGGGTCACGGTGCCGGGAGTGACCACGGCCTGCCGGTCCAGGACCTCGGAGATACGCTCGGCGGAGACCTGGGCCTGAGGCAGGAGCATATAGATCATGACCAGCATCATAAAGGACATGACAACATACGTGGCGTAGGTGCTGAACACCAGGACGTTGGTGAACATGGTGAGCCGGGCGGCGGGATCCGCCAGGGAGATGCCGTTGACCAGGGCGGCGCCCAGCCAGTAAATGACCAGGGCCAGGCCGTTCATGCCCAGGTTCATGGCGGGCATGATGACGGAGAACAGCTTCTGGTTCTTCATCTGGGTCTCCATCATGTTCTTGCTGGGGACGTTGAATTTCTCCGTCTGGTAGTCCTCGGCATTGAAGGCGTGGACCACGTTGATGCCCGTCAGGTTCTCCCGGGCCACCCGGTTGATCTGATCCGTCAGCTTTTGGACGATCCGGAACCGGGGGATGCACACGCTCATAATGGAGAGAATGATGACGCCCAGGACCACCACAAAGCCGGCGGTGACCACGGACAGTTCCCAGCTCTTGCCCAGGATCTTCATGACGGCCCAGACCGCCATGATGGGGGCCTTAATGATCATCTGCAGACCCATGGCAATGATCATCTGGATCTGGGTGATGTCGTTGGTGGTACGGGTAATCAGGCTGGGCACGGAGAAATCCTGCATCTCCTGGCTGCCGATGTTCATGACGTGATGGAACAGCTTCTCCCGGACGGTGAAGCTGAAGCCGGAAGCGGTGCGGGCCGCAAGGAATCCGGCGCCGATGGACAAAAGGGCGCTGGCCAGGGTGCAGCCCAGCATTTTCAGGCCCACGTTCACAATGTCCGAGGTGGTACTGCCCGGAGTCTTGATAAGGGTGGTGAGCTGGGTCATGTAATCCGGCAGGGTCAGATCAAAATAGATCTGACCGATCACCAGAACGGCGCAGAGCAGGGCCATAAGGGCCTCACGCTTGCGCATATTTTTCAGTAACTTTATCATGTGATCTCCTCCAATCTATGGGCGGCTCTGGAGGCCGCTTTTGCGAATGGACTCAATATTCCGGTCAAAGGCCGCAAGGCACCGGGCGAAGTGATCCAGGTACTCCTGGTTCAGTCCCTCCAGAAGCCGGGCGGCAAAGGCCTTCTGCAGTCGGCGTCCCTCTTCTATGATACCCTGGGCCCGGGCCGTGCAGACCAGTCCGGTTTTTCGCCGGTCTCCGGGAATATCCCGCCGCTCCAGGAAACCTTCGCTGACCAACCGGTCTACATGAAAGGAAACCAGGCCGGGCTTCAGCCCACGGCATTGGCAGATGTCCCGGGCGGTGTCACAGCCCGGATTGTTGGCCAAAAACAGGAGAATATCCACGGCTGTCTGGGGAAGGCCCGTTTCCTCGCACAGGGGCTGTATGGCGATCTGATAGGCATTCCGGAATTTATTGGCATTATAGAACATCCGGGAGGCTGTGATCTTGGGTTCCGGCATAGGATCCCTCCAATTCTTGATAGTCTAATTTTGAACTATGCAATATTACAACACCTGAAGCGTTTTGTCATGAACAAAGTGTGAACGCTTTTTGATATTTCTGGGACAAAAGACGGCTTGACAAGGTCAGGCCGGACCGGTACAATGGGGACGAAGTAAAGATAGAAAGAAGGCTTTTTTATGATCGACAGACAAAGAATGCTGGATCGGTTTGTAGATATGGTGGAGACGGACAACTCCACGGGACAGGAGCTGGGGGTATCCCGGAAGATCCGGGCTATGCTGGCGCAGGTGGGCGTCACCATGGAGGAGGACGACGCGGGCCCCAAGATCGGCGGCAACGCGGGCAACCTCTATGCCTACATTCCGGGAAGTCTGGACCTGCCGCCTGTTTTGCTGTCCTCTCACATGGATGCGGTGGAGCCGGCCAAGGGCAAGAAAGCCGTGGTCCATGAGAACGGGACCATTACCTCCGACGGCACTACGGTGCTGGGAGCCGACGATCTGGCGGGGCTGAACGTGATCCTGGAGTCCGTGATCTCCGTGCTGGAATCCGGAAAGCCCCACCGGCCCATTGAGCTGCTGCTGACCGTGGCGGAGGAGACCTACTGCACCGGCATTTATGAATTTGATTTTTCCAAGATCCGGTCCAAGGAGGCCTACTGCTACGATCTGACGGGGCCCATCGGCGGAGCCTCCAACGAGGCGCCTTCCATCCTGTCCTATAAGGGCACCTTCCTGGGCCGGGCGGCCCATGCGGGCTTCAGCCCGGAGAAGGGGATCCACGCCGTTCGGGCGGCGGCCACGGCGGTGGCCAATATTGAATGCGGCCACGTGCGGGACACCACCGTCAGCGTGGGCACCATTCAGGGCGGCACTGCCGACAACGTGGTGCCAGAGTGCTGCGTGGTTACCGGCGAGATCCGGGGCCTGCTGGACGCCAGCGCCCGGCGGGAGCTGCAGAACGTGCGGAATATTATGGAGCAGGCGGCGGAGCAGTTCGGCGCAGAGCTGCGCTTTGAGGACAAGACCCTGGTCATGGCCTATAAGGTGGAGCCCACGGAGCCCGTGGCCCAGCGGTTCTATGAGGCCTGCCGGAAGATCGGGGTGGAGGCCAAGCTGGTGCCTACCTACGGCGGCAGCGACAACAATCCCTTCTTCCAGCACGGGATCCACGGCCTGGTGGTGGCACCGGGCATGAACAACTGCCACTCCTGCAATGAGTACAGCAGCATCCAGGATATGGAGCAGGCGGCCCGGCTGACAGAGGCCATGCTGCTGTCGGAGATCTGATGGCGGAGATCCGGAAAACCAGGGAGGAAGAGACCGGAGCGGGTGAGACCGGGGGGCGCTGGGTGCTGACCGGCACCGTGGCCCACGGAAAGGCCCTGGGCCGGACCGTAGGGATGCCCACGGCCAACCTGGCGGCGGATCCGGGGACGGTCCTGCCTCCGGCGGGGGTCTACGCCGCCATTATGACCCTGCCCCAGGGGCGGTTCATGGGACTGACCAACATCGGTACCCAGCCCACGGTGGACCGGGAGGACCGGACCACCATCGAGACCTATCTATTTGACTTTGACCGGGACATTTACGGGGAGCGGGCCCGGCGGGAGCTCTGCTTTTTCATCCGGGAAATTCAAAATTCAACGGTTTGGAGGAGGTGTGGGCCCAGGTCCGACGGGATGAGGCCTTCGCCCGGCAGAGGCTGGGAGAGATCTATCAGGACGAAAAACAGGCACGCTGAAAAGCGTGCCTGTTTTTGTGCTTTATTGGAGCCAACGGGCGGCGTTTTCCCGAAGAATGTTCCGCTGGGTCTGCCAGTCCGGGAAGACGGAGGACAGCAGGACGTAAAAGTCCCGGGAGTGGTTGGGGACCAGGAAGTGGCACAGCTCATGGGCGGCCACGGCCCGGATGCAGGGAAAAGGGGCGGCCAGAAGCCGCCGGTTCAGGGTCACGACACCCCGGGTATAGAAGCAGGAGCCCCACCGGGACTTCATGGTGCGGATCTTCAATTCTGGCATGGGGACCCCCAAGGCCGCAAAGGGCGGGTAGACATCCGCCAGGGCGGAGGAGAGAACCTGCCGGGCAAGATCCTCAAGGGTGTTCTCCACCAGCCGGGCCCGGCGGGCGGGATCTTCGGGATCCTGCATGGTGATGCGGAGCAGGGAACCCTCCACCCGGGCGGAGTCCCGGGGACCGGGGAGGATCTCCAGAGTGAGAAAGCCGCCAAGATAGGGATACTGTTCCCCGGAACGATACTGCCTGGGCCCAGGGGCAAGCCGGGCCTGCTCCTGGATCCGGGTCTGGGCGGTGCGGATCATGGGTGCCTTGGACAGAACGAAAGCATCGATCCGGGAAAGGGGGACCCGGGCGGGGGCGGAGACGGCCACGGAGCCGTCCCGGCGGATCCGCAGGTTCAGATTCTTGACCCGTTTCCGGGTGAGAGTGTAGAAAATGGGGCCATCCCCGGTAAAAATTTCACGCTCCGGCATGGTCAGTCCATCAAAAAGGGAGGGCAGGTCTCCAAAGCCCGGGGGGCATGCTTTTCGTAATAACCGATGAGTGTGCCGTCCTCGTTCCGCAGGGCCACCATATAGACATCCATGTTTTTCCTGGTACTGTGGTAAGTAAAGACGCTGTTGTGGCCGGGGTCCCGGGCGAACCAGTCCAGCACCTGGCAAATCCGCTCCCGGGACTGAGGATTGTGGCAGTCCAGAACGGAACGGCCCAGCAGGGCGGCTCCGCCGTATTTCTGATAATCCCTCAGGGCGGCGGGGTTCATGTACAGAATTTTATGATCCAGGCCGCAGATGACGATGTCGTCGGGGTCCTGGTCCAGAACGCTCTTAAAATAGGGGGCAAGCTCCATGATAAGGTCTCCTTTCTGAGAAAAAACTGGACCTATTATACCGCCGCCGGAGGAAAATGGCAAGGGATGGGAAATTTTGCTTGCAAATCCCCGGGGGCTATGCTATACTGCAAAAGACCCGCCCGGACGGCGGGAAAAATTGCATATGACTTCGGTAGCCGTTATGGCTTTTGAGGTTGACAAAAGCGGCAGTTACCTGCCTGTACGGGGCGGGCCCGGACCCGGGTTCGTGTCCCCGACAGGGCTGGGACGTTAGCTTTTGCCTTGTGTGCCAGGCTCGGGGCGGAGTATATCTCTGCACCGGCTTTTTTCATGGGTTGGTCTGGGGTCCATGCAAAAATTCGGAAAGAAGGTACACAAGTGAAAGAAAAGAAATCGTTCGGCGCCGTGGTGAAGACCTACGCCCACAGGTATTTTGTGGACGCCATGAGCGCCATGGCAAACGGCCTGTTTGCCTCCCTGCTCATCGGCACCATTATCAAGACCCTGGGCGAACAGCTGGGCCTTGCCATTCTGGTGGACATAGGCAAATTTGCCATGGCCATGTCCGGCCCCGCCATGGCGGTGGCTATCGGCTATGCTCTGCAGACGGCGCCCCTGGTGCTGTTCTCCCTGGCGACGGTGGGTTACGCCGCCAACTCCCTGGGCGGCGCCGGAGGCCCCCTGGCGGTGCTGTTCATCGGCATTTTCGCCGCCGAGATGGGGCGGCTTGTCAGCAAGAAAACCAAGGTGGACATTCTTGTGACGCCTCTGGTCACCATCCTGTCCGGCGTGCTGCTGGCTTATCTCTGCGCCGGATACATCGGCAAGGCCGCCTCCAGCCTGGGCGCCATTATCATGTGGGCCACGGAGCAGCAGCCCTTCCTCATGGGCATTGTGGTATCCGTGGTGGTGGGCATGATCCTGACCCTGCCCATTTCCAGCGCGGCCATCTGCTCCGTGCTGGGGCTCACGGGCCTGGCCGGCGGCGCCGCCGTGGCGGGTTGCTGCGCCCAGATGGTGGGCTTTGCCGTCATCAGTTTCCGGGAAAACAAATGGGGCGGTCTGGTGGCCCAGGGCCTGGGCACCTCCATGCTCCAGGTTCCCAACATTCTGAAAAACCCCAGAGTGTGGCTGGCGCCCACCCTGGCCTCCGCCGTGACGGGACCCCTGGCTACCTGCCTGTTCCACCTGCAGATGAACGGCGAGCCCATTGCCAGCGGCATGGGCACCTGCGGCCTGGTGGGCCAGATCGGCGTCTACACCGGCTGGGTGAACGACATTGCCGCCGGGACCAAGGCGGCCATTACCGCCATGGACTGGGTGGGGCTGGTGCTCATCTGCTTCCTGCTGCCCGCCCTGCTGTCCTGGCTCTTTGACCTGGGCTTCCGGAAGCTGGGCTGGGTCAAAGACGGCGACATGAAGCTGGACATTTAAGACAGAAAGAGGATCATACATGGAAATGCTGGAGAGAATCGTCACGATAGGCGCCAAGATCGGTATCGGCTTTTTTGAGATTACGGCCCTGGGGGTCATGGTGGTGGGCGGTGTGCTGTCCCTGGTCCAATGCCTGAAACGGAAGGGCCATGTGGTGCTCTTTCTGACCCGGTTCATGAACTTCTCTCTGATGTTCATGCTCTGCGGAGAGATCCTGCGGATGTTGTATGTGCGGACGTTTCAAGAGATCGGCGTGGTGCTGTGCATCGTGCTGCTCCACGGCATTATCTCCTTCCTGATCCACTGGGAGGTCCGGCAGGAGATGGTTCATGGGGAGAAAAAGGAACCGGAAGAGATCAACCTGTAAACAGTAAAAAATGGAGCCGAGATCATCTCGGCTCCATTTTTTTATCTCTTACTCGCTGACGGTAAAGGTCTGGGATTTAACCAGAGCACCGTTGAAATAAACTTCCAGGGTGTAATCCCCAGGGGTCTGGGGCATCCGTTCCAGATCGCCCAGGTACAGCTTGTTGGTCCACATGGCATGCCACTGCTCTGTGCCCCGATAGTAGTCCACAGGCTTGCCGCTGCTGTCCCGGACCACGCACAGGGTGGTCACATCCTCGTCTCCCGTGCGGAAGTCGGAGGTGATCTCCATGACGAAGGCCAGCTTCTGGCTGGTCTGGAAGCTCGTGGTGTAGGCGTTCACGTACACATCGTCAAAGGTCCAGTTCTCTTTCTCAGGCCGGGGGAACAGGGCCATATAGATGTTATTGCCCGTGATGCCGTAGTCGGAGAAGGCGGCGGCAGAGGGCGTGGAGGCCGTAAAGCTGCCGCCGAACACCGTCAGATCATCGGCGGTCTTCAGCTGGAAGGTGTAAGAGGCGTTGGGGATCAGATTGGTCAGATCCGCGGCGTTGGTATCGCAGTGGGCCACCTCGGCGGTGCTGTCGTCATCGCCGTAGGAGTACAGCAGGAGCCAGCCGCCCTCGGGAGCCGTGCCGGTGAACTCCCAGGAAACATGGGCTCGGGTGGGATCGGCGCTGTCGGGGGTGACGGAGGTGCCCGTGATGACCACGGGGTTCTCGCTGACATAAACGTGGGCGCCCAGGGTCATGCCATCGGCGGTGACCTCCACGGTGTAGGCGCTGGAGGAATCGATGCCCTGGAAGACGGCGGTGCAGTCCGTGACCTGCTGGCTTTCGTCAAAGCCGCTGTCGTTGAAGCAGCGGACGGTCCAGGAGGCCACCTCCGTTTCCGGCTGGCCCCAGGCGACGGTGAGGGAGGTGCCGGTGTACTCCGTAATGGCCAGGTTCTGGGCCGTCAGGATCTTGGAGGCGGTAAAGGAGACGGATGTCTGGCCGGTGATGGCCATGTCATCGCCGGCACTGAGCCGGAAGATGTAGTCCTTGCCCATGGTGAGGCCGGAAAGAGTGACCATGTGGCCGGTGAAGGTCTGACTCTGCTCCGGCTCCTCCTCGGCGGAGTAGGTCACGGTCCACTCCTGGGGCTCGGGACCGGTGACCGTCAGGTTCAGAATGACGGAGCCGTCCTCCTGGCCCGCCGCGGCGGTAAAGGAGGCAATGTCGATATTGGGCAGGGTGGTATAGTTCAGGGTCACGCCGCCCACCAGGGTATGGAAGCCGGAGACCTCCGCAGTGATGGTGTACTGGGTGTCGGGGGTCAGGCCCGTAAAGGTGGCGGTTCCGTCGGACAGGGGCTGGGACTGGGTGTTGCCGTAGGTGTCCGTGCAGCGCAGGGTGAACAGACCCTGATCCGCTTCGGTATTCAGTTTCACGGTCAGAGACTCCTGGCTGCTGTCGGCAATGGACATGCCGGTCATATAAATGCAGTAGAAATTCCGGTAGTAGAAGAAACCGCCGCCGGCCAACAGGGCCAGCACCAGGACCACGATGCCGAAGGCTTTCCAGAATTTCCGGCGGCCCGCGGTCTTTTCACGCTTCTCTTTGGCAATGGCCTCGGCCTTTTCTTTTTCCTTGGCTTCCAGCTCGGCCTGTTCCTTCTCGGCCTGTTCCCGCTCCGCCTGCTCTTTGGCGGTACGCTCCGCCTCGGCCTTGGCGCGGGCTTCGTCCTCGACCCGCTGGCGCTCATCCCGCTCGGCCTGGGCGACCTCCTCGGCGTGCTGGATCAGGCCGTCGGCCTGGGCCAGCATATCCGCCAGGTCCCCGTCCTGGGGTACGGCGGCGGGATCCACGTCCGCCTCCTGGGGGGCGGAGTCGTCGGTGGGTTTCAGCATGTCGGAGATCTCCTGGGAGACCGTCAGGTCCGCCTTGGGGTCGGCGGAGCCCAGCTCCGAGGCCAGGTCCGGATTCACCCCGACCAGAAGCTCCTCCAGACTCACATCCGCAAGACCGTCGGCATCCTCCTCCGTGGGATCCTGGGAGAAGGGGTCCGGCTCCGCATCGGGTTCCGGGAGCTGGGCCGCGTCATCTTCGCTGCTTTGAAGCTCCGAGGGGTCCAGGGGCAAGTCCGTAATGATGGGTGGGGCAATGACGGAATCGATGATCTCGTTGCGCTGCATATAGCCCATAATGGCCTGGCCCATCTCCTGGGGCGTTTTCCACCGCTCCTTGGGATCGAAGGCGATGGCTTTCAAAATGATTTCCGCCATTTCGTAGTCGGCGTAGACCGGGGCGGGGATGGGCTCGTCCTTCAGGCGGCGCTCCAGGGCACCCTGGGGGTCGGTCTCATCCTCAAAGGGCAGGCGGCCGCCGTTGTAGATCCCGTAGAGGATCATGCCCAGAGCGTAGGTGTCTACGGTGGTGTTCACCGAGGAGAACAGCCCCCGGACCTCCGGGGCGGAGTAGGGACTCAGATATTTATCCGGAAAGGAAGCATAGGCCAGGGCATCCAGAGACAAAAAGCCTATGTCGCCGATGGCGTACTGCTCGCCGGTGAGAAACACGTTTTCCGGCTTCAGATCCACGTAAAGATAGCCGGCCTCCCGGCAGGAGGCCAGAGCGGCGCACAGGTCCATGGCCAGATTTACGGCCTGCAGATGGGTCACGGCGCTTTTCTTAGTGTAGGCCCCCAGAGAGCGGCGGTATGTACCCAGCAGATAGGCGTCGAAGCCCACGCCGTTGTCCTTTTCCGCGATCTGGTAACCGTTATAGGCCACGAAGCCCTTGCCCTCTGCCGCCTTGGACAGGGCGGCCAGCTCTTCCTTCAGGTCGCCGGCCACGGAGGTATAATAGATCTTGGCGGCGGCTTCGTCGGCGCAGGAGCCGGTGAGGATTAGAGCCTCTACCTGGACCTGGGACTCGGGAATGGAAATATGCTTCAGGATGAATTTTTCCCCGGTGGCAGTGTTCATGGCTGCATAGCACACGGCGCCGGAGCGCTCACTGATGGATTGGCCGATGGAGATCCCCTCCAACAGGGGATAGACTGCCTTGATTTCGGACAAATTCATCGCCTCCTTAGGTTTACAATAGTCACATTCATTTTACACGAAGAAAAGAAAAAAAGCAATATTAAGATTACTGCTTGTTTTTCGACAAAAAGGATGATAAAATGACCCTGTATCGCCGGAGACACCGGAGAAACGGAGGATAACAAATGAGTCATATCGTTTGCGATATTTGCGGTACCAGCTACGGCCCGGAATTGGACCAATGTCCGCTGTGCGGGAAGAAGCGGGATGAGCTGGACCTGCTGGTCCAGGAGCCCGAGGGGCGGCAGGAAGAGCCCAGAGAGCCCCGGATGATCACCAAGGGCGGGCGCTTCTCGCCGAAGAACGTAGAAAAGACCAACCGGGAGCGGGAGGCTGCCGCTGCGGTGGGGGCCCAGAACCTGTTCCGGAAAACAACGGAGCACCGGCCGGAGCCACCCCGGGAGGAGCCCTATCCCGACGAGGGCGGAGAGCCCAGGCGGGGCGGGAAGATCGCCGTGGGGGTGCTGTCCGCTGCTGTGGTGCTGCTGGGCTGCTTCATCGGTGCCCGGTTCCTGCTGGGCCGGTCCGGCACCACCAAGCCCCAGGAGACCACGCCCTCGACCAGCGAGGCTACGGCGGAGACCAAGCCATGCACCTCTATCAGCCTGGGTTCCAGCGGCATCAAGCTCAAGCAGGTGGGCGAGACGTACCTGCTGACCGTGAAGACCCAGCCCGACGGTACCACGGATCAGGTGACCTTTGTATCCGGCGATGAGCGGGTGGCAAAGGTTTCCGCCGATGGCGTCGTGACCTGTGTGGGGACCGGTGAGACCAAGATCACCGTGACCTGCGGAAAGGTCTCCGCAGTGTGCAAGGTGACCTGCGCCGTCCAGGAGACGGAGACCACGGAGGCCACCACCAAGGCCACCACGGAACCCACGAAGGAGACGGAGCCCGAGAGCAGCGTCACGAATACGGGGGTCCATCTTAACATTGAAGATATGACCCTGTTCCACAAAGGCGAGATCGCCTATCTGGAGGTCCTGAACGGCCAGGGTCAGGTGATCAGCGGCCGGGCTACCTGGTCCGTAGGGGATTCCTCCGTGGCCACGGTATCCGGAAACGGAACGGTCACCGCCGTAGGCGGAGGTACCACCCGGGTCTATGCCACCGTAGACGGAAAGAGTTACAGCTGTATCGTCCGCTGCGCATTTACCGTCCACACGGAGCCGGAGGAGACTACGGAGCCGGTGGAGACCACGGCGCCGGTGGAAGACGGCGGGATCACATCCGATGAGGATGTGGGATAAGATCCAAGCGCAAATGTACCGGTCCGGAGCGCCGAAAGGCGGCGCTCCGGACTCCTTTATGCATCCGGGTTCCGATTGCACCGCCGGAACAGCAGACTGATGCACCAAAGACCGGCCAGGCCGATCACGGTATAGATCACCCGGCTGATGACGGCGGCCTGACCGCCGAAGATCCAGGCCACCAGGTCGAACCGAAACAGGCCCACCAGGCCCCAGTTGACGGCACCGAGAATGGCAAGGACCAGAGAAACGGTATCCATGGCTGACACCCCCTTCTTAAGCATTATGCCTAGTTTCCGCAGTTTCCGGCGCCTTATGCGGTTCCGGGAAAAAAGCTATGCAAAGGGAAGAATCTGTTGTATAATACAAAAAATCCGGCGAGGAGCCGATGAGAAAGGACGAGAGCAATGGGAATTTTTCAGGCGGCGTCGATCCTGCTGCCAAAGAGCGCGGATATGGCCCGTTGGGCGGTCATTGCCTGCGACCAGTTTACCTCGGATCCCGGCTACTGGCAGCGAGTCCGGGACTATGTGGGGCAGGCGCCCTCCACCCTGCATATGATCCTTCCGGAGGCGGAGCTGGGCGCGCCGGGAGAGACGGAGAAGATCGAAAGAATCAACGGGACTATGGAGGACTATCTGGCTTCCGGTCTGTTTACGGAATACGAGAACGCTTATGTCTATGTAGAGCGGACCCTCCTCGACGGCTCCCTTCGCCGGGGACTTTTGGGCGTGGTGGATCTGGAGCAATACGATTATAAGCCCGGTTCCGTGTCGCCTATCCGGGCCACAGAGAAGACCGTACTGGAACGGATCCCGCCCCGGCAGCGGGTCCGCCGGGGGGCCGGACTGGAGCTGCCCCATGTGCTGATGCTTTGCGACGACAAGGATCGGCAGCTCATCGAGCCCATGACGGAGCGGAAGGAGAGCCTGCCTCTGCTGTATGATTTTGACCTGATGGAGGGCGGCGGCCGGATCCGTGGCTATCTGGTCCAAGGGGCCCCGGCCCGGGCCTTTGAGGACCGGCTGGCGGTTTATGAGGCGGGGGCCGCCAAGCGCTATGAGGAGCTGAAGGGAGCGCCCGTGGTCTTTGCCGTGGGAGACGGCAACCATTCCCTGGCCACGGCCAAGAGCTGCTATGAGGAGCTTAAGGCCCAAAATCCCGGCGCAAACCTGTCGGATCATCCCGCCCGCTATGCCCTGGTGGAGCTGGAAAACATCCACGACGAGGCCCAGCGGTTTGAACCCATCCACCGGGTGGTGACGGATACGGATCCGGAGGAGCTGCTGGAGGCCCTGGCGGCCTGGTGCGGCCCGGAGGGCCACCCCGTGACTTGGGTCGCCGGGGACAGGCAGGGAACGGTGTATCTGGACCGGGCCAGGAGCCCCCTGGCGGTGGGAGTCCTGCAGGCGTTCTTGGACGAATACCTGGGGACCCACCCGGGGAAAATCGACTATATCCACGGCGATGAGGCGGTAAGGGAGTTGGCCAGGCCGGAAAAGGCCGTAGGCTTTTTGCTGCCCGCCATGGAAAAGGGAGACCTGTTCCGCGGGGTGGTGGCCGACGGCGTCCTGCCCCGAAAGACCTTCTCCATGGGCCATGCCCAGGAGAAACGATATTATTTGGAAGGAAGAAAGATCAAGTGACCACCTTATACGAAGGCGCTTTGGCGAAAGTGAATCTGACTCTGGATGTGCTGGGCAAGCGGGAGGACGGCTATCATGACCTGCAGTCCGTTATGCAGACCGTATCCATCCGGGACGACATTGAGATCGATGTAGGCACCGGAAGCCCCTGGACCCTGACCTGCGACAAGGAGGGGATCCCCCAGGACGAGACGAACCTGGCCTGGAAGGCCGCAAAGATATTCTGCGAAACGGCTAAGGTGGACCCGGACGGCCTGACCATCCGCATCACCAAGCGGATCCCGGCCCAGGCGGGACTGGGCGGCGGCAGCGCCGACGCAGGGGCGGTCCTCCGGGCCCTGAACCGGCACTATGGGGAGCCCTTCTCCGTATATGCCCTGTGCGAGGTGGGGGCCCTGGTGGGCAGCGACGTGCCCTTCTGCACCCTCTGCGGCACCGCCATGGCCGAGGGCCGGGGAGAGCGGCTGCGGAAGCTGCCGGACATTCCCGAGTGCTTCTTTGTGGTGTGCAAGCCGGACTTTTCCGTGTCCACCCCGGAGCTGTACCGGGCCCTGGACGAGAAGGCCATTGCCAAGCGGCCGGACAACCGGGCCATGGAAAACGCCATTCTGACCGGGGACCTGGGCGCCATTGCCGAGAACCTGTGCAATGTGTTTGATCCCGTGGTAACGGCGGAGCATCTGGAGCTGAACTACATCAAGTCCATTATGAACACCTACGGCGCCGTGGGCTCCCAGATGACGGGCTCCGGTTCGGCGGTATTCGGCATTTTTGAGAGCTTTGAGTTTGCCGCCGTGGCCTGCAATATGCTGAAAGACAACTATCCCCAGATCTTTATCGGGAAAAACGCATAAAATTTCAAAAAACCGTCCAGTATGGAAGTATTCTGTACTGGACGGTGTTTTTTATGCTGAAGGGATTCTTGATCCTGACCATGTGCTATTTTGCCTTAGAGGCCGGTGTGTTTCTGCTGTCCATCATTGAGGAGCACCGGGCGCTGACCCGAGGGGTCATCCGGCTCCACGTGGTGGCGGATTCCGACGAGGCCGAGGCCCAGCGGCTGAAGCTCCGGGTCCGGGACCGGATCACGGGGTACTTATCCCGGGAAATGGGGCAGGTCACGGACCGGCGGGAGGCGGAGCGCTTTCTGGCGGCCCATATGCCGGAGATCCGGGAGACGGCCCGGGAGGCCCTCCGGCAGGAGGGCTGCGGCGACGGTCTGGAGGCCAGTCTCCGGTGGGAGAAGTTCCCCAAGCGGGTCTATGACACCTTCTCTCTGCCCGCCGGGCGGTATGAGGCCCTGCGGATCACCATCGGACAGGGAAAGGGCCACAACTGGTGGTGCGTGGTGTTCCCGGCGCTGTGCATTCCCGCCTCATCCCGGGGCTTTGAGGACTGTGCGGAGGCCAGCGGTATGGATGAGACTACCATCCGGGCCCTGGAGGGAAAGGAAGAGTATGAGGTGCGGTTCGGGATTCTGGATCTCATCGGCCGCATTGGGAATCTCTTTCCCTAAGGAACATTTTGACCTGGGCGGGAAGATGGGGTATAATAGACCCGCATTGTGCCCTAGAATGAGAGAAAAAGGAGGCGGGACCATGCTGCGTTTGCTGTTGGGAGAGGACTGGATCCGAAACCGGGATCGGACCCTGGACGTGGTCACGGAGCGGGTGAAGGAACGGAAGGCGGGAACGGTGCTGTTGGTGCCGGAGCAGATCTCCTATGAGACCGAGCGGCGGCTCTGCGACAGAGCCGGGGATACCGCCAGCCGGTACGCCGAGGTCCTGAGCTTTACGAGACTGTGCAGCCGGGTCTTTGCCCAGACCGGCGGCGGAGCCCGGCAGGTCCTGGACAAGGGCGGCCGGATCATTGCCATGGCCGGGGCGGCGGAGCAGGTGCGCTCCAGGCTCAAGACCTTCGGGGCCCTGGCGGCCCGGCCGGAATTTTTGAGCCGAATGGTGTCCATGGTGGACGAGTTCAAAAGCTGCGGCGTGGGCCCGGAGGAGCTGCGCTATGCCGGTGCCAGGACCCAAGGAGTCCTGGCCCAGAAGCTGGAGGAGCTGGGCTATCTTCTGGAAAGCTACAACGCCGTCTGTGCCGTCTGCGGCCAGGATCCCCGGGACCGGATGACCCAGCTTCTGGAGGAGCTGGAGACGTCGGACTTCGGAAGAGAGCACAGCTTTTACATAGACGGATTTTCGGATTTCACCGCCCAGGAGCAGGCGGTGCTGGCCCATCTTATCGAGAACGCTCCGGAGGTCATGGTGAGCCTGGTCTGTCGGGAGCCCCGGGACAAGGCGCCGGAGTTTTCCACGGCGGGGGAGACGGCCTTTGCGTTTTTGCGCCTGGCAGAGCGGGCCGGAGTACCGGCGAAGCTGGAGACCGTGCCGGGGCGGCAGGACGGAGACCTGGAGACGGTCCGCGGCGCTGCCCTGTCCGGATCCTTGGGCGGGAAATGCGTGGGTACGGAAGGGGTCCGGGCGTTGGCGTTTTCGGATCCCTGGACGGAGTGTACCTATGCCGCCCAGCGGATCGGGGCCCTGGTCCGGGCGGGAAAGGCCCGATACCGGGACATCAACGTGGTCTGCGGAGAATTCGGCGGCTATAAACCCCTGCTGCTGTCGGTGTTCCGGCAGTATGGGATCCCGGTGTATGTATCCGGCACCGAGGATATTCTGTGCAAATCCGTCATTGCCACCACCCTGACCGCTGCGGAGGCCGCGGCGGAGGGGCTGGAGCAGGAGGCAGTGCTGCGGTACTGCAAGTCCCTGCTGTCGCCCATCGGTCAGGAGGACTGCGACGATTTGGAGAATTACGTCCTGATGTGGGGCGTTACCGGCAAAGACTGGACCCGGGAATGGAAATTCCACCCCGACGGGCCCGAGGGGATCTGGGACCCGGCGGCGGAGGAACGGCTGGCCCGGCTCAACGAGCTGCGGCGGCAGGCGGCGGAGCCTCTGGCGGAGCTGCGGCGGGCCTTTGCCCGGGCGGAAAATACAGGGGACCAGATCCTGGCACTGACGGAATTTCTCCGCAGGATCCGCCTGGCGGAGGAAATGGAGACCCTGGCCCAGGCTCTGGACGCCCAGGGGGACCGCCGGGGAGCTCAGGAAATGGAGCAGCTCTGGGAGATCCTCTGCGGGGCTCTGGAGCAGATGTACGGGGTCCTGGGCAAAAGCGTCCGGGATACCGACGGCTTTCTGCGGCTGCTGCGGCTACTGCTGAGCCAGTATGACGTGGGCACCATTCCGGCGGCCCTGGACCGGGTGACCCTGGGCGCGGTGACGGATCTGCGCCGCAGACAGGCAAAGTTTGTGTTCCTGCTGGGGGCGGAGGAGGGAAAGCTCCCGGCCTATCCCACGGCGGGAAGTCTGCTCACGGAGCAGGACCGGGAGGCCCTGCTGACCCTGGGGGTCCGGCTGTCCGGAAGTCTGCCCCAGCAGATGGATCAGGAGCTGGCGGGGCTCCATGCCGTGATTTCCGCTGCCACCGAGGGCCTGACCGTCACCACCGGCGGCGGGCAGGAGGCATTTCTGTGGAAACGGATCCGGGCGCTGACCGGGGACCCCGGGGAGCCGGAGCTGTCCCCCTACGGGGAGGCCTGGACCGCCGCCTCCCGGCTGGCGGCCCGGGGACAGGCGGAACAGGCGGAGACGCTGGGCATTTCCGATGAGTATCGGAGCGTATCGGACCGGGCGGGGTACGCCTTCGGCAGGATCCGGCCGGAGACCGTCCGGGAGCTGTACGGCGCCCGGCTGCGGCTCTCCGCCTCTCAGATCGACAAGGCGGCGGAATGCCGGTTTGCCTATTTCCTGCGCTATGGGATCCGGGCCAAGGACCGGAAGAAGGCCCAGGTGGACGCGGCCCGGTTCGGCACCTTTGTCCACTATGTGCTGGAGCACACGGCCAGGGACGTGGAGGAACAGGGCGGCTTTGCCCAAATGACCGGGGACCAGGTCCAGGCCATTGCGGGAAAATACATGGAGGAATACACCGCCGCCTATCTGGCGGAGCTGCAAAGCCGGAGCCAGCGGGAGGACTATCTCTACAAGCGCAACCTGGAAGAGGTCCGGTCCGTGGTGGAGGAGCTGCGGCGGGAGCTGAGCCAGGCCCAATTCCGGCCCCGGGGCTTTGAGCTCCAATTCGGCCCGGAGGGGGCCATGCCCTCTATTCGGGTCCGGGGCCGGGAAATGGAGGCCGAGATCCGGGGCTTTGTGGATCGGGTGGATCTGGCCTCCGTGGCCGGGCGGGACTATGTCCGGGTGGTGGACTACAAAACCGGCAAAAAGGACTTTGACTACTGCGATATTCTCAACGGTATCGGGCTGCAGATGCTGCTGTATCTCTTTGCCCTGGAGCAGGGGGGACAGACGGCGCTGGGGACCCGGGCGGAGATCGCCGGGGTGGAATACTTCCCGGCACGGATGCCCATTGTCCGCACCGAGGGCCGGGGAGACGGCCGGGGCGAGCAGTCGGGCCGGGCCAAGGCCCTGCAGCGCCAGGGACTGATCCTGAAGGACCCCAATGTGGCTTGGGCCATGGATGCCACGGAGGCGGGGACCTATCTCCCCGGCAAGCGGGACAAGGAGGGAGAGCTCCGGTCAGGAGCGGCCACTCCCGGCCAGTGGCGGGCCCTGCGGGACCATGTATTCGGCCAGGTGGCACGGCTCATTGACGAAATCTCCGGCGGGACCGTGGACCCCAACCCCTATTACCGGGGACCGGACCACAACGCCTGCCGCTACTGCGAGTATTATGACGCCTGCCACCAGGATGCCTGCGGAAAGACGCGGCCCTTCCGGGCGGTCGGCGAAACGGAATTCTGGAAAACGATCGGAGGGGACGACAATGGCTGAGGTAACACTGACCCGGGACCAGCAGGCGGCGGTGGACAGCCGGGGCAGCCGGCTGCTGATCTCTGCCGCCGCCGGCTCCGGTAAGACCAAGGTGCTGGTGGACCGGCTGCTGTCCTATCTCTGCGACGAAAAGGACCCGGCCAATGTGGACGAGTTTCTGATCATTACCTTTACCAAGGCCGCCGCCGCGGAGCTGCGGAGCAAGATCTCCGGAGCCCTGTCGGAACGGCTGGCCCGGGACCCGGGAAACCGGCATTTACAAAAGCAGCTGTCCCGGATCTATTTGGCGAAGATCTCCACGGTGGACTCCTTCTGCGGCGACGTGCTGCGGGAGTATGCTTACCGGCTGGACATTCCGGCGGATTTCCGGGTGGCTGACGGCCCGGAGTGCCAGGAACTGCGGCAGCGGGCCATGGACCGGGTCTTGGAGGAGGCCTATGGCCGCCTGGAAGAGGAGCCGGAGATCCGGCAGTTTCTGGACACCCTGGGGGCGGGACGGAATGACGGTCGGGTGCCGGAGATCCTGACCCAGGTTTATGACAAGATCCAGTGCCACCCGGATCCCGCCGCCTTTTTGGAGCGGTGCCGGAAAGACTGCGACCTGGATGGGGTGAATGACCCGGGAAAAACCATCTGGGGCGCCTACTTAATGGAGGATCTTCGCGAATTTCTGGAAGAATCCATATCTCGGGTGGAGAAGCTGGCTGTTTTGGCGGAGCAGGACGAAAGCCTGGCGCCCAAGGCGGCCCCCATGCTCCGGGACATGGTCTGGAAGCTGCGGGAGCTTTTGGACTGCGGGACCTGGGCGGAGATTCATGAAAAGGGCGTGCCCTCGTTTCTCTCCATGCCCGCCATTCGGAAGCCCTCGGATCCGGACCTGCGGGACCGGGTCCGGGAGGCCAAGAACCGGTGCGCGGAGGAGCTGAAGGAAAAACTCCGGCCCTTCGGTGACGGCGCGGAGGAGGTCATGGAGGACCTGGGCCGCACCGGCGGGGCCTCCCTAGGGATCTTCCGGCTGGTGGAGGACTTTACCGAAGCCTTTCGCTGGGAAAAGGACCGGCGGCGGGTGCTGGATTTCGGAGATCTGGAGCACCTGACTCTGGGACTTCTGGTAGGAAAGACCGGGGCTCCCACCGCCGTGGCCCGGGAGTTGGGCAGTCGGTTCCGGGAGGTCATGGTGGACGAGTATCAGGACAGCAACGCCGTCCAGGACGCCATTTACGGAGCCCTCACCGGGGAGAAGAAAAACTGCTTTATGGTGGGCGACGTGAAGCAGTCCATCTACCGGTTCCGCATGGCGGATCCCTCCATTTTTCTGAAAAAATATGAGACCTATGCGTCGCTGGAGGGGGCGGAGCCGGGCCGGGACCGGAAGATCCTGCTGTCGGAGAATTTCCGCTCCGGCGGGGCGGTGCTCTCGGCGGTGAACGATGTATTTTCCTGCGTCATGTGTCCCGAGGTGGGCGGGCTGTACTACGGGCCCGGGGAGGCCCTGAAGGAGGGTATTCCCCATGTGCCCCTGGGCCAGCCGGAGACGGAGCTGCACTGCATTACATACCCCCGGGGCCGGGACGGCGAGGGCTTCAGCAAATATGAATATGAAGCGGATTTTGCGGCGGAGCGGATCCAATCCCTTTTGACGGAGGAGAGTTATATCCGGGACGGAGGGGACCTGCGGCGGATCCGGCCCCAGGACATTGTGATCCTGCTTCGTTCCCCGGGGACCTCGGGCCGGTACTATGTTCAGGCCCTGCAGAAACGGGGGATCCCCTGCGCCGCGGGAGCCCGGGAGGATATTCTGGAATCCACAGAGATCGGGGTGCTGCTGTCTCTGCTGCGGATTCTCGACAATCCCCGGCAGGACGTTCCTTTGACGGCGGCGCTGCTCAGTCCGATCTTCGGCATGACGGCGGACCGGCTGGCGGAGCTTCGGGCCAAGCACAAAAAGGCGGCGGTCTACGACTGCCTGCTGGCGGCCGCGGAGCGGCAGGAGGCCGACGCCGCAGAGTTTCTGCGGATCCTGAACGGGCTGCGGCAGGCCGCCCGGCGCATGACCCTGGCGGAGCTGGTGGAGGAGATCTTCCACAGAACCCGGCTGGACGCGGTGTTCGGCGCCATGGACCAGGGGGACCGGCGGCTTTGGAACCTGCGGTATTTCTATCAGACGGCGGCGAGTTATGAGCAGTCCGGCCGGAAGGAGCTGAGCCAGTTCCTGGCCTATCTGGACAGCCTGGGCGACCGTGGCCTGACCCCGGAGGAGGGGGACAGCCCCCGGCAGGCCGTGACCGTAATGAGCATCCACAAATCCAAGGGCCTGGAATTCCCGGTGGTGATCCTGGGAAATCTTTCGGCGGCCTTCAACCGGGAAGACCTGAATGCCCCGGTGTTGACGGATCCGGAGCTGGGGGTAGGCTGCCACGTGGTGGACCCGGAACGGCGGATCCGCTATCCCTCGGCGGCCTGGCGGGCCATTGCTCTCCGGACTCGGCGGGAGAATTTGTCCGAGGAGCTGCGGCTTTTGTACGTGGCCATGACCCGGGCCCGGGACCGGCTGATCATGCTGTACACCTCCTCCAGCCTGGCCGGGCACCTGACGGACCTGGCCCGGGACGCGGAGCTGCCCCGGTGCGGGTATCTGTCCCGACGGGCCGGCTCCATGGGGGATTGGGTGCTGATCCGGGCCCTGACCCGGACGGAATCCGGGGCGCTCCACGCCATTTCCCAACGGCCGGAGACGGTGGAGGTATCGGGGGTCCCCTGGCTGGTGGAGGTCCACGAGGGAAAGATCCGGGAGGCGGCCGCCCGGGAAGAGACGGCTCCGGACCGGCAGGAGGAGATCCCGCCGGAGACAAAGGAACGGCTGGCTTACCGCTACCCCCATGAGGCGGCCACCCAGGCGGCCTCCAAGCTGACGGCCACCCAGATGAAGGGCCGGGCCATGGACCAGGAGGCGGCAGAGGACAGCCCGGCGCCGCACAGGCGTTCCGCCCCCGTCTATCCGGACTTCCGGGAGAAGGGGCCCCTGCGGGGAAAAGAGGCCGGAACGGCTACCCATCTGGCCATGCAGTTTTTGCGGTATGAGCCCTGCGGCACCGAGGAGGGGATCCGGCAGGAGTTGAGGCGGCTGGTGGAGGAAGAATATCTGACGGCTCGCCAGGCGGAGGCGGTTTCCGTGGAGCGGATTCTGACATTTTTCCAAACGGAGCTGGGAAAGCGGCTTTGCCGGGGCGAAGGGGTCCTACGGGAGTTCAAATTTTCCATCCTAACTGAGGCCGGAGAGCTGGACCCGGCCCTTAGAGGGGAACGCTTCCTATTGCAGGGCGTGGTGGACTGCTGCCTGATGGAGGAGGACGGTATGACCGTTTTGGATTTTAAGACGGACCGGGTGGAGCCGGGCCGGGAGGGAGACCGGGCGGCGGCCTACGGGCCCCAGGTCCGGACCTATGGAAAGGCGTTGACCCGGATTTTCCGGAAGCCGGTCAAGAGGCTGTATCTCTACTTCTTCCAGACAGGAGCCCTGATAGAGGTGCCCCAGGAAGCATAAAAAGTCGGAGGACGGATCCAATGGATCCGTCCTCCGTTTTTTATCTGTGGCAGTCGCTGTTCTGCTGGTTTTTGCTTTCGTTCTGGGACTGATTCTGGTTCTGGGATTGATTTTTGCTCTGGTTCTTGTTCTGATTCTGGGTTCTGTTCTGCTTATCCATGTGAAATCCTCCTGATTTTAGTGCGGTCATGCCGCGGGGATAGTGTGCCCAAGGGTTTGGAAACTATTCAGTTTTTGTCCTTGGATCGGAAAAGAACGCTGCACAGCAGACCCAGGGCCACGGCGGCGGTGATGCCGCCGGCTGCCGCCTTCAGGCCGCCGGTGAAGATGCCGAGAAAGCCGTCGGCATCCACCGCCTTTTTGACGCCCTTGGCCAGGTTATAGCCGAAGCCGGTCAGAGGAATGGTGGCTCCGGCGCCGCCGAATTTCGCAATGGGCTCATAAATGCCGACGGCCCCCAGAAACACGCCGGTGACCACATAGGCGGTGAGGATCTTGGCAGGGGTCAGCTTAGTCTTGTCGATGAGGATCTGACCGATGAGGCACAGAAGGCCGCCTACCAGAAAGGCCCGGAAATAGATCATTGCCCTTCACCTCCCAGAATGGATATGGCGTGGCAGACGCCGGGAATGGGGAGACCCTGCTGGGTGGACAGGGGGGACAGCAGGGCACCGGTGCCGCAGAAGAGCAGACTGTGAAGCTCTCCCCGCTGCATCCGGTCCAAAAGGGAGCCGCACAGTACGGCGGCACTGCAGCCGCAGCCGGAACCTCCGGCGTGGACATCCTGGGCGGTATTGTCGAAGATCAGGCAGCCGCAGTCCTCATAGCGGGGACCCAGCTGAAGCCCCTCCTTCAGGGCCAGCTCCTGGAGAAGCTCCTTGCCGATTTGGCCCAGGTCTCCGGTGACGATCATGTCATAGTCCTTGGGGCTCCGGCCCAAATCATCGAAATGGGTCAGCAGGGTGGACAGGGCGGCAGGAGCCATGGCGGCGCCCATGTTGTTGGCATCGATGAGGCCCCAGTCCGTAATGGTGCCGATGGTAGCGGCCTCCAGCCGGGGGCCCCGGCCCTCCCGCCGCACCAGGGCGGCGCCGCAGCCGGTGACGGTCCATTGGGCCGTAGGGGGCCGCTGGCCGCCGTAGCCTAGCGGGAACCGGTACTGCCGCTCCGAGGAGGCAAAGTGGGAGGAGGTCATGGCCACGGCGGTGTCCGTCATGCCTCCGCCGACGGCCATTAGGGCCAGCAGCAGGCTCTCGGCCATGGTGGAGCAGGCTCCGTAAAGCCCCAGGGCCGGGACCCCCGTGTTCCGCAGGGAAAAGCTGCTGCCTACGCACTGGTTGAGAAGGTCTCCGGAAAAGACCAAGCCAATGTCCGTTTCCGACAGGCCTCCTTTTCGGAGGAGAATTTCCAGAGCGTCCTTCTGCATCCGGCTCTCGGCCTGCTCATAGGTCTTTTCGCCCCAATAGGCGTCGGGATCCGTCTTGTCAAAGCAGGCGCCGAGGGGTCCTTCCGACTCCTTCTTTCCGGCCACGCTGCTCCATGCAGTGAGCACGGGGGACACAGGGGGCTGAAAGCTGCTCCGGCCTTTTTTGTATTGATCCATGGCGTTCATCCTTCGTTTTGGAATGGCCATAGTATGTCCGCTCTGTCAAAAAATATAAAAAAGAGGCTCCTTCCGAAGAAGGAGCTGCAAGTGCGGCAGAAGCCTCGCAGAGTTCGCCGCCCGCAGGCGACGAATGGATTGGGATCATTTTTCCCGGCGGCGTGTACGTCGGAAAAAATACCGCTCAGACCGCAAGTGTGCGCATTGCCCGCTAAGGACGGGCAATGCGTGCGCGCGGCGGGCTGCAATCTCCTTGTCGAAAAGCCCTCAAACGGCTTTTCGACAAATTAAGGCTCCTTCCGAAGAAGGAGCCTTAAAACTTTTCAGGATCACCACACCCGGCGGGCGCCCACATAGCGGGCATTGTACCAGGAGCTGGAGAGATCTGTGATGACCACGCCGGTGCTGGGATTCTCGGCATGGATGAACTGACCGTTTCCTATGTACAGGCCCACATGGGACACATCGTCAATGGTGAAGGCCTCGGAGAAGAACACCAGGTCGCCGGGCTGCAGCTCGGATCGGGAAACGGAAACACCGTTGCGGACCTGGCCGCCGGCGCCCCGGTTGATGGAGTAGCCGCACAGCCGCAGGACATACTGGGTGAAGCCGGAGCAGTCAAAGCCGCTGGGGGAAGAACCGCCGTAGACGTAGCTGCATCCCAGATACTGCTTGGCCGCGGCGGCAATGACCTCGCCGGCGGTGGGAGCGGAAGTGCCGGTGCCGTCGTCGGCATAGAAATCATCGTCGGAGGAGTCCTCGGTGCCTCCCTCCTTGGAGGAGGTGTTGCCGGAGTCGGGCTCCTGATAAGACACGTCGTCGTATTCCGTGCCGAAGGAGGAGGCAGTGAGATCCACAAGATCGCTGCGGATATAGGCGGTGACGCCGTTATAAATGACCTTGTACCAGCCGCAGTTGAAGCCGATGGTGTACAGCAGCGCGCCGTTCCGGGCCTGAGACACCACCTGGGTGGAGGTGCTGGGACCCTGGCGCAGGTTGGCAAGGGAACAGGTGACCTTGGCGTAGCCCAGGTTCACATTTTCCCGCTGCTTGAGCTGCAGGTACTCGGCGTACATATATCCGGTCTCCTGACCGTACTGCACCTTGCACCACTGGCCGTCCTGGGAGACCACCATGACATAATCGCCGTAGTAGGCCAGATCCAGAATGGAGGTGGAAGTGCTGGGGCCCTCCCGCAGGCGCAGGGCGGAAGCCCGGACGATGCCTACGGCGGAGCTGATCTCATCGGACGCATTGACGAAAACCGCCATGGTGCCGAGGAGCATGGTCAAGACCAAAACGATACTGAGAAATCTCTTCGTGCTTTTCATACGAAACCCTCCGTCTTACAAATGGGGAACTTACTTTGCCAGTGCCCGATCCAGCCACACACAGCCAACATCCAAAGCCGTATAGAAGCCGTCCTTTTCGCTTTTCTTTACGATGCGGTCCCGGGCCTTGGCGCCGGGATCGGTGAGCTGAAGCTGAACGGAGACCTTGGTGGCCACGTCCAGATCGCCGACCTTCTTGGTTTCCAGGACCTGGAGCATCACGATATGGGAGTCCGCCATGGAACCGTAATAGATCAAATTGTCCTTCCGCATAAGGGGGTGGCCCTTATACATGAGGACCTCATTTTTCTCAGACATGAGATACCTCCTGATCAAAATGTAACCGAATTGTAACACATCGTTACACACTTGTCAACTAATTTCTGTGAAGAAATTGAAAATAATGCTGCAAACCAGGAAAAATGTGCTAAAATTCGGCCCAATGCTGGGAAAGTTGGATGTTGTTGTAAGACGGAGTGTTGTATGAAATTGTAACAAACCGGGGCTTTTGCACTGCTGCAAAAGCCCCGTGCTTTGCGAAAAGCCGTATGGGTCAGGGATTGTCAAACAGGTAATGCTGGACCAACTCCTGCATCAGCTCGTCCCGGTCCAGCTTGCAGATCATGGCCCGGGCATTGTTGTAGTTGGTGATATAGGTGGGATCCTCGGTCAACAGGTAACCGACGATCTGGTTGATGGGGTTATAGCCCTTTACGGTGAGCGCGTCATATACGGAGCGGAGGATCCGCCGCATATCTTCGGAGTCATCGCCGGGGACGGTGAACTTGATGGTGCTGTCGTTCATCGTGTTACCTCCTTTCACAGTACAGGTCCATTATATACCGTTTTTTTCGGAAAGTAAAGGGAAAAAGCTGGCAAAATTGCCGACTTTGCCGGATTTACCGCAGGACGGCATCCAGCTCCTTCTTCAGAGCGTCCAGGATCCGGGCCACGGCAGCCTCGGAGTCCTGATCCGTCAGGGTACGGTCCTCGGCCCGAAGTTCCAGGGAGAAGGCCATGCTCTTTTTGCCCTGGGGCACGCCGACACCCCGATAAATGTCGAAGAGCTCAATGTTCCGCAGGAGCTTTCCGGCGGCGTTGGAGATGACCTGCTCCACCTGGCGCACGGTAAGGGCCTCGTCGCAGACGATGGCCAGATCCCGGGAGACGGCGGGGAACTTGGGCAGGGGGTGGTAGGTCTTTTCCGGGGCCAGCACCGAGAGCAGTTCCGTGAAGTTCAGCTCGGCACAGTAAATTTCGCCGTCGATGCCATAATTTTTGGCGACCAATGGATGGATCTGACCGAAGACGCCTACGTCCTTGCCGTCAATGACGATCCGGGCGCAGCGGCCGGGATGGTAGCTGGGGTTATCCCGGACGGCTTCGTATTTGGCCTTATCGGCGTTCATTTCCCCCAGAATGGCCTCAATTTCACCTTTCAGGGTGAAGAAGGTCTCATGCTCGCCGTAGGAGCCCAGTACCAGGGTCTTGGGTTCTTTGGGCAGGACCTGACCCTCCACGGGGATGTAGGTCTTGGCCAGCTCATAGAGCTTCACGGCCTTGTTGTGGTAGGCGTTGTTCCGGCTGAGAATGTCCAGCATGGAGGGCAGGGCGGTGGTCCGCATGACGGAGGTGTCCTCGCCCAGGGGGTTCAGAATTTTAATGGGCTTCCGCAGAGGGCTGTCCTCCGGCAGACGGATCAGGTCGAAGACCGTGGGGGACACGAAGGAATAGGTGATAATCTCGCTGTAACCCACAGACCGGGCGGTGGCTCCCGCCAGGTCCTCCAGCTTCCGGGCCTCGCTGTAGCCGCCCCGGACGGTGGTGCCCTTGAACATGGTGGTCTCGATGTTGTTGAAGCCGTACAGACGGCCCACTTCCTCGGCAATGTCCGCCATCCGCCGCAGGTCCGGCCGGAAGGAGGGGACGTGGATGGTCATGCCCTCCACGGGGATCTCCAGACGGCGGAGGTACTCCTTCATGTCCTCGGTGGAGATCTTGGCCCCCAGGAGCTTGTTGATTTTCTCTGGCTCCAGAGGCAGGTCCACCTGCTCCGGAACGTAATTGAGAATGTCAATGACGCCGTCCAGCACATCGCCGGCGTCCAGCAGCTCCACCAGCTCGCAGGCCCGGTTCACGGCGGGCAGGGTCATCATGGGGTCGATGTTCTTTTCGTACTTGGCGGAGGCTTCGGTCCGCATGCCCAGGGCCAGGGCGGTCTTGCGGATGGAGGTGCCGTCGAAGTTGGCGGACTCAAAGACTACGGTGGTGGTGTCGTCCCGGATCTCGGAGTTCAGGCCGCCCATGATACCGGCCAGGCCCACGGGCTTTTCCGCGTCGGCGATGACCAGCATATCCGGAGTCAGGGCCCGTTCATTGCCGTCCAGGGTCACCAGGGTCTTGTCCTCGCCGGCCCGGCGAACCACGATCTTGCCGTTCACGTACCGGTAGTCAAAGGCGTGCATGGGCTGACCGTACTCCACCATGACGTAGTTCGTAATGTCCACGATGTTGCTGATGGGCCGGATGCCCGCAGAGCGGAGCCGCTGCCGCAGCCACTTGGGAGAGGGGGCGATGCGGACGTTCTTCACCATCCGGGCGGAGTACCGGCGGCACAGATCGTCGGCAGGGACCTCCACGTCCAGAAGGTCCGTCAGGTTTCCGTCGGCACCGCCTTTTACTACGGGCTCGTGGTGCTTCATGGGCACATTGAAAGCGGCTGCGGTCTCCCGGGCCAGGCCCAGCAGACTGTAGCAGTCGGGCCGGTTGTTGGTGATCTCGAACTCGACGATGGAATCGTCGTTGCCGATGACCTGGTTGATGTCCTGACCCACATGGCAGTCCTCATCGTTCAGGATCCAGATGCCGTCGGCATAGGCCCCGGGCAGGTCGTTCTGGGTCAGGCCCAGCTCTCCGAAGGAGCAGAGCATGCCGCAGGAGAGAACGCCCCGGAGCTTGCCCTTGGTGATGTGGACCCCGCCGGGCAGATAGGAGTTGTGCAGAGCCGTGGGGACCAGGTCGCCGACGGACACGTTCTGGGCGCCGGTGACGATCTGCACCGGCTCCTGGGCACCCACGTCCACCATGCACACCCACATGTGGTCGGAATTCTCGTGGCGGACCATGGACAGGACCTTGCCCACCACCACGTTGCGGATCTCGGCGTCCATGCGGGTGGTGGTCTCCACCTTCTGGCCTGCCATGGTCATAACATCATCGTATTCTTTGTCCGTAGCCTGAATGTCCACGAACTCACTAAGCCATTTTCTGGAAATATTCATGGTCTAACCCTCCTTAAAACTGGGACAGGAACCGGATGTCGTTCTCGAAGATCAGCCGTAGGTCGCTGATCTGGAACCGGCGCATGGCCATACGCTCCAGGCCGATGCCGAAGGCAAAGCCGGAGTATTTCTCCGGGTCGATGCCGCAGCCCTCCAGGACCTTGGGGTGGACCATACCGGCGCCCAGCAGCTCGATCCAGCCCTCGCCCTTGCAGGTGGGGCAGCCTGCGCCGTGGCACTTGAAGCACTGCAGGTCTACCTCGCAGCTGGGCTCGGTGAAGGGGAAGTGGTGGGGCCGCAGACGCATGACGGCATCGGGACCGTACAGGCCCTTGACCAGGGTCTCCAGGGTGCCCTTCAGGTCGCCCATGGTGATGCCCTCGTCAATGACCAGACCCTCGATCTGGTGGAACATGGGGCTGTGGGTGGCGTCCACCTCGTCCTTCCGGTACACCCGGCCAGGGGCCACGATCCGGATGGGGGGTTGCATTTTTTCCATGACCCGGATCTGCATGGGAGAGGTCTGGGTCCGGAGCAGCACGGAGTCATCCTCCGTAATATAGAAGGTGTCGCTGCGGTCCCGAGCGGGGTGGCCCTCCTCGGTGTTGAGCTTGGTGAAGTTATACTCCGCCAGCTCCACTTCGGGGCCGTCCACCACGGTGAAGCCCATGGAGGCGAAAATATCCGTGGCCTCCTGCAGGGCCTTGTTCATGGGATGGCGGTGGCCCAGCTCCACCTTTTTGCCGGGAATGGTTACGTCCACGGCCTCGGCGGCCAGCTTGGCCTCCAGAGCGGCGGCGTGGAGGGCGGTCTTCCGCTCCTCCATTTTGGCCTCGATGGAGGCCCGGACGGAGTTGGCCAGCTGGCCCATGACGGGCCGCTCCTCGGCGCTGAGCTTGCCCATCTGCTTTAAGACGGCGGTGAGTTCGCCCTTCTTGCCCAGCAGACGCACCCGCAGTTCCTCCAGAGCGGCGGGGGAGTTGGCGTCTTCCAGGGCCGCAAGACCCCGAGCCTTGATCTCTTCCAGTTGCTGTTTCATGTGATTCTCTCCTTTTTCAGCGTGGTTCAGCTGCAATTTGGGAAAAAAGAAAAGCCTTTCCTCCCATTTCTGGGACGAAAGACCGAAATCCTCCGCGGTACCACCCGCATTCGCCGTTTGGCGCACTCAAAGGGTGCAGCTACACCCGAAACCCATAACGGAGTTACCCGGCTCACCCTACTGCTGGTTCAGGCGGCGGCTCCTGGGAGAAAGCCCGCAGCCTGCCGTGAATGGATCTCACCATCCCATTCTCTCTGAAAGCGGCATCGGCGGCTTCGGACAGCCCAATCTACGCCTTTTACATATCGCAATTAGTTTAGCACAGGTTTCGCGCATTTTCAAGCCCCATTTGCCGGGGGTCCATGTCAAATTCCATATGCCAACATGCCAATTTTGGGGACTTGTGCTCCATGTGTGAAATGATATAATCAGACCAAGCAAAGGGACCGAAATTCCGGCCCCAGTCAGAAAGGATAGGATGCAGAATGAAAAAGATCGTAGTTGCCGGCGGCGGTGTTTTGGGGAGCCAGATCGCGTTCCAGGCCGCGTATTGCGGATTTGACGTAACAATTTGGCTGAGAAGTCAGGGGAGTATCGGGAGAACGGAACCGAAGCTGACACATTTGAAGGAAGTTTACACGGATACCATCCGCCGCATGGCGGAGCCGGAGGGGAAGGCGCCGGGTACCTGGGCCATGGGAATATCGGACTATGCCAATTTTGATATGGAGGCATGCCTTTTCCGTGTGGAGCGGGCCGCAAGCACGCTTCGGCTGGAGCTGGACCTGGGCAAAGCCGTGGAGGACGCGGACCTGGTCATCGAGTCCATGGCGGAAAACGCCGAGGAGAAGATCGCCTTTTATAAAAAGCTGGCCCCGGTGATGCCGGAGAAAACCATCCTGGTCACCAATTCCTCCACGCTCTTGCCCTCCAAGTTCGCCAAGTACACGGGGCGGCCGGAAAAGTATCTGGCCCTGCACTTTGCCAACTCCATCTGGAAGAACAACACGGCGGAGATCATGGCCCAACCGAAGACCAGCCGGGAGGCCTTTGACGCCGTCATGGCCTTTGCCGGAGCAATCCGCATGGTGGCCCTGCCGGTGCGGAAGGAAAAGGCCGGATACCTGCTGAATTCCATGCTGGTTCCTATGCTGTTTTCCGCCATGGACCTGTATGTGAACGGGGTGTCGGACCCGGAGAGCATCGACAAGGCCTGGACCATGGGCACCGGCTCCCCCAAGGGACCCTTCCGGATCCTGGATACTGTGGGCCTCACCACAGCCCACAATATTGTGAAGCAGTATCTGAAGGTGCCGCCCTTCCTGGCGCCTTATAACTTCCGGGGCATGGACGCCATGCTGCAAAAATACCTGGACGCCGGAAAGCTGGGAGAGTCCAGCGGAGAGGGCTTCTATAAATACTGAGCAGGACTCGGTTCCTTCCGCCCCAAGGCTCACGGAGCGTCCGGGGCCTTGGGACAAATCCGGTGGATTTCGGATTGACAAGGCCGAAAAAACAGGGTATAATACAAAAGAATTGAATAGTGCGCTTACAGAGACCGTATGTGCGCAACGGCAGTCTGCCAGGCATACGGGTAAACAAGGGAAGAGGGATCTTGAGCCCTCGGGAGGCATTGACCTCCGGGATGACCGTCGCTGTGCGCGTTGAGACCGCCGCCCGTTGGCGAAAGCCAGTCATTGGGGTAACCTGAGAAGGCAGGGCCGCGGCCGTGGGGAGTACTCCCCGGATACGCAACCCAGAAGACCTACTGAGAGCGTTTTCGTCCGCCAGAATCGGTTGTGGGGATAGGTATACCTATCTTTACAGCCGTTTTTTTTGTTCATCGCCGGTTTGGCCCCTGTACCAAGGCTTTTCCGGTGGGCTATAAAATCCCCCTTTTGGTGGGCCGGGTGCTGCCGGTCCGCCAGCCGTAATCTCTGCCGGCGCAGGTTTTTCCTGTGCCGGATCTTTCTGCCTGAAAGGAGAAAGCCATGCCCCATTTGATCGACAAACACCGCCTTCTGCTGTCCACTATGGACGAAGATGCTGATGCTCTGGCCCGGGAGTACGACCTGGGCCTGGAGCTGGCGGATTTTACCTATGCGCCCATGATGGAGGACCCGGACCGGGTAAAGACCGCGGAGCGGAAGATGGAGGAAATTCATACCTTTCTGTTCCATGGCCCCTTTGCGGAGCTATGCCCCTGCGCCATTGATCCCAAGGTGCGGCAGGTGTCCATGGATCGGGTGATCCAGGCGGCGGAGCTGGCAGACTCCCTGGGTATCTGCCGGATTCTGTTTCACGGGGGCTTTATCCCCCTGGTCTATTTCCCGGAGTGGTACGTGGAGCAGTCCGTGACCTTCTGGAAGGAGGCCCTGGAGAGGATTCCCCGGGGAATGACGGTGGTGCTGGAAAACGTCATGGAGCCGGGGCCGGAGACCCTGGTGCAGATCGCGGAGGGCGTGAACGATCCACGGCTGGGCCTGTGCTTGGATGTGGGCCACGCCAACACCATCATCAGTAAGACCCCGCCCATTTTCTGGGTGGAGCCTATGGCACCTTATCTCCGGCATGTGCATCTGCACAACAACGAGGGGAATATGGACACCCACAGCGCCCTGGGCCAGGGGGCGATCCCCATGGAGGCGGTGCTGGACCGGATCCTGGGACGCTGCCCGGAGGCCACCTTTACCATTGAAAATCAGAGCTGCCGGGCGTCGGTGGAATATCTTCTGGAAAAAGGCTATTTGTAAAAACACGGTCTCCCGGATTTGCCGGGGGACCGTGTTTGCTTATTTCCGATGCTTCAGCCGTTTATCGCACCGGGCGGAGAGACCCGTGCCCACGGACTGGAAGATCTGGACCAAAAGAATGAGGAAAACCACGGCGCAGACCATGACGCCGTACTGATAGCGGTAATAGCCGTAGTTGATGGCAATCTTGCCCAGGCCGCCGCCGCCGATGGCGCCGCTCATAGCGGAGTAGCCCAGCACCGTGGTAATGGCCACCGTGGCGTTGGAAAGAAGAGACGGCACACTTTCGGGGATCATTACCTTAAAAATGATCTGGGCAGGGGAGGCGCCCATGCTCTGGGCGGCCTCAATGATGTTGGGGTTGATCTCCCGGAGACTGCCCTCCACCAAACGGGCCACAAAGGGAAAGGCCGCAATGACCAGGGGAACGATGGAGGCGGGGGTGCCCACCACGGTACCCACCAGAAGCCGGGTCAGGGGAAACACCAGCACCATCAGGATCAAAAAAGGCACGGACCGCAGAAGGTTGATGATCACGTTCAGCACGTGCAGGACTCCCTTGGGGACCTTCAGGATCTTTCCGTCCTCGCCCGCCACCAGGATCACCCCCAGGGGCAGGCCGATGACAATGGCGAAGAAGGTGGACAGCACCGTCACATAGAGGGTCTCCCACAGGGCCATGGGGAACTCGCTTTTCAGAATGTCCAGCAGCTCCTGGGCGGCCTTGGAGGAAAGCAGATCATTGAGCATTTCCGGTGACCTCCTCTACATAAATATTGGGCGTTTTTCCAAGATAGGACATGGCCCGGTCCAGTACGGCCCGGTCGCCGGGGATCCCCAGGAGCATATTGCCGTAGACCTTGTCCCCCAGGCTTCGGGTGGAGGCGGAGAGAATGCTGGCGGCAATGCTTTCCTCCATGGCCATCTGGGCGATGAGGGGGGCCTTGGTGGCGTCCACGCCGTTAAAGACCACGCGGATCCTGTGGCCGCCGTCGGCGGTCACTACGGGATCCTCATAGCCCTCGGGATACACCAGCCGCTTGGCGGCCCGGGACTTGGGGGCGGCAAAAACCTCGCTGACCGCCCCCTCCTCCGCCACGGTACCCTGGTCCAGAATGGCCACCCGGGTGCAGATCTGCTCCACCACGCTCATCTGGTGGGTGATGACGATGACCGTAAGGCCCAGCCGGTCGTGAAGGTCCCGGATCAGGGACAGAATGGACTGTGTGGTCTGGGGATCCAGGGCGGAGGTGGCCTCGTCGCACAAGAGGATTTTGGGGCGGGTAGCCAGAGCCCGGGCAATGGCCACCCGCTGCTGCTGACCGCCGGAGAGCTGGGCGGGATAGGCTTTCAGCTTATCCCCCAGGCCCACCAGGGATAGTAGCTCCGCCGCCCGCTTTTCGGCCTCGCTTTTCTTGACCCCGGCCAGCTCCATGGGAAAGCACACGTTTTTCAGGCAATTCCGCTGCATCAGCAGGTTGAAGCCCTGGAAGATCATGGTGATGTTCCGGCGCTCCTGCCGGAGCTGGGCTTCGGTAAGGGTGCCCAAGTCCCGGCCGTCAATGAGGACGGAGCCCTCCGTGGGGCGTTCCAGCATGTTGATGCACCGGACCAGGGTGGATTTTCCGGCGCCGCTCATGCCGATGATGCCGTAGATCTCGCCGTCGCCGATGGTAAGATCAATGTCCTTCAGGGCATCCACGGAGCCGTCGGCGGTGGAAAAGGTCTTTGACAGGTGCCGCAGCTCAATCATAATTTCATCTCCTACACAGAAATAGCGCCGACTGCACAGGGCAGACAGCGTTATTTCCGGGTCAATTTCCGCTTTAGAATTACTTTTTCAGGGCATCCAGGCTGGTCTGCCTGCCGCCGTAGAGACCCATGGGCTCCACGTGGACCACGGACACGGACACCAGGTGAGTGCCGTTTTCGGCGTTGAAGTCCTCCAGATAGGGGACATGCTGGAAGTAGTTGGCATCGATCTCGCCGCTTTCCACCACATTATTGGGCTGGACATAATCGGTGAATTCCTTAATATCCAGGGTAATGTTCTTGGCAGCCAGAATGTCCTTCACCACGGAGAGAATCTCGGCGTGGGGGGTGGGGGAGGCGGCCACAGTGATGGTGGTACCGGCCAGGGCGTTGTAGTCAATGGAGGGATCGTAACCGTCGGTGGGGTTCTCCACCAGGCTCACCACGGCGCCGTTGTACTGCCCGCTGATGTAGTCTGCCACCTGCTGGCTTTCCAGAGCGGCCTTCAGAGCCAGAATGGCGGGGGAGCTCTCATTGCCTTCCTTGACGACCAGCACATTGCCGTAAGCGGAGTAGGAGCCCTCAATGGCCAGAGCATCCGCCACGGGGTTCAGCCCGGCGTCAATGGCGTAGTTGGAATTGATAACGGCGTAGTCCACGTCCTTCAGCACGTTGGGGACCTGGGCGGCCTCCACTTCCTTGAACTCCACGTTGTAGGGGTTCTCGGCAATGTCCTTTACGGTGGCGGTGATACCGGCGCCGTCTTTCAGCTTGATGATGCCGTTGGCCTCCAGCAGCAGCAGGGCCCGGGCTTCGTTGGTGGTGTCGTTGGGGACGGCGATGGTAATGGCGCCGCTCTTGGAGCAGGCGGTGAACAGGCACAGGGCCAGGACGGCGGTCAGCAGGACGGCAAGAAATTTTTTCATATTGAATCAACCTTTCTTCATGTTTGAGTAATGTTCATAGGGACGGATGGAGAAAAGGCTGTCACATTCGGAAGTCCAGCATAGGGTGGGTATTCCGCAATGGATACCCTAAAAACAATTTTCTTCTGTTCATTGCGGTATCATCTCCCTTCGAGCATGGCTGTATTATAGCGTAGGGAAATCCGCCTGTCTAATACAGGCTTTATATAGGGAGATATAGCTTGAATCTATAACTGATGCAAAAATTTGCGTTTTCATCCAGGCGAGACTGTGGTAAAATAGAGAAAAAAGGAGGGATACCATGGAATATCTGGACCATGAAGGTGTCCTGGCCCTGTTGCCGGACCGGGAGCCGGAGGCTCACAAGGGAAATTTCGGCCGGGTGCTGCTGCTCTGCGGCAGCCGGGGCTTTACCGGGGCCCCGGCCCTGGCGGCCCGGGGCGCTCTGCGGACCGGGGCGGGGCTCATCTATCTGGGAGTGCCGGAGGAGATCTACGCCATTGAGGCGGTGAAGCTGGACGAGCCCATGGTGTTTCCTCTGCCCGGAAAGGCGGGGACGCTGTCGGAGCGGGCTCTGCCGGAAATTTTATCGCGGCTGGAGACCACGGACGCCTGTCTGGTGGGTCCCGGCCTGGGCCGGGGGCCCGGGGTGGAGGCAGTGGTCCGGCAGGTGGTACGGTGCTTCCGGGGACCTCTTGTTTTGGATGCCGACGGCATAAATGTTATGGCGGCGCATAAGGATGAACTGTGCGGCAGAGGCGGTCCCCTGATCCTGACGCCCCATCCCGGGGAGTTCCGCCGCCTGGGCGGAGATCCGGAGGAGCGACAGGGGAGCGCCGAGGCAATGGCCAGGGAGCTGGGGGCGGTGGTGCTCCTAAAGGGTCACCGGACCCTTATTACGGACGGGGCCCGGACCTATTGCAATACCACCGGGAATCCGGGCATGGCCACAGGGGGCAGCGGGGACGTGCTGTCCGGTATGATCCTGTCCCTTTTGGGCCAGGGCCTTGGGCCCCTGGAGGCAGCGGCGGCGGGAGCCTGGCTCCACGGCGCTGCCGGGGACCTGGCTGCCCGGCGTCTGGGCCAGTATGCCATGACTCCAACGGATCTGCTGGAGGAACTGCCGCAACTCTTAAAATAAGGTGGGAACCCTATGAAAGTCCTGCGGCGACTGATCCCCTTGTGTCTGGCGGCGGTGCTGCTTTCCGGCTGCGGCGGGAAGGAATCGGAGAAAGTGGGGGAGGCCGTGGCCTTCCGGACGAAGCTGCTCGGGGCGCCGGGCTGGGCCTTTACGGGAGAGATCACGGCGGACTACGGGGACAGGACCTATACCTTCACCGTAGATTGCCGGGGGGACAAGTCCGGCGGCCTGGACTTTTCCGTGACGGCGCCCGAGACCATTGCCGGTATTTCCGGCAGGATCGAGGCCCAGGGCGGCAAACTGACCTTTGACGGCACGGCTTTGGACTTCGGCCTTTTGGCCGACGGGCAGGTGAGTCCCGTGACCTGCCCCTATTTCATGACGGAGGCCTGGCGGAGCGCCTATCTTTCCTCCGCGGGACAGACGGAGGACGGCCTGCGGATCACCTTCGACACCAGCGTGGCGGCGGAGTCCATGACCGTGGATCTGTGGCTCCGGGAGGGGACCCCGGTGTTCAGCGAGCTGGGCTACAAGGGACGCCGAATCCTATCCATGGAGATTCGGGACTTTCAATTTCTGACGGAGCCGGTGGCAGAGCCCTCCCCGGGGGCATAGGATAGCCCGGAGGAAAAAATGTATAAATCCCGCTTCTGCGTGGGACAATAGGATCAGACGCTGCGTTACATAGGATCCGTAGCGCAGCCATGATTCTTCCCGGAGAGTGAAGCGTATGGATACCAATGTAAAGCGGGGCGACGTATTTTACGCCGACCTCAGTCCCGTGGTGGGAAGCGAGCAGGGGGGCACCCGCCCGGTGCTCATTGTCCAGAACGACACGGGCAACAAGCATTCCCCTACGGTGATCGCCGCCGCCATTACCAGCCAGACCGGCAAGGCCAAGCTGCCCACCCACATCAACATTGCCGGGGCCTCGGCGGGCCTGGCCAAGGATTCGGTGGTGCTTCTGGAGCAGATCCGCACCATTGATAAGCGGCGCCTGCGGGAGCACATGGGGCGGCTGGACCCGGACTCCATGAACAAGATCGACACGGCCATTGCGGTGAGCTTTGGCCTCCGGGGCTATTAGGCTCCCATGCTGCGGCGCGGATCTGCGCCGCATTTTTTATATTCTTAAGAATTTTTAAGAACTGTTTTCGGAAAAATGTGGTATGATGGAGACATCAAGAGAGAAAAGAGAGGAAGCAACATGAAAAAGCGAATTCTTTCCCTGCTGCTGGCCCTGGTCCTTACGGTCGGGGTCCTGCCCTTTGCGGCTGGCCATGCCCAAGCGGCGGGCAGCAAGCTTATTGCCCTGACCTTTGACGACGGACCGGGGCCCTACACGGCAAGGCTCCTGGATGGCCTGAAGGAGCGGGGCGTGAAGGTCACATTCTTTAACCTGGGGCAGCGGGCGGAAAGCTACCCCGATCTGGTCCGCCGGATCGTGGCCGAGGGCCACCAGCTGGCTAGCCATACATACTCTCATAAGGATCTTTCCTCCACAAGCCTGGATACGGCCATGGAGGAGATCAATAAGACCACAAGGATCTTTAACAAGGTCACGGGCAGCGATCAGGCGTATTTTCTCCGGGCCCCCTACGGCAATACCACCCAGAGCATCCGCAGTCGGATCAAGACGCCGGTGATCTATTGGAGCGTGGACACTCTGGATTGGAAATATTTGAATGCGGACCGGGTCCGGCGGAACATCGTAGGTGATGCCTTTGACGGGGCCATTGTCCTGTGCCATGATATTTATTCCTCCACGGTGTCCGGGGCCCTGGCGGCAATTGACGACCTGAAAAGCCAAGGCTATGAGTTCGTGACCGTCCGGGAGCTGTACCGCCGCCGGGGCGTTACCATGCAGAACGGAGAGGTCTATTACAGCTGCAAGAACAAGGGTACCGACGCCGGCGCCCTGGCTGCGCCGAAGATCACGGTGACCGCTGCCGGAAACGGCGCCCGGGTGACCATCGATTCCCCCAGCGGCGTTCCGGTGTATTACACCCTGGACGGCTCCGCCGTTTCCTACGGCGCGGTGAAGTACACGGGGCCCTTTGATCTGTCCTCACCCTGCACCATCCGGGCGGTAGCGGCCTATGACTTGAATGGCGGCCGCAGCAGCGAAGCGAGCCTTTCCTACACCATGCCCCCCGCCGCAAAGGCGGAGATCCATACGGAGGAGGGGCAACTCTCTTTTACCGGCTTCGGAGAAGGGGAGACTGTGTACTATACCCTGGACGGCAGCGACCCGAAATCCGGAGGCACCGCCTATGATGGTCCCGTGGCGCTGACCCCGGGCTGCTGGATCGCCTATTACACCGGCGGTACCGGCAAGGCCCCCACCGCCGTAACAAAGCTGTACTATTCGGACCAGGGGAACCTCTTCGGGGACGTGGAGCCCGGCGACTGGTACTATGATAAGGTGGACACCGCCGTGGCTCTGGGCTATATGTACGGCATGGGGAACTATACCTTCGGACCCAAGGGAAGATTGACCCGGGCCATGGTGACGGCAATTTTCTTCCGGATGTCCGGCGCAGAGGCCCCGGCGGAGCGGACAAACCATTTTGCGGATGTGGAGGACGGAGCATACTATGCCGACGCCGTGGAGTGGGCCTATGAAAACGGGGTGGTCTACGGTGTGAGCGACCGGTCCTTCCAGCCCAACCGGGACATTACCCGGCAGGAGCTTGCCCAGATGATGGGGGCTTTTCTAAAGCACATGGGGGCGGCGCTGCCGGAGCATCCGGCGGGGGCTGCGGACCGCTACGGGGACCGGAAGAGCATTGCGGACTGGGCCCTGCCCAATGTGGAGCTGGTAACGAGCCTGGGCCTTATGGTGGGGGACAAGCGCGGCAACTTCTGCCCCCGGGATACGGCCAACAGGGCCCAGTGCGCCACGGTGGCCTGTGCCGTCGGCCGGCTGCTGACGAACTGAGAAACAACGTTTTAGGGAAGAGCCCGGGCACAGCCCGGGCTCTTCCTCTTTGCAATCGCTTTGCCCGAAAATTCCGGAATATTCTTTGTAAAATTGTTCAAAGTTGCCCTTGTTTTCAAGAAAGGGAATGATATAATATGCTAGTGTGTTTTTATGTGAAATAAAGGAGCAGATCGTTATGGAAAGTCTATTGGCCACGGGCGTTGCCATTATGGCGGGCCTTCTTATGACCCGCGTTCTGAAAAAACTGAATGTACCTGCTGTTACGGCCTATTTGATTGCGGGGCTACTCATCGGACCCAACTGCCTGGGCGCCCTGACCAAGGTTCCGGGCCTGGGATTCCACACCTTTGAGGAGGTGGGCAGCTTCAGCCTGATTTCCGACGTTGCCCTGGGCTTTATCGCCTTCGCCATTGGCAACGAGTTCCGGCTGTCCGCCCTGCGAAAGACCGGCCGCCAGGCTACGGTCATTGCCATTCTGCAGGCCCTGACCGCTACGGTATTCGTGGACTTAGGGCTGCTGCTCCTGCACGTGTTCCTGAAGGATAAGCTGCCGGTGTCTACCTGTCTGACTCTGGGAGCCATCGCCACCGCTACGGCGCCTGCCGCTACTCTGATGGTGGTGAACCAGTACAAGGCCAAGGGCCATCTGACGGACATTCTGCTGCCCATTGTGGCCCTGGATGACGCCGTGGGCCTTATTGTATTTGCCGTGTCCTTCGGCGTGGCCAAGGCCATGAACAGCGGCGTATTCAGCGTGGTGTCCATGGTGGTGAATCCTCTTCTGGAGATCGTGGCGTCTCTGCTGGTGGGCGGCCTGCTGGGCTGGATCTTCCATAGCATGGAAAAGTGGTTCCATTCCAACTCCAAGCGGCTGACCCTGGCGGTGGCTTTCGTGATCCTGTCCAGCGGCCTTTCCAAGGTGGAGGTCCAGCTGCCGGGCGGCGTGGAGATCGGCTTTTCCTCTCTGCTCATGTGCATGATGCTGGGCACAATCTTCTGCAACCTCTGCGATTTCTCCGAGGAGATCATGTATAAGACCGACCGCTGGACGGCACCTTTGTATGTGCTCTTCTTTGTCCTCAGCGGTGCGGAGCTGGACCTGCGGGTCTTCGGCGACCTGGCTGTGGTGGGCATTGGCCTGGTATATATCATTGCCCGGTCCGCCGGCAAGTACTTCGGCGCATCTTACAGCTCCCGGCTTATGAAGTGCGAGCCCAATATCTGCAAATATCTGGGTATCACCCTGTTTCCCCAGGCCGGTGTGGCTTTGGGCATGAGCGTTACCGTGGCCGCCGATATGGGGGCTGAGGGTGCCGTCATGCGGGACATTGTTCTCTTCTCCGTGCTGATCTATGAACTGGTGGGCCCCATGCTCACAAAGTGGGCCCTGACCAAGTCGGGAGACATCCGGCCCAAGCCTGAGTTGTCCGACAGCGACGCCAAGTAAAATTTTGGCCCCCGGGATGTTCTCCGGGGGCCTTTCTATTGACTTTGGTTCTGGCTGGGGCTATAATGATCCTGTTTGTGCCGGGGCGTTTCCGGCGGATTTTGGCAAGATACAGGAGAAAAAGGAGAGGTATTATGGTCTATCATATGACTGTGGCGGGCCTGGAACGGGACCTGCCCATCTGTAAGGTATCTGACGATCTCTACATCGGCGCTTTTGTGATTTTTGGCGATCCGGAGCTGACGGTGGCTGCCGCCGGGGAGCTGCTGAAGAAGGCCCCCGCCTATGACTATCTCATCACTGCGGAGGCCAAGGGCATCCCTCTGATCCACGAAATGGCCCGGCAGAACGGTGACAAGAAGTACATTCTGGCCCGGAAGAGCCCCAAGCTCTATATGTCCGGCGTATTTGAGTCCACGGTCCATTCCATCACCACCGCCAAGGAGCAGCGGCTGTATCTGGATACCGCCGATGCGGAGCTCATGCGGGGCAAGCGGATCCTCATTGTGGATGACGTGATCTCCACCGGCGAGTCCTTAACCGCACTGGAGAAGCTGGTAGAGCGGGCCGGCGGCAACATTGTGGGCCGTATGGCCATCCTGGCCGAGGGCGACGCCCAGGACCGGGGCGACATCCTCTATCTGGAGAAGTTGCCCCTGTTCCACCCCGACGGGACCATCAAGGAATAACGAGGAAAGCCCGCCGGGACCCCGGCGGGCTTTTTCTGGGAGAAGCCCCGGCGGATGCCGGGGCTGTTTTTGTGCCGGATATGTGCCGCCCCGATGGGCGCCGGTCAGCCGCAGCCGCAGGGAGAGGGAGCCGACTCCGGGCAGCCCTCACAGCCCTTGGGGAAGAACTGTTCCTCCGGGAATGCGATCCGGGAGAACAGCTCGCAGGGGTCCTCGGCGCAGCCGGGATCCACGCAGCATTCCTTTTTGGGCAGCCGGTATTCAAAGGTGGGCACCAGCAGCTGGGCCTCCCGCTCCAGCCGAATCAGGCTGAACTGGCCCAGGCTTACGTAGAGACGGCGGCCCTCCGTGGGCGCGGTGAGGGAACCGTCGAACTGATCGGAGACCACCACCGGAATGGGATAGGGCAGGGTCTCATAGGGCGTGGTGTCTCCCTCCTCCAGGGTCTTGGAGCCCAGGATCATGGGATCCAAAACCTCCACCACCGCCACGGGCAGACCGGCGGAATAGACCGTAGGCTGGCTCAGGGGATCGCTGGAGAACACCTTGGCCCGGCTGTCCTCGCCGCAGAGGACCACCCGCTTGGAAAAGACCGCCAGGCCATGGGCCGTGACGGGCCGGGTGCCGTTCTGCAGGGCGTCGGCGGTGATCCGGTAATAGAAGGTGATGTCGATGCAGTAATGGTTCCGGTTGAAGGAAACGGGCTCTACCTCCAGATTGGCGTAGAGCAGCTCGGCACAGCGGGATTTGATGCTGGAGCCGCTGTTGATGACGGCCTGGTCGTCGCTTGTAAAAAAGACCCGAAGATCCTCCACGCAGTCCTTGTCTCGGCAGCTGTCGGTGATCTTCTTCGTATGGATCCGAACTGCCTCCCGCAGGTCCTGGGGATCGCAGGGGCGCCGGTCCAGAGTCTCTTCTGCCATGGAAATTCCTCCTGTTCTGAAAGACGGCTGCCCGGCGGCCGCCGCCGTAAGTCAAAAGAAATGCTTACAGGACAGTCTATGCAAAACCCCGGACCCTGTGAAAGCGTTTTCGGAAAATGAAGGCCGGGTGTGGACAAAACGGGGAAAATGTGGTATCCTACCATATGATAGGCGAATTTTATGGAGGAATAGGCAGGTGTTTCCTTTTGAGAATTGATGTTATGGGTGTCACCTTTGACAATGTGACGATGGACGAGGCCCTGGCCCGCTTCCGGCAGCTGATGCAGGGGGACCGGGCGGCCTACTGTGTGACCCCAAATGCGGAGATCGTATATGAAGCCGTTCATGACGAGAGCCTGCGGGAGCTATTGAACCGGGCGGACCTGGTGCTGCCGGACGGTGCCGGTGTGATCCGCAGTGCCCGGATCCTGGGCACGCCCCTGAAGGAAAAGGTGGCGGGGATCGAGTTCGCCGCCGGGGTCATGGACATTCTGGCCCAGGACGGGACGGGGCTGTACCTTTTGGGCGGTAAGCCCGGCATTGCCCAGATGGCGGCGGAGAACCTGGTGAAGAAATACCCGGGACTCAACATCGTGGGTTATTCCGACGGTTATTTTAAAAATGACGACATGGCCGTGGAGAAGGTCAACGAATCCGGAGCGGAGGTGCTGTTCGTCTGCCTGGGGGCTCCCAAGCAGGAGAAATTCATGGAACGGAACCGGGACCGGCTCCGGGTGAAGTTCATGGCGGGCCTGGGCGGCAGCCTGGACAACTTTGCGGGTATCGTGAAGCGGGCCCCCAAGTGGATGATCCGGGCCAATCTGGAATGGCTTTACCGGCTGATGAAGGAGCCCTGGCGGTTCAAACGGATGCTGCGGCTGCCCAAGCTCCTGCACATGGTGGAGCAGAGGAAAAAAGAAAATGACAAAAAAGGGTAAGCTCATTGTATTTGAAGGCACCGACGGCTCCGGCAAATCCACCCAGTTCCGGATCCTGACGGAGCGGCTGGAACGGGAAAAGCGGGCCTTCCGGCATATCGTGTTTCCCCAGTACAAGGAGGAGTCCTCGGCCCTGATCCGGATGTATCTGGGCGGAGCCTTTGGCAACGATCCCAAGGATGTGAACGCCTACGCCGCCTCCACATTCTACGCGGTGGACCGGTATGCCTCCTACCGCCGGGTGTGGAAGGAGTATTATGAGGCCGGAGGGCTGGTGCTCTCGGACCGGTACACCACCTCCAACGCCGTGCACCAGGGGGCCAAGGTCCCGGCGGGGCCGGAGCGTCAGGAGTATCTGCGTTGGCTGTACGATTTTGAATATGAGCGGCTTGGACTGCCCAAGCCCGATCTGGTGCTTTATCTTCAGGTCCCCACGGAGCTGACGGAGGCCATGATGCGCCGGCGGGAACGGGACACCCACACCAAGGCCGACATTCACGAGCAGGACATGGATTATCTTCGGACCTGCGGGCAGATGGGTCAGGAAGCCGCCGCTTATTACGGCTGGCAAGTGATTCACTGTGCCAAGGACGGGACCATGCGCTCCATTGAGGACATTCACGAAGAGATTTACGGAAAGATCTTAGCTTGTTTGGAGGATTGAGGAATGGTATACATCATTCTGGGCACTGGCTTTGAGGAATTGGAGGCCGTGGCCCCCGGAGATCTGCTGCGGCGTGCCGGCGTGCCTGTTTGCTACGTGGGCATCGGCGGCCGCAATATTACCGGCAGCCACGGCATTGTACTGGAAGCCGACTGTACGGTGGAGGAAATGGACCTGACCCGGCTGGATATGATCGTCCTGCCCGGCGGCCTAAAGGGCGTGGAGTCCATCAAGGCCGACGCCATGACTCTGGAGGCTGTGAAGTTTGCCTATGACAACGGCAAGTTTGTGGCGGCCATCTGTGCGGCCCCCACCGTTCTGGCGGGGCTTCACATCACCGACGGAAAGAAAGCCACCTGCTATCCCGGCATGGAGGAGCATATGGGGAATGCCTATATGGTGCCAGATGCCGCGGCGGTTCGGGATGGCACCGTGATCACCGGAACCTCTGCCGGCTGCGCCGTGGCTTTTGGCAGGGCGCTGGTGGAGGCCATGGCCGGCTGCCAAAAGGCCGACGCTGTGGTTCGGGGCATTGTACCCCGGGGATAACGAAGACGGCCGGGATCACCCGGCGGGAGGAAAACCATGGAAAATAACGATTATATGGGCCCTCAGGATATGGGCCCCGGCCCGGAGCCGGAGGAGGACCTGACGAAGCTCTTGGAGGACGCACGCCAGGAGCTGGAGCAGGGATCGGAGGAGAAGCCGGAGGACCCTGACTATCCGGAATATTTGGAAGAAATGTTGGAGGATGAACAGTCTGTGCCCCAGAAGCCCGGCATGGAGCCTCCTCAGGAGGAATTCCGGGACCAGGAGTACCGGGACACCTTCGGCGATGATCTGGACCGGGCCTTCGGGGATATTCCCGAGGAGCCGGAGGAGCCCCAGGACCGGCAGGAGCCCCAGCCCCAGCGGCGGAAGCTGCCGAAAAAGCCGAAAAAGGGCTCCGGCCTTTTGGGTATTCCCCACTTTGTGGCGACCATTCTGTATTTTGTCATCATTCTGGCCATTTCCGTTACCCTGGCCCGGATGCTGTGGCTCTGCGCCGACGATATGCTGGCTCTGACCAAAGAGGACAAGACCGTCACCGTCACCATTTCGGACACGGATACTCTGGACGAGATCGCAGACAAGCTGGTGGACGCGGGGCTGGTGCGGTACAAAAAGGTGTTCCTGTTTTACGCCAAGTTCAGCAGCGCCCGGAGCAAGATCAGCTCCGGCACCTTTGAGCTGAACTCCGTGTATGACTATCACGCCCTCATCAGCAACATGAGCCGCTACGCCTCCGGCCGGGAGGAAGTGGAGGTCATGATCCCCGAGGGCTACACCTGCAAGCAGATCTTCAACCTGCTGGAAGAGAATGGAGTCTGCACCGCCGAAAGCCTGGAGCGGGCCTCTATGGAGGGAGACTTCAGTGAATACTGGTTCCTGGATGGGGTGACCCAGACCGACAAATACTGCCTGGAGGGCTATCTGTTCCCGGACACCTATGACTTCTACAAGGACGATGACGCCGAGCGGGTCCTGGGGAAAATGCTGGACGACTTTGACTACCGATTCCGGGACAGTATGCAGGACATGATCCCCCAGCTCAACGATCGGCTGGCCAAGATGATGGAGGCCAACGGCTATGACGCGGACTACATCGAGTCCCACCGGCTGACCATTCGGGAGGTCGTCATTGTGGCCTCCCTGATTGAAAAGGAGACCGCCAGCAATTCCGAGAGCCCCAAGATCTCCTCCGTCATTTATAACCGGCTGACCAATGCCCAGGCTTATCCTTATCTGGACATTGACGCCACCATTCTTTATGCCCTGGGCGAGCACAAGGAGGAGCTGACGGCGGAGGACCTGAAGATCGACAGCCCCTATAACACCAGAAATCACCAGGGTCTGCCTCCCGGACCCATTGCCAACCCGGGCTTGGCCAGCCTGCAGGCGGCCCTGAATCCGGAGGATACCACTTACCATTACTATGCCCTGGACAATGAGACCAAGACCCATCATTTCAGCGAGACCTATGCCGAGCATGAGGAGTTCCTGGCAAGTCAGAGCGATGGAGAGTAAGCGGAAAAAGCCGGAGCTGTTGGCTCCGGCAGGGGATATGGAGCGACTCCGCATGGCGGTACTCTACGGAGCGGACGCCGTGTATCTGGCTGGCACAGCTTTCGGCATGCGGTCCTTTGCGGGGAATTTTTCTCCGGAGGAGCTGCCCCGGGCCGTGGAATTTGCCCACAGCCATGGGGTGAAGGTCCATGTCACCGTGAATACCATGCCGAGAAATGAGGAGGCGGAGGGGCTTCCCGCCTATTTGGAGCAGCTGAACGAGGCCGGGGTGGACGCCCTGATCCTGGCGGATCTGGGGGCCTTTACCATGGCCGGGCGCTATGCTCCTAAGTGCCAGCGGCATATTTCCACCCAGCAGTCCATCGCCAACTACGCCTGCTCCCAGGCTTGGTTTGACCTGGGAGCCCAGCGGGTGGTGCTGGCCCGGGAGCTGAGCCTTCCGGAGATCCGGGAGATCCGGCGGCGGGTGGACCCGAAGCTGGAGATCGAGACCTTTGCCCATGGTGCCATGTGCGTGTCCTATTCCGGCCGGTGCCTGCTGTCCAACTATATGACGGGCCGGGACTCCAACCGGGGAGCCTGTGCCCAGCCCTGCCGCTATCAGTATGCGCTGATGGAGGAAAAGCGGCCCGGGGAGTATTTCCCGGTGTTCGAGGACGAAAAGGGAACCTATATCATGAACTCCAGGGATATGTGCATGATCGACCATCTGGACGACATCATGGACGCCGGGATCGACTGTATCAAATTGGAGGGCCGGGCGAAATCCGCCTATTACGCCGCCGTTGTGACGGGAGCCTACCGCCATGTGCTGGACGACGTGGCCGCCGGGCGGCCCGTAGATTCTGTGTGGCGGGACGAGGTGGAGCATGTGTCCCACCGGCATTATTCCACAGGCTTTTATTACGGCCAGCCGGGGCAGTACACGGAAAGCTCCCGGTATCTGCGCCAGTGGCAGATCTGTGCCATGGTTTTGAGCTGTGACGAGACCGGCATGGCCACCCTGAGCCTGCGGAACAAGTTTGCCGCCGGGGATGAAATGGAGCTGGTGGGGCCGGACTTCCGCCCCCTGAGCTTTGCCGTGCCGGAAATGATCGACGAGGCCGGGGAAAAGCTTACGGAGCCCAGAAATCCCCAGATGATCTTTCATATGCAGCTGCCTGCCCAGGCTCCGGCCTATTCCGTACTGCGCCGGGCGGCGGAGCTGTCAGGAAGGTGAAAAGAATGACGGAAGTTTGGTGTCACCGGGGTTACAGCGGACGCTACCCGGAGAATACCATGCTGGCTTTTCGGAAGGCGGCGGAGACAGGGGCCGAGGGTATTGAGCTGGACGTGCAGCTGACCCGGGACGGGGAGGTCGTCGTCCTGCATGACGAGACCCTGGACCGGACCACCGACGGGACCGGGCCTGTGGCCCAGGTGGACCTTAAGACTCTTCAAACCTATAATGCGGGAAAGGATTTTCCGGAATTTGGCTTTCAGACCGTGCCCACCTTTCGGGAGTACCTGGAATTTGCCAAGGAAACCGGGATCTTCACGGATATTGAGCTGAAAACCGGGGTAAACCCCTATCCCGGCATCGAGGAAAAGGCCTGGAGCATGATCCGTGCGTTCGGATTGGAGGACCGGGTCATGTTTTCCAGCTTCCGGTATGAGAGCCTGCGCAATATACGGCGCCTGGCGCCGGAGGTAGACTGCGGTTACCTGAGCGAGGATTGGACGGCGGACCTGCCGGAGCATATCCGGGGCCTGGGGCTCCAGGCCAGCCATCCCTTTTATCTGGATTTGACAAAGAGCCGGTGCCGGAGGCTCACGGCGGCGGGGCTGCCCATCAACACCTACACCCCCAACGGGGAACGGGACTTAAAACGGCTCATGGCCTGGGGCGTCAACGCCGTCATTACCAACGAGCCGGAGTTGGCTCTGAAAATTCGGGAGGAAAGGGAGAAAAATCCTGGGAAAATGCCGGTTCCCCGTTGACAAATCCCGAAAATCTGCTAAAATAGACTCGGAAAATGCAAAGGCAATGCGGAAATGAAGCCGTGGGAAAGGCCAAAGCGAGGAGGGGACGGTGTGAGCCCTCCGGCACGGAACCCGGCGAGCCCCTTCCAAGCCGTCTGCGAGGAGCAGAACGGGCGCTCCCGTTACAGAGCAGCTAAGACGCCGGTTCGCCGGATAATTAGGGTGGTACCGTGAGGAAATTACCTCGCCCCTAAGATTGGGGCGGGGTTTCTTTTTTTGCGGAGAAAGGAGGCCCGATGCACAGAACGGAACGGGTGGAGCTGACCGTGGTGGCCATTGTGACGGACGCTCAGGGGCGGATCCTGGTGGAGGACCGTCAGGACCCGGAATGGGGCGGACTGTATTTCCCCGGGGGCCATGTAGAGCCGGGGGAGAGCTTCGTGGAGGCGGCCATTCGGGAGACCCGGGAGAAAACGGGCCTGACCATCGAGCACCCTGCCCTTTGCGGTATTAAGCAATTCCCCATTGAGGGCGGACGATACATCGTCCTGTATTTCCGGGCGGAGGGAGCCTCCGGCACCCTGCGGTCTTCCCGGGAGGGGCCCGTGTTCTGGTGCGCCCCGGATGAACTCAAGAATTACCGGCTGGCGGAGGATTTTTACAAGGTCCTTCGGCTGAGTGGGTCTCCGGACCTGTCCGAGCTGCGGTGGACCCAGGATGAGACCGGGGCGGACAAGCTGGTTATTTTGTAATTTTTTATATTCTATTTGGAGGTCAATACAATGCCTAACAAACCTTACGGAGTCAACGAGCTCCGGGAAATGTTCCTGTCTTTCTTTGAGACCAAGGGCCATCTGCGGCTGCCCAGCTTCTCGCTGATCCCCCAGAACGACGCGTCTCTGCTGCTGATCAACTCCGGCATGGCGCCCATGAAGCCCTATTTCAAGGGGGAGGTGGAGCCCCCCCGTCACCGGGTCTGCACCTGCCAGAAGTGCATCCGGACCGGCGACATTGAGAATATCGGCAAGACCGCCCGTCACGGCACCTATTTTGAGATGCTGGGCAACTTCTCCTTCGGCGATTATTTTAAGAACGAGGCCATTCACTGGGCCTGGGAATTCCTAACTTCTCCCGAATGGGTGGGTCTGGATCCCAACCGGCTATACCCCTCCGTGTTTGCCGGCAGCGAGACCACTCCCGCCGATGAGGAGGCTTTCCGGATCTGGAACGAGGAGGTCGGTATTCCCGCAGACCGGATCTTTAAGTTCGGCAAAGAGGACAACTTCTGGGAGCATGGCTCCGGCCCCTGCGGCCCCTGCTCCGAGATCTATTATGACCGCGGCGAGAAGTACGGCTGCGGCAAGCCCGGCTGCACCGTTGGCTGCGACTGCGACCGGTATATGGAAGTCTGGAACGT
>CAKTNP010000007.1 GCA_934589155.1 uncultured Oscillospiraceae bacterium | reverse complement strand
TCCTCGGGGGTCAGCTCGGTCTCGCCCTTGGGGGTGACCTTGCCCACCAGATAGTCGCCGGAGTGGACCTCGGCACCGATGCGGATGATGCCGTTCTCGTCCAGGTCCTTCAGGGTATCCTCGCCCACGTTGGGGATGTCACGGGTGATCTCCTCGGGCCCCAGCTTGGTGTCCCGGGACTCGGTCTCGTGCTCCTCGATGTGGATGGAGGTGAACACATCCTCCCGGACCAGCCGCTCGTTGAGCAGGATGGCGTCCTCATAGTTGTAGCCTTCCCAGGTCACGAAGCCGATGAGCACGTTCTTGCCCAGGGCGATCTCGCCCTGAGAGCAGGCGGGGCCGTCGGCAATGATCTGGTCCTTTTCCACCCGCTCGCCCACCTTCACGATGGGACGCTGATTCACGCAGGTGCCCTGGTTGCTGCGGGCGAACTTGGTGAGCTTGTGGTCCACGATGCGGCCGTCATCATAGCGGACGGACACATAGGTGGCGGAGACCGCGGTCACGGTGCCGTTGTCCTCGGCCTTCAGGCAGTCCTCAGAATCCACGGCGCACTTGTGCTCCACGCCGGTGGCCACGATGGGGGCCTCGGTCACCATCAGCGGCACGGCCTGACGCTGCATGTTGGCGCCCATCAGGGCACGGTTTGCGTCGTCGTTCTGCAGGAAGGGAATGAAGGAGGTAGCCACGGAGATCATCATCTTGGGGGACACGTCGATGTAGTCGATGACTTCCCGGTCCACTTCCAAAATTTCATTCCGGTGGCGGCAGGTAATACGGGCATTGGCCAGGCAGCCGTTCTCATCCAGAGGCTCGTTGGCCTGGGCGATATAATACTCGTCCTCCACGTCGGCGGTCATGTACTCCACCTGGTCGGTGACGAAGCTGTTGCTCTTGTCCACCTTCCGGTAAGGAGCCTCCACAAAGCCGTACTCGTTGATCTTGGCGAAGCTGGCCAGATAGTTGATCAGGCCGATGTTGGGGCCTTCAGGGGTCTCGATGGGGCACATACGGCCGTAGTGGCTGTAGTGAACGTCTCGAACGTCGAAGGAGGCCCGCTCCCGGCTCAGACCGCCGGGGCCCAGGGCGGATAGACGGCGCTTGTGGGTCAGCTCGGCCAGGGGGTTGTTCTGATCCATGAACTGGGACAAGGGGGAGGAGCCGAAGAACTCCTTCACCACGGCAGTCACGGGGCGGATGTTAATGAGGCTCTGGGGGGTGACGGCGTCCAGATCCTGGACGGTCATGCGCTCCCGGATGACCCGCTCCAGACGGGTGAAGCCCACCCGGAACTGGTTCTGCAGCAGCTCGCCCACGCAGCGCAGGCGGCGGTTGCCCAGATGGTCGATGTCGTCGGTGGTGCCGACACCCATGGCCACGCAGTTCAGATAGTTGATGGAGGCCAGGATGTCCTCCCGAATGATGTGCATGGGCACCAACTCGGACTTCTTCTCCGCGATGGCGTCAGCCCAGCCGTCCTCGGGAACGGTTTCCAGCATTTCCTTCAGGGTGGCGAAGCGGACCTTCTCCTTGATGCCGTACTCCTTGGGATCGAAGGACACGAAGTTCGCCATGTCCACCATGCCGTTGGAGAACACCTTCACCGGTGTTCCCTCCACGGAGATCACGGCCTCGTTGACGCCCCGGGCGGAAATGGCCTGGGCCTGGGCCCGGGTCAGGGTGTCGCCGGGCATGGCCAGGATCTCGCCGCTCATGGGATCGGCAATGGGCTCGACCAGGGTCTGGCCGGAGATCCGGGTCCAGATGTCCATCTTCTTATTGAACTTGTAACGGCCCACCTTGGACACATCGTAGCGTCGGGGGTCGAAGAACAGGCTGTCCAGATAGCTCTCGGCGTTCTCCACAGTGGGGGGCTCACCGGGACGGAGACGGCGGTAGATCTCCAGCAGGCTCTCTTCCCGGGTCTTGCAGGTATCCTTCTCCAGGGTTGCCAGGATCCGGGCGTCTTCGCCGAACATCTCCTTGATCTTCGCGTCGGTGTCCACACCCATGGCCCGGATCAGGCAGGTAATGGGCAGCTTGCGGTTCTTATCAATACGGACGTAGAAGGCGTTCTGCACGTCTGTCTCATACTCCAGCCAGGCGCCCCGATAGGGAATCACGGTGGCGGTGTAGGTGTGCTGATCCGCCTTGTCCACCTCATGGCCGTAGTACATGCCGGGGCTGCGGACGATCTGGGAGACGATAACACGCTCTGCGCCATTGATGACGAAGGTGCCGCCGGTAGTCATCAGGGGGAAATCACCCATGAAGATCTCCTGCTCCTTGATCTCGTCGGTCTCGGTGTTGCGCAGACGCACCCGGACCTTAATGGGCTTCGCATAGGTGGCGTCTCGCTCCTTACACTCCTCCACGGTGTACTTGGGCTTTTCGTCCATGGAGAAATCCAGGAAGCTCAGCTCCAGTTTCCCGGAGAAATCCGTGATCGTGCCCACATCCTCAAACACTTCCCGAAGGCCGTCCTTCAGGAACCACTCATAGGAGTCCTTCTGAATTTTCAGAAGGTTGGGCATTTCCAGGATCTCTTGGTACTTGGCGTAGCTTTTCCGGAGGGTCTTTCCGTACATGACGTCTTTCACCATTGCCATTTGGAAACATCACAGCCTTTCTTTCGGCATAAGCCGGAATTGGTTCATTCGTTGCACACCCGGAAGAGTTGTCATTCTTTTTATCTCTCTCTTGACAGCTTTCAGAATCTGTGGTAGGATAGGATCAAAAGATGGGGTTCCAGGTGATGTCCACACTTTCGCAGTATGGAGTCACATTGTACCACGTCTTTCTTTTTTTGTCAATGGTTTCCCGGTTTTTTGTCTCGGTTTTGGATTTTTTCGGGATTTCTCTAAAAACAGTCCGAAGTAGCAATTTTCAAAAAATCAAAAAATCGGCCTGAAATTCTGGATTCTGCACAGAATTTTCGGCCGTTTTTTGTTTATATCACCGAATTTTAGAAAGCCGTTCCAGGAGCATGGGCTCCTGGCGCAGAAACTGGCGGACGATGGGATCCGCCATCTCTCCCCGGTCGATCATGGCGTGGACCTCCGGAAATGTGGCCCAACGCTTATCGCAGGTCTCCCCCTTCTGCAGCCGGATCCCCTCCAAAGGCACCGGGCGCACCAGCATGTAAAAGTCAAAAAAAGCCCTGTCCGTCCGCTGGGAGTCCAGGAAAATGAAGTCCTCCTCCCCGGCGACAATACCCGTTTCTTCCCGGACCTCCCGGGCAATGGCCTGACGGCTTTCCTCCCCGGACTGGGCCCGGCCGCCGGAGTTTTCCCAATAGCCCGGGTAGAAATCCTTCTCCGGAGACCGCTTGGTCAGAAGGAGTTTGTCCTTTCCGTCGGTGACCCAACAGCAAACCACCAGAATATACTCGCCCGGAGGGATGGGCTCGCCCCGGAGGCAGCTGCGGCCCAGGGGCCTCCTGTTTTCGTCAAAAAGATCGTTCCGTTCCTCGGCCATTTCCTCGGTCCTCCTCTCCTTTTCGGCGCATTTCGGGAAGGGCTCCCTTCCCTTTCGTCAAAAATTGCCGTCCCGGCCCGCCGGAACGGCAGTTTTCTTGTTTTTTTGCAGGTATCCGCTTACACCTCAACCCGCCAGCCTCTGGGATCCGGCAGACGGCCCAGCTGGATGCCGGTAATGGTATCGTAGAGCTTCTGGCTCACGGGGCCAATGCCGCCGCCGTGGATGACCATGACCTCGTCCTTGAACCGGAGCTTGCCCACGGGGCTGATGACGGCGGCGGTACCGGTGCCGAAACACTCCTCCAAGGCACCGGATCGGGCGGCCTCCACCAGTTCATCCACAGAAATAAGGCGCTCTTCCACCTCAAAGCCCATATCCCGGCAGAGGGTGATAACGCTGTTCCGGGTGATGCCCGGCAGGATGGAGCCCTGGAGCTTGGGGGTGATGATCTTTCCGCCGATCTTGAAGAAGATGTTCATGGCGCCCACCTCTTCAATATACTTCCGCTCCACACCGTCCAGCCACAGGACCTGGGAATAGCCGTCATCATGGGCCTTCACCTGGGCCTTCAAGGAAACGGCGTAGTTGCCGCCGGTTTTGGCAAAGCCCATGCCGCCCCGAACTGCCCGGACATACTCGTCCTCAATCCAGATGCCAACAGGCTCCAGGCCGCTCTCATAATAGGCGCCGCTGGGAGACAGCAGGACCATGAACAGATAAGAGCTGGAAGGAGCCACCCCCAGGAAAGGCTGTGTGGCGATAATGAAAGGGCGAATATAAAGAGAGGTGCCGCGGTCCGTGGGGATCCAGTCCCGGTCCATATCCACCAGAGTCTTCACCGCCTGGACGAAGTCCTCCTCCGGGATCTCGGGGATCACCAGACGGCGGCAGGAATCGTTGCTTCGCTTGGCGTTCATGTCCGGCCGGAACAAATAGACCTTTCCGTCATCGCCTTTATAAGCCTTCAGGCCCTCAAAAACCTCCTGGCCGTAGTGGAATACGGCGGCAGCGGGAGACAGGGACAGATTCTGAAAGGGCACGATCCGAGGATCATGCCAGCCCAGGCCCTCGTCATAGTCCATCATAAACATGTGCTCCGTGAACACATGGCCAAAGCTCAGCTTTTCTCCGGGTCTCGGCATCCGCTTCTCTTTTGTCATAATGTTAAGCATCTTAGTATCCTCCGATCCTTGCTCTTCCGCGGCCTCCGGCTACGGTTTGCAGCAATCATACACCCATGGTGTGCAATTGTCAACTGTACAAGGACGATTAAAAAGCTTTTTTTGCCTTATTTTTTATAAAAGGTGTTTCCGCCGATGAACTCACGGAGGATGCTGGTGGGCGGGACCTCATCGTCCACGTCGGCCTCCTCAATATAATTGAGGATCTTAACGATGGAGCGGACCTCCTCATAATGGGGATTCTCCGGCCCCACCGCCGTCAAGAGGGGGTAAATGTGCTTCTTCAGCACCGCCAGCTCATAGACCAGAGAGCTGTTGAAGATCACATCGGCGTTCTCCTGATAGGGGAAGATCCACCGCTCCTCGCCCCGGCGAACGGAATCCCAAATGTCCAGAGTATTCTCCACGGAGTAACCTCGGGTAGCGTTATCCCGGACGATCCGCCGCAGGAGCCGCAGGTAGGTCGTGGCGATCCTGTTATGATTGTCCAGATTCAGGGGGAACAGGGCGCTGACATAAACCCGGAAGATCCGCTCCGGATCCAAGTCCTCCGGCAGGATGGCAGGGTTCAGGCCGTGGAGGCCCTCCACCACCAGCACGGAATCCGGGCCCAGGGTCACGAACCTGCCCGAAGGGGAGCTGCGCTGGGTGATGAAATCGAACCGGGGCAGCTCCACCGTCTCCCCCCGCAGCAGGGCCGACAGGTCCCGGCGGAACCGGGCCACCTGGATGGTGTTGATGTGCTCCAGGTCCACCTTGCCGTCGGGGCCTGCGGGGACCTTGTCCCGGTCCTCATAATAATCGTCCAGGCTGATGGGAATAGGCCGCTTGCCATGGACCCGGAGCTGGACGGACAGCCGGTTGGCACTGGTGGTCTTGCCGGAAGAAGATGGTCCCGCCAGGAACACGGCCTGGGCCCCCCGGTCCACAATCCGATCGGCGATCTCGGAAAAGCGTTTCTCATGAAGGGCCTCGTTGACCCGGATCAGCTCCCGGATGTGACCGGAGGACACCAGATCGTTGAGATCCGCCGCCACGGCGCAGTTCATAAGGGTGCACCAGCGCTCCGCCTCCCGAAAGGCGGCTATAAAGTTGGGCCGCTCCCGGTAGGCGCAGGGCCGGTCCGGATCCTGGGGGTCCGGGTAGAGGAACATGAGGCCGCCGTCGGCGTAAACCATGTCCCACACCGTGAGATAGCCGGTGGAGGGGGCCATTTCCCCGTAAAAATACTCCTGAAACTCGCCGTAGCGGTACACGTCGAAATAGGGCGTTTTCCGCCAGCGAAGGAGCCGGGCCTTGTCGTCCTGGCCGATCTTCGCAAATTGCTCCGCCGCCTGGGCCGTGGTGAGCCGGGTCCGGATCAGGGGAATGTCTGCCGCCACCAGAGCCCGAAACTCCCGACGCAGGGCCTCCAGGTCCTCCGGGGTAAAGGCCGGGGTCTTTTCCACCGTCACGTTCATAGCGCTGCCCACGGCATAGTTGGTCTTGGCCACCGCCTCCGGGAACCGGCGGAAAATGGCCAGGTGCAGGACGAACAGGGCCGTCCGCTCATAGGCCCGCCGGGCCCGGGGCTCCGGGAACCGGATCAGGTGGACCTCCCCGCCGGAGGCCTCCATGGCGGCCCGAGTGGAGGTGTCAGACCGATTGGGTACATAATTCAGGGTATAGGTCTCCCCGGCAATGCGGGCGGCAATGGGCCGCCGGGACAGGCGGGGATCATCCAGACTGTTATCTCGGACCAGGTCCAAAAGGCTTCGGCCCGGGGCCGCCTCCACCGGGCAGCCGTCCAGTATCAGTTTCATACGACATTCTCCTTTCAAAGGTGTCTTTGCTTTATTTTACCAGTGACATTCCCCCGTGTCAAAGGACGAACCATGAACTTTGTGAAATTGAGGGGATTCTTAAAGGAATCTTAACCTTTCCTCCGATTGATTCTTAACCCCTCCGCCGGTACAATGGAGCCATACAAAGGAGGGATCTTCATGGATCGCTGGATGCTGGTGATCTCCGCCCTGGCAAAGATCATCATTCTATATTCTACGCTGCTGAGTCTGCTCTGTCTGCTGCCCCGAAGGAAATACCCCCGCCGGGGGGCCAAGACCCGATTTGCCATTCTCATTGCCGCCCGGAATGAGGAGGGGGTCATCGGAGAGGCCATTCGGGATCTGCGGCGGCAGAACTATCCCCAGGAGCTATTCGACATTTTCGTTCTGCCCAACAATTGCACCGACCATACCGAGGCCGCAGCCCGGCAGGCCGGGGCTCGAATCCTCCCCTGTCCCGGGCCGGTCCGCTGCAAGGGCGACGCCCTGCACTACGGGTTTGAAGCCCTGATGGCCCTGGACTTTGATGCCTTCTGCGTATTCGACGCAGACAACCGGGTGGACCCCGCCTTTCTTTCCCGGATGAACGACACCCTGCTCGCCGGGGCCCGGGCCGCCAAGGGCAAGCAGGTCTCCCTGAACCCCGGGGATTCCTGGGTGGCGGGAGGCTATGACATATACCGGGAGAGCATGGATCTGACGGTAAGCCGAGCCAAGGCCAATCTGGGCCTGTCCGCCAAGCTCATGGGCACCGGCTTTGCGGTCACCCGGGAACTGATGAAGGAGCTGGGCGGCTGGAACACGGAGACCATCACCGAGGACACGGAGTTCGCCGCCCAGCTGGCGGACCGGGGCGTCCGGATCGCCTGGGTGCCGGAGGCACTGTCCTATGACGAGGAGCCCGTAACCCTGTCCCAGTCCCTGATCCAGCGGCTCCGGTGGGTCGGCGGTGTCCAGGCCGTGGGCCGGAAGTGGATCCCCCGGCTGTTCCGTAGAGCCCGGCAGGACCGGCGGCTGTTAGCGCTGGACTTTGCCATGTTCCTGCTGCTGCCCTATGCCCAGCTGCTGGCCCTTCTGCCGGCGGCCTGGGACCTGGCGGAGGCCGTGACGGGGCCGGGCTGGCTGGGCAGTACCCTTCTCTCCCTGGCTCTGTACTGGCTGGGGACCACGGTCCTGGGGGCGGGGCTGTGCATTCTGGGCCGCCGGGATCTGAAGGCCGCCCGGAAGGGGATCCTGCTCTATCCCCTGTTCACCGCCACCTGGCTGCCCTTGCAGGTCATTGCCTTCTTCCGCCGGAGCACGGACTGGAAGCCCATTGTCCGCCGGGTCAAGAAGGCCGCCCTTCTGCCGGAGATACGGTCCGCATGACGAAAAAGGCGCCTGGCGAGAGCCAGGCGCCTTTCCGTATAAAACTTAGTTTGCCCGCTTGACAAACACCATGGGGAACTCCACTTCCAGCTGGTCCAGATCCAGGGCGCCGCCCTCCACGGAGTTGACGGAAAGGTTGTCACCCTCTACGGTGTAGGTAAGATACACGTCCTCGGACAGGTCCTCCTGGGTCTCGGCCACAAAGAGCTTGCCGTCCTCCACCCGGTACACACCGTGGTCCTCGGAGGCCAGGTCGTCCAGCACGCTGTCGTCCAGCAGAGAATCCATGAGCTCACCGCAATACTCCGCCACGGTGCTGCTGTAGGTCTCCTGGAAGGCGGCGTCAAAATCCTCCCGGGTCATGCCCATCTCCTCGGCCTGCTGGTACATCATCTCCACCACGGAGTCCTTCAGGGCGTCCAGGTAAACGGAGAAGCTGGTCTTCAGGTCGGAGCGGTCCAGCTCCAGGGAGAAGGTCTTATCCTCGCCGAAGGTGAACACCACGGGCACCTCCAGATCTGCGTCCACGGGCAGAGACTCGCCCAGCTGGGCCTCCAGCTCCTTGTCGATCATGGCGGCCAGGTCCAGGGAATAGGACCAGGAGCCGTACAGCTCGCTCTCCGGCTCCTTGGCGCCACAGGCGCACAGGCTCAGAATCACGGTCAGGGCCAGCAGCAGGGCCCCGAACTTCTTCCAATGCTTCATCTTTCTTTCCTTCCTCTTCTTTTCAAGATCCCGGGGCTTTGTGCCCCCGGGTACAGTTTAACAATACCGGAAAGGAATTCCATTGTCAATGACTTTTTCTGTTTGAATTTGATTTTCCTTGTGGTCATAAAGGCCACTCTACGGAGCGTTTCTTGTCCCCATCCGCCAGTCCGTGGTATAACAGATCCGAAATGAGGTAAAAATGGGTTCCAAGAAACCGGGCGCGCTCCTGTGGTACTGCACCCGGGACGGGCTCTTCGGGGAGAACCTTCCCAGCAGAACGCGGTAACGAAAGAATTCCAAAGGACATTTCTCCTTCGGAATTCTTTCTTCTTCCAGGGGGCGGCAAAAACATATGGTGGAAAAGCTACGTTTTTTTCGTCATTCCACAGTTACACTTTTTGCAAGATTCCTGGGCTTATCAATATCACAGCCTCTTTGCAGCGCGATATAATACGCAAACAGCTGCAGACTCACCACGCCCAGCGACGGCAAAAACATCAGTTCCGTGTCGGGCACAGTCATGAGCGCATCGACGTGCTTTTCCATCTCCTCCGCGCCGCTTTCGGTCGTAAGTGCGAGAACACTTGCGCCTCTTGCCTTGACCTCAGTGACATTGCTCATTGCCTTTTCAAACAGGGGTCCGTAAAGCCCCAGCGCAACAACCAGCGTGCCGTGCTCAATCAGGGAGATTGTGCCGTGCTTGAGTTCACCCGACGCATACGCCTCGGAGAGGATATAGGAAATCTCCTTGAGTTTGAGCGAGCCCTCCAGGCCCAGCGCATAGTCGAGATTGCGTCCGATAAAGAATACCGAGTCGTGGTTAAAATACATGGAGGCGAAGAATTGGATTTTCTCGCGGCTCTGCAGCACCGCCTCGATCTTCTCCGGCAGCCGCAGCAGCTCCTGCACCAGCCGCGCATACTCCGGCGCACCAAGCTTTCCCAGTGCGTCCGCCATGTAAATTGCCAACATGTCGATGACTGCCAGCTGCGTGGAGTATGCCTTCGTCGTCGCAACGGCGATTTCAGGTCCTGCCCAGGTGTAAAGAACATCGTCCGATTCGCGTGCAATCGAGCTTCCGACCACGTTGACAATCGACAGCACCCGCGCTCCGCGCGCCTTTGCCTCTCGCAGCGCCGCCATGGTGTCGAGCGTTTCTCCCGACTGGCTGATCACGATGACAAACGTTTTGTCGTCTACAATCGGATCGCAATACCGGAATTCGGAGGCTAGGAGCGCCTCGACCGGAATGCGCGTCAGTTTTTCGATTGTGTATTTTCCAAGCATGCCCACATGATATGAAGACCCGCAGGCGACAATCATAACTCGGTTAAAGCTCTCAATGGTCTGTTTGCTGAGGATCAGATCGCCGAAATCGATTCTGTCGTCTTTGATGCGCGGGGTGATTGCGCGGCGCAATGCCTCGGGCTGCTCCATGATTTCCTTGAGCATAAAATGCGGATAGCCGCCCTTCTCTGCCGCTGAAATCTCCCAGTCGATGTGGTGGTGTTCCTTTTCAATCGGCAGCTCCATGGCGTTGAATACCTCGATGGAATCTCTCGTCAGGACCGCAACCTCACCGTCTTCCATGTACGAAACGTCTCTGGTGTATTTGACCAGTGCCGTCACATCCGAGGCGATGAAGTTGCAGCCGTCGCCGTAGCCCAACAGCAGCGGCGCGTCTTTTCTTGCCGCATAGATCCGCTCCGGATCGTCTGCACAGACGATGCCAAAGGCATACGCACCCTCGATGCGGTGCAGGACCATGTAAATAGCGTCCTGAATGCAATGGACCTCGTCAAGCCCGAGGCAATACTCAAGCAGCTGCGCGACGACCTCCGAGTCGGTTTGGGACGTAAACTGCACGCCCTTTTCCTCAAGAAATTCGCGGATTTCCAGATAGTTTTCAATGATACCGTTGTGAACCAGCGCAACCTTGCCGTTCTGGGACACATGAGGATGGGAGTTGATATCGTTCGGTTCGCCGTGGGTCGCCCAGCGGGTGTGCCCGATGCCGGCTGTGCCGTGCAGCAGCGCGCCGTTTTCCGTCATCGCGGCAAGATTGGAAAGTCTGCCTTTGCACTTTGCAACTTTCAACACGCCGTTTTCTGCAACGCAGATGCCTGCGGAGTCATAGCCCCGGTACTCCAGCCGCGCAAGCCCCTCCAGCAAAATGGGCACCGCCTGCTCCTTGCCGATATATCCAACAATTCCACACATAATAAGTTCCTCCTGAGATAGATTCAGGACAAACTCGCAGATATTTGCCTGCTTCCTGTTCGCAGCCCCTCTGTTTTGCGGTTGCCCGCATATTTCTGACTGCGTCACGCGCACAGGGCGGCACGGAAACGCATCCGCCGAAATCTCGATCACGTTTCCCCTCGTTATCCTGCCGAACTCCGGCAGGCACTGGCGCTTATGATGGCGTTTGCCATAGCCTCCTTTCTTTCCTGCGATGGTAGCATTATATTACAAAGCGGCAAAAAATGCCATATATATTTTCCAACGCACAAAAACGCGCAGGCAATCGGCGGACTTTCCGCAAAAAGCGGGAGCTTTCCTTGGAAAGCTCCCGCTTCTTTTAATCATATAGATGATAGGCTTCCTTCCGCTTGGCAAAGGCCTGGCTATCCTGAGAGAATTTCTCCCGGATCTTCTCCGCGGTCATGCCCTCTTCCATGATCTCCGGGCCGCCGAAAAGGACCTGGGAGAAAGGCCGCCCCCATTCCGGGGTGGTGGACAGGAATTGGAATTCCTCCGGCCAGCGATTTTTGATCTCAAAGAGCAGCTCCACGCCCGTATCCGCCGCCAGGAAGGCCCGGGGGTCCGTCACGTGGATGTGAACGCCCTGGCAGGCGATCCCCTGGTGCTTGGAGGCGGTGGGGGTGAAGTAGGCCGGGGAAAACAGGACCCCGGGCAGCTTCTTGCCGTTCATGGCCTTGGCCAGGACCCGGCCGTCCACGAAGGGGGCGCCGATGATCTCAAAGGGGGCCGTGGTGCCCCGGCCCTCGGACAGGTTGGTGCCCTCAAACAGGCAGGTGCCGGAATATACCAGGGCGGACTCGAACTTCGGAATGTTGGGACTGGGCATCATCCACACCAGGTCCGTCTCCGGGTGCAGCATGGACCGCTTCCAGCCGGACACAGGAATGACGGTCAGAGGGCAGGTATAATTCCCCTCCTTGTGCATCATGGCGGCCAGCTCGCCGACCGTGAGGCCGTAGCGCATGCACAGGCTATACACGCCCACGAAGCTCTCATAGCCCGGCTCCACCACATTGCCCTCCACGGCCAGGCCCCCCAGGGGATCCGGCCGATCCAGAATGATCAGCTCCTTTCCCGCCTCGGAACAGGACTGCATGGCATAGTACATGGTGGAGATAAAGGTATAATACCGGACGCCCAGGTCCTGGATGTCATATACTACGGCGTCCACCTCCCGGAGCCGCTCCGGGCTCAGCTTCCGGCCCGCCTGGCCGTAGAGGCTGTATACCATGACCCCGGTGTCGGGATCCCGGTAGGTGTCCACATTGCCGCCGGCCTCCACATTGCCCCGGAGGCCGTGCTCCGGGCTGAACAGGGCCGCCAGGTCATAGCATTCCGCCAGCCGGTCCACCGTGGAGGTCAGGCTCCGGTCCACGCCGGAGGCGGAGGTGATAAGGCCCAGCCGCTTGCCCCGGAACACTCGGTCATATTCCCGGATCCGGTCGATTCCGCACTGAATCATGCCTCTGCCTCCCGCTTGCTCCGGATCAGGCGCAGGGCGCCCAGGGCTGCCTCTGCCTTGGCCTCTTCCCAGTCCACCGCCGGGAAATCCTCCCGCAGCAGCTCCAGGGTCCGGGTCCGGATCTTCTCGTTCTTCTTCAAAACGCTGCCGCTGTACAGGAGCTTGGCCCCCTGGGGCAGTTTGGCAAGAATGGGCTTTGCCAGGCCCTGAAGGTCCCGGGCCGCCTGCTCCAGGATCTTCAGGGATGCCTCGTCCCCCTGGTCCGCCGCCTGGGATACCAGCTTGGCCAGGGCCGCGATCTCACCCTTGGTCCGCTCGGGGGCATACAGATATTTCAGCAGGCCGCCCATGTCGGCAAGGCCCAGCTCCTTCAAGACCAGGTCCCGCAGAACGGTCTTGGGGCCTCGGCCGTCCTCCGCCCGGACAATGGCAGAAAGGCCGTCCCGGGCGATGGCATAACCGCTGCCGCCGTCGTCCATAATACTGCCGAAGCCGCCGGTGCGGACCAGGCTGCCGTTTTCCTCCCGTCCCACGCAGATGGAGCCGGTGCCGGCGATCAAAATTGCGCCGGGCCGGCCCGGGGCGATGTTGGCGGCCAGCGCCGTCTCCTGATCTCCCCAGAAGCCCAGGGTGCAGGTGAAGCCTGCGTTCCGGAAGATCTCCTCCAAAAAGCCCCGGACCTCCGGATTGCCGATGCCGGCCACCCCCAGGCCCACGCCCAGGCAGGTCTCAGGACCGTAGCCCAAGGCGGCGGCCTGGGTGAAAATATCCTCCAGGGTGTGGCGCACGGAAGCGGAGGCCGCCCCGTTGGGGTTCATAGGGCCGCCGGTGAGCCGATGCAGGACCTCCCCCTGGGCAGAGGCAATGTACACGATGGTGGCGGTACCGCCGCCGTCCATGGCCATGAAATAGGGGCCCTTAGCCTCGGCCTTGGACTCGGCCCGCAAGGCGCCCCGGATCTTGCCGCCAGAGGCCCGAAGCCGGTCTTCGGCCTCCTGGGCAGAGCAGTTCATAAGCAGCATGGCAATGGCCGTCTTGGCAGAGCCCTTGCCCTCCCGCAAAGCCTTCCGGGCCGTTTCCCGGTCGCAGCGGGCTGCGGTCATGACCATATTCTCCGCCCGGGTCACCAGCTTCTGGTTGGTCTGCTGCACATCCACCATCAGATTCTCGTAGGCCTTGCCCAGGCCCACCATGGCGGTGGTGGAGATCATGTTCAGCACCATCTTCTGAGCGGTGCCGGATTTCAGCCGGGTGGAACCGGTAAGGACCTCGGGGCCGGAGACCACCTCAATGGCGCAGTCCGCCTCCCTGGCCACGGCGCTGCCATGGTTGCAGGCGATGGACACCCGGCGGCAGCCCACCTGCCCGGCGTAGCGCAGGCCCCCGATCACATAAGGGGTCCGGCCGCTGGCGGCAATGCCCACCACCAGGTCGTTTCTCTGCAGCTTCAGATCCACCAGGTCCTGGCGGCCCAGGTCCATGCTGTCCTCGGCGCCCTCTACTGCCCGCAGAAAGGCCTTATCGCCGCCGGCAATGAGGCCCACCACCTGCTCCGGCTCCGTGCCGAAGGTCGGGGGGCACTCCACGGCGTCCAGAACGCCCAGGCGGCCGCTGGTACCGGCACCCATGTAGATGAGCCGCCCGCCGGAGGACAGGGCCTCCGTGGCCCAGGACGCCGCCTTCGCGATCTCCGGCAGGGCCCGCCGGACGCCCTTTATGACATTTTCGTCTTCTTCATTCATAACGGAAACGATCTCCAAGGGGCTCATCCGGTCCAGGCCCATGGTTTTCTCGTTTCTCTGCTCCGTGGTCAAGCCTTTCAGCTCAATAACTTCTCCCACGCAAAGCACCTCCTTGTTGGATTCTCCTGTATTCTATCATACTATGTCAAAAATGTCATGGGGTATTTCATTTTTCGGCCTTGACACTTTCGCCCGGCGTGTTACACTTATAGACGGGTAAATGATCCCGGAATCCACTCTGAAAAGGAGTCTTGTACTATGATGAATCCCAGAAAAGTCGCCATTGTCGGCTGCGGCTTCGTTGGCGCCTCCATTGCTTTCAGTCTCATGCAGCGCAAGCTGTTTTCCGAAATGGTCCTCATCGACGTGAACCGCGCCAAGGCCGAGGGCGAGGCCATGGACCTCAGCGACGGTCTGCCCTACACCGCCCCCATGGAGATCACCGCCGGCACCTATGCCGACGCCGCCGACGCCGCCCTCATCATCGTCACCGCCGGTGCCAACCAGAAGCCCGGCGAGACCCGACTGGACCTGATCGGCAAGAACATCGCCATTCTGAAGAGCATCCTGCCCCAGATCACGGCCCTGCCCTTTGAGGGCATCCTCATGATCGTATCCAACCCCGTGGACGTGCTGACCTACGCCGCCCAGCGGATCTCCGGGTATCCCGCCCACCGGGTCTTCGGCTCCGGCACGGTGCTGGACACCGCCCGGTTAAAGCACCAGCTGGGCCGCCACCTCCAGGTGGACAACCGAAACGTCCACGCCTTTATCATCGGCGAGCACGGCGACAGCGAGCTGCCCGTGTGGAGCAGCGCCAACGTCTCCGGCATCGACCTGAACCGGTACTGCCATCTGCAGGGCGGCGAGGACCACGACGCCGAGATGCAGAAGATCTATGAGAGCGTCCGGGACAGCGCCTATGAGATCATCTCCCGGAAGTCCGCCACCTACTACGGCATCGCCATGGCCGTGGGCCGCATTGCCGAGTGCATCGTGAAGGACGAGCACTCCATTCTCCCCGTGTCCGTGGCCCTGGCCGGGCAGTACGGGCTCAGCAACCTGGCCCTCAGCGTGCCCTCCATCGTGGGCAAAAACGGTGTGGAAAAGGTGCTGGAGATCCCCCTGAGCGAGTCCGAGAATGCGGCGCTCCAGGCCTCCGCCGCCCAGATGCGGGAAGTCATCAAAACCCTGGATCTGTAAGCGAAACTACCGCCAAGGGCCCCGGCAGAAACTCTGCCGGGGCCCTTGCTCGTTATTCCAGATCCTCCGGGATCTTTCGTTCTTTGAAATAGTATTCCCGGTCCCGAGGACCTACCGGCCGCAGTACCCGGCAGGGATTGCCCACCGCCACCACATCGGAGGGCAAATCCTTCGTCACCACGCTGCCGGCGCCTACCACCACATTGTCTCCGATGGTGACCCCGGGCAGGATAATGGCCCCGGCGCCGATCCAGCAGCACCGGCCGATGTGTACCGGTGCGTTATACTGATACTGCTTCTCCCGCAGCTCCGGCAGAATGGGGTGCCCCGCCGTGGCCACCGTCACATTGGGGCCGAACATGGTGTAATCCCCCACATAAATATGGGTGTCGTCCACCAGAGTCAGGTTGAAATTTCCGTAGATGCACTTGCCGAAGTGCACATGGCCGCCGCCGAAGTTGGCAAAGAAGGGCGTCTCAATATAACAGCCCTCCCCTACCTCCGCAAACATCTCCCGCAGCAGCTCCGTCTTCCGCTTCAGGTCCGATGGCCGGGTATGGTTAAATTCATATAACAGGTCCAGCCGCCGAAACTGATCCTCCAGGATTTCCGGATCCCCGGGCAAGTACAATTCCTCGGTGTGCATTTTGTCCTTCATTGCCATAAAAATGCCTCCTAACTCTCCAACAGGTGCTCCATGAGCGACAGGGTCTGCGCTCTATTGTCGCTGCTCCGGAACATGACCTCTCCGTCTCCCGACTCCCGCAGGAGCCCGGCGGCGGCCAAACGGCGCTCCGTCTCTCGGGCCGTTCCCTCGCCGCCGTCGATGAGGTCGATGCTCTCCCCCAGGACCCGCCGCAGGGCCGGGGCCGCAAAGGGATAGTGGGTGCAGCCCAGGACCACAGCCGCCGTGTCCCCGGTCAGGTGGGGCACCAGCAGAGAGCGGAGGTAATCCTCCATCTCCGGGCCTTCCAGCTGCCCCCCTTCGATTCGCTCCACAAGGCCCGGGCAATGAATGCCTTCCACCGGGTGGGAACCGGAAAACCGGGCCATGAGTTCCCGGAATTTTTCCTCCCGCAGGGTCACGTCCGTGGCCATGACCAGGATCTTTCCCCGGGGGTGCCGCTCCGCCGCCAGCTTCAGAGCCGGTTCGATACCCACAAGAATGGTGTCCGGATGGGCCCGGCGCAGGTCCTCAATGGCGGCGCTGGTGGCGGTGTTGCAGGCCACCACCACGGCCTTGACCCCCTGGGTCAGCAGATCCTCCACTGCCCGGCAGGTCAACTCCCGGACGCGCTCCGTGGTTTTGGTGCCGTAGGGCGCGTTAGCGCAGTCGCCGAAATACAGAAACTTCTCCCGAGGCATTCGGTGCGTCAACTCCCGCAGTACGCTGATCCCGCCGACGCCGGAGTCGAATACCGCCACCGGCAGATTGCGCAGATTCATTTCCCTCATCTCCCCTATTTTTCTCCCATTTTAGCAGACTTCTCCCCCGGGCGCAAGCGGGTCTTTTGCCTCTTGCGTCCCGCCCCTCCATCGTGTAGAATAGGGGCGGGAGGAGATGTCCATGGATCGCGGTTGGATCATATTTTTTGCAGTTTTTCTGGGGGTCGCCGCCGTAGGCCTCTTTGTGTATTTCAAGGTCCGGCAAAAGGTACGGGATTTTTCGCAGACCGCCTTCGGCACGCCGGACCTGGTGGCGGGGTTCAAATCCGTAGAGACCGAGGCGGAAACCACGCCCCGATCCTTAAGCGGCTGTGACTCCATTCTGCTGCCTCAAATCCTTCGGGATTTCCCGGATTTTGACATTAACCTGGCGAAAAGCTACGGAAGAGACGCCCTCCGGCAGCATCTTTCCGATAAGGGAGGGCTGCGGATCCACAATATCGTCCTGTTCCGCTATCTCCGGTCCCTGTCCCAAAAGACCATTGTCATGCAGGCCGCGGCGGAATATCTGGAAAACGGCCGAAAGGTCCAGAAGCGCTATGACCTGAGCTATTCCTACGTGCTCCAGGGTCAGGGCGGCGCTCCGGAGACGGCGGCCAGCTGCCCCCACTGCGGCGGCGCCATCGGCTTCGGCCAGACCGAGTGCCCCTACTGCGGCAGCCGCCTGGCGGTGGCCATGCTGGGAGCCTGGGAATTTACCCAGATCCAGGAAAGCTGAATATACAATCCCCCGGAAAAGCGTTGCTTTTCCGGGGGACTTCTCGTTACACAGTCTCCCTGTGGTATGCTTCGCCTTCCAAATTTTTCCACAAAGCGGTGCTGCCATCCAGGGTCATATAGCCGTGGGCGCTGCCCTCTTTGGGGATGGAAACGGAGCCGGGATTCCAGTACCGGTTCCCGTCTCCGAAATCTTCCCATGCCGGTACGTGGGTGTGACCGTGGAGCAGAATGTCCCCGGGGGCCAGGGCCATGGGCTCCTTCCGGTTATACTTGTGGCCGTGGGTCACATAGAGCCACCGCCCCTCCCAGGACAGGACCCCGTAATCCGCCAGGATGGGAAAGTCCAGCACCATCTGATCCACCTCGGTGTCGCAGTTGCCCCGGACGCAGTAAATTCTTTCCTTCAGGGGATTCAGCATGGCAATGACCTCCTTGGGGGCATAGTCCCGGGGCAGGTCGTTCCTGGGGCCGTGGTAGAGAATGTCACCCAGCAGCAGGAGCTTCTCCGCCCCCTCCCGCCGGAAGGCCTCCAGCAGGGCCCGGCAGTAATAGGCGGAACCGTGGATGTCCGAGGCGATCATCAGCTTCATAGGGTCTCTCCCTTCTTTTCATAGTCTGCCATAAAGGTCGCCACGGAGCCCTCGCAGCTGCGCATGGCCAGGATGGTCTCCCACAGCAGCTTGTCCAGGTCCCAGCCCAACCGCTCCGCCCCCTGGCGGATCACGTCCCGGGAGCAGCCCGCGGCAAATTTCTTGTCCTTGAACTTCTTTTTCAGGCTGGACAGCTCCATATCCATAACGCTCTTCGAGGGGCGCATAAGGGCGGCGGACCAGATGAGGCCCGTCAGCTCGTCGGCGGCAAAGAGGACCTTTTCCATTTCCTCCTTGGGCTCCAAGTCACAGCATATGCCGTAGCCGTGGGAGCAGACGGAGTAGATCATGTCCTCCCCCACTCCTGCGCTCCGCAGCAGCTCCGGAGCCCTTTTGCAGTGCTCTTGAGGGTAAAGCTCAAAATCAATGTCGTGGAGCAGGCCCACCTGGCGCCAATAGTCCGTCTCCTGGCCGCAGCCCAGGGTCTCGGCGTAATAGCCCATGACCCCCTCCACCGTCAGACCGTGCTGAATGTGGAAGGGCTCCTTGTTGTACTGCTCCAAAAGGGCCAGTGCCTGGTCCCGTGTAAGATGGCTTTTGTGCATGGGTATCCCTCTTTTCGGAATTTTTCCCTATTGTACCGCAGAACCTTCCCCGAATCAACGTATGGAACAAAAAAATGCCGGAGCGGCCGCTCCGGCACCTATCTTTCAGAAGTTTACCAGCCGGCGTCCTCCAGCTCCGCCCGCTTTTCCCGGGTCAGCAGGTCCGCCGTGGCATCCTTGGCACTCTTGCCCTCGTAGAGGATCCGATAGGCCTCCTGGGTGATGGGCATATCCACCCCCATCTTCCTGCCCAGGGCGTAGACGGATTTGGCGGCGTAGTAGCCCTCTACCACGGCCCCTACGTCACCCATGGCCTGCTCGGGGGTCTCTCCTTTTCCGATTAGGATCCCCGCCCGGCGGTTTCTGGAGTGCATGGAGGTGCAGGTAACAATCAGGTCCCCGATCCCTGTAAGGCCGGAGAAGGTCTCCTGCCGGGCCCCAAGCTTCCGGCCCAGCCGGGCCGTTTCCGTGAGGCCCCTGGTCATGAGCATGGCCCGGGCATTGTCGCCGAAGCCCAGGCCGTCGCAGATCCCAGCGCACAGGGCAATGACGTTCTTCAGAGCGCCGCCCAGCTCTACCCCCGCCACATCGGGGCTGGCATAGACCCGGAAATAGGGATTCATAAACACGTCCTGGACCAACTCCGCCGCGGCCCGGTCCCGGCTGGCGGCCACGCAGCCCGTGGGCATGCCCCGGGCCACCTCCTCGGCATGGCTGGGGCCGGACAGGACCACCACGGTCTTGCCCGTCTCCTGCTCCACGATCTCCGACATCCGCAGGAAGGTCTCCGGCTCCAGGCCCTTGGTCACGGAGACCACAATGGCATCCTGCCGCAGGTAAGGGGCCGCCCGGCGGCACACATCCCGCACCGCAAAGGATGGGGCGCTCATGACCACCAGCTCCGCCTCCCTGAGGCACGCCAGGTCCGAGGTCAGGGCAATGCCCTCCGGGATCGTCACCCCGGGGAGCTTGGGATTCTCCCGGGTCCTTTGGAGCAGGTCCGTGATTTCCTGTCGCCGGGACCATAAGGTCACCGCATGGCCGTTTTTGAACAGGGTCATGGCCAGGGCCGTGCCCCAGCCGCCGCTGACTAACACCGTAATTTTCATGGCTTATTTCTTATCCTTTCGCAGATAAGTTTTCCGCTCGGTCCCCTTGGCCAACCGGGCAAGGTTCTCCCGGTGCATGTAGAGGGCCAGCAGACCCACCAGGGTTCCGGCCAGGGCCATCCACAGGTCCCTCCAATAGAAGCTCCAGGAGCAGGCAATAAGGGCCGCCGCCGCGGAGCAGGAGGCCAGGGAGACATATTTGCTCCCGGCATAGACCAGAACGAAGACCGCCACGATAATGAGGAAGATCCGCCAGTCCGCCACCAGCATTAAAAAGGCGCTGCACACGATACCCTTGCCGCCCCGGAAGCCCAGAAGGGCCGGAAAATTATGGCCCAGGATCACTGCCAGGCCCCCCATCATGACCCCCTGCCGCCACAGGCCGTAGGGCGCCATGAGCCGCCCCGCCAGGAGGCAGGCCAAGAGGGTCTTGCCCACGTCAATGGCAAAGACAAACAAGGTGTCCAAGCCACCATAGTTGCGGAAATAATTGGTCAGGCCCGCGTTGCCGCTGCCCTTGGCCCGAATATCCTCCCGTCCGTGGAGGAGCGACATGGTCACGGCGCCGTTGAGGTTGCCCAGAAAGTATCCCGCCAGCACCGCCAGCGCCAAGGAATACCACATGGTTTACTCCTCCTTGTCGCCCTTTTGCCGGATGGTGATGCGGATAGGAGTGCCCTCCAGGCCGAACACGGACCGGATCTGATTCTCCAGATACCTCTGATAGGAGAAATGGAAGAGCCTTGCGTCGTTGCAGAAGATCACAAAGTGGGGAGGCTTCACCCCGGCCTGGGTCATGTAGTAGATCTTCAGCCGGCGGCCCTTGTCGGAGGGAGGCTGGACCCGGGAGGTAGCGTCGGCCAAGACGCTGTTGAGAGCGCCGGTGGTGATCCGCTTCCGGTTCTGCCCCACCACCTCGTTGATGACCGCAAAGAGCTTGTCCACCCGCTGTCCGGTGAGGGCCGACAGGAACACCACGGGAGCATAGGTCATATAGCTCAGATCCTGGCGGATCTTGGCGGTTTTTTCGTTCATGGTGTTGGTCTCTTTGTCCACGATGTCCCACTTGTTCACCACGATAATTGCGGCCTTGCCCGCCTCGTGGACCAGGCCCGCGATCTTGGTGTCCTGCTCCGTAACGCCCTCGTTGGCGTCGATGAGGATCAGGCACACATCCGCACGGTCAATGGCGTTGATGGACCGCATATTGCTGTACTTTTCAATGGTGTCGTCCACCCTGGATTTCCGCCGCATACCGGCGGTGTCGATAAAGCAGTATTTGCCGTACTCGTTTTCAAAATCCGAGTCAATGGCGTCCCGGGTGGTACCGGCCATGTCGGAGACGATGACCCGCTCCTCTCCCAGAATCCGGTTCAAAAGGCTGGACTTGCCCACGTTGGGCTTGCCCACGATGGCCACCTTAATGGTGCCGTCGTCCTCCTCCTCGTCCTTCTCCGGAGGCAGCTGCTCCACGCACCAGTCCAGAAGGTCACCGGTGCCGTGGCCATGGACGGCAGAGACCTCCAAGGGGTCTCCCAGGCCCAGACAGTAAAATTCATAGACCTCCGGATTCACGGGGCCCACGGAGTCGCACTTGTTCACCGCCAGCAGCACGGGCTTGTGGGCCCGGAGCAGCATGGAGGCCACCTCCTGGTCCGCGGCGGTAACGCCTACCTTCACGTCCGTCACCATTACGACGGCGGAGGCCAATTCGATGCCGATCTCTGCCTGGCGGCGCATGAACTGCAGAATCTCACTGTCCGTGCTGGGCTCGATGCCGCCGGTGTCCATCAGCGTAAAGCTGCGGCCGTTCCACTCGCAGTCCCCGTAGATCCGGTCCCGGGTGACGCCGGGGGTATCCTCCACGATGGCGGTGCGCTGGCCCGTCAGCTTATTAAAGAGCATGGACTTGCCCACGTTGGGCCGTCCCACAATGGCGATCACAGGTTTTGCCATAAACGCTCCCTCCTGTTGAAATAAAATCCGATTCTATCGGTATTATGGCACATTTTCCTTTCCGGGTCAACCGCCGGGCAGGAAATTCCCCGTTTCGGCGGGGTAAAGAAATAGAGAGGAAGAAGCAACGTCTTCCTCTCTCATTTCATGTTGTCAGATCACTCTGCCTGAGCGCTGACGACCTGGCGGCCATTGTAGGTACCGCAAGCCTTGCAGGCTCTGTGGGGCAGGACCACCGCACCGCACTTGGGGCAGGTAATGACGCCGGGCGCAGACAGCTTCCAGTTGGAACCGCGTCTCCTGTCTCTTCTTGCCTTGGATACTTTACACTTAGGAACAGCCATGAGTGACACCTCCTTGGTCAAACTGCTTTTCAGGGCATTATTTATCCTTGAGAAGCTGCTGTAACGCAGCAAAACGGGAATCGACTTCTTTCCCGCAGGAGCAGGGGCCGTCGTTGAGATTGGCTCCGCAGCGGCAGCACAGCCCCTTGCAGTCGTCCCGGCACAGGAGCTTGGAGTCCATGCCCAGGACAAAGACGGTACGGATCATATCCTCCAGATCTGCGTTATTGCCCTGAAGCTCGAAGGCCCAGCGGCCCTCGCTCTCCTCGTCCAATAGCTCCTGGACCAGAACGGCCTCAATGGGGTACTGGACGCAGCGCCGGAATTCCCGGGCGCAGCGGTCGCAGATCCCGTGCAGCCGAGCCGTCACCATTCCGTCCACCAGCAGAACTCCGGCGGTGTTGTGGATGACGCCTCCCGCATGGACCGGCTCCTCGGCAGGCTTGCAGTTTCCGAAGGTCAGATCGCTGAGATCCAGGTCCTCCGAAAAGGACTGGGATGCCCCTGGACGATCTATGATTTTCGACAAATCCAGCAGCATAGCGATCCCTTCCCGTACAGTCATGCACGAAGTATTATAAGGGAAAAGTGCCGCTTTGTCAAACATTATTTTTGGAATTTTGCCGACTTTCTTCCCTTCCCCCGGAAAAGCCCCTTCTTTCAAAAACATCTTGACTTTCCGGTCCATCTATCGCATAGTTTAGGTATCTTTTTCTCCCCGGAGGGCATTTTAATGAAAGAGCTCCACATTTCCAAAAACGACAGCGGCCAGCGGCTGGACCGGTTCCTCTCCAAGGCCGTGCCCCTGCTCCCCGCCTCCCTGGCCCAGAAGTACATCCGGGTGAAGCGGATCAAGCTCAACGGCGGCCGGGCCCAGCGAGACACCCGGCTAAAGGAAGGGGACGTGCTGACTCTGTATATCAACGACGAATTTTTCGATACGCCCCGGGCGGAGAACGCCTATCTTACGGTGTCGGCGCCGAAGCTGAACCTGGTCTATGAGGACGAGAACATCCTGCTGGTGGACAAGAAGCCGGGACAGGCCGTTCATCCCCACGACGGGGCGGAGTACGGCAAGACCCTCATCGACCACATCCAGGCCTATCTCTATGCCAAGCGGGAGTGGCGGCCCCGGGAAGAAAACGCCTTTACCCCGGCCCTGTGCAACCGCATCGACCGGAACACGGGGGGCATCGTCATCGCCGCCAAAAATGCCGAGGCCCTGCGGATCCTCAACGAAAAGATCCGGGACCGGGAGATCGACAAGCGGTATCTGGCGGTGATCGAGGGTCAGATCCGGCCCCAGGCCGGCACCCTGTCCGGGTATCTGTTCAAAGACGCGGTGAAAAACCGGGTCTATGTTACGGACGCCCCCCAGCCCGGCGCCAAGACCGCCGTCACCAAATACCGGACCCTGGCCCAGAGCAGGGGATTATCCCTGGTGGAGTGTGAGCTTCTCACTGGCCGAACCCACCAGATCCGGGCCCAGTTTGCCCACGCGGGCCATCCCCTGCTGGGTGACGGCAAATACGGCAAGCTGGGAAAGGACGCCGTCCGGAAATACCAGGCTCTCTATTCCTACAAGCTGACCTTCACCTTCCCCACCGACGCCGGGTGCCTCAACTATCTGAAGGGCAGGACCTTCACCGTCTCCGACGTGGATTTTGCCCGAGAGCTATTCCCCGGAGCCGCCCAATTTTGAGTCCACCCTCCCCTTCCGGTAAATCCTATAAAACCGCCCCCCTTTTCTTCCAAAAATTCGCCAAAAATTTACGGGGAATTTTGTTGACAAAGGGGGGCTTTTCATATATACATATAGTTATTGCGTAAAATGGAGGATTCGGGGGAGCTGCGTACCGCTTCCCCCTTCTCATGTGCAAAATCTCAACAAAGAAACGGGGGAGGATAATGTCCAAAGAACTCATTCGTCTCCGTGACCTGGTCATGGAATTTGACGGTGAACGTATTTTAGACGGCATCAATCTCTACATCAATGACCATGAATTTTTGACCCTTCTCGGCCCCTCCGGCTGCGGCAAAACCACCACCCTTCGTATCATCGGCGGTTTTCTGACGCCCACCTCCGGCGAGGTCCTCTTTGACGGCAAGCGGATCAACGATGTTCCGCCCTATCAAAGGCAGATCAACACGGTATTTCAGCGGTACGCCCTCTTCCCCCATTTGGATGTGTATGAGAACGTGGCCTTCGGCCTGCGGGTCTCCAAGCTACCCAAGGAAGAGATCCACCAACGGGTGACGGAAATGCTGGAGATCGTCAGCTTAAAGGGTTACGAAAATCGGAAAGTTACTGCCCTGTCCGGCGGCCAGCAGCAGCGGGTGGCCATTGCCCGTGCCCTGGTGAACCGGCCCAAGGTCCTGCTTTTGGACGAACCCTTGGGGGCCCTGGATCTTCGCCTGCGAAAAGACATGCAGAACGAACTAAAACGGATCCAGCAGGCCATGGGCATTACATTTATATATGTGACCCACGACCAGGAGGAGGCCCTGGCTATGAGCGACACGGTAGTCGTTATGGACAAGGGCAAGATCCAGCAGATCGGCCGGCCCGAGGATATTTACAACGAGCCCAAGAACGCCTTTGTGGCGGACTTCATTGGCGAGAGCAACATTCTGGACGGCATCATGCTGGAGGACCGGCTGGTGAAATTCTTCGGCCGGAATTTCCCCTGCGTGGACGAGGGCTTTGAGAAGAACGAGCCCGTGGACGTGGTCATCCGTCCCGAGGACATCGACATTGTGGAGCCGGACAGCGGCCACCTCACCGGCTCCGTCACCTCCGTCACCTTCAAGGGCCTCAATTACGACATTATCGTAGATTTCAAGGGCTTCAAGTGGCTGATCCAGACCACGGATTACCATCCCGTAGGGGCCGTCATCGGCATCCGCCTGAACCCCGAGGACATCCACATCATGCGTAAGAGCGAGTACTCCGGCCAGTTCGGCGATTACAGCTCCTACTCCGCAGAATACGATGAGCTGACGGAGGACGCAGAAGATGAGGAAGAATAACAAGGCGGCAGCCCCCGCCTCCCAGGCCGCCCCCGGCGCCCGCGCCAGCCGCTTTCTTCTGGCCCTGCCCTATATCATCTGGATGCTGCTGTTCATCCTCATCCCCTTAGGGATGGTGGTGGCCTATGCCTTTACGGACAACCGCACCGGACTCTTCACCCTGTCCAACCTGACAAGGATCTTCACCGGCGGCTTTCTGCAGATCTTCCTGCGGTCCATCTGGTACTCTCTGATCGCCTCCTGCATCTGCCTGATCATCGGCTACCCCGTGGCCTACTTCATTGCCCGGCAAAGACCCATGGTCCAGCGGTTTCTGTACCTGATGGTCATGCTTCCCATGTGTCTGAGCTTTCTGCTCCGGACTCTGGCCTGGGTGGGCTTGCTTCGGGACACCGGCATTATCAACCAGTTCCTGGGGCTTCTGGGCCTCGGCCCCCTGACCCTGATCCGCACCGACGGAGCCGTGATCCTGGGCATGGTCTACAACTACCTGCCCTATATGATCATGCCTCTGTACACCGTCATTATGAAGATCAACCCCATGCTCATTGAGGCGGCCCAGGACCTGGGCTGCAGCGGCGGCAAGGTCTTTTCCAAGGTGATCCTGCCCCTGTCGGTGCCCGGCATCGTCTCCGGCTTTACCATGGTCTTCGTGCCCGCCGTGTCCACCTTCTACATTTCCCAGAAGCTGGGCTCCGCCAGCACCACCATGATCGGCGACGTCATCGAGAGCCAGTTCAAGACCGCCCAGAATCCCAACTTCGGTGCGGCTCTGAGCCTCGTGCTCATGGTCCTCATTTTCCTGTGCGTGGGGCTCATGGAGCACTTCGCCGGGAAGAATACAGAAGGACAGGTGATGGTATGAAAAAGCTCAACAAGGTCTATACGATCCTGATCTTCGTGTTCCTCTACGCCCCCATGCTGGTGCTGATCGTGGCGTCCTTCAACACGGGCCGGGACATCACCCACTTTGAGGGCTTCACCCTGAAGCGCTATCAGGAGCTATTCCAGGACAGCACCCTGCTGCCCCTGTTGCGGAACTCTCTGGAGATTGCCTTCCTGTCCAGCATCATTGCCACCGTCATGGGCACCATGGCCGCCCTGGGCATCCACCGCATGGGCCCCCGGATCCGTTCTCTGATCCTGGGCATTACCAACATCCCCATGACGAACCCCGACATCGTCACCGGCGTGTCCCTGGCCTTGCTGTTTGTCTTTGCGGGGACCATCCTGCGGACCAACCAGATCCTGGGCTTTTGGACCCTGCTCATCGCTCACATCACCTTCAATCTGCCCTATGTGATCCTGAACGTCATGCCCAAGCTGAACCAGATGGATCCCTCCCTGCGGGAGGCGGCCCTGGATCTGGGCTGCACCCCCACCCAGGCGTTTCTGAAGGTGACCATCCATGAGATCATGCCCGGTATCATCTCCGGCGCCATCATGGCCTTTACCATGAGTCTGGACGACTTCGTCATCAGCTACTTTGCCTACGCTCCGTCCTATGTGACGCTGCCGGTGGAGATCTACAACTACACCAAAAAGCCTCTGCAGCCCAAGATCTACGCCCTGTTCACCCTGCTCTTCGGCGTGATCCTTCTGCTGATGGTGCTGATGAACCTGCTTCAGGCCCGGGGCGAAAAGACCCGCGCCGCCCAACATTCCCGTTCCGTTTGACCGTGTCCCCGCTCCGAAGGAGAGCGGAGGGACTTTCACTCTTGCCGGGTAGATCCCCGGCCCCAAGAAAAGGAGGTTTTCCATGAAGAAAGTAATTTCTCTCGTTCTGACCCTGACCCTGCTGTGCGCCCTTTTGGCCGGCTGCGGCGCCTTTGCCGGCAATCCCGACACCACCAACGGCACCGGCAGTGCTTCCAAAAATACCGGCGAGGACGTGACCATCAACGTCTACAACTGGGGCCAGTACATTGCCAACGGCGACGACGGCTCCATTGACGTCATTGCCGAGTTTGAAAAGAAGTACCCCAACATCCACGTAAACTACACCACCTACGACACCAACGAGACCCTGTACACCAAGCTCAAGACCGGCGGCATTTCCGTGGACGTGATCATTCCCTCCGACTACATGATCGCCCGGATGATCGAGGAGGACATGCTCCTGCCCCTGGACTTCGACAACATCCCCAACTACTCCTACATTGACGAGGCCTACAAGAACACCGCCTTTGACCCGGAGAACAAGTACTCCGTGCCCTACACCTGGGGCTCTGTGGGCATCATCTACAACAAGAAGTATGTGGACGAGGCCGACGTCACCGGCTGGGAACTGCTGTGGAACGAGAAGTACGCCGGAAAGATCCTCATGTTCGGCAACTCCCGGGACGCCTTCGGCATCGCCGAGTATCTGCTGGGCTATGACGTGAACACCACGGACGAAGCCGAGCTCCAGGCCTGCGCCGACAAGCTGGCGGAGCAGAAGCCCCTGGTCCAGCAGTATATCATGGACGAGGTCTTTGAGATCATGGAAAATGAGGAGGCCTGGATTGCCCCCTACTACGCCGGCGACTACCTGACCATGTCCGTCGTGAACGAGGACCTGGGCTTCTACTTCCCCGAGAGCCAGGGCTTCAACGTGTTCATCGACAGTGCCTGTATCCCCACCTGCTGCCAGAACAAGGAGGCCGCCGAAACCTTCATCAACTTCCTGTGCGAGCCGGAGATCTCCGGCGGCAACCTGGATTGGATCGGTTACAGCACCCCGGAGACCGCGGCCCGGGACTATCTGGATCCCGACGTGGCGGCCAGCCCCGTGGCCTATCCCAGCGCCGAGACCCTGTCCCACGGCACCAGCTTCCTGGGCCTGCCCGCAGAGACCACCCAGCTCATGGAAGATCTGTGGCTGAAGGCCAAGATCAGCTGAGCACCCCATAAAAATTGCCCCCGGCAGAGGACCTACGTCCTCCGCCGGGGGCTTTTTGACTTTTACCCTTCCAACATCAATGTCCGGAAACTGTTGATGGTCTCCGCCCCGATCCCGCAGCCGGTCACGGCAAAATCCACGAACTTCTCCGTGATGGTGTCACCGGAGTAGGCCTTCAGCGCCTCCACCATGGCCTTGTAGCCGTAGACCGTGCTGTTCCGGGTCCGGTCGTACATGCCGATGGGGCTGAAGCTGCTGAGCTCATAGTCCCGGGCCAAATCGGATTCGCTGACCCCCAGGAGCCCCAGCAGCAGGAACGCCATGGCCCCCGTCCGGTCGCACCCGCCCTGGCAGTGGAAATAGACAGGCTTGGCCGGACTCTCCGTCAGCCGCCCCATGATCCACTCAAAGCAGGTCTTGAACTGCGCCCGGCGCTCTGCGTCCGTAATGGCCTCCGCATACTGGGATACGGAAATGCACAGATAGTCCGTGTCCGGGCTGATGGAGCTTTCCGTATAGTTCCACCGAAGATCCAGTTCCGCCCGAATCCCAAGATTGCTGGCCATCTCGTTTCTGCCGCTGCCAGTCAGGAGCAGGTCCCGGAAGGTGCCGTCATCCATGGCGGAACCCCGGAAGAGCATGCCGTACTTGACCTTTTTCCCGTCCAGGCCCGTCCAGCCGCCCAGGTCCCGGACGTTCTGGATACCCTCCACCCGCAGGAGCCGCCAGGGCTGGGCCCCGGTGGTGAAGCTGCCGGTCTTGGCCGTCACCACGGAACCGTCAGGGAGCACGTGGATCACGGCGTAGTAGTACTTGGTCCCGGGAAGCAGGTTATAAATGCCCAGCCGGTCCAGGCCCGTGGCGTCATACTGCCGAACCCCGGTGGACAGCACCGTGGGAGAGGTGTTCAGGGATACCGTGGTGCCCATGGCGTCCTCGTTGTGCTGCCACTTGAGGGTCACGGGCCGGGGCTGGTCTCCCCGATAGGGCAGTGTGGCCCGAACGATATTGGTGCCACTGTAATCGCTGTCGGAGTAGGCGGCGCTGTTGTAGTAGGTCAGAACCGCAGGGGGCAGCAGATTATAAACAGCCGGGTCCGCTCCTTCGTTGTTCAGAGCCGCCGCCTTGGCAGATACCTGGGCCTCACCGCCTCCGCCATAGGAGATCCCGGTGTCCGCCCACTGGTAGCCCGTCACGGGAGTGGTATAGGTGACGGTGATCTGAGAATCCGCCACGGCCCCCTTGCCGCAGAAGCGCAGATAGCCGATCTTGGTCTTGGCCGCGCCGAGGGTGGGCGGCACCGTGACCGTGATGATGGCCGAGGTGGCGCTTTCATAGGTCACGGAGATCGTTCCGTTCTTCGTATCGGCCAGCCCTGCACCGCTCAGGTTCGTGTCGCAGGTGTAGGGCCGGTTTTCCAGCGGCGTTTTATCCATGCCGTATGTCCTGGACTGGATCCACACGGCATAGGCCCCGGTGGAGGCGTACTGTGCGCCGGACAATTTGATCTGGATGGTCTTGCCCTGATAGGCCGCCTTGGTCAGGTCGATGATGGGCGTCAGGTGATACCCCGCCGCGTCGTGCTCCATGGAATCGCTGGCGATGGAAGAGCCGAAGCGATAGCCGTCATAGTAGGGGTTGTCCGTGGTGGGCGAGATGGTCTCCGTCACTTCCTGCTCCACGGTAGCCTTGATGTAGGCCCAGAGGTGCCCGTTTGCGCCGATGTAGCACTGGGAGGTGTCCGTCATGTCCGCCTCGGTGGCGGCATACTTGGGCGGCGTAGCGGCCAGACTGGCCAGCCACTGGGCTTGGGTCAGGGTCCCGCCGCCGTCCACGTAGAGCTGATAGGCGCTCTTCCCGTCCGTTCCCGCCGCCCCGGTCTCTCCCTGGGGACCGGTGTCGCCCTTTGCTCCGGCAGCGCCGTCCCGGGCCGCAGGCACCGGGATCTCCGACTGCACATATGCCATTTGCTCCGGGTTCCAAAGTTGCCAGCAGTTCCCCTCCCCGGGGATCGGCGGATGGGCCGCCGCGGCGGCCACCCGGGCCTCCAACTGGGAAAATTCCGTGGGGATCTCTGGCCAGTTGGCGTCTCCCGACAGACTTCGATGCACATAAATCCGGACCCTGTCCGTATGCCGGACCTTGTCCCCCTGGCTGCCCCGAATCTGAACCGTATAGGGTCCGAACAGGGACAAGTTCTCCGCCGTCAGCATGGCTTCCGCACCGTTCTCCCCCAGGCTCAGGTCAATGATGTCCAGCTTGTCCCCCTGGGCAAGAAGGGCCTGCCAGGACCAGTCCTCCGGCAGGCCGCCTCGCAGGCTGAGTTTCCAGACGCCGTTGTCGTACTGCTGGGGCGACGGATCCTTTTGGACTTTGATCTTCCAGTTTTCAAATAGAAGCTCCATAATTTTCCTCCGTTCTTCATTTGGGTTCCTTCACTTCTATTGATTTTGCAGGGATCTGTTGCCCAAAACCGTGCATCTCTCGCCTGCCGCAGGCCTCCCTCCCCTGTTTTTACGCAAAAAAGCGGGAGCTGAAGCTCCCGCTTTTCTTATTCTTCCGCCTGTGCTTCCAGCCAGGCTTTCATTTCCACCCGGCCCTCCTCGCTCATAGGGAAGACCCGCCTGCCCTCCATTTCGCTTTTCTCATAGCAGAATACCCCGTGCCAGAATTCGGCCTCCATGGAGCTTTCTTCCATGTTGACCTCCTTGGGGGTCCGCATGACCACATTGGGGGCGATCCGGAATCGAAGGCGGCCCCAGGACCCGGTGAAAACGTTGTTCATGGCAAAGGTGTGCAGGGTGGGGATGAAAATGTCCACGGCCTTCACGGCTCAGGCCTCCATGAGCTGCTCCATCTCATCCAGCAGGGTGCCGAAGAGCTCCAGAGCCTGGTTCACGGGCTCGGGGGTGGTCATATCCACACCGGCGCCCTTCAGAAGATCAATGGGAGTCTTGGAGCAGCCGCCGGACAGGAAGTTCAGATAATCCTTCACAGCGGGCTCGCCCTCCCGCAGGATCCGGCGGGACAGGGCGATGGCGGCGGAGTAGCCTGTGGCATACTGGAACACATAGTAGTCGTAGTAGAAGTGAGGAATCCGGGCCCACTCCATGGCAATCTCGTCATCCACCACCATATCGGGGCCGTAGTACTCCTCATTCAGCCGCTTGTACTCGGCGCATAGCACATCCGCCGTCAGAGGGGTGCCCTCCTGAGTCATGCGGCCGATGTTCCGCTCGAACTCGGCGAACATAGTCTGGCGATACAGAGTGCCCTTGAACTGGTCCAAAAAGTGGTTAATGAGGTAAGCCCTCTCCTTCTTGTCCGTAGTCTTGGCCAGCAGGTGCTCCATAAGCAAAGCTTCGTTGCAGGTAGAGGCCACTTCCGCCACAAAGATCACATAATCTGCATCCAGAGGTGTCTGGTTTTTGGTGGAAAGATAGGAGTGTAGAGCGTGGCCCATTTCGTGGGCCAGGGTGAACTGACTGCCCAGGGTTCCGGAGTAGTTCAGCAGCACATAGGGGTGGACGCTGGCCCCGGCTGAGTAGGCGCCGGACCGCTTGCCCTCGTTCTGGTACACGTCGATCCAACGATTGTCAAAGCCCTCCCTGAGAATGCCGCGGTAGTAATCTCCCATGGGCGCCAGGGCCTCATACACGGTCTCCTTTGCCTGGGCGAAGGGGATCTTTTCCCGATCCTCAGACAGGAGGGGTGTATACGAATCGTAGAAGTGGAGCTCATCCAGGCCCAGCAGCTTTTTCCGCAGGGCAACATACCGATGCAGCTTATCCATATTGTTATGGACAGCCTCAATGAGGTTATCATACACGGATTCCGGCACATTGGTGGCATCCAAGGACGCCTGTCGGGCAGAGTCGTACTTCCGAGCGTTGGCGAAGAACTGCAGTTGCTTCATCTGGCCGTTAAGCATGGCGGCGGCGGTGTTCCGGAAACCGCCCAGGGTGTGATACAGGTTCTCATAGGCGCTCTTCCGCAGGCCCCGGTCGGAGCTCTCCTCATAGCTGGCGAAGGTGCCCTGGCTCAGGGGCAGATGATTGCCCTGGCTGTCCACAGCGTCGGGGAAGGTCAGGTCCGCGTTCTCAAACATGCCGAAAACGTTGCTGGGCGTGTCCGCCAGTTCACCGGCGGCAGCCAGCAACTTCTCCTCCGCAGCAGAGAGCACATGGGCCCGGCGGCGGGTGGCGTTCTCAATGTGGCGGCGGTACCGCTCCAGCAGGGGCTGGGCCTTGTAGAAGCCCTCCAGGGTCTCGGGGGCGATGGCCAGCAGCTCCGGAGTCTCGAAGCTGGCGGCGGAGTGATAGGCCACATAGGCCGTCATGAACTTGCCCATCATGGTCTGGTACTTGCCCACCCGGGTGTCGGAGTCATTCTGACGGCCCGCATAGTTGCCCAGATCGCCGGTCAGCAGCGCCACAGCCTCCACCAGGTTGTAAAACTCCAGCATGGTGTCGGCGCTGTCAGCCAGGTGTCCGGCAAAGGTCTTGACCTTTGCGGTATAGTCATTCAGCTTTTCCAGGTCTTTTTCCCAGTCCTCGTCGGTGGCGTAAAGGTCGCAGATGGCCCACTTGTCCTCTTCGGCGATCTCGGAGCGCTGGGGGATTTTCTTTTCGTCCATAGGATCGTTTCCTCCATTCTGTATTATGGTCTTAGTATATCACACTCCCGGGGTTTTGCAAGGCGGGATTGACTTTCTTTGGAAATTGTGGTAGCCTAACCTGGTATTTTGTCTTTTGTAGGTGAGCACTTCATGAAAAAGAATGCCGTGGTGGGAAACCTCATGCTTCTTACCACCGCCCTGATCTGGGGCCTGGCCTTCGTGGCCCAAAGCGTAGGCGTGGACCGGATGGCCCCCATGACCTTTCAGTTCTGCCGTTCTTTGACGGCGGTCCTGACCCTGATTCCTCTGGTCGCCATCGGCGACCGGGGCAAAAACGACGGAAAAACCTTTTTTACCCGGTTCCGGGATAAGCGCCTGCTGCTGGGCGGCCTATGCTGCGGCCTGGGTATGTTCCTGGGCAACGCCTTTCAGCAGGTGGGTCTGGTCTACACCAGCCCCGGAAAGTCCGGCTTTATCACCGCCATGTACATCGTTCTGGTACCACTGCTGGGCCTATTCCTGCATCAGCGGCTCCGGGGCCGGGTGTGGATCTCCGTGGGGCTGGCGGTCCTGGGCCTGTATTTTCTCAGTCTCTCCGGTGCCGACGGTGTGAACCTGGGCGACGCCCTCACCCTGGTCTGCGCCCTGTTCTTCGCCATCCAGATCACCTGCATCGACCGGGTCTCCCCCTATGTGGACTGTCTGCGGCTGTCCCTGATCCAGACCATGGTGACCTGCGTGCTGTCCTTTTTCAGCATGCTCCTGTTTGAGGGGATGGATCTCTCCGCCGCCCCCAGCTGCGCCGTTCCCATTCTCTACACCGGCGTTTTGTCCATGGGAATCGCCTACACCCTGCAGATTACGGGGCAGAAGAAGTCCTCCAACGTGGCCCTGGCCAGCCTGATCCTGAGCCTGGAATCCGTATTCTCCGCCCTGTTCGGCTGGCTGATCCTGAAGGCCGCCCTGTCCCCCCGGGAGCTTTTCGGCTGTGTCCTGGTCTTCGGCGCCATTGTGCTGGCCCAGCTGCCCGCCAAGAAAGCGGTCCCCGCTTGAATCAAAAAACGCCGGGTTTTCAAAAACCCGGCGTTTTTCCATGCTTTTTTACTTTTCTACGATCTCCAGGATCTCCATGGGACATGCCTTGACGCAGATGCCGCAGGCGATGCACTTAGAGGTGGGGCCGTTCTCGTTGGGGACCATGACCCCGAAGGGACAGACCTCGGCGCACTTGCCGCAGCCGTTGCACAGCTTCTTGTTGATCATATAGACCCCGGTCTTGGGGTTCTGAGTAATGGCGCCTGCCTCACAGACCTTGGCGCACTTGCCGCACTGGACGCAGATCTGGGGCTTTGCTTCGCCCTTCTTCTCCACGATCTTGATGCAGGACTTGTCCTGGTGGAATTCCTTGTAAAACGCCATGGAACAGGCCTGGACGCATTCCAGACAGGCCATGCAGGCGGAACCCTTTTTCACGGTGAGTTTCTTCATGGAAACAGACGCTCCTTTATGTAGGTGATTTGATTGGCTCCATTATACCGGAATTGCCGCCAAATAGCAACCGCTCTTTGGGCTTTTTCTCCGAATTTTTCCCGATTCCGCCAAATGCCGGGTCCTGTCAGCATTTGACGGATTCTTCCTGTCCTACCTGTTCTTTCCAGGAGCCCGGCGGCTAATTTCCGAAAAAGCGCAGATACTATCCCCGGAAATTCAACGCAGGAGGAAATCGACTATGAAACGTCTTGCAGCACTGCTTCTTTGCCTGAGCCTGGCCGCAGGCCTGACGGCCTGCCGCCGCACCAACACAACGACTCCCACCTCCCGGCCCAGCGGCACCGCCGCCACGGCTCCCCGGGAGACCTCCCGGCCCACGGAGAGCACCCGCGGCACCGAAATGACCCGCGGCATGGAGGACACTCGGTCCACCGAAAGCACCCACGGCTCCGAGGACACCCGGACCACCGAGGACGGCACCACGGAGGGCGCCCGCTCCGCCGCCCGGGGCCGTATGGCCGGGGCCGGTCGCCCCGGGGCCTACGGCCTGGATCGGTAAAAAAGCGGCAAAGGTGGTCGGCCCTATTGGGACCGGCCGCCTTATTTCGATCCGATTCACATCACAAGTACATATTTTGACAAGTCCCGCTTCAGCTTTTCCGCTGCGGCAGCGGCCTGGGCCGCATAGTCCCGGCCGTCGGTCTCCGCCTTTTTCCAAGCCCCCAGGATGCTGTGTCCGGCGCACACCGCCGCCCCCCGGCCCAGCCGGTCAAAGGCATAGGATGCGTTCTTCACGCAGCCTCCCTGGACCCCCAGGCCCGTCACCAGCAAAAACAGCCGGTCATACTTCTCCCGCAGGGTCTTAAGGACCTCTCCCCGGGAGGCGCTGGCCACAGCCCCCACCTGGGAGTAGCCGCTCCTGCCGCAAAGTTCTGCCCCCCAGCGGCTGGCCAGATCCGCCACCGCCGTATACACCAGCCGTCCGCCGGTCAAAAGCTCCTGGACCTCCACCGAGGACCGATTAGCGGTCCGCACCTGGACAAAAAGGCTCTTCCCCTCAGTCCTGCAATAGGTCAGGAAGGCCGCAGCCCCGTCGGCACCGGCATAGGGATTCACCGTGACGCCGTCAGCGGGATAGGCCGTCAACACCTGGTCTCCCACAGGGATGCCGCCGAAGATGCTCTCCGCCAGGGCCTGGCCCGCAAAGCCCGGCTCGCCGAAGGCGCCGTCCAGGATCACATACAACTCCTTCTCCCGGGCATAGGCCAGGATCCGCTCCAAAACCGCCGCACCCGCCGGGCCCAGGGCGAAAAATCCGGCGGTTTTTACCGAAACGCCGGGCATACTGTCACTTACTGCCTCCAAAATCCCCCGGCAGTAGTTCTCACAGGCCAGGGCCAGGGCCTCCAGGGTCTGGCCCTTTTCCCGGATGGCCTCCTCCAGCAGGTGGGGCGGGATCACATCTCCCGTCGGATCCAGGCATAAAAGGGCCGGATTCTTCTTTTTTCTGATTTTTTCCTGTAAGATCTCCATGGACATGGCGGCTCCCCCTGACTTTTTTCTTTCATAATACCACAGTTTTCGCCCGTCGGAAAGGGATCTTTTGCGCCGTTTCAAAAAATTTTCGCCTCAATGCGGCAAATTTCTGCGCACCGGTGCATACTAGAAAAAGCCCAAAAAGGAAAGGAGGAGCCCAATATGAACGGAAAAGTGATCGCGGCCTCCATGGCCGTGGGCGCCGCGGCCGGCGCCGTCGCCGTCATGATGCTGCCCCGGCAGAACGCTGCCCGGCGGCTGGCCAAGCGCACCGCCGTGGAGGTGGAGGACGCCATGGCGGAGGCCGCCAACCGGATCAGCAAAATGATGCGCTGACGCAAAGAAGCGGGCGGCAGTCTGCCGCCCGCTTCTCATTTGCAGAAAGGAACCCGTCGGCGGTTAGGCTTCCGGAAGGGCCCAATAACGCAGGGGCTTTCCGTCCTCAAACAAAATTCCATAGCCCGCTCCCGGCCGGGGCTGCCATTCATAGCGGTTCTTCCCCGCCTCCGGAAACCAGGTCTCCATGGCACCGGCAATGACCCCGCCGTGGGTCACGGCCAGGGCGTCGGTATTTTCTCCCAGAAGGGCATCCAGAGCCCTTTGGGCTCTGGCCTGGGCCTGGGCCCCGCTTTCCCCATGGGGGCAAACGTTTTTCTCGTTTTCGCCGGAGATCCATGCCAGATACCGGGGGTCCTCCTTCAGCATTTCGTAGGACTTCATCTCAAAGTCCCCGAAGTCGATCTCCCGAAGCTCCGGCAGGGCCGCGGCCGTGGCGCCGGGGTACAAGATCCCCAGGGTCTCCGCCGTCCGCCGCATGCCGCTGGTGTAATACCGGTCCGCCCGGGGCCAGCGGCCGGTGTTTTTCGCCCTCTCCAGCGCCGCACAGCCCTCCGGCGACAGGGGCAGGTCCGTGCTGCCGCAGTATAAATGGGCCTCGTTGGCCCGGGTCATGCCGTGGCGCAGCAGATATAGGATCATTTCAGCCGCTCCTCCAATCCGCAGAAGATCCGGCTCACCCGCTCCGCCTCTTTGGCCAGATAGCGCAGGAGCTTTCCGTTTTCCTCCCGCCAGGCCCGCTCCGTTTTATCCATGGGCACCACGCCGCTGCCGATGTCCCGAAGGATCAGGACGGAATCCTGCCACAGGTCCCGGCGGCCCGAAAATTCCTGCACCGCGTCCAGGCCGGCCCGGGCGCAGACAAGGGAGAATTCCTCCAAATGGTACAGGCAGTCCCGCCGGGCCTCCGGCAGGCCCTCCCGGCAGTCATGGCACCGGTCCTGGGCAAGGCCGTAGGCCTCCCGGGCCCAGGTCAGCTTTCCCTGATAGGCCCCGCCGAACACCAGCTTCATGGCTTTTCCTCCCCATACACAATGCAGTCGCTGAGCAGATAGTCCGACCGCTCCGCGATCCGTCCGCCGACCCGGTACATCCGGGGGACCCGCCGGGCAATGCCGCAGATGAACTCGTAATTAAAGGTCCCGGCGGCTCCGGCAATGTCCTCCACGGTGATGGTCTCTCCCTCGTCCCGGCCCACCAGGGTCACGGAGGTCTCCGCCTCCACCTCCGGAATATCCGTCACGTCCACCATAATCTGGTCCATGCAGACCTTTCCCAGAATGGGGGCCCGTCTGCCCCGGATCAGCACATAGAACCTTCCGGACAGGCTCCGGGGATAGCCGTCGGCATAGCCCACGGGCACCGTGGCCACCCGCCGCCGCTCCCGGGTCCGGTAGGTGCCGCCGTAGCTCACCTCCCGCCCCGGCTCCAGCCACTTCACAAAGGACACGCTGGTCTTCCACTGCAGGGCCGGTTCCAAAGGCAGGAGCCGCCGGTCCACCTCGTCGCTGGGATACAGGCCGTAGGTTACGATGCCGCTGCGGACCATCTCGAACTCCCCGCCGAAGTTCATGATCCCGGCGGAGTTGTCCAGGTGCCGCAGGGGGATCCGCACCCCCCGGTCCTTCAGCATCCGGTCAAATTCACAAAACCGGCCATACTGGGCCCGGGCCCGGGTCAGGTCCCCCTCGTCCGCCGTGGCGTAGTGGCTGAACATGCCCTCCGGCCGGAGCCCCGTCAGCCCCGCCAGATACCGGCAGTCCTCCGCCGCCGCCTCGGTGACCTGAAAGCCGATACGGCTCATGCCCGTATCCACGGCGAAGTGGACCTTAGCCTGGCGGCCCTGGCGCAGGGCCTCCCGATTCAAAAGCTCCCCGTCCTCCCGGCGGAAGATGGCGGTCCGCAGGTCGTACTTTACGGCCAGGGGGAACTCCCGGGGAGAGGTGTAGCCCAGCAGCAGAATGGGGGTCTCGATCCCCTGCCGCCGCAGCTCCACCGCCTCCTCCATGCAGGCCACCCCGAAAAAGTCGCAGACGCCCCGGAGCCGTCGGGCTATGGCCGTGGCGCCGTGGCCGTAGGCATCGGCCTTCAGAACGCACAGCAGCTTCTTCCCCGCCGCCCGGCGGCGGACCGCCGCTATATTATGGGAAATGGCGTCCAGGTCCACCTCCGCATAGGTCCTCTCATATCCCAGCATACTGATCCTCCCAGGCCATGGGCCGATTCATATCCTTTCTATGATAGCATTTTTGCGGGCAAATGTAAATCGAAATCCTTCCTCTGAGGTGGCCTTCCGAGGATGCACCGTTTTGCACAAAACGCAGTCAAATTTGATACCATTTTTCGTGCACGATATGGTATGATGGATTAAAATTGAACTGCGGCCCTTTGACCCGCCGCAGAAGAGGAGGAATTTCCATGAAGAAGCGAATCCTTGCCATGGTGCTGGTGCTGGCCGCCCTGTTCTGCGGCTGCGCCAAGGCCCCGGCCCCCGCCGTGAGCACCACAGAAACGGTCCCGGAGACCACCGCAGCCCCCACGGAGTCCACCGTCCCAGAAACGGAGCCGCTCTCCGTACCGAAGCAGGTGGTGGTCTACTTCGCCAACTGGTATCTGGAGACCAAGACCGCCCAGCAGGGGGCCGAGGTATGCAGCATTCCCTGGGACAGCGTCACCTATGTGAACCATGCCTTCTGGGAGGTCCAGCCCGACGACGGCACCCAGGAGACCTCCTTTGACCGCCGGGCGGCGGGTGAGGCCCCCCGGACCCGGTTCCGCATCGCCTCCACCCAGCCCAAGGCCGACCTGGAGGACGACACCCCCAGCGAAATGGCGGAGGGTCTGCCCCGGAACCACTTCGCCCAGTACGCGGCCTATGCCGAACAGTACCCCGACGTGAACATCCTCATCTCCATCGGCGGCTGGACCCGGTGCGGCTACTTCTCCGAAATGGCCTACACCCCCGAGGGCCGGGCCTCCTTTGTGGAGAGCTGCATGGAGACCCTGGAGACCTATCCCTGGCTGGACGGCTTCGACATCGACTGGGAGTACTTCGGCGGCAGCAAGGACGGCGAGCGGCTGCCCGAGAACGACAACGACCAGGGCTGTCCCATCTGGGGCACCGTGGAGGAGGACAGCCAGAACTTTGCCCTTCTGGCCCAGGCCCTGCGGCAGGCCATGGACGAGAAATACGGCCCCGGGGTGAAAAAGCTGACGGCCTGCGCCTCCGCCTCCGGCGGCTGGACCCTGCCCTGTCAGAATTGGCGGCTGGTGTCCCCCTACATGGATCTGGTCAACGTCATGACCTATGACCTGGCGGGGCTCTGGGACAAGGTCACGGGCCACGCCAGCAAGCCTCAGGACATCCGCAGCGCCATTACCGTCATGACCATGGGCTATAAGGTGGAGCCGGAGAAACTCTGCATTGGCTCCCCCATGTACGCCACGGACTTCAAAATGACTAAAGTCCCCACCGGCTCCGCCGTAGGCGTTCCCATTGAGACCAAGGCTCCCGCCGAGGGCGAGATCGACCAGGAAATGCTGCGGGCCTGGGAGCAGGAGGCCGTCAGCGGCTACGAGATCAACTGGGTGGAGGGCAGACCGGAGTTGGGCGAGAGCTTTGACAAAGGCGGCACCGGATGGCACTGTGCCTACGATAAGGTGGGCGGTCCCTATATGTACAACGACGACGAAAGCTCTCCCTATTATCTGTGGTATCTGTCTTACGAAAACGCCCTGTCCTTACAGGATAAACTGGACTTTATCCAGTCCAAGGGTCTGGCAGGCATTATCGTCTGGGAATGCAGCGAGGACACCATGGACCACGACATGATCCGTCAGATGGCCCGGAATCTGCTGGAGCAGTAACCGGCGCTTTGCACAGTTTTTATTGGTATATTCTGTGCACCATATCCAACGTCCTCTTGCTTTTTTCCGGAAGTCCTGCTATAATGGCCTCCGTTCCGGCCTGATCCGGAATGAACTGTACAAAAGGAGTGTCATTATCATGAAGAAAAATGTTCTGGCTCTGCTGCTGTGCGCTGTCATGCTGATCTCCGTGGCCCTTGTGGCCGCCGGATGCGGCAGCACCGACACCACCGAGCCCTCCACCACCGCCGAGACCACCGTTCCCGAAACCTCCGCGCCGGAGACCATGGCCGAGACCCAGCCCGTCAACACCGGAGACGTGACCGTCCTGGGCGAGGGCGAGACCGTCTTCTCCTTCACCGTCACGGACCTGGACGGCGTGGAGACCGTCTTTGAGATCCACACCGACAAGACCACCGTGGGCGAGGCCCTGCTGGAGCTGGGCCTCATTGCCGGCGACGACAGCGACTACGGCCTGTACGTCAAGACCGTCAACGGTCTGACCCTGGACTTCGACAAGGACGGCAAGTACTGGGCCTTCTATGAGAACGGCGAGTACGCCCAGACCGGTGTGGACGCCACTGCTATCACCGCCGGTGCCAGCTACGGCTTCAAGGCCGAGTGATCCCGGTCCTAAATCAGAAAGAGGCTCCCTTCTTCCGCGGAAGAAGGGAGCCTTTTTTCGTACCCCTATGAAAAAGCGCCCGGGCGATCCGGGCGCTTTTGATCTCAGTCTCTCCGCAGAGCCTCGATGGGGTTCAGATTTGCGGCCTTCACCGCAGGCAGGATGCCGAAGACCACGCCGATGAGCATGGAGAACACCACGGCAATGAGGATGGCCGGGATGCTGATGGCCACGGGGATCTCCATCATGTTGGAGATTAGCTCCGCCAGGCCCACGCCGGTGCCCACGCCGATGAGTCCGCCCAAGCTGGTCAGCACGGCGGCCTCGGTCAAAAACTGCATCCGGATCCGGCGCTTTTTGGCGCCGATGGCCTTTTTCAGGCCGATCTCGCCGGTCCGCTCGGTGACGGATACCAGCATGATGTTCATGACGCCGATGCCGCCCACCAGAAGGGAGATGCTGGCGATCCAGATTAACTGACTGTTGGTGGATTTGCTCATGCTCTGGAGCTGCTGGGCCTGCTCCAGCATATCCTGGCTCCGATAGTCAAAGTCGCTGCTTTCCCGGTTCACGATGGTCCGCTCCGTCAGCAGATCCGCCGCCTTCTTTCCGGCGGTGGTCATGACGTCGGTGCTGTCGGCCTTGATGGCTACGTTCTGGGGCTCGTCAAACTGGTACACCGTGGGCCACACGGAATCCGGCATGAAGATGGAGCCGGATGAGGTGTCGGCATAGAGCTGATAATCGCTCATGGAGTTGATGGTGGGGGTAAAGCTGCTGTTCAGCTCCACCACGCCGGCCACGGTGAACACGTCGCCCCGGATCTCGATACATCTGCCCACCGGGTTTTCCCCATTGAACAGGGTGGACACGGCCTTGCTGTCCACCAGAACCACCTTGCGGTGGCCGGTGTAGTCACTTTCCAAAAAGCCCCGGCCGGACTTCACTTGGTAGCCGTAGACCCCCAGATAGCTCTGGTCGATGCCCACCATGGCACCGTTGAACTGGGTGTTCTGATAATACACCTGCTCGGCGTTGCTTCTGGAATAGTACAGGGCCACGGCATCCACGCCGCTGATCTTCTCCAGGTCCCGGCGGGTCTCCTCGTCGATGGTCCGGACCCCGTCGGGGATGCTGTTGTAGCTCAGGTCGTAGGCGTAGCCGTTTTGGTTGAGCTGCACCGTCACCACGTTGTTGCCGGCGCCGATCAGGTTTTCCTTGATCTGCTCGTTGGTCCCCTTGATGGTGGAGACGATGGTGATGATGGATGCGATGCCGATGATGATGCCCAGCATGGTCAGGAAGGAACGGAGCTTGTGGCCCCAGATCCCCTGGAAGGCAAGTCTGATATTTTCTCCCATAGGGCTCCCTCCTTAGTAGTTATACAGGTCGGACAGGTCGCCTTCTACCGTCTCGGCGCCCTCCTTCACGTTCTTCCCATAGGGGAAGGCAATCTTGTCATCCGCGGACAGGCCGCTGCGGATCTCCACATAGCTGCCCCAGACGGTCTTGCCCGTGACCACGTCCCGGCGCTCCAGTTTACCGTCGGCGCCCTGGACATAGACATAGCTCTTACCGTTCTCCGTCCGGACGAAGGGGTTCTCCAGGTAGATGCCCTGGGACTCGGTGTCGGCGGAGTACTGGACATTGGCGTAATAGCCTGGCTGCAGGTCCGCGCTGCCGTCCACATACACCGTCATGGGGTAATAGGACACATCGGGATTGTCGGAGCCGTTGAAATAGCTGTCGTTCGTAGGATAATCTCCGATCTTCTGGACAACGCCGGTGTAGGTCATGCCGGTGTTCCAGTCGTTGACGGTGACCTCCTGGCCGATCTGTACCGTGTCCCGATCAAACTCGCCGATGGAGGCGGTCACGTAGAAGCCGCCGCCGTCGGAGACCTTCATCATAGGAGCGTTCTGGTCCTTGGCCTCCTGCTCGGTGAGCAGAGACACCACGGTGCCGTCGAACTCGGCGTAGATCTTGCCGTCGGCGGTCTCGGTCTGCATGATCTTGTACTCGGATTCCGCCATCTTGATGTTGAACTTCAGCTCCTTAATGGTCTTTTCCTGTTCGTTCCGCATGCTGGCAATCTCGGAGGCGGTGTAGCCGCTGTTATAGTCAATGCCGCTGTTGTCGTCATCATCGGAGGGGGCCGAAGGCTTCGTCACCGGGTCCTTCACACCGGTGGCGTCAAACAGGCTGAAAGAGAAGCTGCCGTTGTCCAGCTTCGTCACCTTCATGCCCTGCCAGGTCACGGTGTCGCCAAAGGAGGTGTCGCCGTCCGTGACCTTCAGCACGATGTAGAATTCCTTCACCGCTGCCTGGGGCTCCGTGGGAGCCGTGGTAGGTTCGGTGGTGGGTTCCGTAGCAGGGTCGGTCTCCGTCGGCTCCGTGGTGGGTTCCGTGGTGCCGGTGGGGTCCGTTTCCGTGGGGGCCGTGGTCTCCGTGGGCTCGGTGGTAGGCTCCGTGGGAGCCGGGGTCTTATTCTGGAGCTTTTCGGCGTAGGCCCGCAGCAGCTCCCATAGGTCGTTGTCCATCTGGGTGTTCTCCGACACCCAGACCACCAGGGCCTTCTGCTGAGTGCTGCCGTCGGAGGTCTTCTTGCTGATGATGTCGTACTTGCCCTGCAGCGGGGTCCCCGGGTTGGTGGTGGGGGTGGGCTTTGGCGTAGGTTTCGGATTGATGACCATGGGCTTCAGGTTCTTGATCCGGGTCAGCTCCGTCTGGGCGTTTTCCAGCTGGATCTTCAGCTTCTCCACCTCCAGCCGCTTCTTTTCCAGGGCCAGGTCCGTCAGGGTGGTGTCAAAGGCCAGCAAGGGGTCGCCCTTTTTCACGTGGTCGCCCTGCTGGACGAATACCTCCGTCACGGTCTGGGTGGTGGACAGGTTCACGGTCTGGATCCGGTCCGTGGTCACGGGGCCGTAGCTTTCCTTGCTGTCGCCCCAGTAGTCCGTCATGCCCACATTCATAAAGTCGTAGACGCTTACGGGGTCCGTATTCCGGTGGCCGTAGTAATACCAAAGGCCGCATCCCAGGGCCGCCACCAGCACGGCGGCCACCACCGAGATCACGATCTTTTTGGTCTTGGCCTTGGGCTTTGCGGCCCGGATCTTTGTCTTGTTCTTCTCCATGGGTCAGTCCTCCTTTCCCGTGCCGTCCAGGAGGCGATGGAGCTCCGCCAGGTCGTCCCCCGGAGCAGGCTCCGGGTCCTCCTCCGGCCGGACCTCGCCGCCGTCGGTGCGGAGCCGTCCGTCCAGGATATGATAGGTTTTATCGGCGCAGGCGGCAATGCTGGGCTCGTGGGTGATCATGATAATGGTCATGCCCTCCCGGCTCAGGCCCCGGAAGATCTCCATGATCTGATTGCCCGCCTTGGTATCCAGGGCGCCGGTAGGCTCATCGGCCAGGAGCAGGGTGGGTTTTCCCACCATGGCCCGGGCAATGGCCACCCGCTGGCACTGGCCGCCGGAGAGCTGGTTGGGCAGGAAATGGATCCTCTCCTCCAGGCCCACGGCCTTCAGAGCCTCGGCGGCCCGGGCCCGGCGCTCCTTCAGGGACACCCCGGCATAGAGCAGGGGCAGGGCCACATTGTCCAGCGCGTCCATTTTCGGCAGCAGGTAGAAGCTCTGGAACACGAAGCCGATGTATTTGTTCCGGATCTCCGCCAGGCCGTCGTCGGAATAATCCTTCAGGTTCTTCCCGTCCAGCTCATAGGTGCCGGAGGTGGGCACGTCCAGGCAGCCGATGATGTTCATCAATGTGGTCTTGCCGGAGCCGGAGGGGCCCATAATGGCGATATAATCGCCCTTTTCCACCTGCAGGTTGATATTTTTCAGAACTCTTACCGGTTCCTTGCCCTGGTAATAGTCCTTGCAGATGTCCGTTAATTGCAGGATCATGGATCAGCCCTCCATGCCCGCATCTTCGCTGGGCTCGGGTTCGTCGGAGGAAATGCCGTCGATCTGGCCCATGCCGTCGATCACACCGTTTTCGCCATCCACGTAGCCGCCGTCCACGGCACCGTTTCCGTCGTCCGCAATGCCGCCGTCCACAACTCCGTCATTCATACCGCCATCCACGACTCCGTCATTCACACCGCCGTTCTCGCCGTTTCCGTCATTGGTGGGCTCTACATACTCATGGGTGGTGGGAACGCCCTCTTTGCACAGGGTCTCGTCGGGATAGGCGATGTAATCCTCCGCGGTCAGGCCCTCCAGGATCTCATAGGTGCTCATTTCCTCGTTGAGCTCTCCCAGGGTGACGCTGCGCTTTTCCAGCTTGCCCTTGGCGCTCTCGGCCCAGACATAGGCGCTGCCGTCTTCCTCCGTGCACACGTAATAGCTGGGCAGCTGCAGACCGGAGGCCGCGGAGGTACCGCCGTCCACCTCCAGATACACATGCTGGCCCATGATAAGGCCGGTGGTGGTATCCAACTCCACGTAGAAGGGGTACTTGCTGGAGGAGGTCATGGTATCGGAGGACATGCCATAGTACCGGTCATTGTTGTTGCCCTGGCTGGCGTTCTCATAGTCCACCTTGGACACGGTGCCGGTCCAGAACTCGGTGTTGTCGGTCCGGGAGTAGATCTTCATGCGGGTGCCTTCCGTAATGCTGCCCCGCTGGAGCTCGCCCAGGGTGCCCTTGATCCGGAAGGAGCCCTCCTGCTGGATGGTGATGTAGGCCGCAGGGTTGCCGTTGCTGTCCGTGCCGTTTTCGTTGATGGACTGGACCCGGCCCGCCACGGGGGAGGTGACCTTCACGTTCTGCAGGAGCTTCTGGGTGGCCTCCACCTCGGCCTTTTTGTTCTTCAGGTTCAGCTCCGCTTCCTTCTGGCTCAGCTTGGCGGCGCTGATGTCTACGGTGTACTGGGCCTGGGCATCCTTGCCGGCATTCTTCTTTTCTTTTTCCAGAGTGCTGATCTGATCCTTATAATTGTCGATCTGAGCCTGGATCTGCTCCAGCTCCAGCTTCTGCTTGTCCAGAGAAAGCTGGATCTCCTCGGCGTCGTAAGCGAAGAGCTCCTGGCCCGCCTGCACATCGTCGCCTTCCTTGACCTTCAGCTCCGCCACGGTCTTGTCGGTGTCCTTCTTGATCTCCGTCACGTTCTCGGACACCACCATGCCGGGAAACCGGTTCTCCATGGCCACGGCCCCGGTGCCGGTGATCTCTGCCACGGACTGCACATACACGGCGGTATCCTTGCCGCCGCAGGCGCTCAGCCCCAGCAGCAGCGCGGCCGTCAGGGCTCCGGCGATCCATTTCTTCATTTTCATTGCATCCGCCCTCCAAAAGCGTAGATTTCACAAATTTTTGCTAGTGCCATGATACTCACAAGCCTTAGGAAAGTCAACCTTTTCAAACCTTAAATTTCCTTAAGGATTTTCCCCAGCTCCCGCCGGAGCTCCGCTCCCCGCTGGTCCGACAGGCACAGCCGCCGGTCCAGGAGCCAGGCCCCCGCCAGGGCCAGGGCAGGTCCCACCGCCCCGGCCAGCAGGTGCAGAAACAGCACATCCCCGCCGGCCCGCCGGGCGGCCAGATAGGCTCCCATCAGGATCAGAAGCAGCAGAAGGCCGCCCCAGGTCTGGACCCGGGCGTATCGGGTCTTTTCCTCCGGGAAGGCCCGGGCCAGGGTCATGAGAGCCTCCTCCGCCGGGGCAAAGCCCATTTGCAGGGCCGTGGTGCCCAGCCCCCAAGGCACCATGGGCAGGCACAGCAGCGGCGGCAGCAGGCCGCAGAGCCCCGTTATAAGGCCGGAGGCGCCCAGGGCCGCCAGGCCGAAATACAAAAGCTTCGTGCCGGACATCTGGGCCACTTTCCCACCCCGCCGCAGCCGGTGGAACAGCAGAATCCCTGCCGCCAGCCCCAGAGCCATGGGAATCCACCAGGCAAGGCAGGCCCCCCGCTTCACGGGCAGCAGTACTCCGGCGGCCAGGGTCCCGCCGCCGGAGAAGGCAATGACCAGAGACAGGGCCCCCAGGGCCAAACCCTGGCCCCGCTCCGTCCGTCCCCCGGGCCGAAGGAAGGATTCCTTCTTTTCCATGTCTTTCGATCTCCTTTTGGGATCTTTTTCCCACATTATAGCACGGAGCCCCGAAAAATTCCAGGGGGGAAAGCGACGCTTTCCCCCCTGGCTTTTCTTACAGAATCAGGCAGATCAGGCCCCCGGCCCCTTCGTTGACGATACGGCCCAGGGAGCCCCGGAATTTGCCCCGCACGTCCTCCGGCAGCCGCAGCAGCTTGGCGTTCAGGCCGTCAGAGACCATCTCATAAACGGACCGGCCGAAGATGTTGCTCTCCCAGAGCTTTTCCGGGTCCTCCTCATATTCCCGTGCCAGCCGGTCCACCAGGGCCCGGGACTGGGCCTCGTCCCCCACCATGGGGCTGATCTCCGCGTCCACGTCCACCCGCAGCATGTGGATGGAGGGGGCCCCGGCCTTCAGCTTCACGCCGTAGGCCCCGCCCCGGCGGATCACCTCCGGCGCCTCCAGCCGCATCTCCGACCGGTCCGGCATGACCACGCCGTAACCCTTGGCGGTGACCTCCTCCAGGGCGCCCTTCAGCTTGTCGTAGGCCCGCTTGGCCTCCGCCAGCTCCGTCAAGAGGTTCATGAGGTCCCCTTCGTCGGAAATGGGCAGTCCCGTCCGCTGGCTCAGGATCTCGTAATAGAGGGTCTCCGGGAACCGCAGCTCCCAGGACACGGCTCCCCGGCCCGGGTCCGCCTTCCGCAGCCGGGCCTCCTCCACATGGCTTAGCTCCGCCAGGCCCCCCACGGCGGTCTCCGCGGACCGCAGGGTGCCCAGGTCCCGGCTCAGGGCCAGAAGGCCGCCGTAGACCTCCTGCTTTACGGGGTGGTCCGGCTCCAGGGCGTCCATCCACCGGGGCAGGTACACCTGGACCCGCTCCACCGGGAAGGCATAAAGCAGGTCCGACAGCAGGTCCGCGATCTCCCCTGCCCCCAGGGTCTGGCAGTCCGCGGCGGCGCAGGTCACGCCGAAGCGCTCCGTCAGGCTGCGGCAGACCTGCCGGGCCGCCTCCCCGTCGGGGTCCGTGGTGTTCACCACCACCAGGAATGGCTTGCCCGTGGCCTGCATATCCCGAAGGGCCCGATCCTCCGCTTCCTCATAATCCTGCCGGGGAATGTCCGTCACGGTGCCGTCTGTGGTGACCACGATGCCGATGGAGCAGTGCTCCTCCATGACCTTTTTCGTCCCCAGCTCCGCCGCCTGGGTCAGGGGAATGGGCTCCGGGAACCATGCGGTGCGGACCATCCGGGGCTCCCCCTCCTCCGTGGCCCCCACGGCGCCGGGGATCATATAGCCCACGGAGTCGATCATCCGCACCCGCAGCCGGGCCTTGCCGTCGGGGCAGATCTCCACCGCCTCCTCGGGCACGAATTTGGGCTCCGCCGTCATAATGGTCTTTCCGGAGCCGCTCTGGGGCAGCTCATCCTTGGCCCGGTCCCGGCGGTAGGGATCGTCTATGTTGGGGATCACCAGCTCTTCCATGATCCGCTTGATGAGGGTGGATTTTCCCGTCCGCACGGGCCCCACCACCCCGATGTAAATATCCCCGCCGGTACGGGCGGCAATGTCGGAGTAAATCGTCGTTTCCATCAAGTCCTGCCTCCTTCAGCTTTGCGGCAGGGCACACCCCGCCGGCAGCGGTCTTGCTAAAGGGTATGTCCCGGGAAGAATTTTAGAACGGTCCCGCAAAAGAGGCTTGACAAGGACCCCGTTCAGTGGTAGACTACATCCATGGTTAGTTACAATTAACCGCTTGGAAAAGGTCTATCCCTCTCCGGGCTTTTTCTTAGGGTCATAGTTAGTTGTTTCTAACCACGTCCGTGCAGATTTTTCGGTCCTTTGGGTATCCTAAATGGGACCATAACTTAGGAGGGATCCCCATGTCCGAAGAAATTCTGGTGCGCCAAGGCGCCCCCACCCTGGCCGGGATCAAGACCGGCAGCCTGTTCCCCTGCTCCTACGGATCCGAGGAGGAGTTTCTCTCCCAGATCCGGGATCTGAACCGCCGGCTCCAGAAAAAGGGCCTGCGGCTTCTGGTCCTGCGGCAGACCCAGGGAAAAACCGACCTGCGGGCCCTGCTGTACCTGTACCGTCCCAAGGATCTTTCCCGTGATCTCCAGGATCGGGCGGCCTCGGCTCTGCTGGCCCGCTGCGGCTACGGTGACAGCCGGGACCCCAGCAGCTGCCTCATACGGCTGACCCGCAGAATCCGGGCCCGGCAGGAATTCCCCCACGAGGTAGGGCTGTTCCTCAGCTATCCCCCGGAGGATGTGGCGGGCTTCATGGACAACGGCTCCCGGCACTACAAATGCGCCGGGATGTGGAAGGTCTACGGGGACCCGGAAAAGGCCCAGAGCCTGTTCCGCAAGTACCGCAAGTGCACGGACATCTATTGTAAACTTTGGCAGGCCGGCGCCACGTTGGAGCAGCTTGCCGTTACAGTTTAAGCATTTCAGCTCAGAAAGGAACGATCATTATGAAAAAAACAGCAGTGATTTATTGGAGCGGCACCGGCAACACCGAGTCTATGGCCAACGCCGTTCTGGAAGGCATGAAGGAAGCCGGCGCCGAGGCCGTTCTCTGGACCCCCGGCGATGTGGATAAGGCCGCCCTGGCCGCCATGGACGCCGTAGCCATGGGCTGCCCGGCCATGGGCTCCGAGGTTCTGGAAGAGGACGAGTTCGAGCCCATGTTCTCCGACTGCAAGAGCGCCCTCTCCGGCAAGGACGCCGGGCTCTTCGGCTCCTACGGCTGGGGCGACGGCGAGTGGATGCGCACCTGGGAAGAGGACTGCAAGAACGCCGGGATCAACCTGGTCTGCGACAGCGTGATCTGCTGCGAGGCCCCTGACGACGACGCCCTGGCCGCCTGCAAGGCTCTGGGCAAGAAGCTGGCGGAATAACCATGTCTGAAAACGTCAGGAAAAAGCTCCTGCGGAAGCTCGCCACCCTGGCCCTGGCGTTTCTGCTCCTTGCGATCCTCGCTCTGCTCGGTCCCGACACCTCCTACGAGACCGGGCAGATGCCATCGCAGAGGGCCGCCTGGGCCCTGGGATCCGATCTTTCGGGATCCGAAGCATAGAAAAGCGGCCGGCGGGCCATAGCTCCGCCGGCTCTTTTCGATTGACTTGACAAGAAGCGCCCCATTGGACATAATAGGATCCATATGACGGAAGGAGGGCCTGCCCATGAACACCCTGCATCTGCAGTATATCATCGAGATCGAACGGACCCGGTCCATTTCCCAGGCGGCGGAGAACCTATACATCGGCCAGCCCAACCTGAGCCGGGTGCTGCGGGAAATGGAGGCCTCCGTAGGCTTTCCCATTTTTGAGCGGACCCCCCGAGGCGTCCGCCCCACCACCCGGGGCGCCGAATTCCTGACCCACGCCCGGACCATCCTCCGGGAGCTGGAGGCCATGGATTCCCTGGGGCCCCGGCACCCCGTCGTGGGCCGTCTGCGGGTCTGCCTGCCCCGGTCCACCGCCCACATGGAGGCCGCCGCCCAGTACCTGGGCACCCTTTCCCAGCCAAGGGACCTGGACGTGATCCTGCGGGAGTGCCACCCCCGCCAGGCCCTGCAATACCTCAAAAGCGGAGAAATGGACCTGGCCCTTATCCGTTTCCGGGGGGAGTACAAGGACTATTTCCAGGAGCAGGCCCAGAGCCTGGGCCTGACCCTGCGGGAGCTCACCGGCTTTCGCTGCCGGGTCCTGATGCACAAAAACCACCCCCTGGCGGACCGGGAGGCCATCGGCCGGGAGGAGCTGCTGCCCTATCCGGAGGTGGTCCACGGGGACCTGTTCCGCAGCGCCGGAAAGGCCTCCAAGGCTCCCCGCTGCCGGATCTACGCCACGGACCGGCTGGCCCAGATCACCCTGCTGCACACGGTGCCCGGAGCCTACCTCTGGGCCGCCCCTATGGCTCCGGAGGAGCTGGCCCGGCGGGACCTGGTCCAGCGGCCCTGCGCCGAGCCCAAGGCCCTCTATTTCGATGCCCTGCTGTACCACAAGCAGTACCACATGACACAGATGGAGCAGGCCTTCCTGAAGGCACTGGAGCAGGCCAGTCTTGCCATGAACGCCTACTAAAAGCGCCCCGGTGTGCCCGGGGCAGAGCGCAAAAAAGCCGGAACGGATGCCCGCTCCGGCTTTTCCCTATTTCAGAACTGCTGGCCCATGGCCTCGTCAAAATGCTTGTTGACCTGCTCCGTGAACTCCACGGCGGCGTTGTAGCCCATTTTCTTCTGCCGGTTGTTCATGGCCGCCACCTCCAGAATCACCGCCAGGTTCCGGCCCGGGGTGATGGGAATGGTAATCTGGGGCACCCGGACCCCCAGGATGTCGATATACTGCTCCTCCAGCCCCAGCCGGTCATAGACCGCCTTGTTGGACCAGGGAACGATATTGATCACCAGGTCAATGGAATTCTCCTGCTTCACGGCGCCCATACCGAAGAGGTTTGCCACGTTGATGACGCCGATGCCCCGGAGCTCGATATAGTTCCGGATCAGAGAGGGGGCCGTGCCCATGAGGCCCGTGGTGGAGATCTTCCGGATCTCTACGGCGTCGTCGGCAATGAGCCGGTGGCCCCGCTTCAGCAGCTCCACAGCGGCCTCACTCTTGCCGATGCCGCTCTCGCCTACCAGGAGAAGGCCCTCGCCGTAAACCTCCACCAGAACGCCGTGACGGGTGATACAGGGGGCCAGGGCGGTTTTCAGATAGGTGATGATGCTGGAGGCCATATAAGAGGTGGCCTCCTGGCAGCGGAGCACCGTAATGTCGTGCTTCTGGGCCATTTCCAGGCACTCGGGATGGGGCTCCATATCCCGGGAGATGATCAGCGCCGGGATCTTATAGGAAAACAAGGCGTCAAAGGCGGCGTAGCGCTCGCTGCTGGTCATTTTCTCCAGATAGCTCATTTCCACCTTGCCCAGCAGCTGCAGCCGCATGGGCTCAAAATGGTCAAAATATCCCGCCAGCTGGAGCCCGGGCCGGGACACATCCTCCACCGTAATGCGAATGGCGGCATAGTCGCTGGCCTCATAGGCCACGGTCATGTGGAAAGCCTCCACCAGCTTCTGCAGAGGGACGCAATGCGAATCTACCACTTAGACACCTCATCTCCACAAATTTGCTTTCATTATAGCCTCCGGCTGGAAATATATCAACTGCTTTCAAAATTTTTTCAAAAAAATCTAAATACCACTTGCATTTTTCCGGATTTTTTGCTATCATATGTTTCAGCGTCCGCTTGGACGATACAGTGATTTTTCCCATGGATTGGAGGTGCAGCTAATGGCTAAGTGCGATATTTGCGGCAAGGGCGTGACCTTTGGTATTAAGGTTTCCCACTCCCACAGACGCAGCAACCGTGCGTGGAAACCCAACGTGAAGCGTGTCAAGGCAGTTGTCGACGGTACTCCGCGCCATGTATACGTCTGTACAAGATGTCTCCGTTCCAACAAGGTTGAGCGTGCCATCTAACAGGTTCTGTTATGAATGACCTGCCGTTTGTCGGCAGGTCTTTTCATTTATAAAAGGCCGAAGATCCTGATGTTCAAGATCTTCGGCCTTTTGCGGGGCAGATCCGGGTTTGAAGCCGGGTCTGCCCCGTCTTTATTTTCTCTTCTTCTCGTCGTGGGCGTAATAATAGATGTTGTCCTTTTTCTTCATGTTATTCCTGACCACGCCCAGGATCTTGCTGCCGCTCTTTTGAAGCTGGGCAACCACCTCCTGGGCCTGGCGGCGGTGAATGGAATTGCTGCCGATGATCAGGATAGAGCCGTCGCAGTGGGGCGCCACCACGGCCGCATCGATGACCCTGCCCAGAGGCGGCGTGTCCACGATCACGTACTGATAGACCTTCCGGGTCTCGGCTAGCAGGGCGGAGAAGTATTTCCCGTTCAAAAGCTCCACGGGGTTGGGTGGATACTTTCCGGCGAAAATGATCTGCATGGTGGGGTACTGGGTCGCATAGATGGCGTCCCCCAGCTTCACCATGCCCGTCAGGATCTCGCTGAGGCCTACAGCCTTCACCGCGTTGGTATTCCGGCCGGCCATTACGGATTTCCGCATGTCCGCGTCGATCACCAGTACGTTCTTTCCCAGCTCCGCCAGGCTCCTGGCCAGCTGGAGGCAGACCGTAGTCTTTCCTTCGTTTTCGTCACAGCTGGTCACGCAGATAAGCTGGATGTCCTGGCCGCAGAACTGCAGGTTGGTCCGCAGGGCCTTATAGGCCTCCTGGGTGAAGAAATCCTCCTCTCCGGGGAGATTTAATTTAATGGTATTCATAGATCCCTTCACCCCCTTTTTTGTTCCGTTTTCTTGGCGCCATAGGCGCCGTAGCCATACCAATGGCTCCTCTTCTCTCCCGCATCCGGAATGTCGCCGAGGATACTAAGCCCCAGATAGCGCTCAATATCCTCCTCGGAGTGGATCCGATCGTCCAGCAGGAAGATCACCAGATACACCGCGTATGTCAGAATTGCCGCAACGAAGCCCACCAGGAAATAGGTCATGAGCCTGGTCCTGTTGCAGGGCTTGGGGTCCAGGGTCCCGTACTCATAGAGATTCACCTGCTGGAAGCCCATGGCCTCCGCGATCTTCTCCTGGCCCACCTCGCAGACCTTGTCCACGATCGCCTTGGCCTGCTCCGGCGAATTCGCCTGGGCCGTCACCTCCAGGATCCGGGTATTGTCCGGGTTGGAGGTGGAAATGCTTTCGCTCAGGTCCTTATAGCTGATGTCCAGGTTCAGTTCCTGGATCACGTCGTCCAGCACGGAGTGGCTCTTCAGCAGATAATCGCAGTCGTTGACCACCTTCAGGGCCAGGGAAAAGTCGGAATCCGAGCTGCCGGCAGTGGTCCCGCCGTCCTGGCGGAGAATATAAAGGGTTGCCGTGGAGGAATAGGCCGGTACATAGGTCACCCCATGGATGGCGAACATTCCCCCCGCCGCCGCAAGGGCGGCCAGGATCAGGATGCCGATATGCTTGACCAGCAGCTCCCACAGATCCTTCAATGTGACGATCCGTACACCGTTTACTTCATTCATCGTTCCTCAAAATCCTCCCCGGATGTTCCCCGCAGAATACGGGCCCCGTTGTCATAACAGACCAGCTGGGCGTATTCCGGTCCCACTTTCTTCTGAATATACCGGCAGCATTCCGACATCTGCGGCGAGCGCCTTTGGGCGTCGTGCCCATCGGAGCAGACCAGATCCACCATTCCCCGGGCCAAAAGCTCCCGGCTCTGCTGCCGCACCCGAAACCCGAAGCCCCCTAGGGGCGACTGAGTGTCCATTTGCAGCAGGACCCCGTTGTCACAATAGGATTGGATCTCCCGGAGCTTTCCGAAGAGGCTGCGGTACCGCTCCACATGGGCCAGGACCGGACGGTAGCCCCCGTTCAGCAGCCGGTCCAGGCCGTTCGCGATCCGCCTGGCCTCCTCCCCTTCTGAGAAGTCCACCAGCACGAACCGGGTCCCGTTCAGGGTCCTGCACTGTCCGCCGTCCAGCCAGGAGACGCAGTCCCCGCTGTACCGCAGTTCGTTCCCCCGGAACAGCTCCAGGTCCCCGTACCGCTGCCGGACGTAGGCCTCCATCTTCTCATAGGCTCTGTCGGCCAGGGCCCCGTTCTCCCCGAAATAGCCGGGGTGAAAATGGGGCGTCACGCAAAGGAGCCGGACGCCGTCGGCATAGGACGCGTCCACCATGGCCCGCATCTCCGCCTCGGTCTTGGCTCCGTCATCCACGCCGGACAGGGCATGGATGTGAATATCCGCAAAGGCCATTTCTACTCCTTCCTCCACACGGTCCGGTCGACGATCCCCGTATAGCTTTGGATGATCCGCACCACCTTATCCGACACGTTCTCGTCGGTATAATCCGGCACCGGAGTTCCAAAGCACCCGTCCTCCTGCAGGGCCACCGCCGTCTCCACCGCCTGCAGGAGGGACTTTGTGTCGATCCCCGCCAGGACGAAGCAGCCCTTGTCCAGGGCCTCCGGCCGCTCGGTGGAGGTGCGGATGCACACCGCCGGGAAGGGCCGGCCCACGGAGGCAAAGAAGCTGCTCTCCTCCGGCAGGGTCCCGGAATCCGACACCACGCAGTAGGCGTTCATCTGCAGGCAGTTGTAATCATGAAAGCCCAGGGGCTCATGGCGGATGACCCGCCCGTCCAGCCGGAAGCCGCTGGCCTCCAGCCGCTTTCGGCTGCGGGGGTGGCAGGAATAGAGGATGGGCATATCGTACCGTCGGGCCAGGGCGTTCACCGCCTCGAACAGGGACCTGAAATTCTTCTCGGTGTCGATGTTCTCCTCCCGGTGGGCGGACAGCAGGATGTACCGCTTCCGCTCCAGGCCCAGCCGGGTCAGAACGTCGCTGGCCTCCATCCGGGAAAGGTTCCGGTGGAGCACCTCCGCCATGGGGCTCCCGGTCACGTAGGTACGCTCCCGGGGGCAGCCGCACTCCGCCAAATAGCGGCGGGCGTGCTCCGAATAGGCCAGATTCACGTCGGAGATGATGTCTACGATCCGGCGGTTGGTCTCCTCCGGCAGGCACTCGTCCTTGCAGCGGTTGCCCGCTTCCATGTGGAAAATGGGGATGTGCAGCCGCTTGGCCCCAATGACGGACAGGCAGGAGTTGGTATCCCCCAGCACCAGCACGGCATCGGGCCGGAGCTCCGCCATGAGCGAGTAGCTCTTGGCGATGATGTTGCCCATGGTCTGCCCCAGGTCCTTCCCCACCGCGTTCAGGTAGATCTCCGGCAGGGCCAGGTCCAGATCCCGGAAGAAGATCTCGTTGAGGGTATAGTCATAATTCTGCCCGGTGTGGGCCACCAGGGTGTCGAAATACCGGCGGCATTTCCGGATCACCTCGGACAGCCGGATGATCTCCGGCCGGGTCCCCAGGGTGATCAGGAGCTTTAATTTTCCGTTGTTCTGAAATCCCGTCTCCATACTCATACCTCCTCCCGGAAGGTGTCGGGGTGGGCCTGGTCGAAGCACTCGCTGGCCCACATCACGGTCACCAGATTTTCCGTCTCGCTCAGATTAATAATGCTGTGGGTATATCCCGGCAGCATGTGGACCGCCTCTATTGTATCACCCGATACCTCAAATTCCAATATCTCATCGTCCCCGATCCTTCGCTCCCGGATCAGGCCATGGCCGGATACCACCACGAAATACTCCCATTTGGTATTGTGCCAATGCTGCCCCTTGGTGACCCCGGGCTTGGAGATGTTCACGGAGATCTGGCCGCAGGCCTCCGTCCTCAGAAGCTCCGTAAAGCTGCCCCGGGCGTCCACGTTCATTTTCATAGGAACGGCGATCTTCTCCTTGGGCAGATAGGACAGGTAGGCGGCGTATAGTTTCTTGGCAAAGGAGTCCTCCGGCATGGGCGGCATGAGAAGGGTCTTGGGCTGCCGGTCAAAGCCCCGGAGAAGCTCCACGATCTCCCCCAGGGTCTCCCTGTGGGTCACGGGCACATAGCAGTAGGGTCCCGTTTCATCAGGGACCGCCCTCAGGCCCTCATACGCGCAGCGGTGCTCCTGGCCTGAAAGGGCCCCCAAGAGCTCCTCCACCAGATCGTCAATGTACACCAGCTCCAGCTCCATCTGGGGATCCGTCACGGAAACGGGCAGATCATGGGCCACATTGTAGCAGAAGGTGGCCACGGCGCTGTTGTAGTTGGGGCGGCACCATTTGCCGAACACGTTGGGGAACCGGTAGATCAGGACCCGGGCCCCGGTCTCCTGCCCGTAGCGGCGCAGCAGCTCCTCCCCGGCCAGCTTGCTTTTGCCGTATTCGCTGCCGGCGTATCTGCCCGCCAGGGAGGCCTGGGCAGAGCTGGCCAACAGCACCGGGCAGGTATTCCCGGCCTCCCGCAGCGTATCCAGCAGGACGGAGGTAAAGCCGAAGTTGCCCGCCATAAATTCTTCCGGCGCCTTGGGCCGGTTCACCCCCGCCAGGTGGAACACGAAGTCCGCCTCCCGGCAATAGGTCTTCAAAAGGGCGGGATCCGTGTCCCGGTCATAGGCATAGAGCTCCGTAACGGAGCACAGGGGGTGGGTCCGGTCCTTTCCCTCCCGGATATTTTCCAGGGCCGCCGTCAGATTCTTCCCGACAAATCCCGCCGCCCCGGTGATCAGGATCTTCATCAGCATTCCCCTCCAAAGAGCTTCAGCTTCCGCAGCAGGGCCTTCATGCCCTCCACGTCCAGCCGCTCCGTGTTGTGGGAGGTGTACTGGACCATGTTCCCCAGTGCCTTGTTCCCCCTGCTGATGTAATTGTCATAGTTCAGGTCCCGACCGTCGGCGTGGATCCGGAAAAATCCCGGCAGGTCCTCGGCCCGCAACATTTCCTCCGCCGTGACCAGCACCTCATACAGCTTCTCCCCGTGGCGGGTCCCGATGCAGGTATAGCCCAGGTCGGACTCCTTCAGCTCCAGGATGGCCCGGGCCAGGGTCTCGATGGTGGCGGCGGGGGCCTTCTGGACAAACAGATCCCCCTGGGCGCCGTGCTCAAAGGCGTAGAGGACCAGGTCCACAGCGTCGTTCAGGGTCATCATAAAGCGGGTCATGTCCGGATTTGTGACCGTAAGCTGCTTGCCCTCCTCCAGCTGCTCGCAGAACAGGGGGATCACGGAGCCTCGGGAGGCCATGACGTTGCCGTATCTCGTCAGGCACAGCACCGGGTCCCCGGGCAGCATCTGGCGGGACCGGGCGATCACGTTTTTCTCCATTACCGCCTTGGTCATGCCCATAGCGTTGATGGGATAGGCCGCTTTGTCCGTGGACAGGAATATGGCTTTTTTCACGTGATTTTCCACGCAGGCCGTGATCACGTTGTCGGAGCCCAGCACGTTGGTCTTGACCGCCTCCATGGGGTAGAACTCGCAGGAGGGCACCTGCTTCAGAGCCGCCGCGTGGAACACATAGTCCACCCCCCGGAAGGCCCCCGTAATGGAATGATAGTCCCGCACGTCTCCGATGTAAAATTTGATCTTTCCCGCCAGCTCCGGCATTTTCGCCTGGTAAGCGTGGCGCATATCGTCCTGCTTCTTCTCGTCCCGGGACAGGATCCGGATCTCCCGGATCCCCGTGGTGAGAAATCGGTCCAGTACCGCGTTTCCAAAGGATCCCGTTCCGCCGGTGATCAGCAGGACTGCGTTTTCAAATGATTGAGACACCTTGGTTCACTCCTTCCTGTCTGCGTCCCGTCTTTGGGGCAGGACGTCTTTGAGCCCCACCGCCTCCAGCATCAGCTTCACATTGGGCCGCAGGGGGCGGATGAGGGACGGCAGCAGGATCGTTGACACCTGGGTGATCAGCGACGCCGCCGCCGCGCCGGCGGCCCCCCACAGAGGGATCAGCGCCAGATTCAGCGCCACGTTGATGAGGGCCGCCCCGATATAGATGTATTTCAGGTATTTCTGCTGGTTTTCACAGACGATCCAGGCATTTCTCGCCACACCCAGATAGGAAAAGGCGGTATACCAGGTCACTACCCGCAGCGGCTCCGCCGCCGGAAGATAGGACGCTCCATAGAGCAGCCGGATAATGGGCCCTGCCAGGACGCAGATCGCCGCTGATACGAAAACCGAAGCGTAAAACACAATGGCATACAGCTGCCGGTTCTTTCTTTCATACTGCCGCCGGTCCCTTCCGAAGGCCTGCACGATCTCGGGATACAGCGAGTCGATGATGGCCGCCAGCACAAAGGCCCAGGCCGAGCTCAGGGTGGAAGCCAGAGCGTAATAGCCCACGGCGGCCTCGTCCAGCATACCCTTGAGCATCAGCTTGTCCGTGCTGGCATAAACGGACACCATAAGCCCCGGGATAATAAAGCTCTTGCTGGCCCCCAGCAGCTCCTTGGCCTTGGCCCGGGAGATCCGGAGCCGGCCGCCGCCCTTTTTGAAGTAAGCCGTCAAAAGGAACAGGGCCAGAAACAGATAATCCAGAGAGGTGGCCACCGCGAACCACTCCACGCTCTTTCCCATGGCCAGAAGGATGATCTTATACCCGGAGACCAGCATGTAGGAAAGCACGGAGGCGATGGCGGAGTACTTGGACTGCAAATGGGCCTGGAACCAGTAGTTGACGGTGTCAAATACCTGGAACAGGAGGCCCACGCTGGACAGGGCCACCACGACGATGGTCAGGGGCTCTCCCCTGTCCACAACGCAGACCACGCCAAGGATCATCACCATGGACAGGAAGCTGGAAACGGCCCGCAGCAAAAAGGCGGTGCCTATGGTGGTACCCTCCTCTTCCGGGTGGTCCACAAAATTCTTGACGATAATGGAATTGATGCCCAGGGTGCAGAAGGAGGCGAAAAAGGAGGTGTAGGCCGCGGCATAATTCACCAGGCCGTAGTTGCTGGGGCCCAGATAGCGGGCCGTCAGGATCCCCACCAGAAACGACAGCAGCTTATTGGCGACCTGGCCGCCGATGAGCCACCCCGCGTTCTTTACGACCCGGTTCCGAAACAGATTCCGTTCAGCCATGGTCCAACTCCTCTATTCTTCCTCTCCGTCCAGGGGCCGAAAGTCCGGCTCCTCCGACAGCCTGTTCAGGACGGAATAGGCCTGATCCCGGAGGGCCCCAAAGAGGCTCTCCTCCCCCTCGGTCCAGTCCCCCTCCGGCAGATCATAGATGGTCAGGTACACCCCCAGGGTCTCCCCGCCCCGGTCCAGGCTCCCCACCCGGAACCCGTCCTCGGCCGGCGTTTCAAAGCTATAGGTGAAGAGGGGATACTCCCCCTGCCCTACCGTTCCATAGAACCGGAGGACGGCTCCGTCCTCCCCGGTTTCCAGGTCCCAGCGGAGGGCGTCCGTCCATTGGGCGGGGAGGTACAGGGCACCGTAGGGTGTCTCGATCCGCGTATCCGCCGAATCGGGGGCCGGGATCTCTTCCTCCCGCTCCTCCTCGTCACCGCTGAAAAATACGTCCTCCGACAAATCTCCGATCAGGCCGCCGCTGGCGTCCTGCATTTCTTCCATGAGTTTTCTGTCCTGGTCGCTCCAGGAGGCGGTGTCCGTAAGGTCCTCTCTTTCCAGATACACCTCCGTCTCGATGCCGCCCTGGGTGATCTTTCCCACATAGGTCCCGTTTTCCCCACCGGAGCCGAACCGGATCGTGAAGAGCTTCTTTGTTCCGCTGCCGCAGGTGCCGTAAAACCGGACCACATAGCCGCTGCCAAGATCCTCGGTCTCGGCATAGAGCCCGCTGCCCCAGGTCCCGGGGCAGCGCAGGGTGCCGAAGGGGGTCTCCACAAGAAGATCTCCCAAGGTCTCCTGGGTCCCGGCCTGGGTCTCCGTGGCCCGGAGGCTCTCCGTCTGCTCGGTGCCGGGGGCCGCCGGCTTCGCCGGGGCCCTGCGGCTCAGGCCAAAGGCCAGGCCGCAAACCAGCGCTACTGCCAGGGCCGCCAGACCTGCCGTCAGCCAGGGCCGGCCCCTGCCGGTGCCCTTTTGGGTGTTCTCGTTCTCTTTCATTCTCTCTCCCTCTCTTTCCGTGGGCCCGCCGCCCTCGTTAAATACGTCCGGCCGTACCGTCCGCTCATTTCCTCCGCCAGGGAGTCTTCATCCCACCGGGTCTCGTCTTTCAAAAAACCCGGAGTCTGTTCCGCGGTCCTGGCAATGGCCCGGTTCATCCGGCGGACCCGCCCATTCACGGCGGCGATCTGCAGGCCGTTAAGATAGGGCCTCAAGGCCCGGCGCAGATCTTTGTATCTCAGTTCTTTCAAACGCTCCGCCAGGCGCCGGTCCACGCCGGGCCGCAGGACCCGGCCCTTTCCGTCCGCCCATGGGGTACAGCCCGCCAGGGCCCCTCCAATGGAAGGGGCCGGAAAAAAGGTCTGGGGATTGTCGTTGTCAAAGGCCCGGACCCTGCAATTTCCGTTTTCGTCCGTCCAGATATTATAGTTGTTGGGGCCGTGGTCCGTCTGGCGGCAGACCACATCCAGGATATTCAGCCGGGACAGCTCCCGCTGCAGGGCGGGGGTCGGCTCCGCCGCCCGGTCCGTCATGCGGCCGCCGGGGGCGGCGGGGCTCAGGGTTCCGAACAACTCCTCTCCCTCCACCGTCAGGCGGCACCAGAAAACCGGCGTGACCAGGTCCTCCGCCCGGAGCAGCTCCGCCGCGGCCTGGGTCGCCGCGGCCCGGAGGGCGCCGAAGCAGGAATAGTTTCCGGCCCGGGCCACATTGCGCAGGCGGAAATTTCCGGCGGCGGTGCGCATATTCCAGAGAAAATACACCCCCAGATCCCGGCACCCCTCCGGCAGGTCCTCCATGTGAAAGGCCTCAAAAAAGGCCCCGTCATAGGTCCGCTCCTCCCAAACGGAAAACCGGACCCGCCGGGCGATTCGGTCCGCATTCCGCAGCGCCCGCCGGAAGGCCCTGTCCTGCCGCTTTTCCCGGAGGTAATCCCGGAATGCCCGGATCTCCCCCTCTCCGAAGTCCAGCCGAATGGGGATCTCTTGGGGAAAAAGGGTCTTATCCACCTCCAGCCGGTCCAAGGAGTCGAAAAACCGGCCGCAAACCCGGTCCCAATAGGGCCCCGCCGGAAGTCTCTCGGGACACTCCCGGAAGAACCAGATCTCCCCCTCCCGGCGGAAGATGAGAATGGGATTGGTGGACAGGCAGAAAAACCGCAGGTCCTTCCGCTCCAGTCGGATCTCCCGGATCTCCAGGTTTTCCTCCCGGACCTCCTTTCGGGTCAGCTCATAGGCCAGGCGCCGGGCCAGTTCCTTCATTCTCATGCCTCCTTCCGCATTTTCGTCTAGACTAGATTTGTCCCGATTTTTCTTCCGGGAACCAGTTGTTCCAAAGGATCGGGGCCCGGCTGCAGGGGCCCTCCGAGTATATATCCCCGTCTCCGCCCTTTTGGAGCTCCTCCGCCAGGGTCAGGAGCCGCTCCGCGGCGCAGTCCGCGTTCCACAAATGCGTGATGGTCTCATAGGCCTTTGCCCCCAGCTCCCGCTGTCGCTCCGGCCGCCCCAGGAGAGTCTTCACATGTCCGTACAGGCCGTCAATGTCTCCGCTCCGGTAGATCAGGCCGTTTTCCCCCTGGCGCAGAAGGAAGGGCACCGAGCCTGCGGCATGGGAGGCCACCACGGCGCAGCCGCTGTTCATGGCCTCGTTCACCACCGCGCCCCAGCCCTCGTGAAAGTCGCTGGTGAAAAGGAAGATCCCGGCGGACTCCATATGGGTCCGCACCGCCTCCGCGTCCATGGTCCCCAGGAATCGGACCCGGTCCTCCAGCCCCACCTCCCGGACCCGCCGCTTCAGTTCCTCTTCCATGGGGCCGGTCCCGATGAGGTCCAGTTCAAAGGGGGTCCCCAGGTCCTTCAGTCTCTTGGCCGTTTCCAGTGCGGCCTCCGGATGCTTCCAGTCCAAAAATCGTCCGCACCACAGGATCTTCCGTGGGTCCTTCGCCGCAAGCAGCGAGGAAAGGTCATAGGCTTTGGCCTCCGGAAAATATCCCCACCGGCGGCTTTTTCCCAGGAAGGTCCCGTGACGTCTGTAGTCGCCGGCGGCATAGCCGCTGGCAGCCAGCAGATACAGCGAAGGGTATCTGCCGTATCTGGCCCAAAAACGGAACACCCGAGGCAGCCATTTCAGCGGTTCATAGCCGTTTTTGTAGATCCGTTCCGCGTATAAAAACGTCAGCTTCCGGGCCCGCAGCCGCTGCCGCACCAGGGCCAAGGGGGCGCTGCCCAGGATCACCACATCCGCCTCCAGCACAGGGTCGCCGCCGTCCCGGCAAAGCTCCCCATACTGCCGGACAAAGGGCACCCCGGTCTGGGGTTTCCAGCCCAGGCGCTTTCGCTCCTCGGGAAAGGGCTCCGTCTCCGCAAAGATGAACCGGTGCTCCGTCAGCCTGTCCAAGGCTTCGCACAGGGGCCCCTGGTGGTGGGTATAATAGTTGGAAATAAACAAAATTCTCACTGTGAACCGTCTTTCTTTTCCTCGGCCAGCTCCCGGTACAGGCTGATATAGGTACGCAGGCACCGCTGTTGGTCGAACTCCAGGGCCCAGGCCCGGCAGTCCTCCTTCGCATAGGGGCTTTGGGTGCAGATCCGGCGGATCTCCCGCTCCATGGCGTCCACGTCGTCCCTCGGCACCACCGTACCGCAGCCGGGGCCCACGCACTCCGGACTGCCGCCGGTGTCGAAGGTGACCACCGGGGTGCCGCAGGCCAGGGCCTCCAGGTTGACCAGGCCCAGGACCTCCTCCCGGGTGGGATTGACAAAAACGTCCGCCGCCGTGTAGATCTCCGCCAGCTCCCGCCGGTCTTTGGTCCGGGGGATGGCCAGAACGTTCTCCGGCAGCCGCCGCGCCGTCTCCGGCGCGGTGCCCACCAGCACAATCCGGCAGGATTCCGGCAAGCGTCGGGCCAGTTCCAGGAACACATCCAGGCCCTTGGCCTCGCTCCAATCAAAGGCCACCCCCAGCACGATCTTCTTGCCCTCCAGGCCATGCTTTCGCCGGAAATCGGAATCCGTTTCCCGGAACACCTCCGGATCAATGCCGTTGGGGATCCTTCGGACCGGGTAGCCCCCAAGGAAGGAATCCTTCGCAAGGGTCTCCAGCCAATGGGACGGGGTCACGATGACCGCCCGGGGAAGGCCCGTGAACCAGGCCCGCTTCGCCCGCCACACCCATGGGCTCAGGTCCGCCGGCGCCGAGGCGTACCGTTTCTTTTGAGGACATTTTCCGCAGCCGGACCGCCACCTTTCACAGCCCGCCATGGAAAAATGGGAACAGATGGCCGTAAAGGCCCAGCAGTCATGCAGGGTCCACACCACGGGGATCCGGTGCTTTTTGATATACCGGAACAGCAGGGGCAGGTTGATATAGCTGCCGTGGAGATTGTGCAGATGGATCACATCGGGGGCAAAGGCCTCCGCCTTTTTGAGAAAGGCCCGGGTCTTTCCATAAGAGCCCGCCCCCTTGAACATGGTAAACCGGGACAGCTGTCCGTGGAGCCTGCTGTCCCATTTGGAGCTGACGGCGGTCACATCCTCCATGGGCTCCCGGGGAAGACAGCGGCAGGCGGAAAGGCATGCAATACCCTCCTCTTTGCAAAGGTCATGAATGGACCTTGCGATCATTCCGGTACTGCCCTGGCCGTACACCGTATTGATCTGTAATACTTTCATCCTTCCGCTCCTTCGCTCCCATTCCATAGGTGAAAAACGTCCGGTTCATTCCGACAATGCAGCCGTTGATCAGGCAATAGCAGGAGAACAGCCATGGCATTCCCACCAGAATGGGCTCCATCATGAATTCCAGCAGCACGCCGCAGGAGATAAGCAGCGCCATCAGCTTAAAGGACTCGTCATAGCCCGTCCTGCGGATCAAGCGGTACAGCTGCACCAATCCCACGGCCAGCAGCGCCGTCAGCATTGCGAACACAACGATCCCGTATTCATCGTAGGCGTCCAGGAGCAGGTCGTGAGCGTAGTTGTACATGCTGCGCATATGGCAGCCCCCAAAGGGGTATTTCCCCATCTGGGAGAGAAACATTTTCTTTGCATACTGCCGGGAGTCGTTGTCCGTCAGGGAATTCAGGGACCCTCCCAACCGGGAGAACAGGGTCGAGCTTCGGATCAGGTCCCGAATGCCGCCCACATTCCATTGGTACAGGGCAAAAGCGGCCCCGCCCAGGATCAGGACCCACACAAGGCACCGCAGGAGCTGGGTCCCGTACTTAATATCTTTTCTGGGATACAACATGCCAAGAAACAGTAGTATTGCCAGCATGGCCAGCATGGTTCGACAGGAAAGGACCATGTTATAGGCCACGATCAGCAGAATGCTGGCGATGCCGCCCCACCGATGCCATTTTTGGGTAGGAAGGAAAATCACCGCGCAGGCCAACCCCAGCATAAGGCAGGTCAGGGCGTTCTGGCCCGTGGCCGCCATTCTGCTGCCGGTCCAGATGTCGTTGGTGTTTCGCCCCATGGAAGCGCCAAAATTATACAAAAAATTCAGAACATAGTGGGCAAAGGAGCCCAAGGAGATCACCGCCAGGATCCCATACCCCTGTCTCCGGGCATTGTTGCCTTTCTGGAAATCAGGCAGGGCCGATGAAGGATCCGAAACCAGATTCAGCCCCACCAGATAAAAGCAGAAGGGCGCAAAACACCGGAGTACGGACAGAAATCCTTCCCGGATGTTGTAAACGCCCATCCAGGCGCACAGGACCAAATGCAGAACGGAGATCCCGTCAAATTCCAGGCAGCCCTTTCTGACAAGGACCGTCAGAAGGGCCAGCAGCACGAAATAGAAAAACTTCGCGCCGAAGTTCATGGCCGCCAGAAACAGCAGCAAAAACGCCAGGATCTCCCGGTTTTCTCGGTTTTCAGCCCTTCTCTCCATTAGATACCTTCTTTTTCGAGTCCGTCAATTCTTCCAAAAACGCCAGGATCCGGGCGCCCTGGGCCCCGGCGTTTTTCTTCTCCACAATAAATTGCTGGGCCGCCGCTCCCATCCGGAGCCGGTCCTCCTCTGAGCAGGTCAGGGCTTTTCGGATCCCCACCGCCAGGTCCTCGGGCCGATTCGACAGGGCCGTAAACACATAATTGAAATATTCCTCCGGAATGCCCTTCAGCTTCGTGGTCAGCAGAGGCGTGCCGGAGAGCATATACTCGATGGTCTTGGAGGGGAAACTGTACTGGGTAAACAGCTCCTCCGGGTCCCGGGGATTGACCAAAAGCGACGCTTTTCGTTCGTAAAACAGGATTTTCTCCCGGGGAACGCTGCCGAAATAGCGGATCCGGTTGTCCTGCTCCATGCGCCGGCGGATCTCAGGGACGGCGGTGCCGGTGCCGAAGAGCCACAGCTCCGCATCGGGCAGATTCGACATGCAAAATCCGTCCAAAAGATTCAAAATCCCGTATTTTTCGCAGAGGAGGCCGGCGTACATAACGGCCTTGGGTCCGGGCTCCCGCCTCTGGGAGATCCGGGCCTCCGAGGGGTCCGCAATGCCCTCCATCACCAAATAGGGCTTCCCCGGTGCAACGACCTTTTCCATGGATTTTGTTAGATAAATATAGCCGTCATAGTATCCCTGCACGGAAATTGCCGGTTTTAAGTACCAATTTTTTATCTTCGTTTTCCATTTGTCCAGAGCCTCGTTCATATACATATCCCGGAGCAGATCCGGAATAATGGCCGCCGTAGCGATGTGATAGCGCCGGGCGCAGGAGAGAATGTCATGGACTAAAAAGGGCGGGATGGAGTAGGTGAAAATGACGCCGGTGTCCCGGTTGGCCCTGGCCCAGCGGCGAATGACACGATGGGCGTCCATTCGACGGGAAATCTGCTTTAATACCGGAATATTGACGGTTTTCAGCCAGCGGCAGGAATAACCACAGGACAAATTCTCCCGATTTCCCCCAAATTTCAGCAGTTGGGACTGCGAAAACGGGGGGATCATGGGGAAACTATGGACCTCCACGGAGGCGCCGTTTTGAAAAAAGCCCCGCAAAAGGGCGGATTCAAACACAATTGGGGCAACGGAGGGCTTTTCCGCGCAGTTTTTCAGCAGGGCTTCGTAGGATCCCAGATCGCATACGGTGCCAAAATACAAAATATTCATGTTCTTTTCCACACAAATCCCTAAAATTCCCGGTTTTTCGGATGGTCTTCATAGGAGGCGCTTTTCAGTCACCGCAAAAAAGCGCGTCTTATCAGGATCATCCCTGCTTTTTCCCGCCGCCCTGTTTCGGCAGGGCTCGACGAAAGGCGACATTTCGATCCGACGGTCTTCGGCAGGATCCTATGTCCCATTCGCCCGCCTTCGACGAATTTCTCCGATCATTTTTCGCTTTTACCCGCATTTTACGTCCCTTTTGGATCTCCGGGACGAACCTCCGAGAAACAGCACAACAGCAGGGGCAGCTGTCCCCAACGGACAGCCGCCCCGCTGTTGTTATGCGGGATCGTAGGATCGAAAAATTATCTTGTGGTGTAGGAAATGCCGTGGTCCTTGGCGAAGGTCTCGGCATAGGAGCCCGCCGCCACATTCAGGACCGCCTTGGCGGAATTGGTGAAGGCCGTCTTGTAAATGCCGGTGACGCTCTGGGGTACATACACGCTCGTCAGGGCGAAGCAGTCACCCAGGGCGTAGGCGGAGATGTAGGTCACGGTCTCGGGCAGGACCACGGTCTCCACTTTGGGGTTGTTGAAGAAGGCCAGGATGCCCAGGGCGGTGAGCTTGCTTCCCTCCTCAAACTCGATGGCCGTGGTGTTCTGGCAATAGGCAAAGGCGTAATTGCCCACGGTGGTGATGTCCTTGCCGATGACGATCTTCTTGATGGTATGCCGGAGGCTGGCCCAGGGCTGCTGGGTATGGGTGGTGTAGTTCTCCATGGGGCCGGTGCCCTTGACCCGCAGCTCACCGTTCTCATACAGCTCCCAGACAGCGTCCTCGCCGCAGGTGCCGCCGGCGATGGGCTCCTCCAGGAAGGCCCGGGTGGTGTAGGGGATGCCGTGGTCCCGGGCGTAGGTCTCGGCGTAGGTGCCCTCCGCCACGTTCAGGACCGCCTTGGAAGAATTGGTGAAGGCCGTCTTATAAATGCCGGTGACACCCTGGGGCACATACACGCTCGTCAAGGCGAAGCAGTCGCCCAGGGCGTAAGCGGAAATGTAGGTCACGGTGTCAGGGATGGCGACGGACTCCACCTTGGGATTGTTGAAGAAGGCCAGGACGCCCAGGGTGGTGAGCTTGCTGCCCGCCTTGAACTCGATGGCGGTGGTGTTCTGGCAGTAGGCAAAGGCGTAATTGCCCACGGTGGTAATGTCCTTGCCGATGACGATCTTCTTGATGGTGTGGCGGATATTGGCCCAGGGCTGCTGGGTATGGCTGGTGTAGTTCTCCATGGCGCCGGAGCCCTTGATCCACAATTCGCCGTTTTCATACATCTCCCAGGTGGCGTTCTCGCCGCAGCTGCCGCTGGCAACGGGAATATAGACGAAGTCCCGGGTGGTATACCGAAGGCCGTGATCCTTGGCGAAGGTCTCGGCATAGGTGCCCGCCGCCACATTCAGGACCGCCTTGGCGGAATTGGCGAAGGCCGTCTTGTAAATGCCGGTGACACCCTGGGGCACGTACACGCTTGTCAGGACGAAGCAGTCGCCCAAGGCGTAGGCGGAAATGAAGGTCACGGAGTCGGGGATGGTGACGGTCTCCACCTTGGGGTTGTTGAAGAAGGCCAGAACGCCCAGAGTGGTGAGCTTGCTGCCCGCCTCGAACTCAATGGCGGTATTGTGCTGGCAGTAAGCAAAGGCGTAATTGCCCACGGTGGTAATGCCCCTGCCGACGACCACCTTCCGGATGCTGTCCCGGCGGCCGGCCCAGGGCTGCTGGGTCTGGCTGGTGAAATTGGGCATGGCCCCGGTGCCCCGGATCTCCAGGGTGCCGTTGGAATAGAGAGTCCAGTCCACGGTATCCGTGAGCTTGCCGGTCTCCACGACGGTGACCTTGCCGGGCCGGAGCTCATATTTCAAGTCGTGGTCCATGGCGTAGGTATGGCCCACGGAGCCGTCTGCCACCTGGAGGACCACATTGGCGTTGGCGTTATAGAACACGTCGGCGCCCATCTTGGTGACGGTCTCGGGAATGTACACGGTCTTCAGCTCCATGCCGTGGAGGAAAGCGCCGTAGTTGATGGTGGTCAGCTTGCTGTTTTCCTCAAACTTCACATAGGTCATGGCGCCGCACTCATAGAAGGCGTAGGAATCCAGGGTCACCACGCTGGCGGGAATGGTCACGCCGGTGAGCCGCCAGCAGTGGCCGAAGGCGCCCCAGCCGATGGTCTCCAGAGAGGAGTCCTTGGCAAAGGTGACGGTCCGCAGATAGGGGGTCCGGAAGAAGCCGAACTTGCCGATCTTGGTGATGCCGCTGCCGATCTCCAGGGCGGTGATGCTCTTGGAATCGTTCTGGGTCACCCAGGCGGGGTAATTTCCGGAGGAGGAATAATCCTTCATAACGCCCTGGCCGTCCACCTTCAGGGTGCCGTTGGACAGCAGGACATACTGAATGTTGGTGCCGCAGTATCCGGCGTCCACCACGGAGCTGTCGTCGGAGCAGTCAAAGGCGCCCTGCTCCGTGAAATAGCAGGTGTAGCCCAGAACGTCCACCTTGCCGCTGACGGCCACGCCGTCGGCATCAAAGAAGTAGACCTCGGGGTACAGGGACACCTCGCCCACAGCCATGATACCGGCACTGAAGTAGCGGTAAGCCTGGACGGCGGGATCATAGAAGAAGCCGTCCACCCGGGCCCGGTTGGGGCAGACGCCCTCCTGGCCGAAGTCATAGTAGTAATCGCCGATCTTCCGCAGGCCGGTCAGCTTCATGCCGTTCCGGTAATAGGACTCGTCGATCCACTGCTCGGTGACCACGCGGCCGTCGGCATAGAGTCTGCCGTCGGTCCAGACACCGCTGAGGACCTGGCCGCAGACGGAGCAGCTGAGGACCTCATCCACAAGCGCATAGCTGTGGCCCGCAGCGGGGACTACGGTGCCCCAATCCACCACGGAATCGCAGCCCCTGCAGAAGGTGCGGCCGGTATAGCCGTCCTCGGTGCAGGTGGGAGCCAGATCCGCCACCGCCTCGGGGCTGTGGGTGTGGCCGCCGTTCCAGCTCTTGAGGTAATCCTTGCCCTCCTGGGTGGCGGTCATGTTGCCGTAATTGGCCCACATTTCCGTCCAGATCAGGACGCCGTCTCCCGTAAAGGTGTCGGTGGTGCCGTCGGTATAGGTCACAAGGCCCCGGTCCACCTGCAGGTCAATGGCGATGGGCCAGAACTCCTTGCCGGCGAAGAACTGGGCCAGGGTCCACTCCTTGTTGCTGGAGGGATTGACCTTGTCGCTGTTCTCCAGGAACCAGGCCCGGACGGGGACGGACACCAGAGGAGCCTCGCCGGTCTGGGTATTCTCGCCGGTGCGGGTGATCTCCAGGGTGGCGATGTTCTCGTCCTTCTGCAGGGAGTAGGTCACGGTGAAGCCGTCGGCGGGGATCATATGATCCAGCTGCCAGTCGCTCATGTTATCCAGGTCCAGGGTCGTGGTGACGGACTGGATCTTATCAATATTGGCGGCGATCACATCCATATACTGGACGGAACCCAGGAGCACCCGGTCCGCGCCGGGATCATGGGCGGCCACCCGGATGGGCTGGGCCTTGTCCGCCTCCACCGTAAAGGTCCGGATGAGGCTGGCGTAGTTGCCCTGCTTATCGCGGATGGACAGCTTCACGGTGTGCTTGCCCGCCGTAAAGGAGGCGCTGCTGTTCAGAGCGATCTTGCCGTTGGCATAGGTGGCAGGGACCTCGTTTCCGTCCACATAGGCCTTGGCCGTAGTGGGGTCGATGCCGGTATCGTTGTCCTTCTGGGTGTTGTCCGCTACGGCGGCGGCGAAGTCGATGGCGCCGGAGTTGACGGTGGCCCCGTCCTTCAGAACCAGAGCGTCGGACATGGCGGGGGTGGCGTAGGTCATGTCCCCGAACACGGGAGCCTCCCGATCCTCCACCACCGTGGAGTAGTCGAAGGTGATGTCGTCGATGTAAACGGTGAAGTTGCCGTTGACGTTGTGCTGGTTCTTGAAATAATAGCCGAAGTTCGCGCCGTCACGGTCGGAAATGTAGAACTGGAAGCAGTAGTATCCGTCCAGCATGGCAGCGCCGGCATACTTACTGGTGTCGATGGACACATAGTGCCAGCCGGACTCGTTGAAGGTATAGACGATGCCGGTGGCGGCGGAGACGCCGTCAAAGATCCCGCCGGTGATGGTGGAACCGTAGGTGATCTCGCCGGTGTCGCTGACGCTGTCGATGGGGGGAACCATCCATCTGCCCCAAAGGCCCACGTACTCGTCGGGGATGTACATCCACATGCCCAGGCGCTTGGCGCCCACGCCGTTGTAATCCTGCTTCTTCTGGTACAGGGAGATCATCTGATAGCCGGATTCCAGGGAGTTGGAGTAGTCGATGTTCAGAGCCAGGGCGTACTTGCCGCTGTGGACCTGGCCGTCCTCGGCGGTGACCACCCGGACCTCGCTCCGGGGCAGGTAGTAGTTATAGTCCTTATAGGACAGGCCAAAGCCGTTGTCCGTGCCGTCCTCGAAGTCCACGACCACCTCGGAACCCTTGTCCAGGACGATCTGAGCCGTGGCGGTCAGGGTGGGATCCGCGGCCAGGGCCGCCGTCAGGGTGCTGGAATAGGCCTCGGTCCCCTCCTCGGCGGCGGTGAAGGTCAGGCCCTCCAGCGTGCCGATGGCGGGGTTGCTCAGGGTCAGGACGAAGTCGTCCTCCTTGGTGGCCACATCGCTGGCGCCGTAGGTGGCGGCGATCTCCAGCTTGGCGGTCTTGCCGTAGGGGATGGTGATGGTCTGGCTGGTGAAACGGATGGCGTCGGGGATCACCACGTGAACGGTGGTCTCGCCCACCACGGCGCCGTTATAGACCATTTGGACCCTGGCGTCGCCCACAGTGCCGTTGGACCGGAACACGCCGTCCCGGACCGTGCCCAGTTCGGAATTCTCCAGGGTCCAGGTCACATCGTCAGGAATCTCGGCGGGAGCGCCGGCCTTATCCGTGCCCACGGCGGAGACCGCAACGGCGGAGCCGGGGGTCACGTAGCTGTGCTCGGCGGTCAGGGCCGCGTTGGCAAAAACGCCGTCGGACACCGCGGTGGAGACGATGAGGAAGCCGTTGGAAATGGAACGCTCGGAGCCGTCGGAGGGGCTGTTCACCAGGGCAAAGCCGCTGGTGCCCTCGGCTCTGGCGCCGTAGGTGCAGGAGCCGCCGCCGTCCAGGTGGCCCGCGGCCACACAGCCAAGGTCCAGCATGACCTGGGCCTGCTCCCGGAGGGTCAGGCCGATGGATCTGGGCTCCTGGTTGCCGTCGGCGGTCATAAGGACGACCTTGCCGTCGGCGGTGATGCCGATGGTCTGCCGGGGATACTTGGTGGCGTCGTCCAGATTCGCGCAGATGGCGCCGTCCACCACCAACATTCTGTAAATGCCGATGGCCTCCTGGATGCTGCCCTTATCGGAGGAATACTCGCCGGGCTTGCCGATCTTCACGGAGCCGTCCTTCATGAGGGCGAAGTAGCCGTACTGATTGCCCTCGGCCTCCGTGGTCACGTCCACGCCGTTCATGACGAAGGCGCCGGTGGGCTTGCCGTTGATCATGTTATAGTAGGAAGCGTTGATGCCCGCCACCACGGTGCCCTGATAATAGGCATCGCCGGCGTTGGACTTCTCGTTGAAGGACGCCACCTGCTCGGTCAGCTTGGACATGCCGTAGTTGGTGGGGTCCATGTTCTTATAGGACGCGAACAGCTTCACGGTGTCCAGGGTGGGGTCCGCCGTGGTGACCCACATTTTGACCTGGTCGCCGTTTCTGTCGTAGACCGTGTAGGCGTCCTCCCTCACGCCGGGGGCCAGGGCGGAGCTCTTCTCCGCGGCCACCGTCAGACGGGACTGGGTGAACTGCCCGTCCGCGGCCGCGGCGGGGACCGCGGGGATCAGGGCAAAGATCAGCGCGGCGCACAGCAGCAGAGACAGGACTCTTCTTGTTTTCTTCATACAGTACCTCCTCAATGTGTTGTCTTTTTGTGATGCGAAGGGGACGGGGTCCCCACAGGGCAGCGGCGAACACCTCCTAAAACGGTCTGAATGCTTTCCCCCGAAGGGGGGTACGGAGAGGACGGCGGGGCTTAGGGGGCTTCGCAGGCCTCTCCGGGGAGATACAATTTCAGGTAGCGGTCCAGCATGGCCTGCCTGGAATACCGCTCCACCCGGGGATCCCGGCCGGGGCGGGGCCCGGCGGCCAGGGCCCGGACCGCCCGGCACAGAGCCGGAAAGTCTCCGGGCTCCACTACGGTGCCGCCCAGGGCCTGGGCAATCTCGGGCAGGGCCGTGGCGTTCAGGCAGAGGACGGGGGCGCCGCAGGCGGCGGCCTCCACGGAGGTCATGCCCATGGTCTCCTCCAGGCTGGCGTTGACGAACACATCGGCCCGGGAATACCAGGCCGCCAGAGCCTCGGGGGAGTCCGTGCAGGGGGCCCCGGTCACACCCCGGGGCAGGCGGGCCATCTGCCGCCGGGTCAGGCCCACCAGGACCACCCGGTAATCCTCGTCCAGGGCACGGGCCAGGCGCAGGAAGGTATCCAGGCCCTTATGGCCGCTCCAGGCGCTGGCCACGCCCAGGACGACCTTTTTCCCCCGGAGCGCCTCCATTTCCGGAAGGGGCGGGACGGGGCGGAACCGGTCCAGGTCGATGCCGTTGGGGATCACCCGGACGGGGTACTCCCCCAGGAAGGAATCCCGGACCCGGCCGGCCAGCCAGGCGGAAGGGGCCACCAGGGTCATTCGGGGCAGGCCGGTGAAGGCCGCCCGCTTCCGCCGAAAATTCTCGGCGCTGCGGTCCAGAAACAGGCTGGCGGGGTAGGTCCCCCGCTGGGGGCAGGAGCCGCATTGGGTCTTCCACCGGCCGCAGCCCGCCGCGTCGAAGTGGGCGCAGTGGCCCGTAAAGGGCCAGCAGTCGTGCAGGGTCCAGATCACCGGTTTTCCGGACTGCCGGAGATACCGGAACAAAAGCTCTATATTAATATAGTAGCCATGGAGGTTATGCAAATGGATCATATCCGGGTCATACTCCCGGACCCAGGCCAGAAACCGCTCCGTGGCGGCCCGGCTGCCCCAGCCCGCGGCATCCCCCAGCCTGGCGCGGACCCCGTGCAGGGCGGTGTCCAGTGGGGTGCCGATCTTGTAGGAAATGGGGGCATACTGCCGGGGGACGGCATCCCGGCCATAGGCGATCCTGACGGTGTGTCCCCTTTTCTGCAGTTCCTCCGCCAGGTCGGTACAGATCCGGCCCGTGCTCTTGACCCCGCAGACGCAGTTGATCATCAAAACTCTCATAAAATAGGGGCCGCCTCCGTTCTATCATGGTTGGGGGCGGAAGGCCCCGAAGCGGCGGTCCTCACCGGCACAGGGGGAGGGCGGCCTCCGTCCGGGGCGCCGCCAGCCGCTCCGCCTTCTCCTGCTCCGCCTGGGCCGTCAGCTCCGCCTCCAGCCGGTCCATGAACCGGGCTCTGGAGAAGTGGGCCTCATAATAACGCCTGCCGTTTTCGCCCAGCCGGGCCTTATCCGGACAGTCCAGGAAGGCCAGAACGGCCCGAGCCAGGCCCGCCTCGTCCTCGGCCCCGGCGCAGAAGCCGCAGCCGCTTTTCCGGATCATGGCCGGGATCTCCCCGTCGGCGGCGCCGATGATGGGCTTGCCCGCCGCCAGATAGGCCTGGGCCTTTCCCGGCAGGGTCAGGGAGATCAGGGGATCCGCCGTCAGGGTCAACAGCATGGCGTCGGCCATGGCAAAATACTCCGGCATTTCGGAGGGGTCCTTCCTGCCGTAGAAGATCACGTTGGTAAGGCCCAGCTTTTTGGCCAGGTCCCTGCACCGCTCCAGCTCGGAGCCGTCCCCCAGAATGTGCCACCGCAGCTCCCGCCGCTCCTCCAGAAGCCGGGCCGCTTTCAACACCGTGGGGATGCTCTGGGCCGCCCCCACGTTCCCGGCGAACATCAGGTCCACCGTGGTCTTAGGTGCGGCGGGCCGGGGCGCCCGGAAGGAGATCTCGGTGTACTGGGGATGGTAACGGATCCGATCCTCCGGAATGCCGAATTCCTGCTTCAAATAGTCCCGGAAGGACTCGGAGGAGATGAGGATCCGGTCCGCCCCCCGGTAAATGCGGGCGGAGATCTTCTCAAAGATCCGGTAGATAACAGAATCCCGCCGGATGCCGCCGGCGGCCAGGCTGGCGGGCCACAGGTCCATGCAGTACAGGACCACCCGGGCCCCGTGCTTCTTCCCGTAGGCCAGGGCCGCCGAGGACATGAGCACCGGGGAGGTCTGGTTGGTGAAAACGATGTCGTACTCCTCCTTTAAGCGCCGGGCATACCAGGTGGAGGACAGAGCAAAGCTCACATAATTCAAAAGCCGGAAAAACACGTTGTTCCGGCGGCCAATGGTAAAGGTACGGGTAATGCGGACACCGGCCCGCTGCTGCTCCCGGTTCCGGCCCCGGGTGTATTCCGGGTAGATGAGTCCCATGGGATAGTTGGGAACGCCGGTGATCACGTGGACCGAATGGCCCCGGCGGGCCAGCTCCTCGCAGGCATCGGACAAGGGATAGGGCTCCGGCCAGTAATGCTGACACACCACCAGTATCTTCACATCCTCACGTCCAATCCCTCTCAAAAGTTCGTTTTCCAGCCGCAGTTCTATAGTGGTATCCGAAAAAACAAACGCCTTTCTATATGAATCAAAAAGAAGCAGGTGAAATCCGGTTTGTTTTTCTTGGCTTGCGAAAATTTCCATTTCCTATTTCTTGATACCGCAGCATTTTTCTAAGTCCATAAAATTTTAATGTCTACGATTCTAACACGTTTTATAGATATTTGCAACTAATTTTTATTGTAGGAAAATCAAAAAAGTAATTTGATTTTAACACAATTCGCAAACATATTTTTATTGCAGTTCCTTCATCTATGGAGAATTTCTTCCAAAGCCCCATGTGGAATACGCAAAATGTCCGTTTTACGTGGACAAACACCGCGTCCCGTCCATTCGGACGGCGGAAGCGTCCACATTTATCCACAACATGCCACACAAAAAGCCGCAGGCCCCGGAAGAAAAGGGTCTGTGGCCGGTGAAGGCGGCCCTTTTCAAGCGAAAACAGCCGCCCGGTCGTGAAAACCAGGCGGCTGTTTTGCGGCGTATTTCATTAAAAGGCGAACTAATTCCGGTAAAAATAAAAGTCACATTTATCACTGCCCCGGCCGATGGTGCCGGGGACTAAATTTCTTGGATCTTCCGGATGGGATGCCGAATCACCGTTTTCCACTTTTCCGGCGGGGCCTTTCTGGCATCCGTCAGGTAGATCTCATGGTGCAGTCTCGCCTGGATCATGTCGTTTTCATTCAGAAGCGGCGATGGGACCGCCTCCGCACCGCTTTCCAGCAGGGATTCCACCATATTTTCCGGTGGATCCCGATTCTCGGTAAAACTTTCGCCGGATCAGCCAGTACCCCAAAAGGAGGAGCAAAACCGGCGGCAAAATCCATGTATAGGGAAGCCCAGATTTTCTCAGCAGAAGCGGCACCGCCACATAAAAGAAAACCGGGACGGTCCGCCGGCTGGCGGCGAGGAACGTTTCTATCTTTTTCACGTGTCCAACTCCAGTAAGCATATTTCCTGCATATATATTTTTTTTACTACAACCGAACCATTTTCGTCAAGGATGGGGATCCGGGTGTGGGCAGGCTGAGGGCGCAAAGATAAAACGCCGAAAGCCCCGGAAAACATGGGCTTTCGGCGTTGTTTGTGGCGCGCCAGAAGGAATTCGAATCCCCGACCTTCCGCTTAGGAGTATGGCTTACCATGTGATACACGGTTCGGATGTAACTTCCAATATCATCCCTTACGCAGAAT
>CAKTNP010000006.1 GCA_934589155.1 uncultured Oscillospiraceae bacterium | reverse complement strand
ACGGGGGCAACCTCCTTAATCGCAATTTAACCCATATAACCATTTTAGTATAGCACGATTTGGTGCGATTTTCAATATGTTTTTTGCGAAAATTTATCGTTATGTGCTGTTTGCTGTAATTTGCTGTTATCCTCTTTTATATCTAACCTTTAGCCTCGCCACGCAATTATCAAACCCGTAGTCTCATAATTCGACTTTTTCGGTGTGGAGGTTAGATGATGAAAAAGTTTGAAAGGGATTCCGAGCTGCCTCCGGTTTTGAGGGCAGACCCCGGAATCCCTTTATTTCAGTAGATTTCAGCCTTTTCCGGTATCGGTTCTCGTCATCAATGCTACAGTCTCCACGTGGATTGTGTGTGTAGGATACTATCTCTATAACCTTTTAATTTTTCTCGAACCTTTTAATTATTCTATGAAAAATTAAAAGGTTCGGCAGAGTGGGTTCACCTTTTCCTGAGGTAGCGTTTGCCAGAAACTCCATAAGCGAAAAGAAGCGAGGTCGGCAGGTTCACATTTGAACCTACTAACCTCGCTTTTGGCTTTATATCAAAGGAATTTCGATAGGAAAAATTAAAAAGTACGGTAGCAATTTGTATCATTGCTACCGTACCTTTGTGGCGGAGAAGGAGGGATTCGAACCCTCGATACCCTTTTGGGGTATACACGATTTCCAATCGTGCGCGCTCGACCAGCTACGCGACTTCTCCATGAAGTCTACCGATCTCGGTCGTGTTGAAATCAGCTTGCTTATAATACACGATATTGGGAAACTTGTCAAGGGGAAAACCAAAAATTTCTTGATGCCAGGATGCCGGGGAATTGGAACACTGCATCTTGCGTGAAGGAGGAAAATGTGGTATCTTTCCTACCATGAAAGAGGGGACGCTTATGCTGTGCGGGAATATTGAGATCCAAGGGCACCGGCTATACTTTGCCGGACGGGACGTGACGGAGCTGGCGAAAAAATACGGGACGCCTCTGTATCTATTGGATGAGGACCGGGTCCGGGAAAACTGCCGTACCTACGTCCGGGCCATGAAAGAGGCTTTCCCCCGTGCCATGCCTCTGTATGCCGGTAAGGCCCTCAGCATCAAGCGGATTTATGAGATCGCTGACGAAGAGGCTATGGGAGTTGACGTGGTCTCCATGGGAGAGCTGTACCGGGCCCATACCGTGGGCTTTCCCATGGAGCGGGTCCATTTCCACGGCAGCAGCAAAACCGATGAGGAGCTTCGGTACGGTCTGTCCTTGGGGATCGGCTGCTTTATCGTGGACGGGGTGGACGAGCTGGAGGCTCTGGACCGGATCGCCGGGGAGATGGGGATGCGCCAGCCGATTCTGCTTCGGCTGACCCCAGGCATCGATCCCCATACCTTCGCCGCCGTGGAGACGGGCCAGGTGGATTCCAAATTCGGCGTGCCGATGGAAACGGGCCAGGCCGAGGCGTTTTTGTCCCTGGCGCTGACGAAGAAAAATCTCACCCTGCGGGGCTACCACTGCCACGTGGGCTCTCAGGTTTTCGAGAGCACGGTATTTCTGGATGCGGCGGATATTACGCTGAATTTTGCGGCGGATATGGGAAAGCGGTATGGCTATTACCCGGAGATGCTGGATCTGGGCGGCGGCTATGGGGTCCGGTATGTGGAATCCGACCCCCGGGTGGATATTACCGCGGAGATCCGGACCGTGGGAGCCCATGTGGCGGCCCGGTGCCGGGAGCTGGGGCTGGAGGAGCCTATGATCCTGATGGAGCCGGGCCGGAGCATTGTGGCCGATGCCGGAATGACCCTATACACCGTGGAGGCAGTGAAGGAGATCCCGGGATACAAAAATTATATCTGCGTGGACGGCGGCATGACGGACAACCCCAGATATGCGCTGTATCGGTCGGAATATACCGTTTATGTGGCGGACAGAGCCGGAGAGATTGGGGAAAAAGCCTACACCATCGGCGGCCGCTGCTGTGAAAGCGGGGACATGATCCAGGAAAATGTGCACCTGCCGGAGCCCCGCCGGGGTGAGATCCTGGCGGTCTGCACCACGGGGGCCTATAACCACTCCATGAGCTCAAATTACAACTCGGTCCCCAGGCCGCCTATGGTGGGTTTGAGCCGGGGAGAGGACCGGCTGCTGGTCCGGCGGGAGACCATGGAGGATCTGATCTGCCGGGAATATTGAGCAAAGACCGGGTGCCGCCTTGGCGGCCCCGGTTCTTGGTTTATTTTTACATTCGTCATATTTCGTTCACCATTGCAAATTTGCTCATGGTATAATAAGGGCACAACGAGGGACACAGATCCCAAAGAGAAAGGAGGGCGAAAGCCATGAAATGTGGATCCGGCAGAGCGCAGAGCCGGGCAAAAAATGCTGCGTAAATCGTCGAATGTATTGCGGAGCGGGACGCTGATGCTGCGGAGGATTTCGCGGATGACCCGACGGCGTCCGGTTGCTCGCCAGATTTCAACATATATGTGCAACCGCCCGCAGCCATATGCTGCGGGCGTTGTCCGGGCCGGAGGGTGCTCCGGCCCTTTTTTGCAGAAACATAACCACCGGCCCGGCCGGTGGTTATGTTTTTGACAGGACTAAGAGGGGGACTCTCTGCCGCGTATTTGACGGAAGGAAAGGGTTTCGCTCTGCGCTTTTGCCGGAGGGACACGGCGGCGGAAGACCCTTATTTTTTCTCGCCCCAGCCGGTGCCGTCTCCCGCCATGTGGGCATAGTGGCCCGCCAGGTACTGCCAGGTCTTTTTATCCACCTCTCCCGTAACGGGAAGACCGCTGAGGGACTGAAAGTGGGAAATGCTTTTGCCGGTCTGGGGGTCCAGCACGCCGGAGACGGGAACGTCGGGAAAATCCCTGTGGATCCGAGCCAAAGCGGCCAAAATCGACTGGATCAGAAACATGTGATAATTCCATTCTCCGGCCCGGATCACCTGTCCCGGCTGCAAAACGATCCGCAGGGGCTCCGCCGGGTGTTGGTCAATGAGGGCCAGCTCGTATTCAACGACCAACAGATCCCAGGTTGTGTTATCGACAATGCCCGTGATGGGAAGTTGATTGTCCTTTTGAAATTGTCGGACGGCGGACTCGGTGTTCTTACCGTAAATGCCGTCGGGGACCAGGGTAGGAAAGCCGGGCTTGCCCTGGCCGACGACCCGAAGCATGGTCTGAAGACTCCGGATAGGACAACCTATATAGTTTTCGCTTTGGATCATATCAATTCTCCTTTCGGACAGGGTCCTGCATCCCGGCGCCAAGATCAAAGCCCGGGAATTGGGTCAGCCGGGTGGAGGCGGCGTAGCCCTGGCCGGTGGGTGCCGAACCCCGGCTCCTGGTGCCGCCGGCGGCTGCGGTCTGGCCCGCAGCGTTCCGATGGAAGGGGAACAGCTCCGCGTCGTCGAAGACCTGACCCTCGATCCCCGCAAACTGATCATAGATCCCGTCCCAGGTTTGCTCTCCCACGATGCCGTCCAGGGTCAGGCCCAGATAGCGCTGGGCGGCCAAAACGGCGGCCTCCGTGGCGGGGCCGAAGTTGCCGTCCACCTCCACGGGGGGAATGGAAGAAATGAACTCCGACAGCACAGCCAGCATGTATTGCAGGTGCCGAACCTTGTCGCCGGTTGCCCCCCGGCGCAAAGCCTGGGGGTATTCCCAGGATACGCCGTAGAACTGCTGGCCCTGGGACCGGAGCTCTGCCAGAGAATTGACCCCCACAAACAGTCGCACCAGCTCATACCAGGTGGCGGGGCCCACGATGCCGTCGGGGGTCAGATCAAAGATTTCCTGGAACCGGCGGACGGAGGCCTCGGTCCGGGAACCGAAGATGCCGTCTACCGGGTTGACCTTGGGAATGGCAGGGTAATTCTGGGCGATCCGGTTCAGCTCCGTCTGCAAAACCACCACATAGGGCCCTGAGCTGCTCACCCGGAGGGGCTGGCCGGGATAGGAATTTGTAATGCCTCGGATCGGGGCATTCTGCACCAATTCGATGTTATTCCCGTAATAATACCGCAGAATGTCAAAGAAATTATAGCCCTGGGTGGCCAGATTCTGGGAGCCCCATTGGCTGAGGCCCTCGCAGGTGACGGTGGTGCCGTTGCAGAATTTGGCGGCCAGAGGCTCCACGAAGTTCTGCCGCCGTATGTAATCGTCAAACAGCTCATCCACCAGGGTGTCCACATTCCGGAAGAAATTCCGGCCGTTTACAAAGGCTTGGTCATAGGCCGTGGAGGAGGTAATGTCGAATGGGTACCCTCGGCTGCGGTAAAACTCCGTATAGACCCGGTTCAGAGCGAAGGAGGTAATGGCCAGAATATTGGCCCGGAGGGCGCTTTCGTCCCAGGTGGGATAGATCTCGCTGGAGGCCACGTTCTTCACATAGTCGGGAAAGCTGACGGTGACGTTCCGGGCGTCGGAAGAAGGCGAACCCAGGTGAACGGTGATGTTTCTTGGCACATACGGGGTGACGGTGATCAAAAAATATCGCCTCCTTCTACAAATTCTGCGGAGGAATGTCAAATTCCTCCGCGGCGTCGAATTGGCCCGGAAGCTGGCTCAAGGGGATCATTTCCAGGTTCTGGACCGTGACGACGCCGGGGAAGACCTGGGCGTTCTGCACGTCGATCTGGCGGTAGCCAGGGTGCCTTGCAAAAATCGACACAGAGGTAAAGGGCTGACCCTGAAACGCGGCGTCCAGGCTCTCGGACTTTTCCGGTACGGAGATGGGAATGGGCTCAATGAGGCCGCTGGAATTGGTCTGACGGATGGCCAGAAGCCGGCCCTGGGGATCCGTCACGGTGACGCTGACCTGGGGCACGGGAATGCCGGCCCGGGAGGTATAGGCGAAAACCTGAAGCAGACTGGTGGCGGGCATAAAAAGCCTCCTTTCAAGGAAAGATCATGAGCGGGCCCAAGAACCCGCAAAAAAAGAAGGCCGCGGGAGCGGCCCCTTGGATAGGATATGAAAAGGTGCCCGCATGTGTGCACCCGGCCTACAAATACGGCTTCATTTGGCGGATATTTGCGGTTTCCGTGTCCAAAAGCCGCTGGGACAGGGTGCAGACGTCGGGGTCGGCGCCGGAGTACTGGTGCATGTTCCGCAGACCCAGGATCATGCCACGGGTATTGCCCTGGATCATCATGCCGGCGATCTTGGAATTGGCGTTGCCCGTGGCCAGCCGGGCCCGGGCCATGAGCTTGGCGCCGGGAATGGGGGAGGTGCTGCCTTTTTTGGCCGGGAGCTTTCGATCCTGGAGCAGGCGGCGGGCGCCCGACTCGATCTGCGCGTATTCCTGCATCTGCGACACCAGCTCCTGATATAAGGCGGGATTCATGGGACGGTCCAGGACGCTTTTGATGCCGGATTGGCCCATCTGCGTGGTATCAATGATGAAATTGAGAATATCTCCGCTGTTTTTCATGCTTATCACCCAGGGGCAGTATTCCCCGGGGAAAATGATCTATTCTCATACAGGAAATTTACCGAATCTTTACAAGTATGGGGGTGACAAACGAAGAAAAAAGACATATAATACAAGTGCCGCCGGAAGAGAGTCTGCGGGAAGGGAACCCTGCTTCGGACAGGGCAGGGCGAAAGGTGCAGGCGGCGCATCCGCAGATGACGACTGTCCGAATTTTGAAGAATGCAAGCCGATCTTGGCGAAAACATAGACAGAAAACGTGCAACGAAAATCCGGCGGAATTCCGGGGAAAGCCCGGGGATTCTGCCGAAAAAGAAAGAAAAATCTCAGACACGGTGCGGCGAAAGCCGTGCCGCGTCTTGTTCTGTTTATGAACATTTGAAAAATTCGACAGCAAACGGCACAAAAAACCGAAGAAAACCATGTACGGAGGTAAAATTATGAAACGTTTTTTTGCAATACTGTTGGCCTTGACTCTGGCACTGAGCCTGGGAGCCTGCGCCAAAACGAATGAAAGCGGCACCACCGCGGGGTCCCGGATCCCCGACGCCGTGACCCTGCTCACCGCCGTTTGGGACAAGATCCCCGAGGATCAGAAGTTCTCCGCCATCGGCGGGCAGATAGGCGGCAGCGACGTGAAGGACGGGACCCCCGGTAGCTTCTCTGTGGACAATGCCGATGAGTTGGATCGGGAGTTGGGCTTCCCGGCGGCTTCCGCGGACAAGCTCCTGGACGCGGCCTCTCTGACTCATATGCTCAACGCCAACACCTTCACCGGCGGCGCCTATCACGTGAAGGATGGGGAGGATCTGGCGGCTCTGGGCCAGGCTCTGCGGGACAATATCCAGGCCCGGCGTTGGATGTGCGGCTTCCCCGATAAGGTGGTGGTCCTGTCCGTGGAGAATTATCTGGTGTCCCTTTTCGGCGCCGAGGACCTGGTGAACACATTCCGGGACACCCTGGCGGAGACCTACAGCGGGGCCAATGTCCTCTATGACGAGGGCATTCAGTAAGGGGCCATGCTGTTTTCCAGTATTTCCTTTCTTTACTATTTTCTGCCCGTCACCGTTCTTTTGTACTTTCTGGTGCCTCGAAAGCTGAAAAATGCCGTGCTGCTCCTCAGCAGCCTGGTGTTTTACGGCTGGGGGGAGCCCAAATATCTGATCCTGATGGTGTTTACCATTGTCCAGGGCTATGTCTTTGGCCGGATGATGGAAGGATCGGCGGAGGCGCGAAAGAAAAAACTGCTGTTAGGTGCCTCCTGCCTGGTGTGCCTGGGACTGCTGGCCTATTTCAAGTATGCCGGGTTTTTCCTGGAGAGCTTTCATGCGGTCACGGGCCTTTCTGTGCCGGCGTTGAAGATTGCCTTGCCCGTAGGCATCAGCTTCTACACCTTTCAGATCCTTAGCTATGAGATCGACGTGTACCGGGGGACCGTGCCGGCCCAGCGGAATATTGTGGATCTGGGGGCCTACATCGCCATGTTCCCCCAGCTCATTGCCGGACCCATCGTCCGATACCGGGATATTGCAGCGGAACTAAAGGACCGGCGGCACAGTCCGGAGGGGGCGGCGGAGGGAACCCGGCGGTTCCTGGTGGGATTATCCAAAAAGGTCATTTTGGCCAATTCGCTGGGGGAGCTGGTGACGGTCTTCCAGAATTCCGGGGAAAAATCCGTGCTGTTCTATTGGGTCTATGCCATTGCCTTTACTCTGCAGATTTATTTCGACTTTTCCGGGTACAGCGACATGGCCATCGGCCTGGGCCGGATCTTCGGATTTACCTTCCCGGAGAACTTCAACTACCCCTATCTTTCCGGCAGCGTTACGGAATTCTGGCGTCGGTGGCACATGACCCTTGGGGGCTGGTTCCGGGACTATCTCTACATTCCCCTGGGGGGAAACCGGGTGGAGAAATGGAAATGGGTCCGGAATATCCTGATCGTATGGCTGGCCACGGGGCTGTGGCACGGGGCGGCCTGGAACTTTGTGCTGTGGGGCCTGGGCTACGGGCTGCTGCTCCTGGGGGAGAAGTGCCTGTGGGGCAAGGGCCTGGCCCAATGCCGGGTCCTGAACCATATCTACGTCATGCTCTTTGTGATCCTGGGCTTTGTGCTGTTCAACGCCGAGGGGGTCCGGGAGGGCTTTGCCGCCATGAGGGCCATGCTGGGCCTGGGGAACCTGCCCGGGGTCACGGCGGAGAGCCTGTATTATCTCAGGAGCTATGCCGGGGTGCTGGTCCTGGGGATCCTGGGGGCCACGCCCCTGCCCAAAACCCTCATGGAGCGGGTCAGAAAGACCCGGGCCGGGGCGGTGACATGGAAGGTATTGGCGCCTATGGTGCTGACGGCCCTGCTGCTGGTATGCACGGCCTATCTTGTGGACGGGTCCTACAACCCCTTTCTATATTTTCGGTTTTAAGGGGGCGGGGAGATGAAAGAAAAATTACGGCGCCTGTGGGCCCTGCTGCCCGCCCTGGTGTTGGCGGCATTGGCCCTCTTCGCCTGGTGTAAGCCCGACAGGGCGGAATCCGCCAGCGAGCGGCGGAGCCTCACGGCCTTTCCCAAGCCCACGGTTGAGAGCCTGTGGTCCGGCCGGTTTATGACGGAGTTTGAGACCTATTCCCAGGATCAGTTCCCGATGCGGGACGCTTTCCGGGCGGGAAAGGCCGCCGTGAGCCTCTACGGTCTGGGCCAGAAGGACAGCCACGGCCTGTACCGCTATGGGGGCTATGAGGTCCAGGCGGAGTATCCCTTGGATGAGAATTCTTTGGACTATGCTGTCGGGCGGTTCCGCTATCTTTACGACACCTATCTGAAGAACACCGGGTCCCGGGTCTATGTGTCCGTGATCCCGGACAAGAACTATTTCCTGGGGGAGGCCTCGGGCCATCTCACGATGGACTATGAGAAGTTGACGGAGCGGATCCGGAAAAGCATGGATTACGCCCAATATATCGACCTGTTTTCTCAGCTGGAAATTGAGGATTACTACAAAACCGACATCCACTGGCGGCAGGAACGACTGGTGCCGGCGGCCCGGTATCTGGCCGGGGAGATGGGTGTGAGCCTTACGGGGCAGTACACGGAACAGACCGGCACCGAGGAATTTCGGGGGGTGTACTACGGACAACTGGCCCTGCCTGCGGCGGGGGAGCGGCTGAGCTATCTGACCAGCGATGCGCTGGAGGGCTGCAGGGTCTATGATTATGAGACGGGGAAAGAGATCCCCGTGTATGACTTAGCGGCCTGCCAGGGACGGGACCCCTATGAGCTGTTTCTGGGGGGATCCAAGTCCCTGCTCACCATCGAGAATCCGGCGGGAGATCCGGACCGGGAGCTCATATTGTTCCGGGATTCCTTCGGCAGCAGCCTGGCGCCTCTTTTGGCGGAGGGATACAGCAAAATCACCCTGGTGGACATTCGGTATGTGTCCCCGGCGGTGCTGGGGAGCTTCCTGGACTTCCACGGCCAGGATGTGCTGTTTCTCTACTGCGCCGCGGTGCTGAGCAGCAGCGAGACCATGAAATAAAAAACAGGACCAGTTGAAACTGGTCCTGTTTTTTTGCGCGGCCGGGAAGGTCTTATTTTGCCTTGGTCTCGCAGTAGAGGCAGCGGTAGGTCCGGTTCTTCCGGTCTGTCAGCTTGAAGACCTGGGGCAGCTCCTGCTCCGTGGAGGAGATGCACCGGGGATTCTTGCAGGTGATGACGCCGGTGAGGGTCTCGGGCAGCTCCAGGTTCCGCTTTTCCGTCAGTTTGCCGCCCCGGATCACGTCCACGGTGACGCCGGGGTCCACATAGCCAAGAACGTCCATGTCCACCTGGAAATCCGAGTCGATCTTGATGATGTCCTTCTTGCCCATCTTGCCGCTGGAGGCGTTCTTGATGAGGGCCACGGAGCAGTTCAGCTCGTCCAGCTTCAAAAGACGGTAGATGGTCATGCCGAGACCGGCGGTGATATGGTCGATGACGATGCCGTTCTGAATGGAATCAATGTTCATTTACCGCACCTCCAGAAGCTTCAGGATCAGGGCCATGCGCATGTATTTGCCGTTCAGGACCTGCTTGAAGTAGCAGGCCCGGGGATCGTCGTCAATGGCCACGGAAATTTCGTTGACCCGGGGCAGGGGATGGAGAATGGACAGGTCTCGCTTGGCGCTTGTCAACTTGTCCGGGGTCAGGATGTAGCTGTCCTTCAGGCGGAGGTAATCCTCCTCATTGAAGAACCGCTCCTTCTGGACCCGGGTCATGTAGAGAATGTCCAGGTCCGGCATGGCGCCCTCCAGGTCCGTGGTCTCCACATAGGGGATGCCCTGGGCGTCCAGGACCTCCTGCTTGACGTAGCTGGGCAGCCGCAGCTCCTCCGGGGAGATCAGGACAAAGCGGATGCCGGAGTAGCGGCTCATAGCCTGGATCAGGGAATGGACCGTGCGGCCGAATTTCAGGTCGCCGCAGAAGCCGATGGTCAGGTCGTGGAGCCGCCCCTTTTCCCGGCGGATGGTCAGAAGGTCCGCCAGGGTCTGGGTGGGGTGGTTATGGCCGCCGTCTCCGGCGTTGATAACGGGGATGGAGGCGTTCATGGCCGCCACCAGGGGAGCGCCCTCCTTGGGGTGGCGCATGGCGATGATGTCGGCGTAGCAGGAAATGACCTTGGCGGTGTCGGCTACGCTCTCGCCCTTGGAGGCAGAGCTGCTCTGGGCCTCGGAAAAGCCGATGACATTGCCGCCCAGTTCATACATGGCGGCCTCGAAGCTGAGCCGGGTCCGGGTGGAGGGCTCAAAGAACAGGGTGGCCAGTTTCTTGCCCCGGCATTTATCGGCGTAGGCGGCGGGGTGGGCGATGATGTCGGAGGCGGTGGCAATGAGCTCATCCAGCTCCTCCACGCTCAGGTCCAGAATGCTGATGACGCTGGACACGCCCAGCTTATTGGTCATGCCCGGCCTCCGATCCAGCTCTCGTCGGAGGGGTTATCCCGGAAGGCCAGGAGCCGGGGCACGTCGGTATCCCGGATGTAGCCCTCCTTGGCGGCCTCGGCGGCGGTGACGTCGAAATTGGTCAGGCTGTGGTTCACCACATTGGCGTCCGCCATCCGGTCCAGGCCCTTCTGCATGCCGTAGGTGAAGATGCTGACGATGCCCAGAACTTCTGCGCCGGCTTCCCGGAGGACGTTCACCACCTCCAGGCAGCTGCCGGCGGTGGAGATCAGGTCTTCCACCACCACGACCTTCTGGCCGGGCAGCAGTTTGCCCTCAATCTGGTTCTTCCGGCCGTGGTCCTTGGCACCGGAGCGGACGTAGCCCATGGGCAGGCCCATGAGCTGGGCGGTGATGGCGGCGTGGGCGATGCCGGCGGTGGAGGTGCCCATGAGGACCTCAACGTCGGGATAGTAGGTTTCGATCAGGGCCTTGAGGCCGGTTTCCACGTCGGTGCGGACCTCGGGATCCGACAGGGTCAGGCGGTTGTCGCAGTACACGGGGCTCTTAATGCCGGAGGCCCAGGTGAAGGGCTCGTCCGGGCGGAAGAATACGGCGTGGATCTTCAGAAGATCCTTGGAGATTTTAGAAGACAGTTCCTGAAGCATGATGTTACCTCTCAATCTTTGAATTCCGCCAGGCAGCGGCGGTAGGCGGCTACGGGATCGGCGGCCTGGGTGATGGGACGGCCCACCACGATATAGTCGGAGCCCAGTTCCTTGGCCTTGGCGGGGGTGGTGACCCGGACCTGGTCGCCTACATCGCCGTCGGCGAAGCGGACGCCGGGGGTCACGGTGACGAAGTCCCGGCCGCAGGCTTCATGGACCACCGGGGACTCCAGGGGGGAGCAGACCACGCCGTCCAGGCCCGCCTGACGTGCCAGGTCCGCATAGTGGATCACGGTCTTGGGCAGGGTCTCGGAGATCAGCAGCTCCTCGTGCATCCGCTCCTCGCTGGTGGAGGTGAGCTGGGTCACGGCGATGAGCAGGGGACGGCTGCCGTCGGGCCGGGTCAGGCCCTCCAGAGCGGCCTCCATCATAGCCTTGGTACCGGCGGCGTGGAGATTCACCATGTCCACATCCAACCGGGAAAGGACGGCCATGGCCTTTTTCACGGTGTTGGGAATGTCATGGAGCTTCAGATCCAGGAAGATCTTATGGCCCCGGCGCTTGATCTCCCGGACGATGGCCGGGCCCTCGGCATAGTACAGCTCCATACCGATCTTCACAAAGGGTTTCTCCTCGGTGAACCGGTCCAAGAAGGAGAAAACCTCCTGGCTCCCCGCAAAATCAAGGGCTACGATTACATCTTTTCCCATCAGTGGGCACCTCCAATAATTTCTGAAAGATTTTGAATGTTGTATTTTTCCATGGCCTCCGGCAGATCCCGGATGATGTTCCGGCAGGCATAGGGCTCTACCAGGTTGTAGGCCCCCACTTGGACGGCGGTGGCACCGGCCAACATCATTTCGATCACGTCCGAAGCGGAGCTGACGCCGCCCATGCCGATGACGGGGACCTTCACCGCCGCCGACACCTGGTAGACCATCCGCAGGGCCACCGGAAAGATGGCGGGGCCGGAGAAGCCGCCCATTTTATTGGCGACAACAGGCTTGCGGGTTTTGAGATCGATGCGCATGCCCAGCATGGTGTTGATGAGACTGATGCCATCGGCACCGGCGTCCTCGCAGGCCTTGGCGATGGACACGATGTCCGTGACGTTGGGGCTCAGCTTTACAAAAACCGGCTTGGTGGTGACGGCCTTTACGGCCCGGGTGACGGAGGCCGCCGCGGCGGGATCCGTGCCAAAGCTCATACCGCCGCCGTGGACGTTGGGGCAGCTGACGTTGACCTCGAACCAGCCGATTTGATCCTGGGAGTCCAGGCGGCGGCAGGTCTCGGCGTACTCCTCCAGGGAAAAACCGCTGACGTTCGCCATGACGGGCTTATGAAAGTAGGTTTTGAGCTTGGGCAGCTCCGTGGAGATCACGGCGTCCACTCCGGGATTCTGGAGGCCCACGGCGTTTATCATGCCGGAGGTGCACTCGGCGATCCGGGGGGTGGGGTTGCCGAAGCGGGGGGACAGGGTGGTGCCCTTAAAGGAGAAGGAGCCCAGGCAGTTGATGTCGTAAAGGGCGGCGAACTCGGCGCCAAAGCCGAAGGTGCCGCTGGCGGCCATGACCGGGTTGTCCAGGGGAATGCCGCAGAGAGTGACTTTCGTATTTACCATAGGATGACCTCCCGTTCAAACACGGGCCCGTCTTTGCAGACCCGGCGGGGACCCAGGGCCGTTTCCATGGTGCAGCCCACGCAGGCGCCGAAGCCGCAGCCCATGCGCTCTTCAAAGCTGTACTGGCCGGAGGTCCGGGCCACACGCTCCATGGCCCGGAACATGGGCAGAGGACCGCAGGCGTAAAAGTAGGAGTAGGGAAGGCTTCCCATCACGTCGGTGACGAAGCCGCGGGTTCCCACAGAGCCGTCGGCGGTGGCGATGTGGACCTGGGCCCCCAGGGCCTCGAACTCGGAGACATAGAAAATCTCCGAGGCGGTGTTGAAGCCCAGGACCACGTCCACGGACTTTCCCTGAGACAAAAGGGCCTTGGCCAGACCGTAGAGGGGCGGCACGCCGACACCGCCGCCGACGAGCAGGGGAGCGCCGCCGCTTTTGGTAAGGTCATAGCCGTTGCCGAGGCCGGTCAGAAGGTCCAGTTTTTCGCCGGGGGCCATGGCCGAGAGCCGGTCCGTGCCCTTGCCTACGGTCTTATAGATCAGAGTCAGGCGATTTTCCGACCAGCCGCAGACGGAAATGGGCCGCCGGAGGAATAGGCCGGGAATGGAGACATTCACAAACTGGCCCGGGGCGGTGATGGCGGAGGTGTCCCCTTCCAGGACCATCCGGTACACGGCGGAGGTCAGAGGGACGTTTTCCGCCAGAGTAAAGATACCTTGTTTCATGGCCACTCCTTACTTATCGATGGTGGAGACGCAGATGGAGGTCTCCTCCAGTACGTCCAGCAGGACCCGGACCGTATCCAGGGAGGTGAACATGGTGATGTTGTTCTCCACGGCCACCTGGCGCATGATCCGGCCGTCGGTGACCACGTTCATGTTGCCGGGGCCCTGGGTATTGATGACGTAGGTCACGAAGCCGGCCCGCATGGCGTCCAGGATCTCCTCGCTGCCCTGGCTGATCTTGCCCACGCAGTGGGTGCGGATGCCGTTCTGCTTCAGGAAGGCGGCGGTGCCGGTGGTGGCCTGGATATTGAAGCCCATGTTGTAGAACCGGCGGGCCAGGGGGAGCATTTCCTCCTTGTCCTGGTCGGCCACGGTGAAGAACACGGTGCCGTGGTTGGCCACCTTCATGCCGGAGGCCTGGAGGGCCTTGTACAGGGCCCGGGTCAGCCGGTCGTCATAGCCGATGGCCTCGCCGGTGGATTTCATTTCGGGGGACAGGTAGGCGTCCAGACCCCGGAGCTTGGAGAAGGAGAAGGCGGGGACCTTCACGTACCAGCGCTTTTTCTCCGGGGGATAGTTCACAAAGCCCTGCTCTTTCAGGCTGTGGCCCAGAATGACCCGGGTGGCAATGTCCGCCAGGCTATAGCCTGTGGACTTGGACAGGAAGGGCACGGTCCGGGAGGAACGGGGGTTGACCTCGATGATATAGACCTTGTCGGACTTGTCCACGATGAACTGGATGTTGTAAAGGCCGATGATGCCGATGCCCAGACCCAGGGCCTTGGTGTATTCCAGAATGGTGTCCTTCACCTGCCGGCTGATGGAGAAGGTGGGGTACACGGAGATGGAGTCGCCGGAGTGGATACCGGTGCGCTCCACCAGCTCCATGATGCCGGGGACGAACACGTCGGTGCCGTCGCAGATGGCGTCCACCTCCACTTCCTTGCCCCGGATGTATTTATCCACCAGCACCGGCTTGTCGGCGTCGATCTCCACGGCGTTTTTCAGGTAGTGGCGGAGGGTCTCCTCGTCATTGACGATCTGCATGGCCCGGCCGCCCAGCACGAAGGAGGGGCGAACCAGCACGGGATAGCCGATCCGGGCGGCGGCGGCCACGCCCCGCTCGATGGAGGTCACGGCCTCGCCGGTGGGCTGGGGAATGTTCAGGGAGACCAGGACCTTTTCAAAGGCGTCCCGGTTCTCCGCCCGTTCGATGGCGTCGCAGTCGGTGCCGATGATCTTCACGCCCCGCTCCATGAGAGGCTGGGCCAGGTTGATGGCGGTCTGGCCGCCCAGGGCGGCGATGACGCCGTCGGGCTGCTCCAGCTCCAGAATGTTCATCACGTCCTCCACGGTGAGAGGCTCGAAATAGAGCTTGTCGGAGGTGGTGTAGTCCGTGGACACGGTCTCGGGGTTGTTGTTGATGATAATGGCCTCGTAGCCTGCCTCCCGAATGGTCATGACGGCGTGGACCGTGGAATAGTCGAACTCCACGCCCTGGCCGATGCGGATGGGGCCGGAGCCCAGGACCACGATCTTCTTCCGGTCGGAGACCACGGACTCATTTTCCTCTTCATAGGTAGAGTAGAAATAGGGGATATAGCTGTCGAACTCCGAAGCGCAGGTGTCGATCATCTTATACACCGGGAACATCCGGAGTTTTTTCCGCAGGGCGAAAACCTCCGTTTCCTTGCAGCCCCAGAGTTTGGCGATGTAGGCGTCGGAGAAGCCCATGCGTTTGGCGGCGTAGAGGACGGCCTCGTCCCAGGGGGCGGAGCGGACCTCATCCTCCATGCGGACGATGTTCTTGACCTTGTCCAGGTACAACTCGTCGATCTTGGTCACGGAGCAGATCCGGCCCAGGTCCATGCCCATGCGGATCAGCTGGGCGATGGCGTAGATCCGGTCGTCGGTGCCCTCCCGGATGTAGGACAGCAGGTCCTCGGCGTTCCAGCCGTCGAACTTGGGCATATACAGGTGGCAGACGCCGATCTCCAGGGACCGGGCGGCCTTCAGAAGGCTCTCTTCAATGGTGCGGCCGATGGCCATGACCTCGCCGGTGGCCTTCATCTGGGTGCCCAGGCGGTTGTTGGCGGTGTCGAATTTGTCAAAGGGGAACCGGGGCATTTTGGTGACCACGTAGTCCAGGGCCGGCTCGAAAGAGGCGGGGGTATTGGCAATGGCAATTTCGTCCAGGTGCATGCCCACGGCGATCTTGGCGGAGACCCGGGCGATGGGGTAGCCGGAGGCCTTGGAGGCCAGGGCGGAGGAGCGGGACACCCGGGGATTCACCTCAATGACATAATAGCGGAAGGACAGGGGGTCCAGGGCAAACTGGACGTTGCAGCCGCCCTCAATCTTCAGAGCCCGGATGATCCGCAGAGCGGCGTCCCGGAGCATGTGGTATTCCTTATTGGTCAGGGTCTGACTGGGGCAGACCACGATGGAATCGCCGGTGTGGATGCCAACGGGGTCGATGTTCTCCATATTGCAGATGGTGATGGCGGTGTCCGCCGCATCCCGCATGACCTCATACTCAATCTCTTTATAGCCCTTGATGCTCTTTTCCACCAGGACCTGGTGGACAGGGGACAGCCGCAGAGCGTTGGTCATGACCTCCCGGAACTCCTCCTCGTTATCCGCAAAGCCGCCGCCGGTGCCGCCCAGGGTAAAGGCGGGCCGCAGGACCACGGGATAGCCGATGTCGGAAACGGCCCTCAGGCCCTCTTCCATGGTGGAGGCGATCTCGCTGGGGAGCACGGGCTCTCCCAGGCGCTGGCACAGCTCCCGGAACAGCTCCCGGTCCTCGGCTTCGGCAATGGACTGGGCGGAGGTGCCCAGAAGCTCTACGCCGGTCTCCTTCAGGACGCCCTGACGGTCCAGCTCCATGGCCAGGTTCAGGCCGGTCTGGCCGCCGATGCCAGGGAGAATGGCGTCGGGCCGCTCATAGCACAGGATCTTGGACAGGTATTCCAGGGTCAGGGGCTCCATGTAGACCTTGTCTGCAATGGCGGTGTCGGTCATGATGGTGGCGGGGTTGGAGTTGCACAGGACCACCTCATAGCCCTCCTCCCGAAGGGCCAGGCAGGCCTGGGTGCCGGCATAGTCAAATTCCGCGGCCTGGCCGATGACGATGGGGCCGGAGCCGATGACCAGGATCTTTTTCAAATCGTTTCTCTTAGGCATTTTCTTTGGCCTCCTTCATGAGGGCGATGAACTGGTCGAAGAGGTAGGCGCTGTCCTGAGGGCCGGGAGCGCTTTCGGGGTGGTACTGGACGGAGAAAACCCGGTCCTTTTCACAGCGCATGCCCTCTACCGTGTGGTCCAGGAGATTGATGTGGGTGGCAGTGAGGCCGGTGCCCGCAATGCTGTCCTCCACCACGGCGTAGGAGTGGTTCTGGGAGGTGATCTCAATGCGGCCGGTCTCCAGGTTCTTCACCGGGTGGTTGCCGCCCCGGTGGCCGAACTTCATCTTGAAGATCTTGGCACCGTAGGCCAGACCGATGATCTGGTGGCCCAGGCAGATGCCGAACATGGGGACCCGGCCTCGGAGGGCCTTCACCAGGGCCACCACCTCGGTCACGTCCTCGGGGTCGCCGGGGCCGTTGGACAGGAACACGCCGTCGGGCTTCATGCCCTCAATTTCCTCTGCGGAGGTGTTATAGGGGACCACGGTGACGTTGCATCCCCGCTCTTTTAAGGAGCGGATGATGTTCAGCTTGATGCCGCAGTCCACGGCTACCACGGAGAACTGAGCGTCCGGGGTCCGGGAATACCACTTTTTTTTGCAGCTGACCCGGCTGACCTGGTCCCGGGGCATGACGGTGCCCCGAAGGACCTCCATGGCCCAGTCGTGGGGGGTGTCCGCGTCGCAGATCAGGACCTTCCGGCAGCCGATGTCCCGGATGGACCGGGTCAGCTTCCGGGTGTCCACCCCGTAGATGCCGGGGATCCGGTATTCCTCCAAAACCTCGGACAGGGTCTTGGTGTAGCGGAAGTTGCTGGGGGTGTCGTTATACTCCCGGACGATAAGACCGCCGATGGTGGGGACCTTGGTCTCATAGTCCTCGTCGGCCATGCCGTAGTTGCCGATGAGGGGGTAGGTCATGACCACCATCTGGTCGGTGTAGCTGGGGTCGGAGACGATCTCCTGGTAGCCGGCCATGGAGGTGTTGAACACGATCTCACAGACCCGCTCCACCTGGGCGCCGAAGCCGTAACCCAGGTACTCGGCTCCGTCCTCCAATACGATTTTTCGATTCATTTGTCCTGCCATACGATTTTTCCTCCTGCTATGGTCATACGGTTCCTGCCAAAGACGCGGCGGCCCGCAAAGGGGGTGGCCCGTCCTTTTGTCAAAAATGTGTTGGGGTCGATCTCATAGTCCGCACTCAGGTCCCAGACGCTGTAATCCTCGCCCAGGGGCAGACCGAAGCGCCGCCGGGGATTGTCGGACATGAGGGCGATGAGCCGGGGAAGGGTCAGGATCCCGGGAAGGACCAGACCGGAATAGAGCACCGGGAAGGCGGTCTCCAGGCCTACCACGCCCATGAGGCTGCCGGAAAGGCCCTTTGCTTTTTCCTCTGTGCTGTGGGGAGCGTGGTCCGTGGCAATCATATCAATGGTGCCGTCCAGGATTCCTTCCAGCAGGGCCACCCGGTCCTCCTCGCCCCGGAGGGGGGGATTCATCTTGAACCGGCCGTCTTCCTGCAGGTCCCGGTCGGATAGAAGCAGGTAGTGGGGTCCGGTCTCACAGGTCACGTCCACGCCGGTGGCCTTGGCCTGGCGGATCAGTTCCACGCTCTCCTTGGTGGAAACGTGGCACACGTGGTAGGCGCAGCCGGTCTTGGCCGCCAGATCCAGGTCCCGGGCGATGGGGCCCCACTCGCTTTCGGAGCAGATCCCCCTGTGGCCGTGGGCTTTCGCATAATCCCCGTCGTGGATGTAGCCGCCGCGGAGCAGGGAATTGTCCTCGCAGTGGGCGGCGATGACCTTGTGCAGCTGCTTGGCCCGGACCATGGCCCGCTCCATCATGGAGGGGTCCTGGATGCCCTTGCCGTCATCGGAGAAGGCCACCACATGGGGGGCCAAGGCTTCCAGGTCCGAAAGCTCTTTTCCCTGCTCGCCTACGGTGACGGCGCCGTAGGGGTGGACCCGGATCACGGCGTCTTTTTCGATGGCCTCCAGTTGGGGCCGAAGATGGGGCAGGCTGTCCGGCACCGGGTCCAGGTTTGGCATGGTGCACACGTCGGTATAGCCGCCCCGGGCGGCAGCCCGGGAGCCGGAACCAATGGTCTCCTTATAAGAAAATCCCGGCTCACGGAAATGTACATGCACATCCGCAAAACCGGGAAGAACAAAACAATTGGAAAAAGAAGAAACACTGGGTCCGGAGGAAAGAGTCGCCGAAGAGGAAACACCGGGATCCGTAATCTCTAAGGTTCGGGGAAGAAAAACACCGCTGCCGTAAACTCGGTCAAACTGCATTTTGTAACCCATGGTTCCGCCTCCTTTGTCAAATTCTGCCGAATTGCATTTCGCTTATAATATCATATGAGACGGGAGGCTGTCAAGCGGGGCCGGGGCCAAAAAGGAAAGGGAAAAACGGGAAACTTTGGGCACTTTGCACGGAGCGAGGGAGCGGACATCGGCGGGGACGGGAGAATCTGGCCTTATAAAAAGAAAGGAAATTGGTACTTTCCGTAGAGCCAAATGCTGGTATAATAACGGCATATCAAAAACCGGAGGCGGTAAGAAATGAAAAAGAGAGATCCCATGGGCATGATCGCGGGCCTGGTGCTGGCGGCGGCCGGCGTGGCGGGCAGCCTGTGGACCAGAGCCGCGGCTGTGGCGGAGGACGCGGCCACCTCGGCAAAGGTGCCCTTCGCCCTGTTTCTGATCCTGACACTATTGGGTATCGTGGCGGCTGTTCTGGGAGCCAGAAGGCTCAATGGCAAAGGACCGGCGGAAAAGACCGACGCCCGGAATCTGGCCTATGCGGCCATGTTCGCGGCCCTGTGTTATATCGGCTTTTCCTTCTTTAAGATCGACATTCCCGTTGGCACCGAGAAGACGGCCTTCCATCTGGGCAACGTGTTCTGCGTGCTGGGAGCCCTTCTTCTGGGCGGCCTGTGGGGCGGCATGGCCGGTGCCGTGGGCATGACCATTGCGGACCTGACCACGGGCTATGTGACCAGCGCACCCAAGACCTTCCTGTTAAAGCTGTGCATCGGCCTCATCGTGGGGCTGGTGGCACATAAGTGCTTCGGCATCACCAAGACCCAGGACAAAAAGAAGATCGCCCTGGGCACCGTGGTGGCCTCCGTTGCGGGCATGGCCTTCAACGTGTTGGCAGATCCCCTGGTGGGTTACTTCTATAAGATGTGGATCCTGGGCGTGCCTCAGGAGTTCGCCAAGGCCTGGGCCAAGATCGGTGCCGTGACCACCCTGGTCAACGCCGTGGTGGCGGTGATCGCCGCCTCCGTATTCTATGCAGCCCTGCGCCCGGCTTTGCAGAAGGCAAAGCTCTTCCCCAAGGTCCCGTAAAAAGCCAGATCCCGGCCGGCACTTGCCAGCCGGGATCTTTTATGGTATTTTAGGGGAAAAGGAGATGATCTTATGGAAACGAAGCTGACCATGCTGGGTACGGGAAACGCCATGGCGGTGAACTGCTACAACACCTGCTTTACCCTGGAGGCGGGGGAGGGAACCCTGCTGGTGGACGCCGGAGGCGGAAATGGGATCCTCCGGCAGCTGCGGGACGCCAAAATCCCGGCGGAAAACATCCGGGCCATGTATCTGACCCACGGCCATTCGGACCACATTCTTGGGGCTATCTGGATGGTGCGGAAGATTTCCCAGATGATGGAAAACGGGACCTATTCCGGGGCGTTTCACATCTACGGCCACGAAAAGGTGATCTCCATGCTGGAGACCTTCTGTACCATGACGGTGCCGGGACGGCTCATGAAGCGGTGGGGGAAGGACATCGAGATCCACGTGGTGGAGGACCGGCAGCGGTTTTCGGTCTGCGGCATGGAGCTGACGGCCTTTGACATTCACTCCACCAAGGAAAAGCAGTTCGGCTTCTATGCGGTGCTGCCGCACGGCAAGACCCTGTGCTGTCTGGGAGACGAGCCCTTCTCGGAGAGCTGCCGGGACATGGCGGCGGGCTGCGACTGGCTCCTCAGCGAGGCCTTCTGCCTGAGCGGCATGGCGGACCGGTTCCGGCCCTATGAAAAGCACCACAGCACGGCCCTGGACGCCGGGCGGGTGGCCCGGGACCTGGGGGTCCGGACCCTACTCCTCTATCACACCGAGGACGAGACCCTGAAAAACCGGAAAGAGACCTATACGGCGGAGGCCAAGGAGAGCTTCCCGGGCAGGGTACTGGTGCCGGAGGACCTGGAAAGTTATTCTATATAAAATATAAAGGATCCCAGACGCCGATGGGCGTCTGGGATCTTTTATACGCGAATCAGGCCTCGGTGGGCTTGACATTGGCCTTGTCCAGCCAATGCTTCCGCAGGAACCGGGGCAGCAGGGCGGCGGTGCGGACGACCCACTCCGCCCACATGGTGATCCAGAGGCCGTTCAGGCCCATGTTCAGGGGGAAGGCCAGCAGATAACCCAGGCCGATGCGGATGCCCCACATGGTCAGGGCGGACAGCACGGAGGGAAACACCGTGTCGCTGGCGGCCCGGAGGATATAGGGCATGGTGTTGGAAATGGGCCAGAACAGGAACATGGGCAGGAGGACCTGCCACAGCATCCGAATGGCCGCGGCGGAGGTGGTCTCGCTGGCGTGGAAGAGATACCGGAGCATCAGGGGATACAGGGGATAGAACAGGGCGCTGGCCAGGAGCACCAGGATCAGGGCCAGCAGGTTCATCTCCCAGCCGTAGCGGTAGGCCCACTCTTTATCCCCGGCGCCGATGCAGCGGCCGACGATGGTAACGCCCAGGTTGCCGCCGGCCATGCCCGCGGCGGTGACAACGTTCAATAGGGAAGAGGCAATGGCGTTGGTGGCCACGGCGTTGGTGCCCAGGGGCACCAAGATCATGCTGACCACGACGTTGCCGCCGTACAGGAAGATCTGCTCCAGGCCGAAGGGCACGCTGACTCGCATGATGGAGTGCATGATGTCCTTGCGGAAGGAGAAAATAGACCGAAGGTCCAGCCGGATGGCAATGTCCTTGGGCAGGAAAAACAGGACCAGGGCGGAGAGGCTACCCAGGGAACGGGCCAAAACCAAAGCCAGGGCGCTGCCCTGGATGTCCATTTTCAACACGTTGATGAACAGAACGCTGAACAGCAGATAGGCCACATTAATAATAATGGTAAGCCAAAGACACTTCTGAGCCTCGCCCAGGCCCCGGAGGATACAGAAAATGCCGGTATAGACGGTGAAGATGATCAGGGAAATGCTGCCAACGGACATATAGTGGACGGCCTTGGCCAGAACGGCCTCCTCCGCGGTGGGGTACAGCAGGGTCAGAATCTGCCGTGGGAAGAGAACCAGCAAAAGACTCATGGCGGAGCCCAACAGAATTATGAGCCAGAGGATCTGGCCTGCGGCCTGGCGGGTCTTTTCCATGTCCCCGGCACCGTAGCACTGGGTCACGGTGACGGTGCCGCCGGCGGCGATGCCGTTGAGCAGGCACACGATCAGGGTGGACAGCGGATTTACCAAATTCACTGCTGCCACGGCTTCCTCGCCGGAGGAGCTGATCAGGGCCACAATCAGCATATTGATGAACATGATCGACAGACTGTCCAGGATGATCGGGTACATCATTTTGAACACGTCACGGGAAGTAAACTCGGGAGATGTAAAATGAGTGTGAAGAAAGTACTTTACTTTCTGGCGTTTTTGGGCTATCATATAAGCATACCCCTTCTATAAAAGTCGCGCGCGACTTTGCCAAATCCGATTTGCGAGTAGTATATCACCGGGGATTGGGAAAGTCAATTCATACCAGGCGGATTGACTCTCTTTGGTAAAACGAACAAGCAAATGCAAGAAAAGGCAATTCTGTGCCGTGACTATGACGGAAGACCTAGGTAAAATATATCCAAAAGATATTCAGATGGACCGCCAAATTGGTCAATTTGAATAGGGATCCGAAAGGACGGGCGGAAGACAGAATGGCAAGTAAAAACACAGCAGCGACCCAACCCCGCACAGTGAACTCCGGGGCCTTCGCCAAGCGGAAGAAGACCATCGCACTTCTTTCCATGGTGGCACCCGGCGCGATCTGGCTGTTACTCATTCGCTACATACCGATGTTCGGTATCGTGCTGGCGTTTAAGAACTACAAGGTCTGGGGCAAGAATCCCACCTTCATCAACAACCTGATCCACAGTGACTGGTGTGGTTTTGACAACTTCAAGTTCATGTTCAAAACGAAAGACGCCATTATCATGTTCCGGAACACTCTGGTTTATAACATTGTATTTATTGTTCTGGGCCTGGTGATTGCCGTGGCTTTCGCTGTGATGATGAACGAGATCACCAATAAGTTCATGGCAAAGACCTATCAGACGCTGATGTTCTTCCCGTATTTCCTGTCCTGGGTCGTGGTCAGCTACTTCCTCAACGCATTTATCGACGGAACCTATGGTATGCTTCCCGCTGCCCAGAAGGCGGCAGGGGAGGTTCCTGTTTCCTATTACACCACCCCCTCTTATTGGCCCTACATTCTGGTGGGCGCGAATCTATGGAAAAACATAGGTTACTCCACGGTGCTGTACCTGGCTGCCATTACTGGTATCGACACCACCCAGTATGAGGCCGCCGCCATTGACGGCGCCAGCAAGTGGCAGCAGGTCGTTTACGTGACGCTGCCCCATCTGCGCACCATGATCACCATCCTGTTCATCATGAACGTTGGTAAGATATTCAACGCCGACTTCGGTCTGTTCTACAATGTGCCTATGGACAACGGCGCACTGTACAACGTGACTCAGGTCATTGATACCTATGTGTACCGTGTCTTTATCAAGATCGGCAAACCGGCTCTGTCGTCGGCTGCCGGACTCCTGCAGAACGTCCTGGGCTTCATATGCATCATGACGGCCAACAGCATTACGCGTAAGGTCGACCGGGACAGCAGCTTGTTCTAAGGGGGGTACATAAGATATGAGCGAAAAGAAAACAACGACTGCACAGAACAAGAAGCACAACGCCAACCGGCTGAATTCCGTCAGCATGGGTACCGAGACCATCATCCATGTGGTCATCGGCCTGTTCTGCCTGTGCTGCATCATTCCCTTCCTGTTCGTTATCATCATTTCCTTCACCTCTGAGAGCGCCATTCGTCAGAACGGCTACGCCTTCTGGCCCGCCGAGTGGAGCGTGGAGGCCTACAAGTACGCGTTCAACAAGGTTCCCCAGATCTGGCGGTCCTATCTGAACAGCTTTATCGTCACCATCATCGGCACCGTGCTCAGCACCCTGATGTGCGCCATGTACTCCTATGCGCTGTATCGGCCCGATTTCAAGCACCGCACGTTCTTTACGTTCTTCAGCTTCTTTACCATGATGTTCGGCGGCGGCCTGGTCCCCACCTATATTATGGTTTCCCAGATCCTGGGCCTCAGCGAGACCTACTGGGCGCTGATCGTGCCTCTGCTGGTGAACCCCTTCAACATTATCATCATGCGGACCTTCTTCCAGAGCTCCGTGCCTATGGACCTGATCGAAGCGGCTACCATTGACGGCAGCGGCGAGTACAGCACCCTGTTCCGGATCGTGGTCCCCATCGCGAAGCCCGGTATCGCTACCGTGGCTCTGCTGAACGCACTGGCCTACTGGAACGACTGGTATCAGTCCCTGCTGTATATCAAGCAGAAGAAGATCCTGCAGCCCCTGCAGGCTCTGCTGATGGAGGTCCAGAACAACGCCGACTACCTGGCCAAGAACGCCGCCTCTATGGGCGCCGACGCGGCCATCGCCGCGGCAAAGCTCCCCACACAGTCCCTGCGGATGGTTCTGGTGGTGCTGATCGTGGTGCCCATCGCCTGCGCGTACCCCTTCTTCCAGCGGTACATCATCGCCGGCCTGACTGTGGGCTCCGTGAAGGGCTGATCCTTCGGCCCACCCCAATTTTGGCTAATGCAGCCGTAGGCTGTGTAGCAATATATTAAAAATGGAGGAAGAAACATGAAGAAGATCCTGGCAATGCTGTTGGCTGCTATCATGGTCCTGAGCCTGGTAGCCTGCACCGGCAGCAATACCCCCAGCACCACCGCTGGCAGCGAGACCAAGGGCACCGATAACAACGAGTCCGTGGCTACCGAGCCCGCCAGCAACCTGGACCCCGTGACCCTGAAGATCTGGTTCCACGGCAGCAACGTGAACACCGAGACCGATGAGTACAAGCAGATCATCGACGCCATCAACGAGTACCTGGGCGAGAAGATCAACGTTACCCTGTCTCCCATCTGGGGCACTTGGGGCGACTTCGATACCGCTGTTACCACTGCCCTGGCCGGCGGCGATGACTGCGACATCTACTTCACCTGCAACTGGTCCGCTAACGACTACAACGTGTACTCCCGTAACGGCTACTACGTCCGTCTGGACGAGGATGGCAACAACCTGCTGGAGCAGTACGCTCCCGAGCTGCTGAGCACCATCCCCGAGAGCATCTGGGACGCCGCTAAGACCAACGGCGCCGACGGCTTCGGTGTGTATGCTGTTCCCGCTCTGAAGGACACCGCCACCCAGAACACCTGGGACGTGAACGTGACCCTGCTGACCGAGCTGGGCTACAACATTGACGACCTGCGTGCCAACGGCATCGACTACTACTCCGACGAGTTCGAAGAGATGCTGGCTGCCGCTAAGGCTGCCAAGGGCGCTGACTTCTATCCCCTGGTGTTCGAGCCCCTGGTTCTGGAGCGTACCGTTGATCTGACCGCCATCATCACCGGCGACCAGAACAGCCTGCTGTCCTACTACTTCGACGCTGAGGATCCCTCCAAGGATATCGGCAGCACCATCGTGAACAAGTACGGCACTGACCGGTTCCAGAAGTTCGCTGAGCGGACCTATGAGCTGGCTCAGAAGGGCTACATCTCTCCCAGCACCCAGAACGTTGGTACTTCCAACGACTACCTGCAGAACACCCGTGCTGAGGGCGCTTACCTGTTCGGCACTCAGTCCTACGCTTACGGCTATGAGCACGAGGTCTCCGCATCCCGTGGCATTACCGTTGAGTTCATCCCCGCTCACGCTCCCTACATGGATTGCACTTCCGGTCAGGGCGCTATGATGGCTGTCTCCTCCGCTTCCAAGAATAAGGAGCGCGCTGTCATGTTCCTGAACCTGCTGAACACTGACGCCAAGCTGATGACCATGATGAACTACGGCCTTGAGGGTGTTACCTACACCACCAACGCTGACGGCAGCATCACCTTCATCAAGGAAGCTCGTGACCTGTACAGCCCCTGGAGAAACGGCATGGGCAACATCCGTCTGCTGCCTCCCACCGAGGCTGAGGGCCTGACCTACTGGGATGACTTCGCTGCCTACTACAACAGCGCTAAGCTGCTGCCCTACGGCGCCTTCATCTTCGACTCCACCGAGGTGGAGACCGAGGTCGCTGCTCTGACCAACGTTTACTCTCAGTACGCTTTCAACCTGATGTCCGGTGCTGTTGATCCCGCCACCGAGCTGCCCGTCTTCCTGAAGGCTCTGGACGACGCCGGCATGCAGGACGTGGTCGACGCTGCCAACGCTCAGCTGACTGCTTACCTGGCTAACCAGTAATCTCTGGTCTGACCAAAACCAATCCAAGTGAACGGGCGCCCCGCATCCAGCGGGTGCGGGGCGCCTTTTCTCACGCGGTCCATGGGACTGGGGATCGGTTCTTTCCCATTTTTAATTCCAAAAGAAATTCAGCGCCCGGGACGTTCCCGGGCGCTTTTTTCATGAATATGAGAGGACTCTGCGCCGGGACCCGTCCAAAGAGGAAGGAAAAAGGGCCTTGCGGCGGGCCTTATAATAGAGAAAGGAGAGGGGAGCATGGATCCATCCTGTTTTTCCGGACGGTATGATGTCCGGCGGCTGGGAGAGGAGGACATTCCGGCAGTTTATGAACTGTGCCGGAAGAACGAGCTGTATTATAGACACTGGCCGCCCTCCGGGACCCGGGAGACCATCGGGGCTGACATGAGGGCCCTGCCGCCGGGGAAGGGCCCCGGGGACAAGTATTACTTGGGATTTTACAACGGTGGTGTGCTCATGGCAGTGCTGGATCTGATCTTGGAGTATCCGGACCGGGAAACGGCGTTCATTGGCTTCTTTATGACGGAGCATGGGGCCCAGGGAAGGGACCTCGGAACCGAGATCATAGAGGAACTGTGCTGCGCCCTGAGAAACATGGGCTTTGCCGCCCTGCGCCAGGGCTGGGTGTTGGGAAATCCCCAGGCGGAGCATTTCTGGCATATAAAAGGATTCCGAGAGACGGGGATCACATATCAGACGGAGCACTATACCGTTGTGGCGGCCTAGCGGGAGCGGTGAGCCCGGCGAGCCCAATCGAAGAATAGAGGAAGGAGCGCCCCGCCGACTGGCGGGGCGCTCCTCTGCTTACAAGACAGAAAGCCCCGCCGGCATTGCCGATGCGTTTCTTCCTGCAAGAAAACGGACCGCCGAAATTCGGCGGTCCGTTGGCAATATGGAATGAGACTGCGCCCCAATGGGGTTAGAAGTAATCCACGATCATCAGGGGCTTGGGGTAGAACACCTTGGAGAGTGTCTCTTCCTTGCCGAAGACAGTGAGGTCCGGCATATAGCTAATGGCGGAGGCCAAATCGCTGACGCCGGAGATCAGGGCGGAGAAAACGTTGATCCGCATGGAGGCGTCTGACGGGGCTTCGGTCCGGGTTACGGACTGGGCTGCGCCGTCCCGGAACTCCACTCGGAACCGGCCGGTGTTCTCCGGAATCTGGGGATCCTGAATGTTCAGGACCACATCTCCGGAGCCCAGGTATTTGGCTTTTTTCAGGACGCTTTCCACGTTGACCACCCGGACCATGCCGGCGCCCCACAGAGCCCACTGGGCGGCGCCCATGGACCACTCGGGCATGAGATAGCCGGTGGATGGGGTGGAGGGAATGTCGAACTTCACGAACTGGTGATCGGCGGCCATGCTCTGAAACACGTGCATGAGACCGTTGTAGCCTTCGGCGTCCACGAAGGCGAAGCGATTGCAGACCAGGTTCCGGCCGTCGGGCTCCACAATCATGCGGAAGGTGGTGTAGGCCTTGGCCGTGCCGTCACCGGCGAAGTATACATAAGTGAATTCCTGCTTAGCGGCGGGGCTGCATTTATCCACCCAGCCGTAATCCGAAAGGCTGTGGCGGACCATCATGTTATACCGGCCCTCCAGGACCGCATCCACGGCCCGGATGGCGGGCTTCAGATCGTTGCGGCCGCTGTCGGCCAGCTTGGCGCAGCCGGACACCGCCGGGGGCTTCAGCATGCTGAGCATGACGGTGGTGTGATACCGGCGGACGCAGTTCTCATAGCCGAACTTCCGATAGTAGGCCGTGGAGAAGGGGTACAGATAGGAAAAATCGTAGCCGTTTGCGTACATATCCGGCAGGGCCTGCTGGAAACAGCCCCGGATGCCGCCCATGCGGCGGTACTGGGGCAGGGTGGCCACACCGCCGATGCCGCCCATTTTACAGCCGTGGCCGTCGAAATGGATGTTGAAATCCGTGATGGTGAAGGTGCTCATCATTTCATCGGTGCCGTCCTCATAGGCGGCCCAGAAATGGAGCCTGCCGTCGCTGTCGGGCTGGGCGGGGCCGGTCTCCAGGGGCAGCTCAAAGGCAATGGAGAACAGCTCGTTGACTCGCTGCTGCTCTTCGGGGGTGGCTTTTCTTACGATCATGGAATTATTCCTCGCTTTCGTTTTCTTCGTCGGACTCCTCCGGCATGTAGGGAGCAAATATCTTTTTCAAAAGCAGGGTCCCTACATAGGCGGCGGTGGAGAAATAAAGTGCCACCCACAGAAATCCGGCCTGCATGAAGGTGATGATATTGGTGACCAGCAGGACCCAGGGCAGCACGTTCAGGGCTGCCAGCAGAATGGACCGGGGCAGGTATCCCAGGCTCAGGAACAGAGCGTTGGTCAGAATGTTCTTATTCTTGTTTTCAAACTGGCTCAACAGGGGGAAGGCATAGGAGAAAACCAAAACCACCAGCACCAGGGCAATGCAAAACACGACGGATACGTAGCGCAGCATGCTGGGCAGGGACAGGAAAATGTAAATGTCGAAACAGCAGGCCGCTCCGCAGACCAGCAGGATCAGCCAGATCTGGGTGGCCTGCTTGAAGTTGTCCCGGAAGGCCCGGAAGTAGCTGCGGAACACGGGCTGTTCCCGGTCCGTGCCGAAGCGGAAGCACACAGTGTACAGGGCGGTGACGGACGCGCCGATGGTGAAGATGGGGATGGAGGTGAGGAGAACCAGCAGGTTCAGAATGACCAGGTCGCCGACCCGGCTCATGACCGTCATAAATTTGGAATCCGGTGAGAAGAGAGCGTGCATACAATACCTCCGCAGGGCCTAACCGCCCATTTTTACAATATATTGTAGCATAGCTTTCCGGGAAATACTAGCCCCTCGGCGAACTCCGGGGGAAATTAACAAACGGGAAACAATTGAGGCGAAACGGGAGGGAAAATGTGGTTGACTGTTGGGAACGGGGCGAATATAATGGTCAAAGGATCCTTCCATGGACAGCGCGGCTGACCTGGGAGAGAAAGAGAGGCCTCCTATGATCGTCAAGGTTCAGAAAAAGGACTGGTTCACTGTTCCCAATCTGCTGGGATACTTGCGCCTGCTGCTGATCCCGGTGTTTATCCTTTTATACTGCGGGGCCGAATCGACCCGGGAGTACTGGCTGTCAGTGGCGGTCATGGGCATTTCAAGCTTATCAGATATGCTGGACGGGCTCCTGGCCCGAAAGCTGAACCAGGTCACGGATCTGGGCAAACTCCTGGATCCCGTGGCGGACAAGCTGACCCAGTGCGCCCTGGCCTTCTGCCTGGCCCGGCGGTTCCCCATGATGTGGGTCATGGTGGGGATCCTGGTGGTGAAGGAGAGCTTCATGGCCATCATGGGCCTTCTGATCCTGCGGCACAACGACTGTAAGCTGGACGGGGCCAAATGGTTTGGCAAGGTCAGCACCGCGTTTTTATATGTAGCGGTGTTCCTGCTGCTGGTGGTGCCGGGGATGAAGGACGCCCTGGCCAACGGGCTGATCCTGGTGAGCTGCGGCCTGCTGCTCCTGTCCCTTGGGGGCTATATCCCGGAATACCGGCGGCTATGGAAGCTGCCGCAGAACGAGGCATAAACTGCGCCCGGTCCAGAAGGACCGGGCGTTTGTCATGCGGTCTCGGTTTTGGGCCGCTTGGGGGAGACCATGGAGCAGTTGGGCTCCAGATCCTGGCTCCGGAGATAGTCGGTGCCCCAGCGGCAGAGGCTGGATAAAATAGGATACAGGCTCCGCCCCAGGGGAGTCAGGTTGTATTCCACCTTGGGCGGGACCTCGGGGTAGACGGTGCGGGTGAGGAGTCCCGCCGTTTCCAGCTCCCGCAGCTGATTGGTCAGGGTCTTGGGAGTGGCCTTGGGCATGAGCCGCTGGAGCTGACCGAAGCGCAGGGTGCCGTCGGCCAGGTGCCAGAGGATCAGGGGCTTATACTTGCCGCCGATGAGGTCCAGGGCGGTCTCCACCGGGCAGTGACATTGACATTTGTGTTCCATAGATAACTCCTTACTATCCAAATAGATACTATCTATAAAAAATGTGCGTACTTGTGCTTTTGATAGAAGATACTATAATGATAGCAGACAGAAAAAGAAATGTCAATCCGGATTGATTATTTTGAGAATCTGCGAGATAATAAGAGTGACCCTTCAGAAAGGGATGGAAAATCATGAAAGTAAAATTCAACGTAACGGGCATGACCTGCGCGGCCTGCGCCGCCCGGGTGGAAAAGGCCGCCGGGAAGGTGCCGGGGGTTAGCCATGCGGAAGTGAACCTGCTGGGCGGGACCATGACGGCAGAGATCACCGCCGAGGACCAAAGTCAGAAGATCATAGACGCAGTCGTTGCAGCGGGCTACGGCGCCAGCCGGGCGGACGTCAAGACCAAGGCGGCGGCTCAGCCCCTGCCTCAGCAGGACGCCCAGAAGGCCATGAAAAAGCGGATCATCTGGTCCTTTGTGTTCCTGGCTCTTTTGATGTATCTGTCCATGGGGCACATGATCGGTCTGCCCCTGCCGCACATTTTCCACGGCACCAAGCACGCCATGATCTTCGCCCTGACCCAGTTTTTCCTGACTTTGCCTGTGGTGTATTTGAACCGGGTGTATTACCAGCGGGGCTTCAAGACCCTGCTCCACGGCAGCCCCAACATGGATTCCCTCATTGCGGTGGGCTCCGGGGCGGCCCTGGTGTACGGTGTGTTCGCTCTGTACCGCATGGCCTATTCCATGGGCATGGAGGACTGGGACACGGTCCAGCACTATCGGGAGAACCTGTATTTTGAATCCGCGGCCATGATCCTGACCCTCATCACCCTGGGCAAGTTCCTGGAGGGACGAGCTAAGGGAAAGACCGGAGAAGCCATTCGCCAGCTCATGGACCTGGCCCCCAAGACCGCCACGGTACTGCGGGACGGGGCGGAGACGGAGATCCCCGCCGAGGACGTGAAGGCCGGAGACGTCGTTGTGGTCCGGTCCGGCGGACGGATCCCTGTGGACGGTGTGATCCTGGAGGGCAGCGCCTCCATTGACCAGAGCGCCCTTACGGGTGAAAGCGTCCCGGCGGACAAGGAGCCGGGGGACACCGTTGCGGCGGCCACCATCGTTTCTGCGGGATTCCTGAAGATCCGGGCGGAGAAGGTGGGCGAGGATACCACCCTGGCCCAGATCATCCGCCTGGTGGAGGACGCCGGCGGGTCCAAAGCCCCCATCGCCCGGATGGCGGACAAAATCGCCGGGGTGTTCGTGCCGGTGGTTATGTGCATTGCCCTGGCGGCCGGTGCCGTGTGGCTCTTTACCGGAAAAGATGTGGAGTTCGCCCTGACTACGGCCATTTCCGTGCTGGTGATCTCCTGCCCCTGCGCCCTGGGCCTGGCCACGCCGGTGGCCATTATGGTGGGCACGGGCCAGGGGGCCCGGAACGGCGTGCTGTTCAAGTCCGCCGAAGCCCTGGAGAATCTCTGCCACGCCAAGGCCGTGGTGCTGGATAAGACCGGCACCCTGACCGTGGGCAAGCCCCAGGTCACTAAGATCCTGGCCCAGGGCATGGAGGAGAAGGAACTGCTGACCCTGGCGGCCTCCCTGGAGGCGGCTTCGGAGCATCCCTTTGCCGGGGCCATTCTGGATCGGGCGGCCCGGGAGGGGCTGACCTATCCGGCGGCCCAGGACTTTAAGACCATTCCGGGCCGGGGCGTTCACGCCAAGGTAAATGGCGTGGGCTATTACGCCGGCAACGCCCGGCTTATGACAGAGCAGGGGATCGATTACCGTGAGGATCCCGATCTGGCGGACACCGGGTCCACGCCCCTGTATTTCGGCCGGGAGGACGGCGTCTTTCTGGGCATTATTGCCGCGGCGGATACCCTGAAACCGGATTCCGCTAAGGCAGTGGCGGACATGAAGGCCCTGGGGCTGGAGGTCTACATGCTTACCGGCGACAACGAACGCACCGCCCGTGCCGTGGCAAAGCAGGCGGGGATCGACCACGTGATCGCCGAGGTCCTGCCCCGGGACAAGGCACAAAAGGTCCAGGAGCTGCAGCAGGCGGGCAAGCGGGTCCTGATGATCGGCGACGGCATCAACGATGCTCCGGCCTTGGCCACGGCAGATGTGGGACTGGCCATCGGCGCCGGAACGGACATCGCCATGGAGTCGGCGGATGTGGTGCTTATGAAGAGCAGCCTTCAGGACGCGGTCTCCGCCGTGGAGCTGAGCCGGGCCACCATCCGCAATATCAAGGAGAATCTGTTCTGGGCCTTCTTCTATAATATTCTGGGAATACCCGTTGCGGCGGGGGTGCTGTATCCTGCCTTCGGCATCCAGCTCAGCCCTATGATCGGTTCCGCCGCCATGAGTTTCAGCTCTGTATTTGTAGTGACCAACGCCCTGCGCCTGCGGTTCTGGAAGCCCAAGGCCGGCCGGGAGTTGTCCGATAACCAGGGGGAGAGAACCCCTAAAACAAACGAAAAGGAGAATACAACCATGAAAACCACGATCCATGTAGAGGGTATGATGTGCAATCACTGCAAGATGGCAGTGGAGAAAGCTGTGTCCGGGGTCCCCGGCGTCACCGGCGCGGAGGTGGACCTGGCGGCCAAGTCCGTCAGCTTCGAGGGCCAGGCGGATCTTGCCGCCGTGAAGAAGGCCATTGCCGACGCGGGTTATGAGGTAAAGGACTGATATGACCGAATTCTATCTTCCCTCCTGCGGGAAGGGGCGGATCCACTGCGTCCAGTGGGAGCCGGAGGGACGGATCCGGGCCGTGGTCCAGGTGATCCAAGGCATCAGCGAGTATGTGGAGCGGTACGGGGAGCTGGCGGCCTGGCTCAATGCCAGGGGCATCCTGGTGGTGGGCGAGGACCACATGGGCCACGGAAAATCCACGGAGGGAAAGCTGCCCACCGCCTATTTCTACGGCGGCTGGGAAAGTGCCGTGGACGACAGCTACGCCCTGCTCAAAAAGACCAAGGGGGAGCACCCCGACGTGCCCTACATCCTGCTGGGCCACAGCATGGGCTCCTTTATGACCAGGACCCTGCTGTACCGGTATCCCGACAGCGGCATTGACGGGGTGGCCATCTGCGGCACGGGCTGGCAGCCGGAACCGGTGCTGGCGGCGGGAAAGGCGGCCACGGCGGCCATTATCCAAAAGCATGGGGAGACCGCCCCCAGCACCTTCCTGGACAAGCTCATGTTCGGCGCCTATAACCGGGGATACGGGGAGGTCCGCACGGCCTTTGACTGGTTGAACCGGGACAAGGCCGCCGTGGACGCCTACATTGCCGACGAGCTCTGCGGGGCCACCGCCTCGGCGGGGCTGGTGCGGGATATGCTCCACGGGATCGGGATGAACCAGAATCCCAGGAACCTTAAGAAAATGAACAAGGACCTGCCGGTGTACTTCTTGGCAGGGGACCAGGACCCGGTGGGGTCCTGGGGCAAGGGCGTTCTCAAGACTGCCCAGGCCTTTCTGAAGGCTGGGGTCCGGCGGGTGGAGATCCGCCTGTATCCCGGCGGCCGCCATGAGATCCTGAACGAGATCTGCAAAGAGCAGGTCTTTGGGGATCTGTACGACTGGATCCAGCGGGAAGTGCTGTAAATGGAACGGGAGCCCCCGAATATGGCATATTCTGCCATATTCGGGGGCCTTTTGCCGACGGTACAAGAAACTTTTGAAAGAGAAATTCCGGGAAATGGGAAACATGCCAGCAAAAAGCAAAGAAAAGGCTTGACAGAATGGTTACAAATTGTTATACTTTATGCAAAATACAGAAAATTTATTACATAGGAGCGGAATCATGAAACGAGTTATATCTGCAATTCTGGTGGCTGTTCTCCTTGTTGCCTGCCTGCCAATGGCAGCGGTCCAGGCCGCGGGCTCTTCCAAGGTGGAAAAGCTCCAGGTCAGTGAAAAGCTGATCGCCATGATCAAGGAGGAGGAGGGCTTCTCCGCCACCCCCTATTGGGATTACAGCCAGTATTCCATCGGCTATGGCTGCGCCGTGAAGAACAAGAACGGCCAGCGGGTCTACACAAAGGCCGAGGCCGACGCCATCTATCCCAACGGGATCACCAGGGAAGAGGCCGACGCCCTTCTGCGGGAAGAGGTTAAGGAGAACTACGCCGCCCCCGTCAACAACTTTGCCATCAACCGGGGCTTTGTGTTCAACCAGAACCAGTTTGACGCGCTGGTCAGCTTTACTTACAATGTGGGATCCGCGTGGATGCAGAAGCAGTACCGGGTGGTGCGCTGGATCGAGGACAATCTGACAAAGAACAAGCTCACCGCAGACGAGGAGCTGGATTTCGTAAGCTCCATCGGCGCCTGGTGCCGGGCGGGGGACGAGATCCTGCCCGCCCTGTGCCGCCGCCGGATCAACGAGGCCAAGATGTTCCTGTTTGGCGTCTATTCCGGGGAGACGACTCCCAGAGATTTTTCCTATGCCATTTATCACGCCCAGAGGAGCACCATGTCCAACGGCTATGAGGATATGGCGGAATACTACATTCGCGGGGCGAAAATGGGCGAGCTGCCCACCCCCAAGGAGGCCGCGGGCTATACCTTCACCGGTTGGGCCCTGTCCGGCGGCAGCGCCGTGACCTCCTCCACCATCGCCCAGAGCCAGAGCATGATCGTCTACGCTCAGTGGAAGGCGGGGAGCGACAGCACGGATCCCACGGAGCCGGAGCCAACGGAACCGGATCCTACGGAACCGGAACCCACGGAGCCGGAGAAGCTGCCCTATGACGATGTGGAGGACGACGATTGGTACGCCTCCGCGGTCCGTTTCGTGCATGAGCAGGGCCTGTTCTACGGCACCTCTGACAGCACCTTCGGCCCCCGGGACAACATGAGCCGGGCCATGCTGGTAACGGTTCTGTGGCGCCACGCCGGTCGGCCCACGGCCTCCCAGGAGGCGGGCTTTGAGGACGTGCCCGAGACCGACGACGAGAGCTGCTATTACGCCGTCCCCGTAGCCTGGGCCAAGGAGTACGGCATTGTGGCCGGTGTGTCCGAGTCGGAATTCGGCCCGGACCGGAGCATCACCCGGGAGCAGCTGGCGGCCATTCTGTACCGCTACTGCACGGTCTACTGGGGTGTTCAGGAGGGAAAAATGGCGGACCTGTCGGAATTCACCGATGGCGACCAGGTCAGCGCCTATGCCGAGGAGGCCATGCAGTGGGCCGTAGGCAGCGGCATTGTTTCTGGCATGGGCAACGGCACGCTGAATCCCAAGGGAACGGCTATCCGGGCCCAGGTGGCCTCCATGATCCAACGCACCGTGGAGAATGTCCTGACCTAATATTTTGGCGCCCTGCTCCGGCAGGGCGCTATCTGTCCCGCTTATGGGACACTTGATCTGGTATCATATCCCCAGAAAGCCAAAGGAGCTGAGGATATGTATACCATTCGGAACATTTGCGGACATTATCAGGTCTATGATTATAAGGGAGCCTTTCTGTTCTCTGCGGACAGCGAGAGGGAGGCCCGGGAGGAGATCGAGGAATATGCGGACGATCGTGGTGCGGCTGTGCTATGACGGCACCCGGTATAAGGGCTGGCAGAGACTGAAAGGGGTGGAGAACACCCTCCAGGGCAAGCTGGAGACGGCGCTGAGCCGGATCCTGGAGGAGCCCATCGAGGTCTCCGGCAGCGGCCGAACCGACGCCGGGGCCCACGCCCTGGGTCAGGTGGCCAGCTTTCACTGCGAAAATCCCATGGACTGCGGGGAAATAACGGCCCGGCTCCGGCGGTATCTGCCGGAGGATATGGGCATATACTCCTGTGAGGAGGCGGCGCCCCGGTTCCACGCCCGGCTGAACGCCAAGGAAAAAACCTATTGCTATCGGGTATGGAACAGCCCGCAGCCCTGCGTCTTTGAGCGGCGGTACGTGTACTGGCTGGAAGAAAGCCTTGACCTGGCCGCCATGGAGGCCGCCTGCGGGCAGTTCCTGGGACGGCATGATTTTTCCGCTTTTTCCAGCGGAAAGCACACGAAAAAGTCCAACGTTCGGGAGATCTATGACTTTACCGTGGAGCGGCTGGGGCCGGAGCTCCGGTTCACAGTGCGGGGAAACGGCTTCCTCTACAACATGGTGCGGATCATGGTGGGCACCGTGCTGGAGGTGGGCATGGGAAAGCGCGACGCCGGGGAGATCCCTGCCATTCTGGAGGGAAAACGCCGGGAGGCGGCGGGATATACGGTACCGGCCAAGGGCCTGTGCCTGATGGAGGTACGATATTGAACATTCAGATCTTCGGAAAAAGCAAGTGCTTTGACACGAAAAAGGCGGAGCGGTATTTCAAGGAGAGGCGGATCAAGTTCCAGTCCGTGGATCTGCTGAAATACGGCATGTCCGGCAAGGAGTTCGACAGTGTGCTCCGGGCCGTAGGTGGCATCGACAATCTGATCGACTGGGACAGCAAGGATCCGGACATCATGATCCTGAAATACACCGAGGATCGGACCGCCAAGGAGGACAAGGTCTTTGACAGTGTTCGCCTTATGCGGACGCCTGTGGTGCGGAACGGAAAAGATGCCACGGTGGGCTTCTGCCCGGAGGTCTGGGAGACCTGGAAATAAATAAAAATGCACGAAGGACCCGTCGGGGGCGAAAGCGCCTGACGGGTCTTTTGCGGTTCGCGAGGAAAAAGACGGGCGAAAATTCGGCAAATACCGCTAAAACTGCTTGAAAAAAATTGGATGGTATGGTATCATTAGGGGACATTCGTCCCCGGAGGGGAGAATGTATGTCGGTATTTCAGAAAACCGTGGAGGGACTCAACCGGATCGTCTGGGGGGTCCCAGCCCTGATCCTGATCCTGGCGGTGGGGCTCTGGCTCAGCCTCGGCACCGGCTTTGTCCAGGTGCGCCGGTTCGCTTATGCCATGTCCGCCATCTTCCGAAAGCTGTTCTCGAAGCAGGAAGGGGAGAGCCGGGGCGTTTCGCCTTTTCAGGCCGTCTGCACGGCCCTGGCGGCTACCGTAGGCATCGGGAACATTGTGGGCGTGGCCGGAGCCATCAGCCTGGGCGGGCCCGGAGCCGTGTTCTGGATGCTCCTGTCCGCCGTTTTGGGCATGGCCACCAAGTATGCCGAGGTGGTGCTGGCGGTCCGGTACCGCAGGGGCGAAAGAAGCGGCTATGCCGGCGGCCCCATGTACTACATCCGGGACGGATTGGGCAGCCGGTGGAACCCCCTGGCCACGGCCTTTTGCCTGTTCGGCGTTCTGGCGGCGGCGGGGGTGGGAAACTCCGCCCAGGTCAGCGCCCTGATCGACGCCATGAATTCGGCCCTGGGGGCCTATGAGATCCCGGCCAGCCGGGGACGTGATTTGGCGGTGGGGGCGGTCATCGGCATCCTGGTGGTGGTGACCCTGCTGGGCGGGGCCAAGCGCATCGGCACCGTAACGGAACTGCTGGTGCCCATTATGTCTTTGGGTTATCTGGTTCTGGCCTGCGGGGTGCTGATCGTCTTTCGGCAGCGGATCCCGGCGGCCCTTTCCGCGATCCTGACCGGGGCCTTTACGCCCAGGGCCGTCACCGGCGGCCTGGTGGGCTCCTGCTTTACGGCCATGCGGATGGGCGTGGCTCGAGGGGTGTTTTCCAATGAAGCGGGAATGGGCACGGCTTCCATTGCCCACGCCGGGGCGGAGACCAACCACCCGGCGGAGCAGGGGATGTACGGCATTTTTGAGGTCTTTGTGGACACGGTGCTGATCTGCACCGTGACGGCCCTGGTGATCCTGGTCAGCGGCGTTCCGGTGCCATACGGCCGGGAGGCCGGGGCGGAACTGACGGTCTCGGCCTTTTCCGCGGCCTATGGGAAGTGGGTCACGGTGTTCACGGCTCTTGCCATGGCCTCCTTTGCCGGGGCTACGGTGCTGGGCTGGGGCCTGTACGGCCTGCGCTGCGCCGTGTTCCTGTGTGGGCCCCGGGCGGAAAAGCCCTTTATCCTGGCCCATGGCCTGATCTCCGCCCTGGGGGCGGTGCTGGGGGCCGGGCTGGTGTGGCAGCTCTCGGAGCTGTTCAACGGCCTAATGGCCATTCCCAACCTGATCGCTCTGGCCCTGCTCAGTCCGGAGGTATTCCGGCTGACGCGAGCCTATTTTACAAAAGAAAACGTCTTGACCGGCGGGGCCTTCCAGGCTCCCTCGGCCGGAGAAAGAGGTAGCTATGAGAATTTCAATCAACGCCAATCGATGCCAGCCCTCGCCCATGCGGAAGTTCCACCCCATGGCCCTGGAGGCGGAAAAAAAGGGGATCAAGATCTATCACCTGAACATCGGCCAGCCGGACATTCCCACGCCTCGGGCGTATTTTGACGCCCTGAAGAATCTGGACATGAAGACCCTGGCCTATGCCCCCTCTCCCGGAATCCCGGAGCTCATTGAGCAGATCCAGGAGTACTATGCCAAGCTGGGCGTGGACCTGGACCAGGGGGATATTTTCGTTACCACCGGCGGCAGCGAGGCCATTTTGATGACCTGCCTGTCCATTCTGGACCCCTATACCGAGGTCATCGTGCCGGAGCCCTATTATCCCAACTACACCACCTTTGTACACCAGGCCGGCGGCGTCATCCGGGCCATGCCCACCTCCCCGGAGGACGGCTACCGTTACGCCTACCGGGAGAAGCTGGAGGCCCTTATCACCCCCAACACCCGGGCTCTGCTCATTACCAACCCCGGCAACCCCACCGGCGTGGTGCTGACGAGAGAAGAAATGCAGATGGTGGCCGATGTGGCGAAGAAGCGACATATTTACCTGATCTCCGACGAGGTGTATCGGGAATTCTGCTATGACGACAGCTTCGGCGTTCCCACCATGGGCACTATCCCGGGCATTGACGAGAATCTGGTCATCATCGACTCCGTATCCAAACGGTTCTCCGCCTGCGGTGCCCGGGTGGGCTGCATCATTACAAAGAACAAGGAGCTGCAGAAGGCTCTGCTGAAATTCTGCCAGTCCCGTCTGGCCGTGTCCACCATCGCCCAGTACGGCGCCGCAGCCCTGTACACCATGGGACCCGAGTATTTTGCGAATGTGAAGAAGGAGTACCAGAAGCGGCGGGATACGGTCATGCGCCGGCTCCGGGAGATCCCCGGCGTGGTGGTGGATGAGCCCATGGGAGCCTTCTACGTCATGGCAAAGCTGCCGGTGGACGATGCCGATGCCTTCCAGCATTGGCTTTTGACGGAGTTTGAGGACCACGGGGAGACGGTGATGTTCGCCCCCGGCGCCCCCTTCTATGAGACCCCGGGCAAGGGCATCAACGAGGCCCGGATCGCCTATGTGCTCCAGCAGGAGGACCTGGAACGGGCCATGGATCTGCTGGCCAAGGGCATTGAGGCCTACAACGCAAGAGTGAAAGAATAATCACACGGCGCCCCGGACCAATGGTCCGGGGCGCCGGTGCGTTTTGGGGCGAGATTGGTGGTGTCCCGGACGGTACCGGTGTTGGCAGGTATCGCCCCCTGCGACTGTATAAATCCCTGGTGAACAGTCATAAATTAGAAAATTATAATAGGACCGTGGCACTTCTGGCTCCAAATTGTTTTGTTGCTTTTTCTGAAGTTTTAGGCGAGGGGCAATTTCGTAAACAGAATCGCCCCTCCGCCGAAGATTTCAGAGACAGCAAAGGGCGTTCATGCAATACCGTCTGTTCTCCCGTTTTATTGAAATCTGCTATTATTTCTACTGCAAACCTGGGACTTCCGTTCCCGGAGGGTCAATGTGGGTATTGGCCCCTGCAAGCGCATTAGAGCATTCGTATAGGGAGAAAGCAACAACCGCAGAGCGGTACATTTTCCGGACCAGCCGCATAGAATAGGGGGTAAGACCTTTCTTACGGAAGGAGCGGATGCCATATGTGCGCCATTGCGGGCTGGATTGACTTTCTGGGCAGGACCCGGGACCGGCAGGAGATCTGCGGGAAAATGATGGAGACCATGGTCCGGCGGGGGCCGGATCAGGAGGGGAGCTACATAGAGGGCCCGGCGGCCCTGCTCCACCGGCGGCTGTGCGTGGTGGATCCCCAGGGCGGGCGGCAGCCCTTTGTGATCCGCCGGGGCGGGGAGACCTACGTCCTGGTATATAATGGGGAATTGTACAACACCGGGGAGCTGCGGCGGGAATTGGAGAGCTTGGGCCAGAAATTCACCACAAATTCCGATACCGAGGCGGTGCTCCGCAGCTATCTGCAATGGGGCGGAGAATGTGTGAACCGGCTCAACGGGATCTTTGCCTTCGCCGTGTGGGAGCAGCGGGCCTGCAGGCTCTTCGCCGCCCGGGACAGGATCGGTGTCAAGCCCTTTTTCTATGCCCAGAGAGAAGGGGCCTTTCTATTTGCCTCGGAGCTCAAGACTTTGCTGGCCCATCCCGCGGTGGAGCCCCGGGTGGATCGGCAAGGGATCCTGGACGTGATGCTGCTGGGGCCGGGCCGGACCCCGGGCTGCGGCGTGTTTCAGGAAATCCGGGAGCTGGAGCCGGGCTGCTGCGGCTATCTGACGGAGGAGGGGTTCCGGACCTGGCGCTACTGGGCTCTGGAGGACCGGGAGAACCGGGACAGCTTCCAGGAGACGGCGGCCAAGGTTCGGTATCTTGTCACCGACGCCATTCGGCGGCAGCTGGTGTCCGACGTGCCGGTGTGCACTTTCCTGTCCGGAGGTCTGGATTCCAGCATTATTTCCGCCCTGGCGGACCGGTACTTCCGGGAACGGGGCCAGCGGCTCAAGACCTTCTCCGTGGGCTACCGGGACAATGAAAAATACTTCACCGCCTCCAAATTCCAGCCCAACAGCGACGAGAGCTACATTCGGAAAATGAACGACAGCCTTTCTGCGGAGCACTTCGATGTGATCCTGGACAGCCGGGACGTGGCAGGCGCTCTCATGGAGGCGGTGGAGGCCCGGGACCTGCCGGGCATGGCGGACGTGGACTCGTCTCTTTTGTTGTTCTGCCGGGAGATCAAAAAGGAGGCCACCGTGGCTCTGTCCGGGGAGTGTGCCGACGAGATCTTTGGGGGCTATCCCTGGTACCGGGACAAGGACATCCGGGAACGGGAGGGCTTTCCTTGGGCCCAGTCCACGGACTACCGGGCATCCTTCCTGAAAAAGGAGATCGTGGGGGAGGAGAACCTCAGAGATTTTGTGGATCGGCGGTACCGAGAGACCTGCGCCATGAGCTCCATCCTGCCGGCGGTCCGGGGCACGGAGCGGCGGATGAAGGAAATGGTGAACCTGAACTTCCGCTGGTTCATGCAGACGCTCCTGGACCGGAAGGACCGGATGAGTATGTATTCGGGGCTTGAGGTCCGGGTGCCCTTCTGCGACTATCGGATCGCGGAGTATCTCTACACAGTGCCTTGGGAGCACAAGGACTACAAGGGTCGGGAGAAGGGCCTGTTACGGGAGGCGGTCCGGGGCCTGCTGCCCCAGGAGGTACTGTGGCGGAAAAAGAGCCCCTATCCCAAGACCCACCACCCCGTCTATTTGGAGACGGTGAGCCGGATGCTGCGGCAGGTTCTGACGGAGCCGGGGGCGCCTATTCTGGACATTGTACGGCGGGAGGCCCTGGAAGAGTTGCTGGCAGGGGAGGGAGGCACTCCCGGTGGGGCCCCCTGGTACGGCCAACTTATGACCCGGCCCCAGACCATCGCCTATATGATTCAGGTGAACCACTGGCTGAAACAATACGGTGTGATCCTGGTATAAGAAAAGGGAGACTGCTGCGGCAGTCTCCCTTTTCTTGTCCGGGTCACCCCAGGGCCACATCCAGGACCATCATCACGCTGAAGCCTACGGCAAAGAACACGGTGCCCAGGTCGGAATGTTTGCCCTGGGACATTTCCGGGATCAGCTCCTCCACGACTACGTAGATCATGGCGCCTGCCGCAAAGCCCAGGAGATAGGGAAGGGCGGGGACAATGAGCCGGGCCGTCAGAATGGTCAGCACGGCGCCGATAGGCTCCACCACGCCGGACAGAACTCCGTCCCGGAAGGCGCGGCTTTTTTTCATACCCTCGGCCCGGAGGGGCATGGAGATAATGGCCCCCTCGGGGAAGTTCTGGATGGCGATGCCCAGAGACAGGGCCAGGGCCCCTGCCGCCGTGATCTGGGTGCTGCCGGAGAGATACCCGGCGTAGACCACGCCTACGGCCATACCCTCCGGAATGTTGTGAAGGGTTACGGCCAGGACCATCATGGTGGTTCGCTGGAAGTGGCTCCGGGGGCCCTCCACCGCGTCGCTTTTCTGGTGCAGATGGGGGACAACGTGGTCCAGGGCCAGCAGGAACAAAATGCCGATCCAGAATCCCACCGCCGCCGGGAGAAAGGCCAGACGGCCCAGAGGGGCGGACTGCTCAATGGCGGGGATGATGAGGCTCCAGACCGAGGCGGCCACCATGACGCCGGCGGCAAAGCCCGTCAGAGCCCGCTGGACCCCATCGCGCAGGGACTGCTTCATGAAAAACACGCAGGCGGCCCCCAGAGAGGTACCTAGAAATGGGATCAGGATCCCGTAGAATGCTTGCATCGGATCTCCTCCTGATTGGGATTATCATTGGGGCGGGCCGGTGATAACTCCGTCGAAGCCCCACTATTCCAGAATATGCAGTTAGAAACAGCTAACTACAAAGAAATTATAACATTTTACGTGAGGCTTTGCAAGAGCCCGGCGGGGGAAATGTCCGGCCGGATTTTTCGGGGCCTCGGGCTTGCAAACCTTGGCTAAAAATGGTATGATTTTTAGGTTGAAAATTGGAAACGATTCGAGGAATTGCTATGGGGAAGTTACTGAAATATCTGAAAAATTACCGGAAAGAAAGTATTCTCGCCCCGCTGTTCAAGCTCATTGAGGTCATTTTTGAGCTCATTGTGCCTCTGGTGGTGGCGGACATCATCGACCGGGGCATCGGCGGCGGAGACAAGGGCTATATTCTTAAAATGTGCGGGGCCCTGGGCCTATTGGGCCTGTGCGGCCTGGCCTGCGCCGTGGTGGCCCAGTATTTTTCCGCTAAGGCGGCGGTGGGCTTTGCCACGGACGTGCGGAAGAGTTTGTTCACCCACATCGGACGGCTTTCCTATAAGCAGTTGGACGAGATCGGCGCCCCGACCCTGATCACCCGGCTCACCGGGGACATCAACCAGCTCCAAACCGGCGTGAACCTGGCGCTGCGGCTGGCCCTGCGGTCGCCCTTCGTGGTGTTCGGCGCCATGCTCATGGCCTTCCGGGTGGATGCCAAGAGCGCCATGGTCTTTGTGGTGGCGGTGCCGGTGCTGGCTGTCGCGATCTTTGCCATCACCCTGACCTGCATTCCCATGTATCGCCGGGTCCAGCAGAAGCTGGACGGGGTCCTGGGCAAGACCCGGGAGAACCTGTTGGGCACCCGGGTGATTCGGGCCTTCTGCAAGGAGGACGACGAGATTTCGGATTTTGAGGGGAAGAATCAGGCCCTGACGGATATGCAGATCAAGGTGGGCAAGATCTCCTCCTTCCTGAATCCCGCCACCTTCGTGCTTATCAATTTGGCCATCGTGGCCCTGATTTATGTGGGCGCCAACCGGGTCCAGGGAGGCTTCATCGTCCGGAGCAGCGTGGTGGCGGAGTATAACTACATGTCCCAGATCCTGGTGGAGCTTATTAAGCTGGCCAACCTCATTATCAGCATTACCAAGGCCATTGCCTGCGGCAACCGGATCCAGTCCGTGCTGGATCTGGAGCCCGCCATGGTCTCCGGCGCCGAGACGGCGGGGGAGGAAAGCAGCGAATACGCCGTGGAGTTCCGGGGCGTGAGCCTGTCCTACGGCGGTGCGGAGAATGCCCTGCATGATATTTCCCTCCGGTTCCGCCGGGGTCAGACCATCGGCGTCATCGGTTCTACCGGCTCCGGCAAGAGTTCCCTGGTGAACCTGATTCCCCGGTTTTACGACGTGACCCAGGGTACGGTGCTGGTGGACGGCGTGGACGTCCGGGACTACGACGAAAAGGCCCTGCGGGGAAAGATCGGCGTGGTGTCCCAGAAGAAGGCCCTGTTCAAGGGCACGGTCCGGGACAATGTGCGTTTCGGCAAAGAGGATGCCACGGACGAGGAGATCTGGCAGGCCCTGGAGACGGCCCAGGCCAGGACCATGATCGAGGAAAAAACCGGGGGCCTGGGCTACATGCTGGAGCAGGAGGGCAAGAACCTCTCCGGCGGCCAGCGGCAGAGAATGACCATTGCCCGGGCCCTGGTCCGGAAACCGGAAATTCTTATTCTGGACGACGCAGCCAGCGCCCTGGATTATGCCACCGGCGCGGCCCTGAACAAGGCGCTGAAGGAAACGAATTTCCATCCCACCGTGATCTCCGTGTCTCAGCGAGTGGCGGCCATTCGGAACGCGGACCTGATTGTGGTCCTGGACGAGGGGGCCGTGGTGGGCACCGGCACCAACGAGGAGCTTCTGGAGACCTGCCAGGTCTATCGGGAGATCTACGAATCCCAGGTGGAAAAGGAGGAAGCATAACATGGACAACAAATCTTGTCTGAAACGTGTGGTCCGGGACATCGGTCGGTCCCGGGTGCTGATCCTCCTGTCCCTGCTCCTGTCCCTGGCCAGCGTGATTATGACCCTGTATATCCCCGTGCTGGCGGGCCGGGCCATTGACGGCATCCGTCAGGCCGGCCAGGTGGACTTTGCCGTTGTGGCCGATGCCCTCCGGGGGATCCTGATCTGCGCCATCTTAGGCGGTATTTTCCAGTGGATCATGAACGTGATCAACAATAAGATCGCCTACAACACCGTGCGGGACATGCGGAACCGGGCTTTTTCCCATATGCAGAAGCTACCGGTGGCCTATGTGGACTCCCATCCCTACGGCGATATTGTGAGCCGGGTCATTGCCGACGCGGAGCAGTTCGCCGACGGCCTGATCCTGGGCTTTTCCCAGCTGTTTACCGGTGTGGTGACCATTGTGGCCACCCTGGGCTTTATGATCTCTATTTCTCCGGTGGTGGCCCTCATTGTGGTGGTGCTGACGCCCCTGTCCATCTTCACCGCCAAGTTCATTGCCACCAAGACTTACAGCATGTTCAAGAAGCAGTCCGAGACCCGGGGCGAGCAGACGGCCTTCATCAACGAGATGATCCAGAACCAGAAGACCGTCCAGGCCTTCTCCCAGGAGGAGACCACCGTGGAGCGGTTCGACGAGATCAACGAGCGGCTGCGGGAGTACTCCCAGCGGTCCGTGTTCTTTTCCTCGCTGACGAACCCCACCACCCGGTTCATCAATAACCTGATCTATGCCGTGGTGGGCCTGGCCGGGGCCATGTTCGCTCTGGGCGGCGGTCTTACCGTGGGCAGCTTCGTGAGCCTTCTGACTTATTCCAACCAGTACACCAAACCCTTCAACGAGATTTCCGGCGTGGTGACGGAATTGCAGAACGCTCTAGCCTGCGCCGCCCGGATCTTTGAACTCATCGACGAGGAGCCGGAGTCCTCGGACGAGGGCCTCCGGGAGCTGGAGTCTCCCAAGGGTGACGTGAACTTCCGGAATGTGGCCTTCTCCTATGATAAGCGAAGAAAGCTGATCTCCGGATTTGACTTCGCCGCCCAGTCCGGCAAGAAGATCGCCGTGGTAGGCCCCACGGGCTGCGGCAAGACCACCCTCATCAATCTGCTGCTGCGGTTCTATGACGTGGACAATGGCGCCATTCTGGTGGACGGCACCGACATCCGGCAGCTGACCCGGCGGAGCCTGCGGAAGCACTTTGGCATGGTGCTTCAGGACACCTGGATCAAAAACGCCACGGTGCGGGAGAACATCGCCTTCGGCAAGGAGAACGCCACCGAGGAGGAGATTGTGGCGGCAGCCAAGGCGGCCCGGGCCCACGGCTTTATCATGCGGCTGAAAAACGGGTATGATACGGTGATCGGGGATGACGACGGCCTGTCCGAGGGCGAGCGGCAGCTATTGTGCATCGCCCGGGTCATGCTCTTAAAGCCGCCCATGCTGATCCTGGATGAGGCCACATCATCCATCGATACCCGGACGGAATTGAAGGTTCAGGACGCTTTTCTGCGGCTCATGGAGGGGCGGACCTCCTTCGTGGTGGCCCACCGTTTGTCCACCATTCGGGACGCGGACTGCATCCTTGTTATGAAGGACGGCCGGGTCTATGAGCAGGGCACCCATCAGGAGCTGCTGGCGAAGAACGGCTTCTATACCAAGCTGTACAACAGCCAATTTGCGCAGTAATTTGCCCATAGGGCAGAAAAGAGGAGCCATTTACGGAAAACCCACCAAGTACATCGGGCAGAGCGAAACGTGGAGTTCTACCTCTCAAAGGGATTTGATCGGCCTATGGCAAATGCGGTATGTGACGCTGACCAATGCCCTGATCCAGGACAAGGCCCTGCAATACTCCAGCAAAATGGTAGCCTACGCCCTGGCTGTGGCCCGTCGGAAAGATGGGACCACCAGGCAGACCATTTCCCAGCTCTGCGCCATGACCGGCCTTTGCCGGGCCACAGTCCAGCAGGGCCTTCGGGAGCTGGAAGAAGCCGGGTATCTGACCCGTCAGCGGACATATCGGTTCTCTCTGGCTCTGGCTCGCCCGGTTCGTGACACGACCTGCTACAAGCTCCTGCGGGCCCCCGGCCAGCACATTGTCCCGGAAGGCGGCATCTGATGGGACGGTACAGGATTGCTCCAACGACCGGGCCGTAACAAGATCAACTTCTTTTCCCAGGATCTCCGTCAGCTCCTGGTGCAGAGCTGCTAAATCCAGGAGGCTTCTAATTCTACTGCCCCTGGTTTCGATCAATAGGTCAATATCGCTGTTCTCATTGGCGGTCCCCCGGGCATAGGAACCAAACAGATATACCGCTGGAAGCCGATAACGTTGTGCAACCGGTGTCAGAATTTTCTGAAGGGTTGCTTTGTTGTACTCCAACTTGCGAGATAAATATTGCATAACAGGAAGCCTCCTTTCAAGTATATTCTACCACGAAAAACAAGGAAAAAGCAATCCCTTCCGGCTGTATCCCCCAGGTTTTCCCACCGGCTCTGCCCGTGGAAAATTCCTGGGGAAAACAGCCTGGTGCATACCGCGGGAGGCACCCGCAAGCGGATTCCTCCCCCATTGGCAGCACGCAGGCCCGGAAGATCCCTGGCGCCCCCTCCTCTCCACCTGATTTCGGAGAGATTTTGTTTGTTTTCCGGGCGGTCCCAGCGTTTCTCCTGGAAAGACGTTTTCCCTCCAGAATTGTTCAAACTGCCGAATTAGGCCGTTCCTATTTTTCTTTCCCTCTAAGTAAAAACCCCCGTTATCTTGTTCTTGAGAGGCGTAGTTCAAATTTCGACCCACCCCCTCAGCGGGAGAAATAGCCGGGGCCTCCTGGTTAGAGGCTCCGGCTACGGCGGCCATATTCGTCATGTGGTAGCTATTCATGCTGTAATCCCCACGGCGGCGGAGACACCGACAGCGGATAAAAAGGCCCAGGTTCTTCAGGGCGGACAGAGCAGCGCCCACGGTGGACTTTGCCATATCCAGGAAGCGGCCGATGCGGCGCCGGGACGGAAATGCCCGGCCCTCCCGACCGGCGCAGCGATACAGGTACAGCAGCACCCCAAAGGCCGCTGGCGTCAAGGCGTAGCCCAGAAGATCCAGCGGCAGCATGGTAAAGTGCTGCATGAAAGGGTGTGTTTGTATGCTGTCTCCTGATTTACAACGGCTTTCCCACATTCGAGATTATTACGTGGAGATTCAGAATACCATAAAGCGATATGGAAAGGACTTTACTGTATTCGATGCTGACCACGATTACCAGCGGTCCATATCCTTTTCGATCATGCAGATCGGTGAGTTATCCGGCGGTCTCTCGGACGAGTTCCGCAAGGAAACCTCTGGTCGGATCCAATGGGGTCCGATCAAGGCCATGCGAAATCTATTCGCCCATAACTATGGACACATGGACCGGGATATTATATGGGAAACAGCGACCACAGATATTCCTGTGCTGCGTGACTTCTGCAACGAATATATCTCTCGGGAGCAGCAGCCACAGCGCAGAAAAGATTCCGAGGCTGTCCAAGAAGATTGGGAGCCTGAGCTATAAAAACGAAAGCCGCCCTTCGGGGCGGCTATTTTACTAGGAGGAAAGAGAAAATGACAAAGTATGAGCAAGCCTTGGCCGATGCCCAGCTGCTGACCGGCCAGGCCGACACCGACACCAAACTGCTGGCTGCTTATAAGCTCGGCGTTCAGCATGGAGAGGACGCAGACCGGACCTCCATTCAGCGTGGAGCCCAGATAGACACCACCCTGCGGATCATGGTGATCCTCATGCGGCAGCTGGAGAAGGACCTGGAGGAAGTCATGGCCATTCTTGAAATTCCAAAGGGAGATAGGGATATTTACCGAAAGATCCTAGGAAAGCGAAAACCAAAAGGAAAATGACAGTAGAAATCAAAAATCCCGGATCGTTTCCACGGTCCGGAATCATTACTTATAAGATTTCCTATATTGAAAGCTACGACACTTCAAATTGATTTGAAGTGTATCTCATAAAATTTTTCGAGACTCTGGCATTAAAAAAATTGACATGATGTGCTTGATGTGCTAAACTGCAAAACAGCAGGAGAAAAAATGATCTCCCTGCGACAACAGGGAGATCATTAAGGCTTCTGCCTGTACCTTGATAAAGCGACTAGCGAAATCAAGTTACCGACATCATACCAAATCACGGTGTGTTTGTCAAGACGGCATTTCGCAATGCCATATACTGAGCGGATATACCCATAGCTCTAACCCTGGCAAAATGGTCTTGCCGGGAAACGTCTGAGGTGGGCGTCCAACTCGTTCGGGCGAGGACGGCACATTTCTGTACCGAGGAATTGACCTTGCGTTCGTGATAAGCTACCGGGCACACCGGCTGCGAACTTCCTGTCCATCCGCTTAGATCATTCACGCACGCTATCTCTATACCCATTTCAAGGAAAATAGAATGTCCTTCCCAGGCGCTGGATCTTACCAACGCCTGGGAAAGTCTTTCTATGGCGGAGTGAGAGAGATTTGAACTCTCGCGCGGTTTTACCCGCCTACTCCCTTAGCAGGGGAGCCCCTTCGGCCTCTTGGGTATCACTCCGAATGAAAAGACAACATATGGAAAGCAGGAAAAAGTTGGCGGAGAGAGTGGGATTCGAACCCACGGCCCAGTTTCCTGAGTCACTGGTTTTCAAGACCAGCTCCTTAAACCGCTCGGACATCTCTCCGTGCTCTCAAGGACTTTGCTATTTTATCATAGCTATTCCGGATTGTCAATCCCAAAATAGGAAACTCCCGGAGAAGCTCGCCCCGCCGCCGGGGCGGGGCGGAGATGGTTAGTTTTCCGGCTGGGCGGGGGCTATGTCCATGCGATCTTCCAGGATTTTGTTGTAGGCGCAGGCGTAGGTGGTGGAAATTTCTCCCTGTTTCCACAGGGACAGCAGGAACAGGCCCAATGTCTGTACCGCAAGGAAGACCAGCTGCGCCCGCAGGCTGAGACTGGGCAGGGCCAGAGTGGGATCGGCCAGCAGGGCGGAAAAGTCCGTGACCTTACTGAGGGAATACAGGTCCGGCAGCAGCTGCAGAAGGCTCCAGAGCAGGGTGAACCACAGAAAGCGGAGCTGGACCAGGAAGATCTGCCACTTCCGGCCCGCCATGGCCCGGCGGCTCATGACAGGCAGAGCCACGGTGGGGATGGCCAGATTGTCCAGGGCCAGATAGGGCACCATCCAGAAGCCGTAGGCATAGACCACCAGCCCGATGACCAGGGCCAGGGACCCTACAGCCAGGAGAAAATCGGAGCCCACCAAATACAGAAGGATCAGGCCGAAGCCCATGAGAAAGTACATACCCAGGATCCGCAGACCGGGCCAGAAGGTGGCGCCCAGGGCCCGCTTCCACAGACGGAAACCGTCCCACAGGGTGTCAAGGCTGTAATCCTCGTTCCGGCTGACCTTCAGGGCAAAGACCGTCATGGAGTAGTTCCAGAACAGCTGGGCCACGGAAAAGGCCAGGGATAGGGTGGTATCCAGGCTATAAAGCAGGTTCCGGGTCTTGAGACTGGCCAGGGTGGACATGTTCTCCGTCATAAGGTCCACGCCGATGGATAATAGGCTCAACAGGCAGTTGGTGAGGATCAGCCCCAGGGCAAACCACAAAACGAAGCGCCGGGGCGGGAATTTAGCGTGTTTCAGGGCGTCCTTGGCCTGGCGATGCAGGTCGCGCCCCCGTAGTTTTTCCATAAAAGCACCTCCGATCCTCCCATTTTAGCAGAGCAGGACCAATTTCGCAAGGGATTTTCGGAAAGCCGTAGCGCCCCGGGGAAAAACCTGATATAATGGACGAAAAAGCGGGGAGGGAACGCAATGGAATTGGGCGAAAAACTCCGCCGGGCCCGGCTGGAAAAGGGCCTGAGCCAGCGGCAGCTCTGCGGGGATCGGATCACCCGGAATATGCTGTCCCAGATCGAAAACGGCCAGGCCAAGCCCTCCATGGATACCCTGCGGTATCTGGCGGCGGGGCTGGGCAAGCCCGTCAGTTTTTTCCTGGAGGAGGACACCGTGGCCTCCCCCGACCTGCCCCGGATCCTGGCGGCACGGAGGCTGTTCGGGGAAGGAAAGTGGGCCGGGGCCCTGGAGACCCTGGAGGGCTATCGCCCCGGGGATGAGATCCTTGACCCGGAGTATTGGCACCTTTTGAGCCTCTGCGCCTATGGTCAGGCGGAGCAGGCGGCCCGGGAGGGGAAAGGGCCCTATGCCGAGGCCCTGATCCGGCAGAGTCTGGACGCCGGGAAAGAGACGATCTACGGCGGTGCGGGGCTGCGCCCCCTGCTGCTGCGGGCGGCCCTGGGGGAGCAGGAGCCCGGGGCCCTGAGCGAGGCCCTAGGGGAGTTGTATGAGGCGGCGGGGCGGGACGGCGCCCGGCTGGCCCGGCTGCTGGCCCGCAAGGCACTGAACGACCAACGGCCCGGCGAGGCCCGGAACGCTTTGGAACTGGTGCCCGAGGGAGCTGAGAAGGCGCTGCTGCTGGGGGAGAGCTTCCTCCAGGAAAAGAACTACCTCCAGGCGGCGGAGGCATACCGAAGGGCGGAGCGCCTGCTGGAGGAGACCGGCGGGGATCCCCGGGTCACCTATGAGCCCCTGGAGACCTGCTATCGGGAAATGGAGGACTACAAATCGGCCTATTTTTACGCGGCAAAGCAGAAATAAAGCCAGCCCTCAATGCTTGAGGGCTGGCCGTTTTCTTGTAAAGGGGTCACGCCTGGAGGGCCCGGACGAAGGCGCCGGGGTCCGGGGCCTTGAAGTAGGCGGAGCCTGCCACCAGCACGTTGGCACCGTTTTCCTTGCAGGTTTCGGCGGTTTTCTCGTTGACACCGCCGTCCACCTCCAGCTCGCACCGGGGGTTCTGACTGTCGATATAGCCTCGGATGGTTTGGAGCTTGGGCATCATATCCACCATGAAGCTCTGGCCGCCGAAGCCCGGCTCCACGGTCATGACCAGAATGAGGTCGCAGTAGGGAAGAAAGGGCAGCACCGTCTCTGCCGGGGTCTTGGGCTTGACGCTGACGGCGGCCCGGACCCCGTGGGACCGGATTCGCTTCAGGGCCTCCAGGGTGTTTTCGGGCGAGTCGGCCTCCACATGGACCGTCAGAATGTCCGCCCCCGCTTCACAGAACCGGTCCACATACCGCAGGGGCCGGTCGATCATCAGGTGCACGTCCAGGGGCAGCTCCGTCACCCGCCGCAGGGCCGCCACCACGGGGATGCCGATGGTGATGTTGGGGACAAATGCTCCGTCCATTACGTCCACGTGGACATAGTCCGCCCCGGCTGCCGCCAGGCCCCGGACGTCCCGTTCCAGATTCACGAAATCTGCCGCCAGGATCGAGGGAGATACCTTCGCCATTTCAAAAACCTCCAAAATTCGCACCCCCAAAGGGCGCGGAGAATAGAATATCCAGGGGACGGCAGCGGGCCTCCAGACCCAACGCAGAAGGAGCCGTCTCCCGGGTACCAGGATCCAACTTTCCAAAATTTACCGGATTGCGCCGGAAAATTCCCGGGCATACTACTCCCGACCCTTTTGGGAAAGGAGGCGTAGCCATGAATACGCAGTGTGAGAACAAGTGCATCGAGTGCACCGTGAACCAGTGTGCCAACCATTGCACCGGCGCCAACTACTGTTCCCTGGACAAGATCCTGGTGGGGACCCATGAGTCCAACCCCTCCATGGACCAGTGCACGGACTGCATGTCCTTCCGCAAGAAGTGATCCGGGGAAACCGGGCGGAGCGGCCGAGACCGCTCCGCCTTTTTTGCGCCGTTGGCCGGGCCCTCGCTTTTTTCTGCTTGAAATCCCGGCAGGACACGGGTATTATAATACAGGATAGGCTTGGAATCAATACGGGATTTGGAAAGGAGGCGGCGCCGTGCATAAACTCCACAGGCGGCTCATGAACAGCCGGAGCTGGATTGGCAGAGTGTACCAGACGCTGTACATGGTGGCGGGGCTGGACATTCCCGCCTATGCCGCCAACGCCTCCTATTTTATCATCATGGCGGCCCTGCCCACGATCCTTCTGCTGCTGGCCCTGCTCCGGTACACCAGTTTGGACAGCAGCGTTCTCATCAACGCTTTGGAAGCCTTCGTGCCGGAGGCCCTGACGCCCATCATTGCCAAACTGGTCAACAGCCTCTACGATTCCAGCTCCACGGTGCTGGTGTCCGTGTCGGCTCTGGCGGCGGTATGGTCCGCATCCCGGGGGATCTACGGCATCATCAAGGGCCTGAACCGGATCTACGCCGTGCGGGAGGACCGGGGCTATGTCTACACCCGGCTCATGAGCGTGTTTTACATGGTGCTCTTCATCGTGATCCTGATCCTGACCCTGGCCATTCACGTGTTCGGCCAGACCATTGCCGACGAGATCCCCGTGACCCACCATCCCGTGATCCTGCTGCTGGATCGGATCCTGCCCGTTCGGTTCTTCGTCCTGTTCTTTTTACAGACGCTGCTGTTTACCGCCATGTTTATGACTTTGCCCAACCGACGGAACCGGCTTCTGACCTCTCTGCCCGGGGCCATGTTCGCCTCTTTGGGGTGGCTGATCTTCTCAGATCTGTTTTCCATTTACGTGGATCATTTCAGCAACTATCCCGCCATTTACGGCAGCCTTTCCGCCGTGGCACTGGCCATGCTGTGGCTGTATATCTGTATGGCGATCCTGTTCTACGGCGGAGCCCTGAATAAGTGGCTCATGGACATGGGCTACGTGCTCCGCAGGAAGAAAAAGCGGAAGAAAGCCCCGTCCCCGCCGCCGGAGGGCTCCGGGCAAGATGCCACGATCTAAAAGCGGGCTGCAATGCCCGCTTTTTTTGTAAAAATTTATACCCTGTTCACAAACCGGGGCTTTTGTGGTACTATAACTAAGTACAGAAAAGAAGGGGAAGGGGGCATCGCGGATGTTCGGCTTTGTAATGGCCAATCCAAAGGAGCTGACCCCGGCGGAGCTGGACCGCTACCGGGCCCACTACTGCGGGATCTGCAAGGCCATGGGCAGGACCTGCTCCGGCCCCTGCCGCCTGTGCCTCAGCTATGACATGGCCTTTCTGTCCCTGACCCTTTCCAGCTTGTATGAGCCGGAGGAGCAGACCCGGCGGCGGTTCTGCGCCCTGCACCCCATTCGGGGCTGTCGCCCGGCGGAGAGCGAGATCCTGGATTATGCCGCCCAAATGAACGTAGCCCTGGCCTATTACAACTGCCGGGACGATTGGCAGGACGACAGGAACCTCTGGTCCCTGGGGGCCTCCCGGGTCCTGGGAGGATCTCTGCCCCGGATCCGGGAGCAGTTTCCCCGGCAGTGCGCCGCCATAGAAGACTGCATCCGGCAGCTGGGGGAGCTGGAAAAGGCCAACTGTCCCAACCCGGACGAGCCCGCCAACTGCTTCGGCCGGCTTATGGCGGAGCTGTTCCGGTACCGGGTGGACCGATGGTCTGAGGCCCTGGGGGACATGGCCATGGCCCTGGGCCGGTTTATTTACCTGGCCGATGCCTGCGTGGACTATGACCGGGACAAAAAGCGGGGGAGCTACAACCCCCTTCTGCAGACGAAGACCACCCCACAGGACTGGGAGAACATCCTGGTCCAGGAAATGTCCGCCAGCGCCGCGGCCTTTGAGCGGCTGCCCCTGGTCCAGGACAAGGCCCTGTTGGATAAGATCCTATACAGCGGGGTTTGGATGACATATCGAAAGAAAATGGCGAAAAAGCGGGAGGATACCCAATGATACAGGATCCCTATGCGGTGCTGGGCCTGACGCCCGATGCCACCGACGAGGAAGTAAAGCAGGCATACCGGAAGCTGGCGAAGAAATACCACCCGGACGCCAACCCCGGCGACGAGGCTGCAGCCAAGAAAATGCAGGAGATCAACGCGGCCTATGACCAGATCAAAAATCCGCCTAAGCAGGAGTACCAGGGGGGCTATGGCTCCGGTTCCGGCGGCACGGGATATGGAGCGGGAGGCTACGGCCAGAATTCCGATCCCTTCGGCCAGTGGTACCGCTGGCAGGAGCAGCAGGCCCGCCGGCAGGCGGACCGGTGGAATTCCACGGGGGAGCAGGCGGCCTATAGCTATATCCAGAACGGCCGGTATCAGGAGGCCCTCAACGCCCTGAGCGGCACCCCCGCCGGGGAGCGGAAGGACACCTGGTACTACCTCAGCGCCATGGCCAATTACAGCCTGGGCAACCGGGTCACGGCCATCGAGCACATCCGCAGGGCCATTTCCATGGCCCCGGAGAAAACGGAGTATCAGCAGATCCTGGACCAGATGGAAAACGGCGGCACCGTCTACCGCCGCCGGGCCGGAGATTTTACAGGCCTGTTCGGAGACCCCACCTCTTTCTGCCTGCCCTTCTGCCTGTGCTTCGGGCCCCGGTTCTGCTGCTGAAGCATCGATTGCACAAAAGACTATGCCGCCGGAATTTCCGGCGGCATTTTTGCGCAAATGTGCGGAAATTTTCTTGCGTCGGGCCCGGCCGTGTGTTATACTGATAGTAACTACACACCCGGAGGCGTTTATGACGAATATGACGGATTTACAGCGGTTTTTCCGGGAAAAATTCCCGGATACGGTGCTCCTTTTTGAGGAACCTCTGTCGGAGCACACCTCCTTCCGCATCGGCGGCCCCTGCGAGATCCTGGCCTTTCCCCAAAGCACCGGGGAGATGGGGGACCTTCTGCGGGCGGCCAAGCAGGCGGGGATCGAACCGGCTTTTTTGGGAGCCGGGACCAACGTTCTGGCCCGGGATGAGGGCCGCCGGGGGCTTGTGATCTGTACCAAGGACAGCCTGAAGGGAATAGAGCGCACCGGCGAGACCACCATCCGGGCGGAGGCCGGTGTGTCCATGGCGCGGCTGGCGAACTTCGCCCAGAGCCTGGGCCTGAACGGTCTGGCCTTTGCCCATGGGATCCCCGGTACCGTCGGCGGCGGCCTCATGATGAACGCCGGAGCCTACGGCGGGGAAATGAAGCAGGTATCCGCCGCCACGGAATTTATGACTCTGGACGGGGAGCCGGAAACTTATTCCGGCGAAGCCCAGGAATTTTCCTACCGCCACAGCGCCTTTTCGGAGAAAAAGGGTGTGATTCTGGCGGGGACCTTCGCCTTGACCCCCGGGGACCCGGAGAAAATTCGGGAGGAAATGCGGACCCTGGCCCAGAAGCGCAGGGCCTCCCAGCCCCTGGAGCTGCCCTCCGCCGGGTCCACCTTCAAGCGGCCCCAGGGGGGCTATGCCGCCGCCCTCATCGACCAGGCGGGGCTGAAGGGCCTTTGCATCGGCGGCGCCGCCGTGTCGGAGAAGCACGCCGGGTTCGTGGTGAACCTGGGGGGCGCCACGGCGGCTGACGTGCTGGCCCTGATCCGGGAGATCCGGCGCCGGGTGTTGGAGACCTCCGGCATCCTGTTGGAACCGGAGATCCGTTTGCTGTAAAGAGATAGAAAGGAGCGGTCCTATGTCCTTTTCCTCCGGCGTGAAGGGGGAGCTGTGCCGGAGCCTTCCGGCCAAGCACTGCTGCGCCCTGGCCCAATGCTACGGCATTTTGCTCTATTGCAACACCTTTTCCGGCAGTCTTATCAAGATCGTGACGGAAAGCCCGGAATTCGGCGCCATGCTGCCAATCCTGTTCAAGAAGGCATTCGGCTTCGGCTTTGACGCCGTCCGCTCCGTCAGCACCGGGGCGAAAAAGACCTTTCTCATGGACAGCCCCGAAAAGCTCCGGGCCGTCCGGGACGCCTACGGCTTCGATCGGGACAGCGTGACCCTCCATGTGAACCTGGCGGTGTTGGAGGAGGACTGCTGTAAGACCGCTTTCCTCCGGGGGGCCTTTCTGGCGGGGGGCTCTGTGACGGACCCGGCCAAGGGCTACCACCTGGAGCTGACCACCGGCCACCAGGCCGTGAGCCGGGAGACCTATTCCCTGGTCCAGGAGCTTCTGGGCTTTTACCCCAAGACCACGGCCCGGGGCGGCAGCTGCGTGCTGTATTTCAAACAGAGCGGTGCTATTGAAGATTTCCTCACCAAGCTGGGTGCCTCCGTCAGCGCCATGAACATCATGGAGGCCAAGGTGGAAAAGGAACTGAAAAACCGGGTCAATCGCCGATGCAACTGCGACGATGCCAACATTTCCAAGGTGGTGGATGCCGCCCAGACTCAACTGACGGCCATTCATCGCCTGGCGGAGACGGGAGGGCTGGAGAGCCTGCCGAAGAAACTCTATGAGGCGGCCCTGGCCCGGCTCCGGAACCCGGAGGCCAATCTGACGGAGCTGGCGGCCATGATGGAGCCCCCCATTACCAAGTCCGCCATGAACCATCGGCTCCAGCGGCTCATTGAGCTGGCGGGGGAATAGGAGAACACTATGGGTTTTGTGCATCTTCACGTTCATACGGAATACAGCCTTCTGGACGGCGCCTGCCGCATCGGCAGCATCATGGACCGGGCCAAGGAGCTGGGCCAGACCGCTGTTGCCATTACGGACCACGGCAACATGTATGGCGTTATTGATTTTTATAAGGCCGCCAAGACCGCGGGCATCAAGCCCGTCATCGGCTGCGAGGTCTATGTGGCTCCCCGCCGGATGCAGGACCGGGTCCACGGCATTGACAACGAGTCTAACCACATGGTCCTGCTGTGTAAAGATATGGAGGGCTATCAGAACCTCTGCGCCCTGGTGTCCGCCGCCTTTCTGGACGGCTTTTACGGCAAGCCCCGGATCGACCTGGACCTGCTGCGGCAGCACAGCCGGGGCCTGATCTGCCTGTCCGCATGCCTGGCGGGGGCAATTCCCCAGCGGCTGTTGGCCAACGATTATGAGGGGGCCAAGGCCTACGCCCTGGATCTGTCCTCCATTTTCGGCCCGGATAATTTCTATCTGGAGCTCCAGGACCACGGCATCCAGGAGCAGCTGACGGTGAACCAGGGAATCCTGCGGCTGTCCAAGGAGACAGGCCTGCCCCTGGTGGTGACCAACGACGCCCACTACCTGCGGAAAGAGGACGCCAAGATCCAGGACGTGCTCCTGTGCGTCCAGACCGGCAAGACCGTGGACGATCCCAACCGCATGCGTTTTGAGACGGAAGAGTTCTACCTCAAGAGCGAGGCGGAGCTGAAGGAGCGGTTCCCCGGTCTGGAGGAAGCCTTTGAAAATACCGTCCGCATTGCGGAGCGCTGCAATGTGGAGTTTGTGTTCCATGAATACCACCTGCCCGCCTTTGACGTGCCGGATGGTCTGACCAATGAGGAATACTTCCGGAACCTGTGTTATGAGGGCTTCCGGGAGCGGTATCCCCAGGCGCCGGAGGACTATAAGACCCGGCTGGATTATGAGATCTCCGTCATCAGCAAGATGGGCTATGTGAACTACTACCTCATCGTCTGGGACTTTATCCACTACGCCAAGAGCCAGGGGATCCCCGTGGGCCCGGGCCGCGGCTCCGGCGCCGGATCCATTGCGGCCTACTGCCTGCACATCACGGAAGTGGACCCCATGAAATACGGCCTGATCTTCGAGCGGTTCTTGAACCCGGAGCGGGTGAGCATGCCGGATTTCGATACGGATTTCGGCCCGGAGCGCCGGGGCGAGGTCATTGACTATGTGACCCGGAAGTACGGTCCGGACCATGTGGCCCAGATTGTGACCTTTGGCACCATGGCCGCCCGGGGCGCCATTCGGGACGTGGGCCGGGTGCTGAATTTTACCTTTGCCGAGACCGACGTGGTGGCCAAGCTGGTGCCCACTACTCTCCACATCACCCTGGACGAGGCCCTGAAGGTCTCCCCCCAGCTGAAGGAGATGTACGACGGGGACGACCGGGTGAAGAACCTCATCGACACTGCCCGGGCCTTGGAGGGTATGCCCCGGAACACCTCCACCCACGCCGCCGGTGTGGTCATTACCAATGCCCCCGTGGTGTCCTATGTGCCACTGTCCCGGAACGACGATACCATCGTGACCCAGTACACCATGACCACCATCGAGGAGCTGGGCCTTCTCAAAATGGACTTCCTGGGCCTGCGGAACCTGACGGTGATCCAGGATGCCGAGGAGGAGATCCGGAAAACGGAGCCGGAATTCCGGCTGGACCGGGTCTCCGACGATGACCCGGAGACCTACGCCATGCTGTCCGAGGGCCGGACCCAGGGCGTGTTCCAGATGGAATCCGCCGGTATGACCGGGGTCTGCGTCAGCATGAAGCCCACCTCCATCGAGGATCTGACGGCTATCGTGGCCTTGTACCGTCCGGGCCCTATGGATTCCATCCCCAATTTTATTTCCAATAAGCTGAATCCCAAGAAGGTCACTTACAAGACGCCTCTTTTGGAGCCCATTTTGCGGGTGACTTACGGGTGTATCGTCTATCAGGAGCAGGTCATTGAGATATTCCGCTCCCTGGCGGGCTATACCATGGGCCAGGCCGACAACATCCGCCGGGCTATTTCCAAGAAAAAACAAAAGGTCATTGAGTCCGAGCGGACCGTGTTCGTCTACGGCGACCCCGAGCAGAATATCCCCGGCGCCGTGGCCCGGGGGGTCTCCGAGGCGGCGGCCCAGTCCATTTATGACGAGATCGTGGACTTCGCCAACTATGCCTTCAATAAGTCCCACGCCGTGTGTTACGCCGTGGTGGCCTTCCAGACCGCCTACCTCAAGTGCCATTACCCCCGCCAGTATATGGCCGCCCTTATGACCTCCGTTTTGGACAGCGCCGGGAAGATCGCGGGCTATATTGCCGAGTGCCGGGAGCTGGACATTCCCTTGCTGCTGCCGGACGTGAACCAGTCCGAGGATAAGTTCGTAGTGGAGCCCGGCGGCATCCGCTTCGGCCTGGCGGCGGTGAAGAACATCGGCCGGGGCCTGATCCAGACACTGATGAAGAAGCGGGAGGAGGGCCCCTTCCGCTCTATGGAGGATTTCTTCCAGCGCATGGTGGACACGGACCTCAATAAGCGGGCCGTGGAGAATCTCATCAAGTGCGGCGCCTTCGACTGCTTCGGCCTGTACCGGAGCCAGATGCTGTCGGTTTATGAGGTGATGATGGACGCGGCGGCGGACAGCCGCAAGCGGAACGTGGAGGGGCAGATGGGCCTGTTCGCCCTGCTGGGAGACGAGGATCCCACGCCGGAGGTCCCCATTCCCAAGATCCCGGAATTCACCCCTTCCGAGAAAATGAACATGGAGAAGGAGACCACGGGCCTGTACCTGTCTGGCCACCCCATGGACGATTACCGACCTTACCTCAAAAATACCCATGTGGTGCCCATTGCCCAGCTTTTGGAGGACGAGCAGCGCCAGTTCCGGGACGATCAGATTGTTTCCGTGGCCGGTGCCGTCCAGAATGTGAAGATGAAGACCACGAGGAACAATTCCATGATGGCCTATGTGACCCTGGAGGACGACACCGGGTCCATCGAAATGCTGGCCTTTTCCCGGATCCTGGAGGAATACGGCGGTTACTTGAAGGAAAACACTGTGGTGGTGGTCACAGGCCGCCTGTCCGTCCGGGAGGAAAAGGATCCCCAGATCGTGGTGAACCGGGCCCGGCCCATTACGGACTACGCAAACGGCGAGCCGCCCCTGGAAGATGAGGCTCCGGCCCCGGCGGTCCTGTCCGGCGAGAAGCTGTATCTGAAGCTGGAGAGTCAGGACAGCCCCCTGACCCCCAAGGTCCGGGCCATCCTCAATATGTTCCCCGGGGAGAACCAGGCGGTCCTGTTTTTCGCGGACACCCGGGCCCGTATGGGAAAGGCCTGCGCCTTTGACCGGGACATGGTGGAGGAGCTGCGGCGGCTCCTGGGAAATGACAACGTTGTGCTGAAATAACGGTGACAAAATAGTGCATTTCCTCTATCATTTCCGTAAAAATTGTGTTACAATATCACTTTGGAAGGGGGCTGCGCCGTGAGTGCTTGGAAGAAATTTACAGTTGCGCTGCTCCTGTGCCTGACGGCGTCCCTGCTGACCGGCTGCCTTATCCGGACCACGGATCAGATGTACAGCCTGCCCCGCAGATCCCAGGAGTATGAGGACCTGCAGAAGGCCGTGGATTCCGTCATGTCCGGGCTGAAGTTCAGCGCCCCCACCTTCGGGGAGAATCAGCAGACCCTGCAGATGGCGGACCTGGACGGCGACGGCCGGGAGGAGGCCATCCTCTTTGCCAAGAGCGCCGGGGAGACGGATCCTCTGCGGATCTTCGTGTTCCACTGGGCCGAGGCGGGCTATGAGGTCCTGGCGGAGCTCCGGGGCTCCGGTTCCGCCTTTGAGCAGGCAGAGTACGCACAGATCGACGGCGAACCCGGCCTGGAGCTGATCGTGGGCCGGCAGCTGGGGGAGGGGGTACCCCATTCCCTGGCGGTGTACAGCTTCCGCTCCGGCAAGGCTGAGCGGCTCCTCAGCACCGGCTATGCCCGATTCCTGACCATGGACCTGACCTCCAGCGGCAGCCGGGAGCTGTTCGTCCTGTCCCAGGACGAGGAGACCGGCAAGGGCCTGGCGGAACTCTATTTCTGGGGCGATGACGGCATGGAGCGTTCGGCGGAGGCGATGATGTCCGTGTCCGCGGACAAGGTCCGCCGGATCATCACCGGCAATATGTGCGCCGGGACACCCGCCGTGTTTGTGGCCAGCGTGTACGATGAAAATTCCATTATTACGGATGTCTATGCCATGGTGGACGGGCGGCTGACCAACGTGTCTCTGTCCAGCGAGTCCGGCACCAGTGTGGAGACCATCCGGAACTATTATGTCTATGCCGGAGATATGGACGGCGACGGCCTTATCGAGCTGCCCCAGCTCCTGCCCCAGGAGGGCGGGGAGGCGGACACCGGCGAGGCCCAGGGCCTGATCCGCTGGTACAACCTGCTGCGGTCCGGGGAGGAGCGGGATAAGCTCACCACTTACCACAACTACGCCGGGGGCTGGTATGTGGTTCTGCCGGAGGTCTGGCGGGATCAGATCTCCGTGCTGCCCGGCGGCGACGGGGCGGGAGCCTCCAGCTATGTGTTCGGCCTCTGGAATTCGGAGGGGAACATGGAGCGGCTCTTTACGATCTATGCTTTCTCCGGTGAGGACCGGGAGACTCGCGCCGGGGAGAGTTCCAATTTCGAACTGGGCCGGAAGGACGACGTGATCTACTGCGCCGCCCTGGGCACCGGTACCGAGGCCGGGACCCTGACGCAGGAGGATGTGACAGCCCTGTTCCATTTCATACAAATTGCCTGGAAAACAGGTGAAACATAGGAGAGAGTTGGAATATGAAAAAGGTTTTGATTCTGGAGGACGAGGTGAATATCCGCAGCTTCGTGGTCATCAACCTGAAGCGGGCCGGATATGACGCCATCGAGGCCGGCACCGGGGCGGAGGCGCTGGAGCGGCTCCGGGAGAATCCGGATGTAGGCGTGGCCATTCTGGATATTATGCTGCCGGACATCGACGGCTTTGAGGTCTGTCGGACCATCCGGGCCACCAATAAGCAGATCGGCATCATCATGCTTACCGCCCGGACCCAGGAAATGGATAAGGTCACGGGGCTCATGACCGGGGCCGACGATTATGTGACCAAGCCCTTCTCTCCGGCGGAGCTCACTGCACGGATCGATGCCCTGTACCGCCGGATCGGCGGCGATGGCAATGTGGATGCGGAGCTTCTGAGCCAGGGCCCCTTCGTCCTCAACACCCGGAACCGCACTTTGGAGAAGAGCGGCGAGCGGATCCGCCTGACCCAGGTGGAGTACGCCATTTTGAAGCTGTTTATGCAGAATCCCGGCCGGGCCCTGTCTCGGGAGGATATTCTCAATTCCGTCTGGGGTCGGGACTACGACGGAGAACTGAAGGTCGTGGACGTGAACATCCGGCGGCTCCGGATCAAGATCGAGGAGGATGCCGCCAATCCCACTTACATCACCACCGTCTGGGGCTTTGGCTATAAGTGGGGTGCGTGAACTTGAGCCGCCTGACGGAAAAAATGCAGCTCAAGGGCCTGCGCCGCCGGTGGCTGACCCATACGGTGAGCCTGGTGGTGGCCCTGTCCCTGGTGGCGGTGCTGGCGGTGTCCATGGCCTTCGCCGGATACTATTACTCCACCATGCAGGCGGATATGCGCTACCGGGGCAGCACCACGGCGGACTTTTTCCGTGGCTATGTGAACCAGAGCTACAACGAATATTACCAGTCCTGCATCCGCTATGCCGAGAGCTTTGAGGAGAAGGATTCCCTGGAGCTTCAGTTCTGGAACGTCCAGGGGCGGTCCGTGGCCTCCTCCTACGGTCCCGTTATGGCCCAGGCCCAGGCCCCGTCGGATGTGACGGAGGCCCTGGACAGCGGCGCCCAGGCCTGCTTTTCCGGCTGGGACGGATCTACCCGGGAGCACATCATGGCGGTGTCCACCCCCATGGTCTATCAGAACGGGGAGGTCATCGGCGTCCTGCGCTATGTGACCAGCCTCCGCCTGGCGGACAGCCAGATCCTTCTGATGCTGGCAGTGTCCCTGCTGTGCGCTCTGGTGTTCGTGGCGGCGGTGTTCCTCAGCAGCAGCTATTATATCCGCTCCATTTTGGAGCCGGTGGCGGAGATTACCGCCACTGCCAAACGGATCGAGGGAGGCAGCTACGGCGCCCAGATCCAGTCCAAATACAACGACGAGATCGGCGAGCTGGCGGACACCATCAACAACATGTCCACCAAGATCAGCCAGAATGAGAAGATCCAGCGGGACTTCATTTCCTCTCTGTCCCATGAGCTGCGGACGCCTCTGACGGTCATCACCGGCTGGAGCGAGACCTTGCTTTCCGCCGAAACCCTGGACCCGGAGGAAACGAGACGGGGCATCCGGATCATTTCCCGGGAGTCCAAGCGGCTGACGGAAATGGTCATGGAGCTTCTGGAATTTACCCGGATCCAGGACGGCCGCATGACCCTGAACATTGAGCCCTGCGACATTCGGGCGGAGTTCGAGGATACGGTGTTCATGTACGGCAGCCGCCTCCAGCAGGAGGGCATCGAGCTGAACTACCTGGACAACGACGGGGACGTGCCCATGGTGCCCTGCGACGCCAAGCGCATGCGGCAGGTCTTCCTGAATATTCTGGACAATGCCGCCAAGCACGGCGACGAGGGAAAAAAGATCGACGCCTCCATCGACGCCGAGGATACCTGGGTGGTCTGCCGGATCCGGGACTACGGCCCCGGCATTCCGGAGGAAGAGCTACCCATGGTCAAAAAGAAGTTCTATAAGGGCAGCTCCAAGGCCCGGGGCTCCGGCATCGGCCTGGCGGTGTGCGACGAGATCGTGGAAATGCACGGCGGCGTCCTCACCCTGGAAAACGCCGAAGGCGGCGGCACCCTGGTGACGGTGAAGCTGCCCATCACCCAGCAGTGAAAGGAAATCCAATGGCAAAGCAAGAAAGAAAAGAATCCACAGAAAAATTCCGCACCATGATCGGCGGCCAGGCTCTCATCGAGGGCATCCTCATGCGGGGGCCGGAGAGGGACGCCGTGGTGGTTCGGGGCAAGGAGGGCATGACCACGGAGGTCACCCCCCGAAAGCTGCCGAAGCCCGGCTCCTTCGCCACCTGGCCCCTGATCCGGGGTGTATACAACTTTTTCTCCTCCAACGTGGTGGGGGTCAAGGCCCTTATGCGCTCTGCGGACCTGTCTCCGGAGGAAGAGGAGGAGCCCTCGGAGTCTAAGTTTGACCAGTGGCTGGAAAAGAAGCTGGGCTCCGAAAAATTCCAGAAGGCCCTCATTACCTTCTCTGTGATCCTGGGCCTGGGCTTCTCCATTCTGCTGTTTTTCCTCCTGCCTATGATCATCGGCGGCTTCTTCGACCGCTGGGTCAAGAGTAACCTGGGGATATGCCTCATTGAGGGCGTGATCCGTATGATGATCTTCCTATTGTATATGTTCCTCATTTCCCGGATGAAGGAAATGCGCCGCCTGTTTTCTTACCACGGGGCGGAGCATAAGACCATCCGCTGCTATGAGGCGGGGCTGCCCCTTACCGTGGAGAATGTGCGGAAGCAGACCCGGCTCCATCCCCGCTGCGGAACCAGCTTTTTATTGGTCATTATGCTCCTGTCCATCCTGATCTTCTCCATTGCCTCCTCGGTGCTGCTGGCCCTGGTGCCCGCCATGGAGGCCATGCGGGGCAGTTTCCTGTACCGGCTCATTATGATCCTGTTCAAGCTCCTGCTGCTGCCTCTGGTGGTATCCGTGGGCTATGAGATCAACCGGTGGGTGGGCCGCCACGATAACTGGTTCACCCGGATCCTGACGGCTCCCGGCATGTGGTTCCAGCATTTCACCACGGCGGAGCCTGACGACAGTATGATGGAGGTGGGCATTGCCGCCCTGACGGCGGTGCTGCCGGAGCAGGAGGGAGAAGATCAATGGTAAAGAAGTACAGCGACCTGTACCTGGATGCCCGGAAGGCCTTCCTGCCTGCCGAGGGCCAGATGGCGGCCAACTCCGCCCGGGAACTTCTGAGCTTTGTCTCCGGCAAGACCCAGGAGGAGATCATCCGGGACCGGGATCTTTACGCCTCCGAGGAGATTTGCCGTCGGATGGAGGATCTCACCGCCAGAAAGCTGGCGGGGGAGCCCCTGGCCTATATTCTGGAGGAATGGGACTTCTACGGTATGCGGCTGTATATCAACAAAAATGTGCTGATCCCCCGGGACGACACCGTGGCCGTCACGGAGCTGGCAATCAAAAAGACACTGTTTTTGGAGCAAAACCCCCGGGTCATTGACCTGTGCACCGGCTCCGGCTGCATCGGCCTGGCCATTGCCCGGAAGGTAAAGGACGCCCGGGTGACCCTGGCGGACCTGTCCCGAGAGGCTCTGGCCGTGGCCAAGAAAAATGTTCAGCTCCAGCAGTTGAACAACCGGGTGACCTGCGTCCAGGCGGACGTTCGGAAGCCGGCGCCGGCCTTCTTTGGCAAGGCGGACCTGATCGTTTCCAACCCGCCCTATGTGACGTCGGCGGAGATGGAGACCCTGGAGCCCAGCGTGAAGAATTTTGAACCCCACCTGGCCCTGGACGGCGGCCAGGACGGCCTGGATTTCTACCGGACCATCATCCGAAATTATATGGATGTACTGAACCCCGGCGGCTATTTCTGCTTTGAATTCGGCATGGGGCAGGGGGATGCGGTCTGCATGCTCCTGGAGCAGGCCGGCTGCACCATCGTGGAGCGGAAAGCGGATTACCGAGGCGTAGAACGGGCGGTACTGGCCCGGAAAAAATAGAGAGGAAGGCATGAACATGGCACAGAAAAAACCCAGCTACGAAGCCCCCACCCCCGCCAACGACAAAAAGGCGGCGCTGGAAACGGCCCTGAAGCAGATCGAGAAGAATTACGGAAAGGGTGCCGTCATGCGTCTGGGCGATCGGCCCGAGCTGTCCGTGGACGCCATTCCCACCGGCTCCCTGGCCCTGGATGCGGCCCTGGGCATCGGCGGCGTTCCCAAGGGACGGATCATCGAGATCTACGGGCCCGAGTCCTCCGGTAAGACCACTCTGGCCCTGCACATCCTGGCCGAGGCCCAGAAGCGGGGCGGCGAGGTGGCCTTCGTGGATGCGGAGCATGCGCTGGACCCGGATTACGCCGCGGCTCTGGGTGTGGACATTGATTCCATGCTGGTGTCCCAGCCCGATACCGGCGAGCAGGCCCTGGAGATCACGGACGCTCTGGTCCGCTCCGGCGCCGTGGATGCCGTGGTGGTGGACTCCGTGGCGGCCCTGACCCCCCGGGCGGAGATCGAGGGCGAAATGGGCGATACCTTCGTGGGCCTCCAGGCCCGGCTCATGTCCCAGGCCCTGCGGAAGCTGGCGGGCACCATTTCCAAGACCAACTGCGTGGTCATCTTCATCAACCAGCTGCGTATGAAGATCGGCGTCATGTACGGCAACCCCGAGACCACCACCGGCGGCAACGCCCTGAAATTCTACGCCTCCGTCCGTCTGGACGTGCGGAAGATCGAGACCATCAAGAACGGCACCGAGATCATCGGCAGCCGCACCCGGGTCAAGGTCATCAAGAACAAGGTGGCCCCTCCCTTCAAAGAGGCCGTGTTTGATATTATGTACGGCGAGGGCATTTCCCGCTATGGCGAGATCCTGGACATCGGCGTGAATCTGGATCTGATCCAGAAGAGCGGCAGCTGGTTCTCCATCGGGGACGAGCGTATCGGCCAGGGCCGGGACAATGCCAAGCAGTATCTGAAGGACCATCCCGATGTCTGCGATTCCATTTCCCAGCAGATTCGGGAGAACTTCTACAAGCTCCAGGGCCGGAACAAGGCCCCGGCAAAGGCCGCCGAGAAACCCGTGGGCGTGACGGCGGACGATTTCAACGATGAGGATTGATTCCCTGGGACAGAAGCCGGACCGGGCGGGTCGGGTGTACCTCAAGTGCTCCGACGGCTCCGTCCTCCGGGTCTATCCCCAGGTGGTCCAGGATTTCGGCCTGTATCCCGGGATTGAGCTGACGGAAGGGGAGTGGGGAAAGCTCCTGGCCGCCGCCGGCTCCGTCTCAGCCAAAATGCGGGCGGTGCGGATCGTCTCCGCCTCCGCCGTGTCCCGGAAGAATCTGGAGCAGCGCCTGCGGCAGAAAGGGGAGACCCCGGAGCATGCCCAGGAGGCTGTGGAGTGGATGGCAGGGCTGAACCTGCTGGACGATCGGGAGACCGCCCGGCAGATCGTGGCCCGGGGCGCCGCCCGGGGCTACGGCAAGGCCCGGATCCGTCAGATGTTCTATGAAAAGGGCATTCCCCGGGACCTGTGGGAAGATGCCCTGGAGAATTTAGAGGACCCGGACGAGGCAATTCTGCAGTACCTGCACCGGTATCTGCCCCGGGATCCGGATCCTAAACAGAAGAAAAAAGTGATCGACGCCCTGGTGCGCCGGGGCCACGGCTGGCAGGATATTCAGCGGTGCCTGCGGCAGTATTGCCAGGATTTTGAAGAATTTCCGGAGGATTTGGATGGCTAAAATTGGTTTTATTTCCCTGGGCTGCGCCAAAAACCAGGTGAATTGTGAGCATATGATGTTTCTCCTGCGGCAGGCGGGACATGAGATCCTGTCCGATGTCCGAGGGGCGGACGTGGTGATCATCAACACCTGTGGCTTTATCGATTCCGCCAAGAGTGAGGCCATTGACAATATTCTGGCCATGGCGAATCTGAAAGCACAGGGAGACGTGGGTAAGATCCTTGTGACGGGCTGCCTGTCCCAGCGGTATCAGGACGAGATCCTGCAGGAAATGCCGGAGGTGGACGGCATCCTGGGCACCGGCAGCTATAATGAGATCGCCTCCGCCGTGGACGAGGTCCTGGCAGGGGAGGTCGCAAAGCACATGGGGGATATCAGCGCCCCTCTGGACGAATTCGGCCGGATCCTCACCACCCCGGAGCATTACGCCTATCTGAAAATTGCCGAGGGCTGCAGCAACTACTGCGCCTTCTGTATCATTCCATATCTCCGGGGCAAATACCGCAGCCGTCCCATGGACGACGTGCTCTATGAGGCTCGGACCCTGGCTGACAACGGCGTGAAGGAACTCATCGTTGTGGCCCAGGATACCAGCCTTTACGGCACGGACCTGAACGGCGGCAAGCCTATGCTCTCGGAGCTTCTCCGACAGCTGTGTCAGATCGATGGCATTCACTGGGTCCGGGTCCATTACATGTACCCCGACGAGATCGACGATGAGCTCATCGACACCATTGCCTCGGAGCCTAAGATCGTCAAGTATCTGGATATTCCCATTCAGCACATCAATAACGAGATCCTGAAGCGGATGAACCGCCGGGGCGACGGTGCCTATATTGAGGAAATGCTTCACAAGCTCCGGGCCCGGATTCCCGGCGCCGTGATCCGCACCAGCCTCATCACCGGCCTGCCCGGCGAGAGGGAGGAGGAGTTCACCCAGCTCTGCGACTTCCTGAAGCGGGTGAAGATGGAGCGTGTGGGCGCCTTCCCCTTCTCCCCGGAGGAGGGCACCCGGGCGGCCAAGATGGAGTACCCCGATTCCGAGATCGCCCAGAGCCGTGCCGAGGTAGTGGCGGAGATCCAGTCCCGGATCATGGACGAGTACAATGCCGGCAGGATCGGCCGCGCTATGGAGGTCCTGGTGGACGAGTACGACCCGGACACGGACCGGTACATCGGCAGAACTTACGCCGACTCGCCCGAGATCGACGGCCGGGTTCTGTTTACGGCGGACCGGCCGGTGAAGGTGGGCACCTTCGAGCAGGTTTACATTGACGGGGTCTCCGACGGAGACCTGACCGGTACTCTGGAGGAAGCACAATGACGACTGCAAGCAAAATTACCCTGGCTCGGGTCTTCCTGATCCCGGTGTACATGGTGTTCATGTATCTGTCCGGCGGCGCCGGTCCCTGGCTCTTCGCGGCCCTGGCCGTGTTCATCCTGGCCAGCGTTACGGACTTTGTGGACGGTTATATCGCCCGGCATTACAATCAGGTCAGTGACTTCGGCAAGTTCCTGGATCCCCTGGCGGACAAGCTCCTGGTCATTGCCTGCATGTGTATTTTCTGCCAGTGGGGCGTGTTCCCCGCCTGGGCCCTGGAGATCGTCCTGGTCCGGGAGTTCGCCGTGACGGGCCTGCGGCTGGTGGCCGCCACCAACGGCCGGGTCATTGCCGCCGCCTGGAGCGGCAAGATCAAGACCGCCACCACCATGGTGGGCCTGTGCGCCATGATGGCATTCCGGGGCTTTGCGTGGCTGGACTGGCTGGTGATCGGCCTCATCGTCCTGACCACCCTGGTTTCCGGCGTGGAGTATTTCGTGAAGAACTGGGATGTTCTGAACCTGGGTAAGAAGGCATAAATAACATAAAAGGCGGGAACCGGGAGGTTCCTGCCTTTTTGTGCCTGCGTTAAGGTGTAATCCCCGGGATCTGGCTTTGGATCCCCAGATACTCGCTGATCTTTTCAATGTAGAGTCTGCCCACCCGGCTGAGGATCATGTTCTTCCTTGTGATATAGCCGATCTCCATGACCCCGTTCTGATCCGTACCCTCGCAGGCCAGGGGAATGGCGATGTAATCCGATCCGTTGAGCTCTTCGCAGATAATGCCGGAGCAGATGGTATAGCCGTTGAGCCCCACCATCAGGTTCAGCACCGTGGCCCGGTCGTTGGCCTTGATGATCTGGGGGTATTCGTACTCCGAAAAGACTTCCTCGGAGTAGTACAGGGATCCGTTATCCCCCTGTTCAAAGGACAGGCAGGGATAGCTGGACAGCTGGCGTAAGGTGATCTCCCGGCAGGAGGCCAGAGGGTGGCCCCGCCAGAGATACACATAGGCCCGGCACTCGATGAGCCGGTGAAAGCTCAGCTCGTTGGCGTTCAGCAGCTTCTGCAGGGCCTTCCGGTTGAAATCGCTGAGGTACAGGATCCCGATTTCGCTCCGCAGGGTGGCCACGTCGCTGATGACCTCCCGGGTCTTGGTCTCCCGTATGGCCAGCTCGTATTCCGAGGGGTCCATGCTCTGGACCATCTCCACGAAGGCCTTCACCGCGAAAGAGTAGTGCTGGGAAGACACCCCGAATTTCTTTTTCCGGTCTCCGGTTGCCCCGTATTTTTCCATAATGGCGGTGTACTGGGCGTACAGCTCCTTGGCATAGAGCAGAAATTCCGCCCCGTCGTTGGTCAGGGTCACACCCCGGCCGCTGCGGTTGAAGATGCTGATGCCGATCTCCTTTTCCAGCTCTTTCATGGCGTTGGTAAGAGAGGGCTGGGAAATGTACAACAGTTCCGAGGCCTTGTTCATGGAGCCCGCCTCGGCAACGGTAATGGCGTAATGCAGCTGCTGAAGGGTCATGCCGCACCTCCTGATCTTGGGAAATTTTTTTCATCTTAGCACGGAGTTCCGGTTCCTGTCAAGCCTGGGGCAGGGGAGAGAGAAGAGGGACCGGACGAAAACGTCCGGCCCCTCTTGTCAGCCATAGCTTATTTCCGGAACAGCCCCAGAAAGCCCTTTTTCTTGGCCTCCTGGACGTCCCCTTCGGAAATATCCGTCAGCGTGTAGCCCGTGGCGGCGATGACGGACCGGAGCTTCTCCTGGTCCAGAGCCTCCTCGGACTGGATCACGCACTGGCCCTTGGTGTGGAAGGATACGACCCTCTTCACCTTGAAGTTGGACCGGATGCAGTCGTTGATGTGGGACTCGCACATGCCGCACATCATGCCGTCAATTTTCAGTGTGGTTTGGATCATCTTTTTTCATCCTTTCCGCTTCCTCCCGGCACAGGAGCTTCTGGATCAGCCGCTTGCCGCCGAAGATCAAAAGACCCGCGGCCGCCATGACTCCAACGCCGTACCAAAAGGAGGGAGATCTCAAAATTTCACTCATGCCATTTCTCCTTGGGCCCGCTGGAGAAACACAGCCAGGTCCTGCTCGGGCATTTCGGAGATCATGGCGTAGACCGCGGTCTGCAGGGGGGCCTCCTGGGGGAAATACCCCGCCAGAAGCCCGGACAGGGCCTCTACGTACTTGCTGTACCGCTGGACCAGCTCCGTGCCCGCCTGGGTAAAGAAGCTGGCGCCGTAGGCGTCTTTGCGGATGATCCCCATGTCCCGAAAGGTGTGCATCATGTTGTGAACGCTGGGCTTGGACAGGCCCAGTTCCGTAGCCACGTCGGTGCAGCGAACGCCGCGGCCGTTTTCGCTGAGCCCCTTCATGACCATAAGATAGCGAAGGTTGGAGGCGCTCAGAGATTGTGAGTTAGCCATTGCTTACTTCCTGCGTAAAGAAGGGGAGGCGCAGGGGATGCCCCGCGCCTCCCGCCATTTTAGTGGTGGCAGCAGGAGCCGCCGCAATGGCTGCAATTCCCGCCGCAGCTGGATTTTCCGGCCTTTTTGTCTCTCACGATGCTGCGGATGATGGCACAGACGATCAGGATCAGAACAAGGCAGATCAGAATGGTTCCAATATTTTTGGCGATCCATGCGAACATTTGGGGTCAGCTCCTTTGCTTTTTTACACGCGGACCTTGGTGGTCAGCTTGGTGGCTTCCTTGTAGGGCCGCACCAGCATGTAGATGATACCGGCCAGGAAGGCCACGGCGAAGATCAGGCCCAGAATGTTCAGGTTGCCGGTGAAGGCACCGCCGAACTGGTTGATCATCAGGGCAATCACATAGGCGAAGCCGCACTGATAACCGATGGCGAACCAGGTCCATTTGGCGTTGTTCATCTCACGCTTGATGGCGCCGATAGCGGCGAAGCAGGGGGCGCACAGTAGGTTGAACACCAGGAAGGAGTAGCCGGAGATACCGTTGAAGGCCTGGGCAATGTTCTGGTACACGGTGCCGTCGCCGCCTCCGTAGAGGATACCCAGAGTGCCGACGATGTTCTCCTTCGCCACCAGGCCGGTGATGGAAGCTACGGCAGCCTGCCAGTTGCCCCAGCCCAAAGGCTTGAAGATCCAGGCGATGGCGCCGCCGATGGTGGCCAGGATGGAGAAGTCGATCTCCTCCTCACTCAGCATCCGGAAGGTGCCGTCCACGAAGCCAAAGTAGGTGGTGAACCAAACCAGGATGGTGGACAGGGTGATGATGGTACCGGCTTTTTTAATGAAGGACCAGCCGCGCTCCCACATGGAACGGAGCACATTGGACAGGGTGGGCCAGTGGTAAGCAGGCAGCTCCATGACGAAGGGAGCAGGCTCACCGGCGAACATCTTGGTCTTCTTCAGCATGATACCGGAAATGATGATGGCGGCCATGCCGATGAAGTAAGCGGAGGTGGAAACCCAGGGAGAGCCGCCGAACAATGCGCCGGCGATCATGGCGATGAAGGGAACCTTCGCGCCGCAGGGAATAAAGGTGGTGGTCATGACTGTCATCCGGCGGTCACGCTCGTTTTCGATGGTACGGGAAGCCATAATACCGGGCACGCCGCAGCCAACGCCGATCAGCATGGGGATGAAGGACTTACCGGACAGACCGAACTTCCGGAAGATACGGTCCAGAACGAAGGCGATACGGGACATATAGCCGCAGGCCTCCAGGAAAGCCAGCATGAGGAACAGCACCAGCATCTGGGGAACAAAGCCCAGCACGGCGCCGACGCCGGCCACAATGCCGTCCAGGATCAGACCGCTGAGCCACTCGGCAGCGCCGGCCTTTTCCAGCAGGTCGCCCAGGAGCACGGGGATGCCGGGGACCCACACGCCGTAGTCGGCGGGATCGGGTTCGTCAAAGCCTTTCTCCTCGAAGTAGCTGACGGCGTCCACATAGGTCATAGCCACGGTGGCGTCCTTGTCAACGCCATCGGGAATGGTGTCGTAGTAGGCAGTCATGGTGTTGATTGCCAGGGTCTCTTCGTCTTCCACGTCAACGGTGGCGAAGCTCTCGGAGCCGGGAGTATAAGCCTTCAGAGTTTCCAGAGCGGCAGCGGCGTCAAAGTCCTCGGCCTCGGGGTCGGGAGCTTCGTCGCCCAGGAAGGCCTGCGCGGCTTCCATGGCTGCGGTGTACTCGTCGGCAGCGTCGTTGTAAGCGGAAGAACCGATGCCCAGCAGGTGCCAGCCGTCGCCGAAGACGCCGTCGTTGGCCCAGTCGGTGGCGGGAGCGCCCACAGCCACCATGGCGATGTAGTAAACCAGGAACATGACCAGAGCGAAGATGGGCAGGCCCAGCCAGCGGTTGGTCACTACCTTATCGATCTTGTCGGAGTTGGACAGCTTACCGGCGTCCTTCTTCTTGTAGCAGGACTTGATGATGGAGGCAATGTACACGTAACGCTCGCCGGTGATGATGCTCTCGGCGTCGTCGTCCATCTCTTCTTCGGCGGCCTTGATGTCCTCGTCGATATGGGCCATGACCTTGGGATCCAGCTTCAGCTGAGCCAGGACCTTGTCGTCGCGTTCGAAGATCTTGATGGCGTACCAGCGCTGCTGCTCTTCCGGAAGGTTATGCACCGCAGCCTCTTCGATGTGGGCCAGGGCGTGTTCCACAACACCGGTGAAGGTGTGCATGGGAACGGTTTTGGTATTCTTGGCGGCGTCGATGGCAGCCTCGGCGGCTTCCATAATGCCGGTTTCCTTCAGAGCGGAGATCTCCACGACCTTGCAGCCCAACTGACGGGACAGCTCGGCGGTGTTGATTTTGTCGCCGTTCTTCTTGACCACGTCCATCATGTTGATGGCCACAACCACGGGAATGCCCAGCTCCGTCAGCTGGGTGGTCAGGTACAGGTTCCGCTCCAGGTTGGTGCCGTCGATGATGTTCAGGATGGCGTCGGGCCGCTCGCCGATCAGGTAATTCCGGGCCACGACCTCTTCCAGGGTGTAGGGGGACAGCGAGTAAATGCCGGGCAGGTCGGTGACGATCACGCCGGGATGCTTCTTCAGCTTGCCTTCCTTCTTTTCCACCGTGACGCCGGGCCAGTTGCCGACGAACTGGTTAGAACCGGTCAGAGCGTTGAACAGCGTTGTTTTGCCGCAGTTCGGGTTGCCCGCCAGGGCAATTCTAATGTCCATGTTTGCTGATTCCTCACTTTCTTCGATGAGCGGCTGCTAATTAGTGATCCCTAATCGCACCGCAGGATCCGGACGGATTCAGTCCGGATCTTACTCTACCTCGATCATTTCCGTGTCCGCCTTCCGAAGAGACAGCTCATAGCCCCGGACGGTGACCTCGATGGGGTCGCCCAGAGGAGCCACCTTCCGCACAGAGACGGAAACGCCCTTGGTCAGACCCATGTCCATGATACGGCGCTTGACAGCGCCCTCGCCGTGAAGCTTGACGACCTTGACGGTTTCGCCGACCTTGACATCTCTGAGAGTTTTCATTGCCTGTTTCCTCCTTTACCTGTGGTTTTATAGATGTTAATGCGAAGTTACACCATGATCTTGTGGGCCATTTCTTCGCTGATCGCGACTCGTGTTTCCTTCACGTTCACGATCACGTTTCCGTTCAGGGCCGTGATGACGGAAACCTTCCCGCCAACCACAAAGCCCAGATTTTCCAGGTGCTTTTTCACCTCGGGGCTGCCCCCAATCCGCTGAATGATGTTTTCTTCACCAACATTTACCAGTGATAACGGCATCATAGTCCTCCACCTCCCGTATTTCTCTAATGCATTAGCGGTGACTAATAGCGCGGATTTTATAAAGGTTAGCACTTTCTAACCGCGCATATAATAAGCCTTTTCTAACTCTTTGTCAAGCCCTCTTTTGTAAGTTTTTCGGCAAATTTTCACTTTTGGCAGAATGCCGTCCCTTGCGGGCATATTCTCCCGCTTCTCTGTGCGTTTTCTACAATTCCTGCGGGTTTCCCGGGGCAAACGCCGGGAAAAGGGGAGAGGGCTCTCCCGGCCGCGGGCCCTATTTCTGAACCAACACTTGATAAAAATTTTTCCTTGTGCTATGATGACTCCGTATCGGGATCCGGGCCAGAGCATTCCGGCTCCCAATGATATATTAATAGGAGTACACTATGGCAATCTGGTATAATCAACTTCGCCTGCGTCTGACCCGGTGGATGAACCGCTATTCCGCCGCACGGATCACCGTTGCGGCCTTCGGTGCCATTATTCTGATTGGCGCCCTGCTTCTGACCCTGCCGCTAGCCTCCCGCAGCCGGGTGTCCTGCGGCTTTCTGCCCGCTCTGTTCACTGCCACCTCCGCCACCTGCGTGACGGGCCTGGTGGTCTTTGACACCTTCACCCAGTGGTCCGGCTTCGGCCAGGCTGTGATCCTGATCCTGATCCAGATCGGCGGCCTGAGCTTCTTGTCCCTGACCTCCATCTTCTTCTTTGTGCTTCACAAAAAGGTAGGCATGAAGCAGCGGCTGCTTCTGGCCCAGGCCATGGGCCTGGACACCATGGAGGGTGTGGTCCGCATGGAAAAGCGGGTCCTGAAATGCACCTTCCTCATCGAGGGGCTGGGAGCTCTGATTCTCTTTGCCCGCTTCGCCCCTTCCTACGGTTTGTGGACGGGACTCAAGTGGGGAGTGTTCCACTCGGTCTCTGCCTTCTGCAACGCGGGCTTTGACCTGTTCGGTTCCATTTCCCCCGGAGCCAGCGTGGCCATGTGGTCCGGGGACCCGGTGGTTCTTCTGACTCTGTCCGCCCTGATCGTCCTGGGCGGCCTGGGCTTCTTCGTCTGGGAGGAGATTCTGGAAAAGCGTCGCTTCTCCAAATTCTCCGTATATACCAAGCTGGTTCTCTTGATCACCGGCGGTTTGATCCTGGCAGGGTGGTTGCTGTTTTGCCTGCTGGAGTGGAACAATCCCGCCACACTTGGCCAAATGACCGTGCCGGAAAAGCTCCTCGGCGGCCTGTTCCAGTCCGTGACCATGCGGACCGCCGGCTTTGCCGGAGTGGACCAGGGCAGCCTTACGGAGGCCAGTCGAGGTGTCGGTGTCCTTATTATGCTGGTGGGCGGTTCCAGCGGCTCCACTGCCGGCGGCCTCAAGACCGTGACGGCCGGCGTCCTGGTCCTGGCCCTGGCCTCCCGCCTTCGGGGTAAGAGCCACGTCACCGTGTTCAAGCGCACCGTCTCCGACCAGCAGGTCATGGACGCTCTGACCCTGGCCGGGGTCATGATAGGACTATGTTTCCTGGGCGGCCTGGTGCTGTCGGCCTATGGGGTGCCCTTTCTGAACGCCATATATGAGACTGCCTCTGCCGTGGCCACCGTGGGCCTGTCCGCCGGGGTGACCCCGACCCTGCCCGCCTTGTGTAAGATCCTTTTGATTCTCTACATGTTTTTCGGTCGCATCGGCCTTCTGACTCTGAGTTTGGCCTTCCTGTCCCGGGACCGGGCGGAGGACCGCTTCACCTATGCCAAAACCAAGCTGCTCATTGGATAAGGGCGGCAATAGGAGGAAATGATATTGAAAACCTATGTTGTAGCCGGTCTCGGTCGGTTTGGCTCCGCTGTGGCTCTGCGGCTGGCGGAGCTGGGCTGCCAGGTCCTGGCCATTGACAAAAACCCGGAGGCCATTCAGCCCGTTGCGGACTACGTGACTCACGCCGTGGTGGGGGATTCCCAGGACCAGGAGGTCCTCCGGGCCCTGGGCGTCCGGAATTATGACTGCGCCATTGTGGCCATGGGCTCCGACCTGGCGGGCAGCGTGCTGACCACCCTGAATTTTAAGGAGCTGGGCATGCCAAAAATCATCTGCAAGGCTCACGATGCCGCCCACCAGAAGGTTCTGGAGAAGGTAGGCGCCGACCGGGTGGTGATCCCGGAGCAGGAGATCGCCCGGAAGCTGGCCCAGAGCCTGTCCTCGTCCAACGTTCTGGACTTCATCGAGCTGTCCAAGGACTTCGGCATCGTGGAGTTCTCCGCCCCCGCCGCCTGGCATGGCAAGACCCTGAAGGAACTGAATATCCGTGCCAAATCCGGTGTGAACATCATCGCCATCCGCCGGGATGGCAACATTCAGGTGGCCCCCGGTCCCAATTTCACCATCGCCCCCAGGGATACTCTAGTGGCCCTGGGCAAGTATGAGGCCCTGGACCTGGTGCAGAAGCTGTGACGGAGCGGATCACCAGTCGGAAGAACCCCCTGCTCCAGCAGGTGCGGAAACTCCTGTCCTCCCGGAAGGCCCGGGAGGAGTCCGGCCTCTTCGCCGCCGACGGCACGAAACTCTTGGAGGAGGCCGTCCGCTGGTTTCCGGGGCTCCATACCGTGATTTTAACCCAGGGTACGGCGGCGCCGGATCTGCCGGACCATGTGCGCCTGGTGGAGGTCCCGCCGGACGTGATGGAGGATATTTCCCCCATGCGCGCACCCCAAGGGGCTCTGTTCCTGTGTAAAATTCCGGAGGAACCGGCCTTTTCGCCCCGGGGCGGCATGGTGATCCTGGACGGTATCCAGGATCCCGGCAATCTGGGGACCATTCTCCGCACCGCCGATGCCCTGGAGGTCCCCGTGGCCCTCACCGACGGCTGCGCGGACCTGTATAATTGGAAGACCGTTCGGGCCTCCATGGGAGCCCTGTTTCGGTCCAGGCCTCCTAGACTGCCCTGGCAGGACCTGCCCGACCGGTTAAAAGCGGCAGGCGTCCCCTTGGCCGTGACGGCCCTTTCGCCCCGGGCGGAGGACATCCGCACCGCGGACCTGACCCGGTGCGCCGTGGTCATCGGCAGCGAGGGCCAGGGGGTCCGCCGGGAGCTGCTGGACCGCTGCGACCGGGAGCTTATCATTCCCATGAACCCTAAGTGCGAGTCGTTGAACGCCGCCGTGGCCGCCACCATTGTTTTTTGGCAGATTCGCCAGGGCCGGTAAACAAGAGATTTTTGAGAGAAAGAGGTGCTTTTCGTGCTGCTCCATTGGATCTGGCTGTCCCAGTGCCCCCGGTTGAATCACGCCGGGGCCACGGCCCTGCTTGCCCAATTCGGAGATCCGGAGGGCATTTATCTGGCGGGGGAGCAGGAGCTGCGCCGGGTGCCTGACTTATCCCGAGAGGCCCTGCCGGGGCTTTTGGACAAGAACCTGAGCCCTTCGGAGCAGATTCTCCGGACCTGCTATGACAAGGGCATTCACATTCTGACCTACCGGGACGGAGCCTACCCCGGCCGCCTTCATGTTATTGGCGATCCGCCTTTGCTGCTGTACTACCGGGGCGTCCTGCCGGATTTCGACAGCGAGGCCGCCATTGCCGTGGTGGGTACCCGCCGGGCCTCACCCTATGGCCTCATCACCGCCAAGCGCATGGGCTACCAGATCGCCCAGTGCGGCGGCCTGGTGATCTCCGGTCTGGCGGCGGGCATTGATTCCATGGCCATGACCGGAGCCCTGACTCAGGGCAAGCCTGCCGTAGGCGTTTTGGGCTGCGGAGCCGACATTGTGTACCCGCCCTGGAACGAAAATCTCTATGCCGACGTGGCGGCCCGGGGCTGCATTCTGACGGAGTACCCACCGGGCACTCCGCCCCAGGGTTTCCATTTTCCCCGGCGGAACCGGATCATCAGCGGCCTTTCCTGCGGCGTATTGGTGGTGGAGGCGCCGGAGAAAAGCGGCGCCCTCATAACGGCCCAGTACGCTCTGGACCAGGGGCGGGACGTGTTCACCGTCCCCGGCAACATCGATGTGACCTCCTGCATGGGATCCAACCGCCTTCTGCGGGAGGGCGCTATTGCCGTGTCCAGCGGCTGGGAGATCATGTCGGAATATGCCTCTCGGTTTCCGGCCCGGATCCGGCGCTTCCGGGGCGGCGAAACCATGGATCTGGCTCCGGGAGAGTTGCGGGAAAATGCCAAAACTTCCGGAAATCTGGTGGCGGAGCCCCGGATTCTTCCAAAGAAAAAATCCAAAGTTTCCATTGACAAGGAGTCGGTCAAGGCTTATAGTGACCAAATAGAAACCGACGGGAGCCTGACGGAGGATGAAAAGGCCCTGCTTCGGCCCCTTCTGCAGGGGCCTCTGCATGTGGATGAGATCATCGTCCGGTCTGAGCTGCCGGCGCCCCGGGCCCTGGCGTCCCTGACCCTGTTGGAGGTCAAGGGCCGGGTCCTGCAAAAGCCCGGAAAGATCTATGAGCTTTCCGGCAAACCTTAATCTGAAAAAAATGGGAGGATACCCATGGCAAAAGAACAAACGCCCAATCTTGTGATCGTGGAGTCGCCCTCGAAGGCCAAGACTATCGGCCGCTACCTGGGGCCGGAGTATGAGGTAAAGGCCAGCATGGGCCACCTCCGGGATCTGCCCAAGAGCACCATGGGCGTGGATCTGGAGGGCACCTTCGAGCCCCACTACCAGCCCCTGGCAGGGAAAGAGGAGATCATCTCCGACCTGCGCAAGGCTGCCAAGCGGGCGGACACCGTCTATCTCGCAACGGACCCTGACCGGGAGGGAGAGGCTATTTCTTGGCATCTGAAGGAGCTTCTGGGTCTGTCGGAGGAGGCCACTCACCGGGTGACCTTCAACGAGATCACCCAAAAGGTGGTAAAGGAGGCCATTGCCCACCCCCGGGCTATTGATTACGATCTGGTGGATGCCCAGCAGGCCCGCCGGATCCTGGACCGGATCGTGGGCTATCAGCTGAGCCCCCTGCTTTGGAAGAAGGTCCGCCGGGGCCTGTCCGCCGGCCGCGTCCAGTCCGTGGCCACCCGCCTGGTGGTGGACCGGGAAAATGAGATCCGGGCCTTCCAGCCCAAGGAATACTGGTCCCTGGACGTGACCCTGGACCGCCAGGGCAAGCCGGGATCCTTCGTGGCCCATTACCACGGGGAGGATAAGAAACGGGAACTGAACACCGAGGCGGAGGTGGACGAGATCCTTCGGGACGTGGAGAACAAGCCCTTTTTGGTCAAGGGCATCAAGCGCACGGAAAAGCGCCGCTCCGCCGCCCCTCCCTTTACCACCTCCACCTTACAGCAGGAGGCCTCCCGGAAGCTGAACATGACCCCCAAGCGCACCATGGCCCTGGCCCAGCAGCTCTATGAGGGCGTGGATGTGGAAGGCACCGGTACCGTGGGTCTCATTACCTATATGCGTACCGACTCCCTGCGCCTGTCGGAGGAGGCCATGGCCGCCGCCCGGGACTTTATCCGGTCCCGCTACGGGGAGCAGTATTATTACGGCAGCTTTCACCGGTTTAAGACCAAGGGCAACGCCCAGGACGCCCATGAGGCCATCCGCCCCACCCATGTGGAGTTGGACCCGGAGTCCATTTCCGGCAGCCTGAACCGGGACCAGTATCGGCTGTATAAGCTGATCTGGAGCCGCTTTTTGGCCAGCCAGATGGCAAACGCCCTGTATGATACCATTTCCATTGATACCGTTTGCGGGGACCATGTCTTTAAGGCCTCCCACCAGAGCATGAAATTCCCCGGCTTTATTGCCGTGTATGAAGAGGGAAAGGACGACGAGAAGGAGGAGCTGGATTCCCCTCTGCCGGATCTTTCCGAGGGGGAGACGGTACTGCCCCGACAGTTTGAAAAGGATCAGCACTTTACCCAGCCTCCCGCTCGCTATACCGAGGCCACCCTGGTCAAGGCTATGGAGGAAAAGGGCGTGGGCCGTCCTTCCACCTATGCCTCCACCATTTCCACGATTGAGGACCGGGACTACGTGGTGAAGAAGGACAAGCGCCTTTGTCCCACGCCCCTGGGTGAAACGGTAACGCAGCTCATGGAGGAGCGGTTCCGGGACGTCATCGACGTGGAATTCACCGCCAACATGGAGCGAAAGCTGGACGAGGTGGAGGAGGGCAAGCAGAATTGGAAGGCCCTTCTGCAGGACTTTTATAAGGGCTTCCATCAGGAGCTTCTGGACGCGGAGCAAGCCCTGGAGGGGGTCCGGATCAAGGTCCCCGACGAGGAGACCGACGAGATCTGCGAGGTCTGCGGCCGCCGCATGGTCATCAAGGCCGGCCGCTTCGGCCGCTTTCTGGCCTGCCCCGGCTGGCCCGAGTGTACCAATACCAAGCCTCTGGTGGAGCGGATGCCCGGCCGGTGCCCCAAGTGCGGCAGCGGTCTGCTCAAGCGCAAGTCCAAGCGGGGCTTTGCCTATTACGCCTGTGAGCGGGGCCAGGACTGCGGCTTTATGACCTGGGACGTGCCCACGGACCAGGACTGCCCGGTTTGCGGACAGACCATGTTCAAGCGCTCCGGCAAGGGACGGATGAAGCCCTTCTGCATCAATGAGAACTGCTCCCAGTTCCTGCCAGAGGATCAGCGGGGGTATTACCGGAAGAAGACCGCCGAGGAAAAGACCGGGGAGGTCCCTGCCGGCGAGCCTGCCTCCGAGCCTCCCGTGCCCAAGGAAAAGGCGGAGAAGGTCCCGGTTAAGAAGGCAACCAAAAGCACCTCCGGCACCAAAAAGAAGGCAACCGGAGCCGTTTCTAAGGCAAAAAAGGCTCCCGCCAAGAAGAAAACTGCCGGAGTTTCCCCGAAAAAGTCGGTCGAAACTGCGAAAAAAGCGTCGACCGGAACGAAAAAAACCTCTGTGAAGGGAGAAACGGAATGAAGCGTGTGACCGTTGTGGGGGCCGGTTTGGCCGGTTCCGAGGCGGCCTGGCAGCTGGCTCAGCGGGGAATTTCGGTGGAGCTTGTCGAAATGAAGCCGAAAAAGATGACTCCCGCCCATCACAGCCCGGATTTTGCGGAGCTGGTCTGCTCCAACTCCCTCCGCGGCGATCGCCTGGAAAATGCCGTCGGGTTATTAAAAGAGGAGCTCCGTCGGCTGGACAGCCTGATCCTTTCCTGTGCCGAGGCCACCAAGGTGGAGGCCGGCGGTTGCCTGGCGGTTGACCGGAAGGGCTTTTCGGCCCTGGTCACGGAGAAGATCCGGTCCCATCCCAATATCACCGTTCGGGAGGAAGAGGTGACCCGGGTCCCGGAGGGACCTGTGATCATTGCCACGGGGCCCCTGACCTCCGACGCCCTCAGCGAAGCGATCCATCATTACTTCGGAGGCACCGATTATCTGAACTTTTTCGACGCGGCTGCCCCCCTTGTGACCTTTGATTCCATCGATATGGACAGCGCCTGGTTCGCCTCTCGCTACGACAGGGGAGACGCGGATTACATCAACTGCCCCATGAGCCGGGAGGAGTACGACCGGTTCGTGGAGGAATTGAAGTCCGCCGAGGAGGCGCCGGTCCACGGCTTCGCGGACAAAAAGGTTTTCGAGGGTTGCATGCCGGTTGAGGTCATGGCCCGGCGGGGTGAGGACACTCTGCGCTACGGACCTTTGAAGCCCGTGGGTCTGAAGGACCCGAAAACGGGCCGGGAGCCCTACGCCGTAGTTCAGCTCCGGAAGGATAACCGGGACGGCACCGTGTATAATATGGTGGGATTTCAGACTCATTTGCGGTTTCCTGAGCAAAAACGGGTGTTTTCGATGATCCCCGCACTAAAAGACGGGGATTTTGTCCGTTACGGTGTCATGCACCGGAATACCTTCCTGAATTCCCCCCGGCTTCTGGACCGGTTTTACGCCGACCGCCGGGACCCCATGGTTGCCTTTGCCGGGCAACTGACCGGGGTGGAGGGCTATGTGGAATCCACCGCCTCCGGGTATCTTTCCGCCGTGGCCATGGCCTATCGGCTGGCCGGATTGGAGCCGCCGGAACTGACCAAGGAGACCGCCATCGGCGCCCTGGGCCTGTATATCAGCGATGAGACTGTGGGCGCATTCCAGCCCATGAACGTGAATTTCAGCATCATTTCTCCCATGGATCGAAAGATCAAGCCAAAATCCGCCAAGAATCTGGCAATTTCCCAGCGCGCCCTGGCACGGATCGACGCCATGGCCGCCGGGGAGTTGTCCTGGGGCGAATACAGAAAGAAGGTCGGGCTATGAGAATCATTGTGGACGCCATGGGCGGCGACAACGCACCCCAGGCGGCGGTGCTGGGCGCCCTGGACGCGGCCAAGGAATTCGGTACCGAGGTCACCCTGGTTGGCCGGGGGGAGGAGATCCTGGATATTATGCGGGAAAACGGCTGCCCGGATCTTCCCCAGGGCATGGAGATCGCCAACGCCGACGACGTTGTGGATATGCACGACGCTCCCGGCGAACTGCTCCACAAGCGAAAGAATTCTTCCATGGTCATTGGCCTGAAAATGCTGGCCGATGGCCAGGGTGACGCCTTTTTGTCCGCCGGCAGCACCGGCGCCCTGCTGACCGGCGCCACCTTGATCGTCAAACGGGTCAAGGGAATTCGCCGCGCGGCCCTGGGCCCCGCCATGCCCAACAAGGCGGGAGGCAAGACCGTCATCATCGACAGCGGCGCCAATGCCGAGTGCACCCCGGAATTCCTGCTGCAATTCGGGTGCATGGGCTCGCTGTACGCCAAGAAATCTCTGGGCATCGAGAATCCCCGGGTGGGCCTTCTCAACATCGGCACCGAGGACTCCAAGGGGACCCCCTTGCAGTTGGAGGCATATAAGCTGCTGACGGAGGCGAAAAACGCCGGAATTTTGAACTTTGTGGGGAATGTGGAGGCCCGGGACGTGCCCATGGGGGCTGTGGACGTGGTGGTCTGCGACGGCTTTTCCGGCAACGTGCTGTTAAAGTCCATTGAGGGCACCGCCATGTTTATGGGTTCTCTGGTAAAGCATATGTTCCTGAAAAACCTGGGCACCAAGATCGGAGCCCTGCTGTGCAGATCCGGCATTAAAAATATGATGTCTATGCTGGATTATCGGGAGATCGGCGGCACTCAGCTGCTGGGCATCCGCAAGCCCGTCATCAAGGCCCACGGCTCCTCGGATCGTCTGGCCTTCCGCAATGCCATCGGTGGCGCTGTTCAGGCGGCCCAGGCGGATATTTCCGCCGATCTGCAGGAGAATATCGCGGCGCTGTCGCTGGGAAAGGAGCAGACCACATGCTGACACAGGACTTAGAAAATGCCCTGGGGTATCATTTTCAAAATGTGACCCTGCTGCAGAACGCTCTGACCCACAGCTCCTTTGCCAATGAGCGCTGGCAGAACAGCCTACTCAGCAACGAGCGGCTGGAATTTTTGGGGGACGCGGTTCTGGGCGTTACCGTGGCGGAATACCTGTACCGGAGCTTTCCGGACCTGCCCGAGGGCGATTTGAGTCGGACCCGGGCGGATCTTGTCTGTGAAAAGACCCTGGCCAAGGTGGCCAACGGCCTGGGGCTGGGGAACTTCCTCCGGTTGGGCCACGGCGAGGAGCAAAACGGCGGCCGCAGCCGGGACAGCATCCTAGCCGACGCTACCGAGGCGGTCATTGCAGCCGCATACTTAGACGGGGGATGGGAAGCGGCCCGGGAGATCATCCACCGGCTGATCCTGAATCAGAGGCCCGAGGTGCGCCATCCCCACAATGTGGACTACAAGACCATGCTCCAGGAGCTGGTCCAGCAGAAAAAGGACCAGGTTCTGACCTATGTCCTCACCGGAGAGTCCGGCCCGGACCATGCCAAGGAATTCTCCGTGGAGGTCCTGCGGAACGGGGAAAAGGTGGGGGTCGGCTCCGGCAGCAGCAAAAAGCGGGCGGAGCAGGCCGCGGCCCAGGCCGCCATCCAGGCCCTGTACCCGGGGAAACTGTAATATGGCAAAAGACCGTCCTTCGGGACGGCCTTTTTGTGCCCTTTCGACGGGATTTCCGGGAATTTGCCTTGCATTCCCGACGACGTGTTGGTATAATAATTTATTATTTGCTATTCTTACGAAAAAAGAGGTCCAATCGTGTACTTAAAATCACTGGAGGTCCAGGGCTTCAAGTCCTTTCCGGATAAGACATTGATCCGCTTCGGCGATGATATTACCGCCATCGTGGGTCCCAACGGCAGCGGCAAGTCCAACATTTCCGATGCAATTCTATGGGTCATGGGCGAGATGAGCAGCAAGACCCTCCGGGGCGCCAAGATGGAGGACGTGATCTTCGGCGGGACCCAGAAGCGCTCGCCTCTGGGCTTTGCGGAGGCCACACTGGTCCTAGACAATACGGACAGGGCTCTGTCCTATGACGCGGACGAGGTCATGGTCACCCGGCGGTATTACCGCTCCGGGGACAGCGAATACTATATCAACCGCCAGTCCGCCCGGCTCCGGGACATCAACGAGATGTTCATGGACACGGGCCTGGGCCGGGAGGGCTATTCCAACATCAGCCAAGGCCGGATCGACGAGATCTTGTCTCTGAAGAGCACGGACCGCCGGGAGATCTTTGAGGAGGCGGCGGGCATTTCCAAATACCGCCACCGGAAGGAGGAGACCCAGCGGCGGCTCCAGACCACCCAGGACAACCTCCTGCGGATCGGGGACAAGATCACGGAGCTGGAATTCCAGCTGGAACCCCTGAAAGCCCAGGCGGAAAAGGCGAAAAAGTACCTGGAATATCAGGGAGAGCTCCGGGGCCTGGAGATCACCGTATGGCTCCGGAACCTGGAAAAATTAACGGAAACCGCAAAAAAGGCGGAAGAGGACTATAATTCTGCCGCCTTTGTGCTGGAACAGGAGCACACGAACCTGAACGACCTGTACCGCAAGGCGGAGGAATACGCCGCGGAGCTGCGGAGCCGGGACGGGGCCATGGAGCTGCTGCGAAACCAATTGTCCCTGATGGAGTCGGCCCACCAGCAGTTTGCGGGACAGATCGCCGTGCTGGAGGGCAATGTAGAGAACAACCGGCAGAACGTGGTCCGGATCGAAGAGGAGCTGTCCCAGGAGGCGGACCGGTCCGGCGGCATTGCCGAGCAGATCCGCCAGAGCCAGGACAGGATCCGGGAGATCAATGAGAAAAGCGAAGCGCTGACCCGAGAACTGGCAGAGGCCCAGGCGGAGTACACCCGACTTACCACCGAGTCCCAGGGCCTGTCCCGGCGGTTTCTGGAGCTGCGGGGCCAGGAGACCAGCCTCACGGGAGAGCTGGCCGGCCGCCAGGCGGAGCTTACCGCCTTGGAAAACGCCATGGCCCAGAGCCAGGCCAGGGCCGCGGAGTTGGACGAGAGTCTGACCTCCGGCGGCCAGCGCCGGGCCCAGGCCCAGGCGGCCCTGGAGGACAGCCAGAAAAAGCTGCGGGCGGCCCAGGATGAGGTCAGCGCCCAAAACAACACCATTGCGGGCTACACCCTGCGGCAGAAAAGCCGCTTAGAACGGCGGAACGCGCTACAGGAGCAGCTGCGGAAGGACACGGCCCGGCTGGATTCCGTGTCCGCCAAAGCCCGGGTGTTTCGGGCCATGGAACGGGACTATGAGAGCTACGGCAAGTCCGTCCGCTCCGTCATGCAGGAAAGCGGCCGGGGGACCTTACGGAATATCCACGGTCCCGTGTCCCGGCTGATCCGCACCGAGGACCGGTACGCCACCGCCATTGAGATCGCCTTGGGCGCCGCCATGCAACAGATCGTGGTGGATTCCGAGCAGGACGCCAAGGCGGCCATTCAGTTCCTGAAACGTACCGGCGGCGGCCGGGCCACCTTCCTGCCCCTGTCCACCATTCGCGGGCGGAGCCTGACGGAAAGCGGGCTGGAAGGCTGCCGGGGCTATATCGGCGTAGCGGACAGTCTGGTCCGCTGCGACGGAAAATACCAGAATATTATTGAAAACCTGCTGGGCCGCATCGTCATTGTGGAGGACTTGGACTCCGCAGTGGCCATGGCCCGGAAATACGGCAACCGGTTTAAGATCGTGACTCTGGACGGCCAGGTCATGAATCCCGGCGGCTCCATGACCGGTGGTTCCATGTCCAGAGACGCAGGTATTTTGTCCCGGGCCAACGAGCTGGAAAAGCTGACCAAGGAAGAAAATGAGCTGAAGGAGAGCCTTTCCAGCCAGGAAAAGAACCTGGCTGAGGCACAGCGTTCCCTGGATCAGACCGTATATGAGCTGACCACCGCTCAGGAGCAGCTGCGCCGGGCGGAGGATCAGGTCCTACGGCTCCAGGGCGAGGAAAAGCAGCACAGCGTCCTGGTCCAGGCCATGGCGGACGCGGAATCCGCGGCCCAGAAGGAGCGCCAAAGCATTGCCCAGCGCATGGCGGCAGATCGGGAGAACGCCGCGGCCCAGCGGGCCCGGTGCGAGGCACTGGACCGGCAGCTGCGCCAGGCGGAGCAGGAGTTGCAAAAGCTGGAACTGGACCAGAACCAGACGGCGGGAGACGCCGGAAAGCTCCTGGATCGGATCACGGCCATCAAAACAGACCTGGCCGGACTGGACGCCGAAAAGGCCACGGCCTCCGACAATGCCGAGAACCTGGCGCATCTACAGGCCGCCATGGAAGGGGACCGGAGCCAGAAGCTGGCTCTGAAAGACAATTACGAAAAAGAGAACGAGCGCCTTTTGGAGCAGATCGCGGGACTGCGGCACCAGCAGGAGGAAAACAAGTCCTCCACCGAGTCCAAGCGCCGGGAGCTGATGGACGCCCAGGCCCAGCGGGCCCAGGTGGAGGCGGCCAAGACCAAGTCCGAGCGGGATGCGCAGGAGAAGAACAAGGACATTCTGACCATGGAGCGGTCCTGTGCCCTACTGGAACAGAAGAAGGTCACGGCGGAGCTGGAGCAGAGACAGATCATCGACCGGCTGTGGGACAGCTACGGCCTCACTCCCGGTACCGCCCCCCAGGAGGCGGTGGAGGTGGAGTCCGTTCCCGCCGCTACCCGGCGGATCGCGGAGCTGCGGCGGAAGATCTCGGCCTTGGGGACCCCAAACCTGGGAGCCATCGACGAGTACGCCCGGATCAACGAACGGTATTCCTATTTGGCCGAGCAGCGGGACGACGTGCTGACCTCCAAGCGGGAGCTGGAGGGGATCATCGACAGCATCACCAAGGAAATGACATCGATTTTTGTATCGGAATTTAAGAAGATCGACATCTATTTTCAGGAAACCTTTACGGAAATGTTCGGCGGCGGAAAGGGCAGCCTGGTGCTGGAAAACCCCGACGATCCCCTGAACTGCGGCATTGAGATCCGGGTCCAGCCCCCCGGAAAGCAGCTCAAGACCATTACGCTTCTCTCCGGCGGAGAGAAGGCCTTTGTGGCCATCGCCTTGCAGTTTGCCATTTTGAAGGTGCGGCCTACGCCGTTCTGTATGCTGGACGAGATCGACGCCGCACTGGATGACCGGAATGTGGAGCGGTTTGCCCGGTATCTGCGGAATCTGTGCAAAAAGACCCAGTTTATCGTCATTACCCACCGGCGGGGCACCATGGAGCTGGCGGATGTGCTCTACGGCGTCACCATGCAGGAGCAGGGCGTTTCCAAGATCCTGCACATGAACCTCAATCAGGTGGAGCAGGAACTGGGCTTACAGGAGGAGAAATAATATGGGATTTTTTGATAAGATCAAGGAGGGCCTGACCAAAACCAGAAAGGCCATGGCCAGCACCCTTGGTGGAATTTTCACCGGCTTTTCCAGCATTGATGACGATTTTTACGACGAGCTGGAGGAGTGCCTGATCCTGGCGGATCTGGGCGTGGAGACCACCGAAAAGGCCGTGACCCGGCTGCGGGCCGCGGTGAAGGAACAGAAGTTGAAGGAGCCGGAGGAGGCCCGGGGGGCCCTGAAGGACATTCTCACGGACATGCTGTCCGTGGGGGACCTGGACCTGAAGCTGGACACCAAGCCCTCGGTGATCCTGGTCATCGGCGTCAACGGCGTGGGCAAGACCACCACCATCGGCAAGCTGGCCAAGGTCCTGATGAGCCAGGGTAAGAAGGTCCTGCTCTGCGCCGGAGATACCTTCCGGGCGGCGGCGGCGGACCAGCTGGAGGTTTGGGCCAACCGCACGGGAGCCGACATTGTCCGCCAGCATGAGGGGGCGGACCCGGCCTCCGTGGTCTATGACGGCATCCAGGCCGCCAAGTCCCGGGGCGCCGACGTGATCCTCTGCGACACGGCGGGACGGCTCCACAACAAGGCAAATCTTATGAACGAGCTGAACAAGATCTCCCGGATCATTGACCGGGAGCTGCCGGAGGCCAGCAAGGAGGTCCTTCTGGTCCTGGACGCCTGCACGGGACAGAACGGCCTCATTCAGGCCAAGCAGTTCAAGGAGATCGCCGGGGTCACAGCCATGGCCCTGACCAAGCTGGACGGCACCGCCAAGGGCGGCATCGTCATTGCCGTGGCGGACGCTTTGCAGATCCCGGTGAAGTTCATCGGTGTCGGCGAGGGGGCCGACGATCTCATGGCCTTCCAGCCCAGAGAATTTGTGGACGCGCTTCTGGAGGGAGAAAAGCAATGAAAGTTGTATTGGCAAGCAAGAATCCCCACAAACTGGTGGAAATCCAGGCCATTCTCAGTAAGCTGGACATTGAGGTAGTATTGGAGTCCCAACTGGGGGTGGATATTGAGGTAGAAGAGACCGGTACCACCTTTGAGGAAAACTCCTTTTTGAAGGCGGATGCCGTCATGAAGGCCACGGGTCTGCCGGCGTTGGCCGACGACTCCGGCATTGCCGTGGACGCCCTGGGCGGGGCCCCCGGCGTTTACTCCGCCCGGTACGGCGGAGATCCCAGCCTGGACGACTGGGGGCGGCTCCTGCTGCTGCTCAAAAACATGGAAAATGTGCCCGACGGCCAGAGAACGGGCCGGTTCGTGTCCGTCATTACCCTGGTGTATCCCGACGGACGGGTGATCCAGGCCAGGGGAGAGGCGGAAGGCGAGATCCTGCGGGAGGCCCACGGCCAGGGCGGCTTCGGCTACGACCCCATTTTCTACTATCCTCCCGCGGGCAAGACCTTTGCGGAGCTGACGGCGGAGGAAAAGAACCGGGTGTCCCATCGGGCCAGAGCCCTGCAGCTCTTTTATGACAAAATGTGCGAGGAGAGAAACCATGCTGACAAGTAAACAACGCTCCGAACTCCGGGCCCAGTCCAATGGGCTGGACACCACCCTCATCATCGGCAAGGACGGAGTGACCGAAAATACCATTGCCGAGGCGGACCGACAGCTCACCGCCCGGGAGCTCATCAAATGCCGGGTGCTGGAAAACGCCATGATGTCCCCTCGGGAGGTCTCCGATGCCATCTGCGAGGCTACCGGCGCCGAGGGCATCGCCGTGGTGGGGTCCAAGTTTGTGCTGTACCGCTTCTCCGAGAAGAAGCAGGCGGAACGGAACAAGGTGGGCCGGGCCAAACTGGCGCCCAAGGCTGTGAACCCGGTGAAGAAGGGCGTTCAAGCCCGCCGCCGGGCGGCCCAGGCGGAGCGGGAAAAGCGCAACGCCTATTTCAAGCAAAACGCTATTGAAAAGGCCATTGCCCGGGAAAAGGAAAAGAAAGCAAACCGGGAATAATTTTAAGATCAGGAAAGCGGGGGCACATCCATGGGGAGAATCGGCATTTACGGAGGGACCTTTAACCCGCCCCACCGGGGCCACATGCTGGCGGCCCGGGAGGCCATCGAACGTTTGTCGCTGGACCGGCTGCTGCTGATCCCGGATGCTCTTCCGCCCCACAAGGGGGCGGAAGAGGTCCTGGACGGGGAGACCCGGCTGCAGCTGCTGCGGCTTTCGGCGGCGGACATTCCCAAGGCGGAGGTCTGTGACATGGAGCTGCGCCGGGGCGGCGTCAGCTACACTGCCGACACGGTGGCGGACCTGGCGAAGCGATACCCGGAGGATGAGCTGGTGCTGCTCATGGGAACGGATATGTTCCGCAGCTTTCCCACATGGTATCACCCGGAGGAGATCTGCAAAAAGGCCTCTCTGGCGGTGCTGTACCGCTCCGGCAAGCACTGGGAGGAAATGAGGGCTCAGGCGGAGCAGCTGCGGCTGGATCTGGGAGCCAAAGTGACCTTCGTAGAAAATGATTTCATCCCCCTGTCCTCTACGGAGCTGCGGCGGATGCTGGTATTCGGCTGCGGCGAGAGTCTGATGTGCCCTGAAGCCTACCGATATGTGATGGATCACGGCCTTTACGGCGTAGACCGGGACCGAAAGAATCTATCCATGGAGGAGCTGGAGGCGGAGGTCTGCAGGCTCCTGGCAGAAAAGCGGGTAGCCCACGTTTTGGGGGTCAGCCATACGGCGGTGGAACTTGCCAACCGGTTTGGAGCCGACCCGGTAGATGCCCAGCGGGCGGGACTGCTCCACGATATTACAAAGCTTCTGTCCCCGGAACAGCAGTTGATATTGTGCCGGGAATATGGTATAGTATTAGACGATTTTTCCAAGAATAATCCCAAGATCCTCCATGCCATTACTGGCGCGGCGGCGGCCCGACGGATCTTCGGAGAAAATGACCGGGTGTGCAGTGCCATACGCTGGCACACCACGGGCAAGGCGGGAATGAACCTCCTGGAGAAGATCATTTATACCGCGGATTACATGGAGCCAAACCGGAGTTTTGACGGGGTGGAGGAGCTGCGGCGACTGGCCTTTACGGACCTGGACGCCGCAGTGTGCCTGGGAATCCGTATGTCGGCGGAGGTCCTGCGCCGGGACGGCCGCTGTGTCAGCCCCGATTCCGAGGCTGCCATTCGGCAGCTTTCCAAATGAGAAAACAGAAAGGAACGAACCTATGCATACACCCAAAGAACTGGCATATGCCGCATTCCGGGCCCTGGACAGCAAAAAGGGCGTAGGCGTGAAGCTGCTGAAGATCGGAGATATTTCCAGCCTGGCGGACTATTTTGTCATCTGCACCGGTACCTCCAACACCCATGTCAAGACCCTGTGTGACTACACCGAGCAGGTGCTGGAGGACATGGGGGAGACCATGCTGGGCCGGGAGGGCCACCGGGGCAACACCTGGGAGCTCATTGACTTTGGCTGTGTGGTAGTCCACGTGTTCACCGACGAGGCTCGGAAGTTTTATGATCTGGAACGTCTGTGGAGCGACGCGGAGGTCGTTCCGACGGAGGATATTTTACCGCAGGAGTAAAGAGAGGTTAGAAAAATGCAGTACGATTTTACCGCCATTGAGAAAAAATGGCATAAGATCTGGGAGGACGAAAAGCTCTATGCCGCAGAAAACGGCGGCGAGAAGGAGAAGTTCTACGCCCTGGTGGAGTTCCCGTATCCCTCCGGCGCGGGCCTGCACGTCGGCCATCCCCGGCCCTACACTGCCATGGACATCGTGGCTCGGAAGAAGCGGATGGAGGGCAAGAACGTGCTGTTCCCCATGGGCTATGACGCCTTTGGCCTGCCCACTGAGAATTACGCCATCAAGAACCATGTACATCCCCGGGAGGTCACGGAGCAGAACGTGGCCAACTTCCGCAGCCAGCTGAAGGCCCTGGGCTATTCCTTCGACTGGGACCGGGAGATCAACACCACGGATCCCAAGTACTTCAAGTGGACCCAGTGGATCTTCCTGCAGCTGTTCAAGCACGGCCTGGCCTATAAGGCCAAGATGCCCGTGAACTGGTGCACCAGCTGCAAATGCGTCCTGGCCAACGAAGAGGTGGTGGAGGGCGTCTGCGAGCGCTGCGGCGCTTCCGTCATCCGGAAGGAAAAGAGCCAGTGGATGCTGCGGATCACCAAGTATGCCGACCGGCTCATTGATGATCTGGACGACGTGGACTACATCGAGCGGGTCAAGACCCAGCAGAAGAACTGGATCGGTCGGAGCCACGGCGCCGAGGTGAAGTTCAAGTCCACCCTGGGCGACGAGATCCTGGTGTACACCACCCGGCCCGACACCCTGTTCGGTGCTACCTATATGGTCCTGTCCCCGGAGCACGCCCTGATCGCCAAGTGGATGGACAGACTCCAGAATGCCGATGAGGTCAAGGCTTATCAGGCTGCCGCCGCCGCCAAGAGCGACATGGAGCGGACGGAGCTGAACAAGGAAAAGACCGGCGTGAAGCTTATGGGCGTCATGGGCATCAACCCAGTCAACGGGAAAGAGATCCCCATTTTTATTTCCGATTATGTACTGTCCACCTACGGCACCGGCGCCATCATGGCCGTGCCGGCCCACGACGACCGGGACTGGGAGTTCGCCAAGAAGTTCGGCTGTGACATCGTGGAGGTGGTCAAGGGCGGCAATGTGCAGGAAGCGGCCTTCACCCTGAAGGACGACACCGGCATTATGGTTAATTCTGGGTTCCTGAACGGTCTGACCGTAAAACAGGCCATCCCCGAGATGACCAAGTGGCTGAAGGAAAACGGCATCGGCGAGCCCAAGGTCAACTACAAGCTCCGGGACTGGGTGTTCTCCCGTCAGCGGTACTGGGGCGAGCCCATTCCCATCGTCCACTGCCCCAAGTGCGGCCCCGTGGCCCTGCCGGAGGATCAGCTGCCCCTGCTCCTGCCGGATGTGGAGAGCTATGAGCCCACCGACGATGGCGAAAGCCCTCTGTCCGCCATGACGGACTGGGTCAATACCACCTGCCCCCAGTGCGGCGGCCCCGCCAAGCGGGAGACGGACACCATGCCCCAGTGGGCCGGTTCCTCCTGGTACTTCCTGCGGTATATGGACCCCCACAATGACGAGGCTCTGGCCTCTCCTGAGGCCCTCAAGTACTGGTCTCCCGTGGACTGGTACAACGGCGGCATGGAGCATACCACCCTGCATCTGCTCTATTCTCGGTTCTGGCATAAGTTCCTCTACGACATCGGCGTGGTGCCCACCAAGGAGCCCTATGCCAAGCGGACCAGCCACGGCATGATCCTGGGCAAGAACCCCCACTACATCGGCAACTTCAACACCCAGGAGGAGAAGGACGAGATGCAGCGGAAGTACGGCGCCGACGCCCTGCGGCCCGCCGTAAAGATGTCCAAGTCCCTGGGTAACGTGGTCAACCCCACGGACGTCATCAACGCCTACGGCGCCGACACCATGCGGACCTATATCATGTTCATCGGCGACTTTGAAAAGACCGCCACCTGGTCCGACGAGGCCGTGAAGGGCTGCAAGCGGTTTCTGGACAAGGTCTGGAACCTGGCGGAGACCGTGACCGATCAGGAGATCGAGTACTCCAAGACCAACATGTCTCTCATGCACAAGACCATCAAAAAGGTCTCCTATGACTATGACAACCTGAAGCCCAATACCGGCATTGCCGCCCTTATGAGCCTGGTGAACCAGCTCAGCGACAAGGGCTGCAACCGGGCGGAGCTGAAGACCCTGCTGCAGCTGCTGAGCCCCGTGGCGCCACACATGACCGACGAACTGTGGCAGATCCACGGCTTTGAGGGCTACTGCTCCGTGTCCCGGTGGCCGGAGTATGAGGAGGCCAAGTGCCGGGACGCCGAGATCGACATGGCGGTCCAGGTCAACGGCAAGCTCCGGGGCACCATTCACGTGGAGGCCGACACCCCTGATGACGTGGTGGTGGAGAAGGCCAAGACCGACGAAAAGGTGGCCAAGTTCCTGGAAAAGCAGGGCGGCAGCGTGGTCAAGACCATCGTCGTCAAGAATAAACTGGTGAACCTGATCGTAAAATAAAGCCCCTGTGTCAGAAATCACAAAATTATACCAAATTCTGTGAGTATTCTATTGACAATTTACGATATATAGGATATAATCCAATAAGCCATGAAATTTGGCCCTGAAAGCACTCTGGATCGAACCGGGTGCGGCGGAGGGAGGGAAATCAATGTCTGAAATTCGCGTGAAAGAGAACGAGTCTCTGGAGAGCGCTCTGAGAAGATTTAAGCGCAGCTGCGCCAAGGAAGGCGTTATCGCTGAGGTTAAGAAGAGAGAGCATTACGTGAGCCCCAGCCTGAAGCGGAAGCAGAAGTCCGAGGCTGCTCGTAAGAACAAGAGAAAGTTCTATTGATTTCCGGATCGTAGAAACCAATCCCCATGCAGTCCGCTGCATGGGGATTTTCCTGTTTTTTGGTGGGTTTTCATAGACAAGGTAGGAGCTTTGTGCTATAATATCACAGTTGGGCAGCGTGCCCAAATGAACGGACAGGGGAGTGCTTATGGCGTTTTCATTGCTGCCTCGGGTGGAGGCGGAGGCCTTGACCGAGCTGACCCCGCAGTTCCTGCGGGACCGGGGGATCCGGCTTCTGATGCTGGATTTTGACAATACCATCGTGCCCTATACCACAAACACTCCCACGCCGGAAATGGCCCGGTGGATCCGAGAGATGCTAAGCTCCGACGTGCAGCTCTGCGTGGTGTCCAACAGCAAAAAGCCCCGGGTGCCAACCCTGTGCACAAGCTGGGGCCTGCCCTATGTCACCAGAGCCAAGAAGCCCTTTTCCCGGGGAATCCGTCAGTGCCTCCGGCGCTACGGTTGCAAGCCCTGGGAGGCGGCTCTGGCCGGGGACCAGATCTTTACGGACACCCTGGGGGCCAACGCCGCCGGTCTGACCTCCATTTTGGTTAGGCCTCTGCACCTTCACAATATCTGGCTCCGTCTCCGCCACGTGCTGGAGAAGCCATTTATTTTTATTGCTAGAAACAGGAGGATAACGCTGTGAAAAACATGGAAAAATATTTGTCCCTGCTGGATGGGGAGCTGGACGGCCTGCTGCTGACCAGCCGCTATAACCGCCACTATGCCGCCGGGTTCGACATTGCCGAGGGCGTGGCCGTGATCTCCAAGAAGGGCAGCCGGTACTTTACCGACAGCCGTTAAATCGAGTCCGCCCAGAAGAATATCCAGGGCATGGAGGTCCTGATGGTGGACCGGGAGCATGGATATTTCTCCCGGATCAACGATGCCATTGCGGACTTCGGTCTCAAGACCCTGGGCTTTGAGGAAGGCTATCTCACCGTGGCGGAATTCCGGGGCTATGAGGAGAACCTGAAGGCCAAGCTGGTGGCCAGCCAGGCTTCCATCAACCGGTTCCGCTACACCAAGGAGCCCCAGGAGCTGGAGCTCATGCGGGAGGCCCAGAACATTACGGACAAGGCCTTTACCGAGGTCCTGACCAAGATCCACGCCGGAATGACGGAGAAAGATCTGCTGGCGGAGCTCATCTACTGCCTGTATAAGAACGGTGCCGACGGCCTGTCCTTTGATCCTATCGTGGTGTCCGGCCCTAATACCAGCCTGCCCCACGGCGTGCCCGGCGACCGGAAGCTCCAGGACGGGGACTTCATCACCATGGACTTCGGCGTCCTGTACAAGGGCTACTGCTCCGACATGACCCGTACCGTGGCCCTGGGCTACGTGACCGAGGAAATGCGGACGGTCTATAACACCGTGCGGAAGGCCCAGGAGACCGGCATTGCCGCCTCCCGTGCCGGGGTCCAGGGCAAGGACGTGGACGGTGCCGCCCGGAAGGTCATTGCCGACGCGGGCTACGGTGCCTATTTCGGCCACGGCTACGGCCACAGCGTGGGTCTGGAGATCCACGAGGCCCCCAACTGCAACCCCTCCGGCGAGACGGTCATGGAGGCCGGCGCGGCCTGCTCCGCGGAGCCCGGCATCTATCTGCCCGGCAAGTTCGGCGTCCGGATCGAGGACGTGGTGATCTTCCGGGAGGGCGGCTGCGAGGATATTACCCACAGCCCCAAGGATCTTATCATTGTGAACGAGAAAAAATCCTGATAGGACTTGAAAAATCCGACGAAATCAGGTAAACTGTTAGCGAGATATTTTGTATCGAAAATCCAGCCGGTTTCGGCAAACTTTAGGAGGACATTAGAGTGATTTCTGTTAGTGATTTCAGAAACGGCGTTACCTTTGACATGGACGGCAAGGTGATGCAGATCATCGAGTTCCAGCACGTGAAGCCCGGCAAGGGCGCTGCTTTCGTTCGTGTGAAGATGCGCAACGTCATCACCGGCGGCGTGACCGAGACCACCTTCAACCCCAACGACAAGTACCCCACCGCTTACATTGAGCGGAAGAAGATGGAGTACTCCTACAACGACGGCGATCTGTACTACTTCATGGACATGGAGACCTATGAGTTGACCCCCATCGACAAGTCCGTGCTGGACGATGCCTTCCGGTTCGTGAAGGAGAACGACACCTGCACAATCATGTCTTACAAGGGCAATGTGTTCGGCGTGGAGCCCCCCAACTTCGTGGACCTGGTGGTCACCAGCACCGAGCCCGGCTTCGCCGGCAACACCGCCACCAACGTGACCAAGCCCGCCACCGTGGAGACCGGCGCCGAGATCAAGGTGCCCCTGTTCATCAACGAGGGCGACAAGATCTCCATCGACACCCGCACCGGCGAGTATCTGGGCCGGGCGAAATAATTCCGTTTCCTACAATAAGGAGGTTTACCATGACGCTTTCTGAGAAGTCCGCCTATTTGAAGGGCCTGATGGAGGGCATGGAGCTCAAGACCGACAGCGGGGAGGGCAAGCTCCTGGCGGCCATTGTGGATCTGCTGGGGGATGTGACCAGCACCGTGGACAAGGTGGAGGATACCACCATCGCCATTTCCGACGAGCTGGACGAGATCGAGTCCGACCTGGACGCCATTGAGGATTACCTCATGGACGACGAGGATGAGGATGACGATGACGACGATTTCTATATGGACGATGAGGATGAGGACGACGAGCTGGAGGATCTGGATGACGACAGCTACGACTTCTCCGACACCACGGTCTATGAGGTCCAGTGCGGCAAGTGCGGCGAAGTGATCGACTTTGACGAGGAGCAGCTGGATTCCGGCAGCATTGTCTGCCCCAACTGCGGCGAGCTCCTGGAGTTCACCACCGAGGAAGAGGACGAGTAAAATATCCGTGGGCAAAACCACGCAAGAGACGGCGCTGCCTGCGGGCGGCGCCGTTTTCGTATTTGACCTGAAAGAATGATTTTTCGCAATAAAGGAGAAAGATAATGTATTGCACCCGAAATGTAACAGATCGTATCGTGTGGATCGGCGGAAACGACCGCCGGATCGCCCTGTTTGAAAACGTATATCCCATCCCCACCGGGGTATCCTATAACGCGTACTTCATCGACGATGAAAAGACCATGGTGATGGACACCGTGGACCACGCCGTCAGCGGCCTGTTCTTTGAGAACATCGCCCACTGCCTCCGGGGCCGGAAGCTGGATTATCTCATCGTCAACCACATGGAGCCGGATCATGCCGCTACCATTCAGGACCTGGTCCTGCGGTATCCCGAGGTCCGGGTGGTCTGCAACAAAAAGACGGCCGAAATGATCCGCCAGTTCTTCACCTTTGATCTGGACAGACGGCTGATGCTGGTGAAGGAAGGGGACACCCTGACCACCGGCAGCCTGAACTTTACCTTCGTCATGGCGCCGATGGTCCACTGGCCCGAGGTCATGATGACCTATGAGACCACGGGGAAGATCCTCTTCTCCGCCGACGCCTTCGGCACCTTCGGCGCCCTGGACGGCCACCTGTTTGCCGACGAAGTGAACTTTGACCGGGATTACATGGACGAGGCCCGGCGGTACTATACCAACATCGTGGGCAAGTACGGCACCCAGGTCCAGGCGATCCTCAAGAAGGCCTCCTCCATTCCCATTTCCATGATCTGCCCCCTCCACGGCTTTGTCTGGCGGCAGAATCTCAACCATTTCATCGGCAAGTACCTGCTCTGGAGCACCTATACCCCGGAGGAGGACGGCGTTCTCATTGCCTACGGCTCCATTTACGGCAATACGGAGAACGCCGCCGGGATCCTGGCCTGCAAGCTGGCGGAGCAGGGGATTAAGGTCCGGATGTACGACGTGTCCGTGACCCATCCCTCTTATCTCATTGCCGAGGCCTTCCGGTTCAGCCATATCGTGTTTGCCTCCTCTACATACAATGCGGGGGTGTTTGTCAACATGGAGAACCTGCTCCACGATATTGCAAATCATAATCTGCAGAACCGGACCGTTGCATTTTTGGAAAACGGCACCTGGGCGCCTACGGCGGCGGGACTCATGGCGAAGATCCTGGCGCCCTGCAAGACTATGCGCTATCTGGACACGAAGATCACCCTTCGCTCTTCCATGAAGGAGAGCCAGGAGGGCCAGATGGACGCCCTGGTCCGGGAGCTGCTGGACACCATGCCCAAGACGGAGCCGGAGCACAGCGGCAAGGCCGTGGAGCCCAACGCCATGTTCCGCCTAAGCTACGGCCTGTTCCTGCTGACGGCCCGAGACGGGGAGCAGGACAACGGCTGTATCGTCAACACCGTGATGCAGCTGACGGATCAGCCCATGCGGGTCCTCATCAGCGTCAACAAGCAGAACCTGACCCACGACATGATCGCCAAGACCGGCCGCTTCAACGTGTCCGTGCTGACGGAGGACGCTCCCTTTGAGCTGTTCCGGCACTATGGCTTCCAGTCCGGCCGGGACGTGGACAAGTTCGCCGGGTCCCAGATGCCCCGGAGCGAAAACGGCCTGGTGTATCTCACTGGGGTCACCAACGCCTATCTGTCCGCCCGGGTGATCTCCCAGTCCGACTTTGGGACCCACACCCTGTTTGTGGCGGAGGTCACGGAGGCCAAGGCTCTGTCCGACCGACCCTCTATGACCTATGCCTACTATTTCGACAACGTAAAGCTCAAGCCCCAGCCTCTGCCCGAGAATAAGAAGGGCTTCGTCTGCAAGGTCTGCGGCTATGTGTATGAGGGCGACACCCTGCCCGAGGATTATATCTGCCCCCTGTGCAAGCACGGCGCGGCGGACTTTGAGCCCCTGGGCTAAAAGGAGCGAGAGCATATGAAGGTCCGAATCAACGAGGATAAGGAAACGGTCCGCCGGATCCAGGAGGGATTAAAGCGGACCGGGGGCTACTGTCCCTGCCGGATCCAGCGGACCCCGGAAAACAAATGTATCTGCAAGGAATTCCGGGAACAGATCAAGGATCCGGAGTTTGAGGGCTACTGCCATTGCAGACTGTACTACAAAGAAAAATAAGGAGGAATGAGATCATGGCACTGATCCATGTGACTGCCGAGACCTTTGAAAAGCAGGTCTTGGAATCGAAAACCCCTGTTCTGGCGGACTTCTGGGCTACCTGGTGCGGCCCCTGCCAGATGCTGGCCCCGGTGCTGGAGGAGATCGCGGCGGAGCGGCCGGATGTGACCGTGGCAAAGATCAACGTGGACGAGGATCCCAGCTTGGCAGCCCGGTTCGGCATTGATGCAATCCCCGCGGTGCTGCTCTTCCGGAATGGGAAGGTGGCTGGCACCTCCGTAGGCTACTGCGGAAAGGAAAAGCTCCTGGCTATGCTGTAAGAAGGCAAACAAAGACCCCGACGGTTTCCAGAAACCGCCGGGGTCTTTTTCGTGAAAACGATCAGGAGGCGTGATGCCGCCGCTTCAGCCAGGGACGATACTGGACCAGGTAGCAGGCCACCAGAAGGAACAGGGCTGCCAGAGAGATTTTCAGCCCCAGGCGGTACCCCGCGTTGTCATACTGGAACTCCAGGTCATAGCTTCCGGCCTTCAGCGGAATGCCGATGAGAGCACCGCAGATGGGGGTGATCTCCGTTTCCTCGCCGTCTACATAGACGGTCCAGTTGCTGTCATAGGGGATGGAGGTGTAGAGCACGCCGTCGGCCTTGGCGGTGACAGTGCCGCGGATCCGGGTGTCGGACCAATCGGTAAGTTCCATGGCGGAACTCCGCAAGAGGGTCAGCCCCTGTTGGAACACAGTGTCGTTCAGCACACCGACGGTCACATCCAGGTTACCGCTGTCGCCGTCGATGAGCTCGAAGGTGATTTGGCACTGGTCTCCTTGGGAGAAATCCCCGGCGGCAAAGATTTGAGGCAGGCCCAGGGTCTCATGCATGACCTCCTCACCGTTTTTGTAGACGGTGAAGCTGTTCTTCTTGCTGCCGGAGGCGGCGAAGGACACGAAGCCGGCGGAGGGCACAGTGAAGCTGTAGGTCACGGTATCGGAGGCTTCGGCGCTGGCGTAGGAGCAGTAGCTCCCACTGGTGCTGAGGTCAATGCCGTTGCTGCTGATCCGGACGTCCCGGACCAGGTCGTACACCGGCTCCTGAATGCCGGTGGCGGCGGCAAACAGCTCGTTCTGGAAGGTCAGGGTCCCGGCGGTGGGGGAGTCAGCCTGCAGCTCCGTGATATAGCCGGTGGTCATGAAGCCCAGGGGCAGGTAGGCGGTGTTGCCCTGGAGGGTGGCGTTTCCGCTGGAGACCATGGTCCGCCAATACCGGCTGTCCACGGGAGTGCCCTCCCGGTCGATCTGGTACTTCAGGTTCAGGAAGGCGCTGGCCACCGGGGAGGTCTCCTCATAGAGATACCGATTGTAGCTGGGTTTGGCGCCCATGCCAATGGCAACGCCGAACTTTGTCATATTAACGTTAGCGGCGGAGGAGAACATGGACACGCCGTGGATGCCGTTGAGGGCGCCGTCGTTCAAAGTCTGACTGGAGGTGAACTCGGTCCTGTAAAACAGGCTGCTGTCCTGATCTTCCATGGTGTCGATTAGCTCCGCCGTATCAGCCCCGGCTCGGGGATAGTTGGTGATCATGGTGCCGCCAAAGCCCATGCCAAAGTTGGCCAAGGCGCAGGCCATTTCCGCCGTGATGACGCAGGCCAGGCCGGCAGACCAGATTTTCTTGGAGCGATTCAGCTTGGCTGCGGCGGTGAGGTAGGCGGCGGGGTCCTGGATCTCGTCTGCCTGTTGGCTCTGGGGACGACCGGGGCGGAGCAGGAGCAGGGCGGCATAGATCACCGCAAAGCCCAGGTTATAGACAATATAAAGAAGATCCAGCCGCTTGTCGGACAGAGCGCAGATCCCTACGAACAGCAGAGTGGAGAAAAGGATCTGCCAGGGCTTTACCCGCTCCATGGCCAGGAAGGCCCGGTAGGCCATGACCAGCATCACAAAGGAGAAAAGGAAGCTGAACCGGTAGGGGATCATATTGGTAAAATGGAAGCCGTGCCAGATATAGTCCAGTTGCCGGATGACAAAGCTCAGAGCAAAGAACAGAAGAAGCAGCACGGACAGAATCTTTTCACGGATGCGGATTTTTTTGGTGGTGAGAAATTGTACCGCCAGGATCCCGGTGAGGATGCCGCAGTAGAGGTTGGGCAGCCCCTCCTTAAAGGTTGGCTCCTGCCCGCCCAGGTTTCCGAACACCTGGCGTAGGGCGTCCAGCAAACCTAGGAAGGTGTCCTCGGAGGCGATATTCAGGGCAAACTTGGTGGGGAATTTGTTGACGCTGGAATAGGTGTTCTGCAGACCCAGATAGGCGGGGATCTCCAGGAAGGCCGTCATAAGAAGGCCCAGGAGAGAGAACAGAGCCATGCGGCCAAGGTCCCCGAAGAATCGCTTCCAGCCCTGCCACCGGCAGATCTCATAGCCGAAGAAGACAATGGCCGCAAAGATGCACACGAAAAAGCCGATGTAGTAATTAACCACCACGGCAAGGAACAGGGTTAGGGTGTACAGCAGGAATTTCTTATCCCGCAGGAGATAGATCTCTCCCAGCACCATCAGCGGCAGCAGGGCGAAGGTGTCCAGCCACATGATGTTCCACTGATAGCCCAGGGCCCAGGCGCACAGACCGTAAAAGGCGGAGAACAGGCTGGCATAGCGGCCCTGACCGCCGAAGAGCTTCCGGAGCATGACGGAGAAGAACAGGCCCGCCAGGCCCAGCTTCACGGGGACCAGCAGGGAGAAATAGCCGAGGAGCCATTTCTCCGGCACCAGCACCGACAGGAAGTTGAGGGGGGAGGCCAGATAGTAGGAGATCAGGGACAGGTAGTCGATGCCCATGCCTATGCTCCAATTATACTGTAGAGAGCCTCCGGACCGCAGGACCCGGCGGAACTCTACGAAAAAGGGATAATACTGATGGTACATATCCGAATACAGAATGGAGCTGGAGCCAAAGGGAACATGACCGGAGCAGATCATGACAAAGACGTAGCCCAGAAAAGGCAGCAGAAAAGCCGGCCAATAGCCGTCCCAAAAGCTGGATTTTTTCAAGTTTCGCTTCATGCGGCACCTCCGTAGGGTTTTTCCTTATTTTATCATGGATCAAGAAATTGTAAATAGCTGGGTCCGTTTGAAAATCTTAAGAATTCTTAAGAGACCCGAAAAAACGGCGGCCCGTTTTCCGAACGGACCGCCGTTTGTGCCCTTAGGCGTTCTGCTCCAGAGCGGTCTGGATGGCCAAGGCCAGCTGGTCGGGACAAGAGGTGGGCTTCAGGCCGCAGGTGGTGCCCCGGAGTCGCTCCATGACCTCCTTGGCGTTGGAGCCCTCTACCAGAGAGCCGATGCCCTTCAGGTTGCCGTTGCAGCCCCCCAGGAAACGGACGTTGTGGAGCTTGCCGTCCACGATGTCAAAGGTGATCTGCTGGGAACAGGTTCCCCGGGTCTTGTAGGTGTAAGTCATTTTATATCCTTCTTTCTGTAAGTTACGTGGTAAGGTCGGCGGAGACGCCGCCAATCAGCTCCATCAGCGCCAGCGGCGGCAGGATCATCTGCAGGCCCCGGGCGCCGGCGGACACGGCGATTTTGTCCCACAGCTCCGCCGTTTCGTCCAGGAAGGTGGGGAACTTTTTCTTCATGCCCACGGGGCTGCACCCGCCCCGGATATAACCCGTGAGACCCAGAAGGTCTTTCACGGGGACCAGGTCCACTTTCTTTTCCTTTGCCGCCTTGGCTGCCTTTTTCAGGTCCAGCTCGCAGCACACGGGGATGCAGAATACGTAGTATTTTCCCGAGTCGCTCCGTAGGACCAGAGTCTTGAACACCTGCTCCGGGGGAAGGCCCAGACCCTCCGCCGCGTGCATGCCGTTCAGGTCGTTTTCGTCGTAGTCGTAGCTGGCCTCCCGGCAGGGGATCCCCGCCTGTTCCACCAGCCGCAGTGCGTTGGTTTTTGTCAATTTTCTCACCTCGAAATACAGAGTCATTATACGACAGATTTGCGGTTCTGGCAATGATATTTTTCCAGACCCGGGCCATACTAGGAGGGAAAACGGAAAGGAGCGAAGCACATGGGGGAGAAAGAGGAAAAGAACGGAAAAGACCGGAGTGAGGAACGGGAGGCACTGCTGGAATTCGGGACCGCCAAGTTCGGCGGCATTTATACCATGACCATAATCGGTCAGATCGAAGGCCACCAGGTCCTGCCGGAGACGGCCAAGGCCACAAAATACGAGCATGTGATCCCACTGCTGGCCCAGATCGAGGAGAGCCGGGAGGTGGAGGGGCTTCTGCTGCTCCTCAACACAGTAGGCGGGGACATTGAGGCGGGGCTGGCCATTGCGGAGCTGATCGCTGGAATGAAAAAGCCCACGGTATCCCTGGTGTTGGGAGGCGGCCACTCCATCGGGGTGCCCCTGGCGGTCAGCGCCCGGCGTAGCTTTATTGTGCCCACGGCCAGCATGACCATTCATCCCGTGCGGATGACGGGCATGGTGGTGGGGGCGCCCCAGACCTATCGGTATTTTAACCGGATCCAGGAGCAGATCGTGGACTTTGTGGCGGCCAATTCCAGAATCAGCAAGACGAAATTCCAGGACTATATGATGGCCACCGGGGAGATGGCCACGGATGTTGGGACCATTCTCTATGGCCGGGAAGCGGTGCGCTGCGGTCTCATTGACCGGCTGGGGAGCCTGAAAAGCGCCTTGAGCTGTCTGCATCGCATGATCGAGAATGACAAGGACTTGTATTGAGTCCGGTTTTTCTGCCGGGATCCGGGGAAAAGATTGACAAAGGACAGGCTTTGGTGATAGAATAAAACAAAATGAATATCACGTGGAACGGAAAGAGTACCTGTCAATCCGGCACCGCAGAGAGCCTGGGTCACCGGCTGAGAGCCCGGGCGGAGGTTGGCGGCAGGGAAGTGCGTCCGGGAGTGAGGGGAGATCCCCGGCTGGCCCCGTTATCGGCCTGAGTGAGAAATCAGAGTGGAACCGCGAGCGTTATGCCCGCCTCTTGAGAAAAGAGGCGGGTTTTCTTTTTTTGCCGAAGGAGACTGAACCTGTGAGACTGACGGAAACCATACGCGCCTATCAGAAGAACGATCCGGCGGCCCGGTCCGGGCTGGAGATCTTTCTCCTGTACAACGGTCTGCACGCCACCATATATTATAGAATTTCCCATTGGCTCTACCGGCATCACTGCCTGTTTATGGCCAGGTGGGTGTCCCAGCACGCCAAGCGCACCACCGGGGTGGAGATCCACCCGGCGGCCACCATCGGCCGGCGGCTGGTCATTGACCACGGCACCGGCATCGTCATCGGCGCCACGGCGGAGGTAGGGGACGACTGCCTGATCTATCAGGGGGTGACCCTGGGCGGTACCGGTATTTCCACGGGAAAGCGGCACCCTACCCTGGGCAACAACGTCATGGTGGGCTGCGGCGCCAAGATCCTGGGGCCCATCAAGATCGGGGACAACGCCCGGGTGGCGGCTAACGCCGTGGTCCTTCGGGAGGTGCCTCCCAACTCCACCGTGGTAGGCGTTCCGGGCCATGTGGTCCGGGTCAACGGCGAAAAATTGGATCATGTACACACCCCGGACCCTGTGGACCTGGAGATCCAGGCCCTGCGGAACCGGATCGAAGAATTGGAGAAAATCGCAAAAGAGAAGGAGAACGACTGATATGTACCTGTATAATTCCCTGTCCCATAAGAAAGAGGAGTTTGTCCCCAACCACCCGGATATTGTCAAGATGTACACCTGCGGCCCTACGGTGTACCACTTTGCCCACATCGGCAACCTCCGCAGCTATATCATGGAGGATGTGCTGGAAAAGGCCCTGCGCTATGAGGGCTACAACGTCAAGCGGGTCATGAACATTACGGACGTGGGCCACCTGTCCTCCGACGCCGACACCGGCGAGGATAAGATGGTCAAGGGCGCCAAGCGGGAGCACAAGACCGTCATGGAGATCGCCCAGTATTACACCGACGCCTTCTTCGCCGACTGCAAAAAACTGAACATCAAGCGGCCCGACGTGGTCCAGCCCGCCACCGGCTGCATTGACGAGTATATCAAGATCATCACGCGGCTCCTGGACAAGGGCTACGCCTACGAGGCCGGCGGCAACGTGTACTTCGACACCTCCAAACTGGAAAAGTACTATGTGTTCAACGACCACAATGAGGAGGACCTGGAGGTTGGCGTCCGGGAGGGCGTGGAAGAGGACACCAACAAGAGGAACAAGAACGACTTCGTCCTTTGGTTCACCAAGTCCAAGTTTGAGGATCAGGCCCTGAAGTGGGACTCTCCCTGGGGCGTGGGCTATCCCGGCTGGCACATCGAGTGCTCCGGCATTTCCATGAAGTACCTGGGGGAGGATCTGGACATCCACTGCGGCGGCATTGACAACGCTTTTCCCCACCACACCAACGAGATCGCCCAGTCCGAGAGCTACCTGGGCCACAAGTGGTGCAATTACTGGTTTCATGTCCACCACCTGAACACCGCCGACGGCAAGATGTCCAAGTCCAAGGGGGAGTTTCTCACCGTGTCCCTGCTGGAGCAGAAGGGATATGATCCCATAGTGTATCGCCTGTTCTGCCTCCAGAGCCACTACCGCCGGAATCTGCAGTTCTCCTATGAGAATCTGGACAACGCGGCGGCGGCCTATCAAAAGCTGATCGCCAAGATCGCCGCCCTGGACCCCGACGACAAGACCCCGGTGGACGAGACGGTTTTGGAGGAGCTGAAGGCCAAATTCCGGAAGGCCCTGGACGCGGACCTCAACACCTCTCTGGCCGTGACCTGCCTGTATGATGTGCTGAAGGCCAAGACCGGCGACAGCACCAAGCTGGCGGCCCTTTCTGATTTCGACTATGTGCTGGGGCTGAACCTGCTGCCCGCCGCCGAAAAGGCCAGAGCGGAGGAGCCCAAGCAGGAGACCGCCGGGGAGCAGGACCCCGCCATTGACGCCCTCCTGGCCCAGCGGGCCCAGGCCAAGAAGGAGAAGAACTGGACCGAGGCGGACCGGATCCGGGACGAATTAAAGGCCCAGGGCATCGAGATCATCGATACCCCCCAGGGCGCCACATGGAGACGGGTGTAATGAAGCTGCTGATTTTAGACGGAAACAGCGTTATCAACCGGGCCTTTTATGGGGTGCGGCCCTTGACCACCCGGGAGGGGCTGTTCACCAATGCCATTTTTGGATTTCTGAACATTCTCCAGAAGATGGAGACCGAGGAGAAGCCCGATGCCGTCTGCGTGGCCTTTGACCTCCACGGGCCTACATTCCGGCATTTGCAGTATGAGGGCTATAAGGCCACCCGGCACAAAATGCCGGAGGAGCTGGCCCAGCAGATGCCTGTTATGAAGGAAGTCCTCACCGCCATGCGGATCCCTATTTACGAATGCCAGGGCTGGGAGGCCGACGACGTCATCGGCACCGTGGCCAAGACCTGCGGAAAAGAGGACTGGGACTGCGTGGTGGTCACGGGGGACCGGGACAGCCTGCAGCTCATCGACGACCACGTGCGGATCAAGCTGGTCCGGACCAAGATGGGCCAGACGGACACTACCCTGTACACGGAACAGGTGTTCCGGGAGGAGTACGGCTTCGAGCCCATTCACCTTATCGACCTCAAGAGCCTCATGGGCGACAGTTCCGACAATATCCCCGGCGTGCCTGGGGTGGGACCCAAGACCGCCACGGAGCTGCTGCTGAAATTCGGCACCATGGAGGGGGTCTACGCCAATTTGCAGGATCCCTCCATCCGGCCCAAGCTCCGGGAGAAGCTGGAGGCGGGCCGGGACAGCGCGGTCATGTCCTTTGACCTGGCTACCATCCGCTGCAATGCACCCATTGTGTTCCGGCCCCAGGACGCCCTGATTCAGGAGGCGGACAAGCAGGCCCTGTACGACCTCTTTGAGAAGCTGGAATTTCAGAAGCTCATCGACCGCTACGGCCTGCGGAGCCAGGCCGTGGCCCCCAGGGAGAAAACGGCGGCCAGCCGCTTTGGGGCGGTGGATACCCTGCCGGAGCCGGGGACCCTCTGCGCCGTGACGGTGACGGAGGACGGGACCCTGGCCTTCGCCTGGGATCAGAAGGTCTGCGCCGTGGCGCCCCTGGAACGGGGGCCGGAGGCGGAAACCCTATTGGGCAGGGGAACGCCCAAGATCTGCCACGACCTGAAAACTACCCTGCACCTGCTCCATGACATGGGCATTGCGGGGGAGGATTTTGTCTTTGACACGGCCCTGGCGGCCTATGATCTGAACCCGTCTTTGGGAGGCTATGACCTGGACCAGGTGGCCAAGAGCTATCTGGATCGGGAGCCGGGGCCCGAGGCGGCGGACCGGGCCGGGGCAGTATTCCAGATGAAAGCGGTGCTGGAGCCTCTGCTCCGGCGGGACGGCATGGAGAGGCTCTATAGGGACATCGAATTTCCCCTGTGCCGGGTGCTCTATGACATGGAGCTTGCGGGCATTGCCATTGACGAAAACGCCCTGTCGGACTTCGGCGCCATGCTGGCCCAGCGGATCGAGGCCTGCGAAAAGGCCATTTATGAGTACGCCGGGGAGGCGTTCAACATCAACTCCACCAAGAAGCTGGGAGAGGTCCTGTTTGAAAAACTGGAGCTGCCCCCGGTGAAGAAGACCAAAACCGGCTACTCCACCAATGCCGAGGTCCTGGAGAAGCTGAAGGAGCTGCATCCCATCGTTCCCAACATCATGGACTATCGGATGCTGACCAAGCTGAAATCCACCTACGCCGATGGCCTCATGAAGGTCATCGGCCCCGACGGCCGGATCCGGACCACCTTCCAGAATATGGTGACGGCCACGGGACGCCTGTCCTCCACGGATCCCAACCTGCAGAACATTCCCGTCCGCACGGAGCTGGGCAGCGAGATCCGGAAGATGTTCGTGCCCAAGGAGGGCTGTGTGCTGGTGGACGCGGATTACAGTCAGATCGAGCTTCGGGTCCTGGCCCATGTGGCCGATGACAAGCTCATGCAGGAGGCCTTCCAGCGGGGAGACGACATCCACACGGTGACGGCCTCCCAGGTATTCAACGTGGCGCCGGAGGAGGTCACGCCACTCATGCGCCGCCATGCCAAGGCCGTGAACTTCGGCATCGTTTACGGTATTTCCGAGTTCTCCCTGTCCGAGGACATCGGCGTGTCCCGGTGGGAGGCCCGGGAGTATATCGACAACTATCTGGCCCGGTATTCCGGAGTCAAGGCCTATATGCGAAATATCGTGGAGGAGGCCAAGGCTAAGGGCTATGTGGAGACTCTCTATGGCCGCCGCCGGTATATTCCGGAACTGAAAAGCAGCAACTACAACATCCGCCAGGGGGCAGAGCGCATTGCCCTCAACACACCCATTCAGGGCACGGCGGCGGACCTCATCAAGCTGGCTATGATCCGGGTGGACCGGGCCCTGAAAGAATCCAAGCTGGATGCGAGGCTTGTGCTGCAGGTCCATGACGAGCTGATCGTGGAGTGCCCCGAAGCCGATGCCGAGGCCGTGGCCCGGATCGTGGCTCGGGAAATGGAGCAGGTGGCCGATCTCTCCGTACCCCTGGTGGCGGAGGCCAAGTTCGGCAAGAGCTGGTACGAGGCGAAGTGATGGAAATTACGATCGTGCCCATGGCGGCTTGTCATGTAAAAGCCGTGGCGGAGCTGGAAGAGGCCTGCTTTTCAGATCCCTGGAGCGAACGGTCCATGGCCGGGGAACTGAATAACCCCTTGAGTCTGTGGCTTATTGCCATGGAGGGAGACCGACTCCTGGGCTATGTGGGCTGTCAGCGGGTGCCGCCGGAGGCGGACGTCATGAATCTGGCGGTGGTCCCGGAGGCCCGCCGCCGAGGCCTGGGCCGCAGGCTTATGGAAGCCCTTTGGGAAAAGCTTATGGCCCTGGGGGACGAGAGCCTGACCCTGGAGGTCCGGGCCTCCAACGCCCCGGCCATTGCCCTCTATGAGGACCTGGGTTTTGCCCAGGTGGGGCGACGGCCCCGGTATTACGAGAAACCCAGGGAGGATGCCTTGATCCTCCGAAAGGAGAGAAACGAATGATTATTCTGTCGGTGGAATCCTCCTGCGACGAGACCGCCGTGGCCTTGACCCAGGATGGGCGGAAGATCCTGACGGACTGCATTGCCTCCCAGGTGGATCTGCACAAGCTCTACGGCGGCGTGGTGCCGGAGATCGCCTCCCGGAAGCATATCGAGGCCATTTACGGCCTGGCGGATCAGGCCCTTGTAAATACGGGCCTTTGTCGGGCGGACATTGACGCCGTGGCCGTGACCTATGCCCCGGGCCTCATCGGCGCGGTGCTGGTGGGGGTGAACTTTGCCAAGGGCCTGGCCCTGGCCATGGACAAGCCTCTGATCCCGGTCCATCACATCCGGGGCCATATTGCCGCCAATTATCTGGCCTATCCGGAGCTGGAGCCGCCGTTTTTGTGCCTGGTGGTGTCCGGCGGACATACCATGCTGGTGGATGTGCAGGATTATACGAAAATGCGGATCCTGGGCACCACCCTGGACGATGCGGCGGGGGAGAGCTTTGACAAGGTGGCCCGGGTCTTGGGTATGCCCTATCCCGGCGGCGCGGCCCTGGACCGGGCGGCGGCAGCGGGAGACGACAAAAAGTACCCCCTTCCTCGAGCGGCCAGCGGAAAGAATCCTCTGGATCTGTCCTTTTCCGGCCTGAAGACCGCGGCCCTGAACCTCATTCACAACGCCCAGCAGAAGGGGGAGGAGCTGGACATTCCGTCTCTATGCGCTTCATTCTCCGCTGCGGTCAGCGACACACTGGTGCCCCGAGCTATGATGGCTCTGGAGAGAACCGGCTATCACAAGCTGGCGGTGGCCGGAGGCGTGGCCGCCAATTCCCGGATCCGCCGGGACATTCTGGCGGCGGCACAGGCCAGAGACACGGAGGTCTATATGCCGCCCCTTAGCCTCTGCGGCGACAACGCCGCTATGATCGGCGCCCAGGGCTATTATGAGTTCCTGGCGGGGAATCTGGCGGACCAGACCCTCAACGCCTACGCTACAAAATCCATCATCGGGGAGACCCTTTGAGCCATGCAGGGACGGTTCGCCGTCCCTGCAAACTTTTTGCCGCAAAATGTTCATACGCGGCGAAAGCGAATATTCGGATTATGTAAAGTCCAAATACAGCCTCGTTTTTGGACGGATCCTGGGGAAGAATGGGAATAACCGGGAAAAGGAGGAACACTTCTCCGGAAATTTCCTGTGGACAAACCTGTGGATGATGTGAATAACTTTTTGTATGCTCCCGGTTTTCCACAGTTATGGGAAACCGAATCTGAGATTTCAGGCGGCGATTTGTGAAAAGATTGTAAATAATTGTAAATTCTGAGATAAAAATGAAGGAGAGGCTGCATTTTCGCAGGAACCGGAGACCGGGGAAAAATCTGGGCCGAAGCCGGAAAAGAAGTTGACATTTTCCGGGGGACCGGGTATAATATGAAAGCACTTGAGATGCTACTGTGGCTCAGTCGGTAGAGCAGCTGATTCGTAATCAGCAGGTCGCCGGTTCAAGTCCGGCCAGTAGCTCCAAAACCGGAGCGGACGATGTTCGCTCCGGTTTTTTACAATGGGACAGGAGGCGGCGGTATGGCGATACGCCCCTATACATCCCGGGACTGCGCCAACCCTTGCCGGTTCTTCTATGAAATGGTCCACGCCTCTCTGACGGCCCGGCCCTTTTTTGAGGCCCGGGGCTATGAGGTGATCCGGGCCCAGAGGGTCCTGCGCCGGGGTGTGGTCCTTACCAATTTTGTGATGGAGAAACGATTATGAAAGTAAAAGTTTGGATCCGAATTGCGGCGGTCACTCTGGTGCTGGCCCTGGCCGCCGGTCTGACGGCCTGCGGCGGCGCAAGCTATATTTCCCTTACGGAAATGACGGATGTGGGGGACTATACCGCCCTCTTTACGGGCATTCGCCAGGTAGATCTGCGCTATGCCGATGAAGCCGGGGAGCGGACCTATGCCATGACCCGGGAGGAGAGCATGGAAGAACTCTTCTCCCTTCTGGAAAAGGTGGAGATCGAGAAGGAGCCCCTTTCCCGGGACCTATCCGAGGACCGGGCCTGGGGCCTGCGGCTGATGCTGATCCCCTTTGGGGCGGGCTCCGGGGTGTCCCTGTGCTTCAGCCCGGACTGCACCGAGTATTTCGTGCTGGACGATGTGAAGCCCAGCTATTCCCATAAGGTCCGGGATCCGGAAATGGTCCGGGCGGTGCTGGATCTTCTCACCCAATGCGGGACCCTGGAGACCGGGGATGTTTCCGCCCTGTCCCAGGACGAAAAAATCGCCCTGTCCCAGCCGGAGCTGGACCTGGGCGGAGAGAGTCAGAGCTTTTCCGTGACCTGGCGTAATCTGGGGGACACGGAACGGTCCACCGGCCAGTATTTCTATGTGTATACCCTGTCGGAGGACGGGACCCTCACCCAGGTGGAGCCTTCCGAGGAGGGCTTCTGGCAGGACATCGGCTATGTGCTGGAGCCCGGCAAGGATCGGGTGGTGACCTATGACCTGACGGGCTACGCCTTTGAAGAAAACGCCCGGTATCGCATTTATTTGGGCGGCGACAGCCAGAGCGACTATGCGGTGGAGTTCACCACCGGTACCTATGAAAGACTGATTCCCCAAACTTAAAAAAGAGCCGGTGCAGAAGCACCGGCTCTTTTTCACTCTTTTTCGTAGGTCAGGTATTCCCGGCACAGGTAAATGGGCCGGTTTTTGGACTGCTCAAAGATCCGGCCCACATACTCGCCGATGAGGCCCAGACAGAACAGCTGCATGCCGCCCAAGAACAGGATCAGCACGATAATGGTGGCATAGCCCGGAATATTGATGCCGAAGGCCAGCTTCTGGATCACCACCACGATGAGATAAATGAGTGAGGCCAGGGCCGACAGCATGCCCATATAGGTGGAGATCCGCAGGGGAGCGGCGGAGTAATCGATAATGCCGCCGATGGCATAGCGGAACAGCTTCTTAAAGGACCACTTGGTCTTGCCTGCCGCCCGCTCACAGGCCGTATAGGGGATATAGTGGCTGTTGTAGCCAACCCAGGCGAAAATGCCCTTGGAGAACCGATGGTATTCCCCCATGGACAGGATACTCTCCGCCACGGACCGGCGGAAGGTCCGGAAATCGCTGGCGTCGGGCCGGAGCTTCACGGTGGAGACCTGGTTGATGAGCTTGTAGAACCCGGTCTTGAAGAAGGTCAGCACCTTTCCGTCGCCCCGCTTGTCCTGGTAGGCCGCTACCACGTCGCAGTCCCTGTGACCGTCCAGATACGCCACCATGTCCCGGACGATCTCCGGCCGCTGCTGCAGATCCGCGTCGATGCAGCAGATATACTCGCCGGAGGCGTGCTGCAGGCCGGCGTACAGGCCGGATTCCTTGCCGAAATTCCGGGAAAAGCACACCACCTTGGTGGGGCAGGCCTGCTTTTGAAAGAGCTTTTCCAGCTCCTGCTGGGTATGGTCCCGGCTGCCGTCGTTGACGAACACCGTTTCATAGTCATAGCCGCAGTCCCGGAAGGCTTCGATCACCGCCGCCTGGAAGGCTGCCACGTTTTCCTCTTCATTGTAACAGGGAACCACCAAAGATAGCTTCATTTCGGTCACCTCTTGGTTCATTATACCGATTTTCGGGAAAACTGTCAACGACCGAGTTGACAAACAAAAGCCCAGCCGATATAATGAACAAGGAAAACGTAAAGATGGGGAGTTTGGTCCCGATTTCTTCCAAAAGAGAGGGTGCGGCTGGTGTGAGCACCTGGAAGATGGGTCCCATTGTCGCCCCGGAGCGGACCGGCTGAAAGAAGTAGGCTGGTACGGCTTGCCCCGTTACGGCAGTAAAGTGCCCGGTTTTTCCGGGAAATCAGGTGGTACCGCGGATAATTTCGCCCTGAGCCTTTGGCTCGGGGTGTTTTTTTATTGCAGAATACAGCAAAGGAGCTTGCATATGACAAGAGAACTGCCAAAAACCTATGAACCCAAGGAGGTGGAGTCCTCCATCTACAAAATGTGGGAGGACGGACACTATTTCCATGCGGAGCGTGACGAGAGCAAAAAGCCCTTCACCATCGTTATGCCCCCTCCCAATGTGACGGGCCAGCTGCACATGGGCCATGCCATGGACGCCACTCTCCAGGACATTCTGATCCGCTTCAAGCGGATGGAGGGCTATAACGCCCTGTGGATCCCCGGCGTGGACCACGCCGGCATCGCCACCCAGATCAAGGTGGAGGAGGAACTCCGAAAGGACGGCGTTACCCGCTACGACCTGGGCCGGGAAAAGTTTCTAGAGAAGGTCTGGGACTGGAAGCGGCGCTTCGGCAACCGGATCGTGGAGCAGCAGAAGAAGCTGGGCGCCTCCTGTGATTGGGACCGGGCCCGGTTCACCATGGACGAGGGCTGCTCCAAGGCCGTCCGGGAGGTCTTCGTCTCCCTGTATGAAAAAGGCCTCATTTACAAGGGCAGCCGGATCATCAACTGGTGCCCCCACTGCGTTACCGCCCTGTCTGACGCCGAGGTGGAGTACGTGGACAAGCCCGGCCACCTGTGGCACATCCGCTACCCCTTGGCAGACGGCTCCGGGGAGGTCATCGTGGCCACCACCCGGCCGGAGACCATGCTGGGCGACTCCGGCGTCTGTGTGAACCCTGCCGACGAGCGGTATAAGGATATTGTGGGTAAGACCTGCATCCTGCCCCTGGTGGGCAAGGAGATCCCCATTGTGGCCGACGACTATGCCGAGCTGGACTTCGGCACCGGCTGTGTGAAGATGACCCCCGCCCACGACCCCAACGACTTTGAGGTGGGCCTGCGCCACAACCTGGAGGTCATCCGGGTGCTGGATGACAACGGCAAGATCAATGAAAACGGCGGCAAGTACCAGGGCCTGGACCGGTATGAGGCCAGAAAGCAGATCGTGGCGGACCTGGAGGCCCAGGGGTACCTTGTGAAGGTGGAGGACTACTCCCACAACGTGGGCACCTGCTACCGCTGCCACAACGACGTGGAGCCCCTGATCTCCGCCCAGTGGTTCGTGA
>CAKTNP010000005.1 GCA_934589155.1 uncultured Oscillospiraceae bacterium | reverse complement strand
GGCCGCCCTGCCCCTGGCCGTCACCGATGACCTCCGGTCCGGCCTGTCCGCCGCGGAGAATCTGCTGGTGCCCCGGCGGCTGGCCCTGTACCCCGGCACCGTCAATGCCCTGGCGGATTACGGTATGCTCTGCGGCATGGTCTTTCCCGTCATGATGTTCCCCGCCGCCATTCTCTTTTCCCTGTCGGAGCTGCTGGTGCCGGAGCTGTCCCGCTGTGCCGCCCGGGGCAGCCGTTCCCGGGTCCGGTATCTGGCCCGCCGGAGCCTGCGGGTGGGTCTTCTCTTCGGTCTCACCGCCGCCGGGCTCCTGTTCTCCGGTGCCCCGGCTTTGGGGGGCCTTCTCTACGGCGACGATGCCGTGGGCCGGTATCTGCGGCTCTTTGCTCCCTTTGTCCCCATGCTGTACACGGATTCCATCGTGGATGCCATGTGCAAGGGCCTGGGCAAGCAGCGCTATAACGCCCGGTACAACACCCTGACCTCTTTTCTGGATGTGGTATTTCTCTTTCTGCTCCTGCCCCGGTTCGGCCTGGGCGGCTATTATTGGAGCTTCGTCCTGACCCATTTGCTGAATTTTTGCCTGAGCCTCCGCCGCCTGATCCTGGAGACCGGCCTTTTGCCCCGGCCCCTTGTCCCGGGCCTGGCTCTGGGCTCCACGGCTTTCTCCGCGTTCTTCGCCTCCCTCCTCCCGGCCCTGTCCGGCCTGTCCGGTCTGCTGGTGCCGGCCTTGGTGTTCCTTCTGCTCCAGCTTCTTTTGTGGCATCTTCTGGGGGTCGTAGGCCCCGGCGACCTGCGCTGGCTTCGGAGCCTTCTCCGAGCCCCCGGAAACAAAGAACCCCCTGCCCGGGCTTGACCGCCCAAGCAGGGGTTCCGTGGGGTCTATTCCGATCTGCTTTCGCCGCCCGGACCGGGGCCCTCCCTTACCGGTTTCTTCGGTAGCCCGCCTCATCCCGGTACTCCGGGTGGTCCCGGAGGCGGCTGTCCCGGTCGCCGTAAACGGCATAGTCGCACCGGCAGCCGTTGGCGCAGGTGGTGGTCCGTACCAACCTGGCGTGGATGCACTCCATGGCCGCGTAATCCGGGTTGCACAGGGCGGGCATGACCTCCAATAGCCCGTGGTCCCGGGCAAATTCCGCCGTGGGGCAGGTGGTGAATTCATAGACGATGGGCTCCCCCTTTTCATAGGGCGCCACCTTCATCTGAAAATCCCCCCACTTGTCGCACCGGCCCTTGGCCTTTTGGAAGGAGAAGTGCAGCAGCCTTTGAAATACCGGCTTGTTGCAGTCCACGAACCTTAGCTTCCGGAGCTTCCGGAAGGCAGGCAGGAACAGCTCCCCCTCCATTTCCTCGATCTCTTGGAGGCTCGTGACCTCCCGGCAGACCACATAATAGGCCATCAGGGCCACGCAGTCATAGTTTCCCCCGGCCCCATTGTGGAAGTTCTTCTTCCCGCCTAAATCTGTACGCCAGCCCGACAGGAATTCCGCATACTTCCTCTGGACCCGGTCCCAGACCGTCTCCCGCTCCCCGGCCGGATAATGCCGGGCGATCCCCGCCCGGATCTGCTTTTTGCAGGCCTTGGAATAGAGCACGTGGCAGCTGCGGTCAATGCCCACCTCACTGTCCTTCATTGGCTTTCCCTCCAAAGTCCAGCCGGACGATCTGCATTTTCATGATCCCGTCCCCCACTCGGGCCAGGGTCCGAAACAGAGGGCTTACCGCCGGGTCCTTCAGGTCGTCATAGCCCAGCATGTACCCCCGGCTGGAGGGCGTGATGTTGGGGCTCCACCCGGCCAGGTCCCGTTTTGCGTCCGCCACGGAGAAATAGGCCCCCACGTCCCGGATCTTAGCGTCCTTGATCCAGGTTTTCAGCATCAGCTTCACCGCCGCCTTGCCTGCGCCGTCAAAGACCAGCTTCCCCCCGGGGAAGGCCTGGGCCATGTCCCGGGCCAGGCTCCGGACCTGGTCCGTCAGGAAGTAGTAGAACACCCCGGCGGCAAAGAACACGGCCCCTTCTTCGCCCCGGATCCTGTCGAACCAGCTCCGGTCGTTCAGGTCGCAGGCGATGCTCTCCTCCCGGTCCCCCGGCGGCAGCAGGGCGTTTCGGGCGGCGATCACGTCGGGCAGATCCAGGTTGTAGATCCTGCACCTGCCGTTGTCGCAGCTCCGGCCGGTGTTGTCCAGGCCGCAGCCCAGATTCACCACCGCCGCCCCGGGGTGGTCCCGGAGATAGTCCCGGACCTCCCAGGCCAGATCCTTCTGCCGCATGGCCGCCTCCAGAAAGCCGAACCGCTGCATCAGGCTCCTGGACCTTTCCTCCAGCGTCCCGAAATCGTAGTCGATCCTCTCCATCAGCTCCGCCGCCGTCCCGTCATAGAACAGGTTGGGATACCGCTCCGAGCACATCTTCCTGCCGTACAGGGGGATCACCAGGGTCTCCTGCACGGTGTTTTTCTCAATGTGATACTGCATGTTCTCCTCCTTCGTCCCCCAGGTCCCAGGGTCCCTCGTCTGCTTCTCTCAAAAATTTCTCCGCATAGGCGCAGAACCGCTCCGGATGGATCATCACCAGCTCCCCGTGGGCCATCTTGGGGATCCCGTGGATCCTGACCCCCGGAAAATAGCCCTTGATAAACCGGATGTCGTTTTTCCGGTCCCGCTTCTCGTCGTCGCCGTACCAATAGGTGATCTTGGCCCCGGCCACCGGCACCTTGGGCAGGGCGTAATTGTTGCCGGACCAGAAAATATTCCGCACCGTCCGGGAAGAGTAGGTCTTTAAGTATACCATCAGCTCGTCATATTCCTTTTTGGGGTCCCGGCCCGGCAGGGTGAACCGCTCCGGCGGGAAGGCCGCCTCCAGGATCTTCCGGTTCCCGGCCACCAGCCGAAAGCCCAGAATGTCCCGGACCAGCAGCAGCTTCCGCAGCAGATAGGGCAGCCGATAGGGCGTAATGCCCCCGTCGATAATGGCCCGTCCGATCTTCAATTCCCCCAGGGCCAGGAGCCGGGTCAGGCAGGCCCCGCCCAGGGAGCAGCAATAGGCCCCGTCCAGCCGGGTGATCCCCCGGTCCCGGAAATAGGCCGTGATCTCCGCTGCGGTCTCCTCCACGGACTGGAAATCCCCGGGGTATTCCGGCTGGTGGCCGTCAAAGACCACCTGAAACACATGCCGCTGCCGGGCCAGCCGGGCCACCGTCTCCTGAAAGGCCCACACCGGCTCCGCCGTGCAGGGCAGAAACAGCAGGGCCTCCCGCCGGTCCTCTCCGTATTCCAGGATCTGCATCTTTCTCCGCTCCTTTCGCAGTTAGATTACGCTAACCGCAGTACCGCTCAAAGGCCGCCCCCGCGGCCCGTCCTTTTCCTACATTATAATAGTACCCTTTCTATTTTGCAAGCCCATCTCCCTCTTCCCTCTGGAAAACTTCCGGGATCCGCGGTATAATGAGACTATACTCCCCGCAGCGAGGTATTGATATGAGCCCTTCCGCCAAACCCACGGCATATTACCATCTTCCCGGCCTGTTTGAATTTTACGAGCTTTACGCCCGGTTTCTGCCCCTGTACCGGGAGCACCGGGAGTATTTCTACGACTGGTGCGAGATCGGCTCCGTCTACGGCGCTCCCCGGGATTGTCTCTGGGGCGGCGGCCGTGTGGAGGACGGCGCCGCGGACCCCCTCCGGGTCCTGGCCCTGCTGCGGGACTATGGGATCTCCGCCCGGCTCACCTTCAGCAATTCCCTGCTCCGGCCGGAGCACTTGGGTGATCCCCGGTGCAATGCCCTCTGCCGCCTGCTGGAAAACAGCCCCGGCCCCCGGAACGGCATCATCGTCCATTCGGACCTGCTCCTGGACCACCTGCGGCGGACCTATCCCGGCCTGTACTTCGTGTCCTCCACCACCAAGGTCCTGACGGATTTCGACGATCTGGAAATAGAGCTTTCCCGGCCGGAGTTTCGTTACGTGGTGCCGGATTTCCGGCTCAACCACCGGCTGGACCGTCTCTCCGCTCTGCCCCAGAACCGGAAGGACAAGGTGGAGTTTCTCTGCAACGAGTGCTGCTGGTTCGGCTGCCGGGACCGGAAGGCCTGCTATGCCGCCGTCAGCCGGAAAAATCTGGGAGAGCCCGGCCCGGAGCATATCTGTTCCGCCCCCGGCGCCCGGGATGGCTACCGCTTCTCCCTGGCCATGGAGAACCCGGCCTTCATCGGCATTGACCAAATTCAGGGCACCTACCTGCCCCTGGGCTTTTCCCAGTTCAAGCTGGAGGGCCGGGGCCTGGGCAGCGCCCTGATCCTGGAATTTCTGCTTTATTATATGACGAAGCCGGAGTATCACCTCCGGGTCCGGGAGGCCCTTTACCTCAGCAACATGCTGGACCTGTTCTGACCCCGCCCCCGGCAGGGCGAAATGGTCAACGAGTTCCGGGACAAAGTCAACTGGCCTAGTTACTACAGAAAAATTTTAAGTGAAGAATATAACCCAGACTATTATGAGGGCGAGGAAACGGCGTATATGAAATTAGACAATTCCCTTCTTACGCTTCAGATGCAGCGGAATGGGGAATGGTCCGTTATCGACATGGGGGAGGTTAAGGGCCTTGGACATACCAGTACGGAACAAGGACGAGGAGCGGGTACTCCGGAAAATGGAGGAGCGCGGATTTCCAGGAAGCGTGAAGATGACAGTCATCGGAACGCTGTGGGACGAGCCGGAACAAGTGACCCAATTGGAAAAACTTCTGGGCAACGGAGCGACAGCGAGGGAAATGGTGAAAGCGGTGCAGCCAATCATTCGGAGTCACATGCGGTAAAAGCCAAATGCTCCATGGAGGCCCCGCAGAATATCTCACTCGCTGGATATGGCCTCCGCTTGGGCTTCTGCCCTCGTCAACACATTTCATCACATCACAGGACAAACTCCCCGGCACATACGTTTGACAATCGGGATAAGACCAGATATACTGATCATGGCAGCCTTGATAGGGTAAACTCCCTGGGACTTCGTGTCCGCCTGGCTGCCATTTCCAAGCCTATATATAATGATTCGTCGGATCGTGCGCCACCAGATCCCTGGCCTCTCCCATGGCAGATTTCAAGGAAACTTTTCCTTGACTTCCGCGCTGTTTTCGGTTATATTTCCCCATAGAGCGAATGCCACCTTCCACCGAGGCCTTGTAGCCGTAGGTCTGAAGGAATGTGTTTGCTCTTTTTTTGATTCAAAACGCCTAATTTTCCCGGCCCGCTTTGCCTTTTCCGCATGGGGCCGGAGCTGAAATCCCCAAGTGCGCACCGGTGCATAGGATTGACAATTGCGGGACAGTCTGCTATTTTAATGTTAGAAGCGTTCGTGGAAGGGTAAACTCCCTGGGACTTCGTGTCCGCCCGTTCGCTTCTATTTTTTTGCCCGCAAGCAAAACGTTCACCCCGTGAGCACCTCCGCCAGGTCCCTGATTCCCTCCTGGGGGGATTTCAGAAAGATCTTTGTCTTGACGGTTTCGCTCTCATGTGATATAGCGTTTCCAAAGGATCCGTCCCTTAATAGCGATTCGGGCAATTGGAGCCCGACGTTCGCGAACAGGGCTCGGGTTCTTTTTTGTTGTACAGAATGCACCATCATTGATAGCTTTGTAAATAAGGCCCTCAAGCCCATTTCCTCCGTACATAGACGTTATGAAACGACTGGCAATTGCTCGTAGATCTCCATGGCATGTTCAATCACGCCGGCCTCTCCGTCGTACCGGTTCAGCAGTTCGTCCATGCTGTAGGACACATGGTGCAGACTATCCCGGAAGTGCTTGTCAAGTTTCTCGCCCAGTTGGTCCAGTTTGGCTGTGATCCGCCGCTCCGCCTTGGGGTCCGCCTCATACTCCACCCGGGGAACCGTGGGGGTCCAGGCATCCGCCGAATAGACCGTGTTTTTCCGGCTGGCCTTGGGGTCGATTGCCCCCTTGTCCATGACCAGCGTAATGTCTCCAAAGTTGGTATGGGGAATGTCCTGCCGGGTCACGGCGATGCTGGGCATGGGGAATCCGCCCAGAGCGATAGACTTGAGCAGCTTGTCCTCCGTCAGATTGTGCAGCGCCACCAGGTCCTTGGTTTCCTCCACGGGGGTCTCCATGGAGAATTTCGTCTTTACTTTTCCAGGTATCTGTTTATCAATGGCTGTACCGCCTTTACCATTTCTCTTGCCGTTGCGCCCTTGTCCAGCAGGCTCTCCATGTTCGGTGTTTGCCCCGGCTCGTGCCGAAGTGACAGAACCACCGTTGTCTTTACGCTCCACGGGAATCCCATGTTGTCCATCTTTTGCAGGAGCCTCCGCTCCGTTTCGTCCTTCGCTGTTACCATGAACATCCTCCATCTTGACCACGGACCATTCCCCGTTGTGCTGCATCTGAAGCGTCAGCTCCTTGCCGTCCAACATCATGAAGGCTCTCGCGCCATCTTCATAATAGTCCGGGTTGTATTCTTCACTTAAAATCTTTCTGTAGTAGCTCGGCCAGTTGATCTTGTCCCGGAACTCGTTGACCATTTCGCCCTTTCTTAGGGCGCGGTTCCGCTCGTTCATGTCCCGGCTGAGCTTGACATTTCCCTCCGGGGGGCCTCTGGTCCCGTTGGCCTGTTTCTGCTCCTCCGTGGCAACGAAAGAGGCGTCCAGAATGTTCTGGGCCGTTTCCTCCATGCCGGAGATCCCGTGGAAAATGTTCATGCCGCCCAGGCTGTCACAGATGACCTCGTCCCGGACGTCCTCCGGGGTAAGCCCGGATTCTCGGTAGGCCGCCTCATACTGGTCAATGCTTTCCTGGTATCGCTTTTCGCCCAGCATTTCCCGTGCCTGGTCCATAACCTCTTTCCGGTCGATCTCGCCCTTTTCCAGCATGTCGTGGCCCACCTCATGCCGGGTGAGCTGCTCCGCCGTGAACTCCGGGTGATCCGCCCGAACATACAGCCGGTTCCCGTCCACATAGGCCGCCCGGGCGCTGGCGATCCCGCCGTCCTCCCTGCGGATGGAAAGATTCCCACCGCCGAAGAAGGTAACCTCCAGCCCCCGGCTCTCTGCCAGGCTCCTGGCGGCTTCACGGGTGGAACGTTCTTGCGGGAGAAACGAGTATTTACTTTGCCGCCAGTCTGCGGGCCATTTCCAGTGCCTTTTCGTCCGTCATTTCCGGTTCGTTCAGAAGATACTCGATCATGTCCATTCTCTGTGCTTCTTCTTTGAGCATCAGACACACCACCATTGATTTTCCCATACTCACGCCGAAGTGTTTTAAACAGCCGATTAAAAGTTTCTGCGCTTCTGTCAGTTCCATGCCAAAACTCCTCTCTGAATTTCATAACTGCTTGGTAGTCAGCCGTTGCGGTCTTGGCCTGCTGCTTCTCCCGGTCGGTCAGAACGTCGATCAGGGCCCGGATGGTGTCCGTCTGCGCCAGGGCTTCGGCGAGCTCCGCCGTACTTTTGTCGCTGACGTCGTCCACGCCCATGCCCCGGATGGAGCTGCTGTTCCCGAAGATTCCTCCGTCAGATTGTACAGCGCCACCAGGTCCTTGGTTTCCTCCACGGGGGATTTCAGAGAGAAGCGGTTATTTACTTTGCCGCCAGTCTGCGGGCCATTTCCAGTGCCTTTTCGTCCGTCATTTCCGGTTCGTTCAGAAGATACTCGATCATGTCCATTCTCTGTGCTTCTTCTTTGAGCATCAGACACACCACCATTGATTTTCCCATACTCACGCCGAAGTGTTTTAAACAGCCGATTAAAAGTTTCTGCGCTTCTGTCAGTTCCATGCCAAAACTCCTCTCTGAATTTCATAACTGCTTGGTAGTCAGCCGTTGCGGTCTTGGCCTGCTGCTTCTCCCGTCCGGTCAGAACGTCGATCAGGGCCCGGATGATGTCCGTCTGCGCCAGGGCTTCGGCGAGCTCCGCCGTACTTTTGTCGCTGACATCGTCCACGCCCATGCCCCGGATGGAGCTGCTGTTCCCGAAGATTCCTCCGTCAGATTGTGCAGCGCCACCAGGTCCTTGGTTTCCTCCACGGGGGATTTCAGCGAAAACCTGGTGCTTACCCTGCGATTTTCCGGGCCTGATCCAGAATTTGCTGTTCCGTTGCTGCCTCGTTTTTCGAGAGAAATTCGCACATTTCCATTTGCTGTGGTTCCTCTCTCAGCAGCAGAAACGTCGTTGCCTGCACGCCTGCTCTTGCTTTTGATGTTTTCAAGTATCCGATCAAGACTTTTTCGATTTCGGTCAATTTCTCCATTATTACCCTCCATCCAAAGCTTAAGCACATCATGCTGTACCGCTGCTTTCCTCCCACCCACCGCATACAGCGGCGTGGCCTCCGTGCCGTCTCCGATCCCGTAAACTGCAAAGACCTAGCTGCCCTTTTCGTTCGCATAGGCCCATTGTGTGGCATCATCCAACGTATGGGCCGGGTCGTTGATCTCCTGCTCCATGCGCCGGTTCAGAAGGGACCATTCTCTCTGCGTCGGGTTCGGCCTCCAATATCTGCCTTTCACGGAATTTCGTGCTTCCTGCATTGTACCATTTTCCTGCCGGTTCTGCAAGCTCTCCGCCTCCCGGGCCGCAGTCTCCAGTGCCGCCGTCAGCTCCCTGCCCTGATGATCCGTTTTCAGGGAGATTTTTGTCTTGACTTCCGGGCCGTTTTCGCTTACACTGTCATTCAAAGAGCGAATATCTTCTTTCCGCGAGGCCAAGTAGCCGTAGGGGTAAAGGAAGGTATTGGCTTTTTTTGTCATTTCCCGTGCTTTCCGGTTTTGGGATGCCTTCTCTCACCCCCTGCCCATCCCGTCCCCGAACAAAATTGCCCCCACCGGCATGGCCGGCGGGGGTGTCCTTATACAATACGCAATACGCCAAAAACCGGGGACCGCAATGCGATCCCCGGTTCTCAAACGCGATTCTTAGTTCAGGCCGGCAGCGGCAGCGACCTCGGCGGCGAAGTCGTCCACCTTCTTCTCGATGCCCTCGCCCTTCTCGTAGCGGACGAAGGAGTTGACCTTCACGGAGCCGCCCAGAGCCTTGGCCACAGACGCCACATGCTGCTCCACGGACACGCCCTTTTCCTTGACGAACTCCATCTGCATCAGGCAGTTCTCTTCGTAGTACTTGCCCATCTTGCCCATGACGATCTTCTCCTTGACCTGCTGGGGCTTGGAGGCCATCTTGGGGTCGTTGTCCATCTGGGCCAGCTGGATCTCCTTCTCCTTGTCCAGAGCCTCCTGGCTCACGTTGGACTTGTCGCAGAAGGCGGGGTTCATAGCGGCCACCTGCATGCACAGGTCCTTGCCCAGCTCGGTGACGGCGGCGGGCTCAATGCCCTCCACGGTCATGTTCACCAGCACGCCGATCCGGCCGCCCATGTGGATGTAGGGCACGGTCACGCCGGTGGTGTAGGTGGCGAAGCGGCGGATCTTGATGTTCTCGCCGATGACCAGCACCTTATCGGGGATGGTCTCCTCCACGGTCTTGTCGGAGTCCACATACTTGCAGGCCATGAGGCCCTCCAGGGTCTCGGGCTTGTTCTCCAGGATCACCTTGGTCACGTCGGCCAGGAACTCCTTGAACTTGTCGGAACCGGCGGCGAAGTCGGTCTCGCAGTTCACTTCCACGATGGCGCCCACGCCGTTGGCCACAGCGGCGCTGACGGCGCCCTCGGCGGCGATCCGGCCGGACTTCTTGGCGGCAGCGGCCAGGCCCTTTTCCCGGAGCCACTCCACAGCCTTATCCATATCGCCCTCGGCGGCGGTCAGGGCCTTTTTGCAGTCCATCATGCCGACGTTGGTCATTTCACGCAGTTTCTTAACGTCCAGTGCGGTAAAAGATGCCATATTCGTTTCCTCCTGTATCTTTTGTGGGGAAGCGCCCCGCAGGGCGCTGTCGGATCTCTTATTCTGCGGTCTCGGCGGCAGCGGTCTCAGCGGGAGCCTCGACAGCGGCCTCGCCCTCGGCAAAGCTCTCGCCCTGACGGCCCTCGATGACGGCGTTGGCCATGGTGCCGGCGATGAGCCGAATGGCACGGATGGCGTCGTCGTTGCCGGGGATCACGTAGTCAATCTCATCGGGGTCGCAGTTGGTGTCCACGATGGCCACGATGGGGATGTTCAGCTTCCGGGCCTCGGCGATGGCGTTGCGCTCCTTCCGGGGGTCAACGATGAACAGGGCGCCGGGCAGCTTCTTCATTTCCTTCACGCCGCCGAGATACTTCTCCAGCTTGGCGATCTCGCCCTGGTGCTTGATAACTTCCTTCTTGGGCAGCATGGCGAAGGTGCCGTCCTCTTCCATCTTCCGCAGCTGTGCCAGACGGCCGATCCGGGTCCGCATGGTGCGGAAGTTGGTCAGCATGCCGCCCAGCCACCGGGCGTTCACATAGTACATGCCGCAGCGCTCGGCCTCTTCCTTGATGGCGTCCTGGGCCTGCTTCTTGGTGCCCACGAACAGGAGGCTCTCGCCGTTGGCAGACAGCTCGCGAACGAAGGAGTAAGCCTCCTCCAGCTTCTTCACGGTCTTCTGCAGGTCAATGATGTAGATGCTGTTGCGCTCCGTGTAGATGTAGGGAGCCATTTTGGGGTTCCACCGGCGGGTCTGGTGACCAAAGTGAACGCCGGCCTCCAGGAGCTGCTTCATAGATACGACTGCCATAATTTTTTTCTCCTTTTGTTTTTTCCTCCGCCCCCATCCTCTCAGGCCTCTCACCCGAGGCGTCCCCGGGCACGGGAGAGACAGATCAAAGGGCGTGCAGATTTGTCGTGGGAAAAGCCCACGCTCGGTTATTATATCGAAACCAGCCCCATTTTGCAAGCATTATTTCCGGAAAAATCAGGATTTTTTCGGAATTTTATTTCCACTTAGGCTTGGGCCTGGGGACCCGGCACTTGTCCGGTTCCATTTCCACCAGAACGATGTCCTCCCCCACCCGGCGGATGCACCGCCAGGGGATCACAAAGTCGTCCTTTCGCCCGAAAAGCCCGAAAAAGCGGCAGGGCCCCGGCACGATCACGGCGCAGACCCGGCCCTCCGGGATCTCCACCTCCACATCGCTGATGAAGCCCAGCCGCTGGCCGTCTTTCACATTGATGACCTCCTTGCACCGCATATCCGTTACTCTGCACCCCATGCCGGATCCCTCCTACCTTAGCCTGGGAACAGCCTATGCGGCGGCCCGACCCCTTATGACCCCAAAATAGAGGAACGGATGGACCGGATGGCACCCTTTTCCAGCCGGGACACCTGGGCCTGGCTGATGCCGATCTCCCCGGCCACCTCCACCTGGGTCCGCCCGTCGAAGAACCGCAGGAACAGGATCTGCTTTTCCCGGGGGCTCAGGGTTTGATAGGCCTCCCGCAGGGCAATGCGCTCGATCCAGCTCTCGTCGGTGTTCTTGCAGTCCCGGACCTGGTCCATGACGGTCAGGGGATCCCCGCCGTCGGAATATACCGGCTCATAGAGAGACACCGGTGCCGTCACCGCGTCCATGGCCGCCGTCACCTCGGACAGAGGCAGCTCCAGCCGCCGGGCCACCTCCTCCAGGGTGGGCTCCTTCCCCTGCTCGGCCACCATGGCCTCCCTGCATTGCAAGACCCGATAGGCCGTGTCCCGCAGGGACCGGCTGACCCGGATGGCGCTGTTGTCCCGGAGATACCGGCGGATCTCCCCGGCGATGAGGGGCACGCCGTAGGTGGAAAACTTCACCTCCCGGCTGGGATCAAAGTTGGCGATGGCCTTGAGAAGGCCGATGCAGCCCACCTGAAACAGATCGTCGGGATTCTCCCCCCGGGAGGAAAACCGCTGGATCACCGACAGCACCAGCCGCAGGTTCCCCTCGATGAGTTTTTCCCGGGCCTCCCGGTCTCCCGCCCGGGACCGGATCAGAAGCTCCCGCATCTCCCCGCTGCCCAGGGTCTTGAGCTTTGCCGTGTTCACGCCGCAGATCTCTACTTTTCCCTGCATGGATTGGCCTCCTTTGCCGGGCGGAGCCCGGTTCCCTAGAAGTATTACCCGGAATTTCCCTTTGATACCCCCCGGCCCCTCCTGTGCCTTTCGTAGTTTTTCACAAAAGGAGAGGGCCTTTGGCCCCCTTCCTTCCTTCTTTCCCGCCGGGATCCCCGGATTTTCGGGAGAAATTCCCGGGATTCCTCCCGGCTTTTTCGGCAGGAGCCGCCGCTGCCCCGTAGACGTAATTTTGTTCTTCGTCGGGAAAGGGCGAAAAATATTCACTTTCTTATGCACAGCCTCCCCCGGGGATCCGTTGGAAAAACCGGGTCAGCCTGTGGATAAACCGAAGTTATGCACAATATCCACAGGCTTGTCCACAGCCTGTGCTTTCTGTGCACAACTCGCTTTTTTGCATACGAGGTTAACATAATCCTTTTTCGACTAATTCCGCAGTTGTGCAATTTCATCACTGCTCCACTCCGGAAACAGGGCCCGGTGGATCCCCGCGGCCAAAAGATGGGAAAACCGCCGAACTCTGGCGTCAATGTCCCGGGGCGTCACCATCATGGGCTCCTCCCCCCTCCGGCCCCCGTCCATGACCGTGGGCACCCCCAGGGCGCAGACCGGCACCCCCAGGACCCGGCGGGACAGCTCCGCCCGGCCGTTGCCCACCCCGGAGCCGGGCACGATGCCCGCGTCCGTCAGCTGCACGGTACGGCACAGTCTTTCCCGGCTCCCCGCCGCCAGGGCGTCCACCGCCAGGATCCGATCCGGCCGCGCCCGCTCCGCCGCCGCGGCCACCAGGTGGGCGCTTTCCAGCCCCGTGGTCCCCAGGACCCCGGGGGTCAGGGCATAGACCGAACGAATTTCCCCGAAGAGCTCCGGCATCTGCTCTTTCAGGTGGGCCGTCACCAGGATCTGCCCGGCGGTGTCCGGGCCGATCCTGTCTGGGGTGATTTCCCGGTTCCCCAGTCCCACCACCAGGACCCGGTCCCCGGGTCCCAGGTTCAGAAGAGCCCTCAGCTCCCGGCCCAGAAGCTCCGCCGCCTCCGGCCCCCGCCGGTCCAGCTCCGCCGCCTCCAGGGTCACATAGGTCCCCCGGGGCTTGCCCAGGGCCTTTTCCCCCTCCTCGTCCAGGATCTCCACCCGGGTCAGGGTCAGCCCCTGCTCCTCCCGGCTTTCGGCCTTGACCCCTTCCAGGGCCGAGGTCCGGCCCGCGCTTCTCCGCCACAGGCTCTCGGCCTCCATGGCCAGGTCCGTTCGTCTGCTCAATTGCAGCACCTCCTCCCGTATTTTCTGCGCAAGGCCTGCGCTTATGCAAAAAAAGTCCCCTCCTGCGCAAATTTTTTAGAAAATTGCTATTGATTTTACGGGAGGATTCCGCTATAATGTGTTTCTGCATGAGGATATCGTCTGCCCATGGGCAGATTTGATGGAGGAGGTGTAACCCATGCCGAACATTAAGTCCGCGAAGAAGAGAGTTCTGATCTCCAAGGCCGCTTATGAGAAGAACAAGGCCGAAAAGTCTGAGTTGAAGACCATCATCAAGAAGTTCGAGGCCGCAGTTGCCGCCGGCAGCCAGGAGGAGGCCAGCGCCGCCTACAAGACCGCCGTCAAGTCCGTTGACCAGGCTGTCAACAAGGGCATTCTGCACAAGAACACCGCTGCCCGGAAGAAGAGCAGCATGACCCTGAAGCTGAATAAGCTGGCCTGAGAAATTCTTTGAAAACAGCTCCCACCGGGTCCCGGCGGGAGTTTTTTCATACCCATTTGGGAAAGGAGGCTCCGTTTTGGCGCATCTGGATGACAATATCACCGCCCTGAAGGGCATCGGCCCGGCCAAGGCCAAGCTCTTTGCCGCCCTGGGGATCTCCACCGTCCGGGACCTTCTGTATCACTTCCCCCGGGAGTATGAGGACAGGACAAAGCTCATCCCCATTGCGGAGCTGACGGTGGACCAGCCCGCCTGCTTCCGGGCCACCGTGACCCAGGCCCCCCTGACCCATCACATCCGCAAGGGCATGGACATTACCAAGGTCCAGGTCAGCGACCACTCCGCCCGGCTGAATCTTACCTTTTTCAACCAGGCCTACGCGGCCTCCTCTCTGCGCTATGGGGAAGACTATATTTTCTACGGCAAGACCTCCGGGGATTTCATCGGCTACAACATGGTCAATCCCGTGTTCGAGTCTCCGGAGAAGGCCGGGGTCCTGACCCGCCGGATTTTGCCCGTGTACCCTCTGACGGCGGGCCTCACCAGCGCCGCCGTGGGCAAGGCCGTCCGCACCGCCTTGGAAGAATGCGGCAGCGAGCTGCCGGAGCTCCTGCCGCAGGGGATCCGCCGGGACTATGATCTCATGGAGGGCCTTACGGCCTATTGGGAGATCCACAGCCCCAGGGACTGGGACCGGCTGGCCCGGGCCCGTCGGCGGCTGGTGTTTGAGGAATTTTTCCTGTTCTCCGCGGGCCTGAGCCTGCTCCGGGCCCAGCGGGAGGGGCAGCGGGTGGCCCCCTATGCCGACGCGGACCCGTCCCCCTTCCTGGATCTTCTGCCCTTCCGGCTCACGGGGGCCCAGAACCGGGCCGTGGAGGAAATCTGCCGGGACCTGCAAAGGGGGGTCCCCATGAACCGGCTGGTCCAGGGGGACGTGGGCAGCGGCAAGACCATGGTGGCCGCCGCCGCCCTGTACCTGGCCGCCAAAAACGCCCACCAGGCCGCCCTCATGGCCCCCACGGAAATTCTGGCGGAGCAGCACTTCGCCTCTCTGGAGCCTCTGTTCCGGGCTCTGGGCCTTCCCTGCGTGCTGCTGACCGGCTCCCTTTCTCCCAAGGCCAAGGCCGCCGCCCGGCAGGCCCTGGCAGAGGGCACCGCCCAAATCGCCGTTGGCACCCACGCCCTTTTGACGGAGGCCACGGTGTTCCGGGACCTGAGCCTGGTCGTCACCGACGAACAGCACCGCTTCGGCGTGGCCCAGCGGGGAGCCCTGTCGGAAAAGGGAAAGGACTGCCACGTCCTGGTCATGTCCGCCACCCCCATTCCCCGGACCCTGACCCTGATCCTCTACGGGGACCTGGAGATCTCCGTCCTGGATGAGCTGCCCCCCGGCCGGGAGCCGGTGGACACCTTCCTGGTGGGGGAAAGCTACCGGGCCCGGCTCAACGGCTTCATCCGCAGGCAGGTGTCGGAGGGCCATCAGTGCTATATCGTCTGCCCCGCCGTGGAAGAAAGCGACACCGAGTCCGTAAAGTCCGCCGAGGTTTGGGCGCAGACCCTGCAGCAGGCCGCGTTTCCGGACCTGCGGGTGGGCCTGCTCCACGGCCAGATGAAGGGCTCCCAGAAGGAAGCCGTCATGGCCGCCTTCTCCCGGGGGGACCTGGATATTCTGGTGGCCACCACCGTCATTGAGGTAGGGGTGGACATGCCCAACGCCACCTTGATGGTCATTGAGGATGCGGACCGCTTTGGTCTCAGCCAGCTCCACCAACTCCGGGGCCGGGTGGGCCGGGGCAAGGCCAAGAGCTTCTGCGTCTTGGTGTCGGACAACCGGAACCCGGAGACCCGGGCCCGGCTGAAAGCCCTGTGTGCAACCTGTGACGGCTTCCGCATTGCCGACGAGGACCTGAAGCTCCGGGGCCCCGGGGATCTTCTGGGCAGCCGCCAGCACGGCCTGCCTGCCTTCCGGGTAGCCAGCCTGAACCTGGATCTGGACACCTTGAAGCAGGCCCAGGAGGCGTCCCGGGCCTGGCTGGAGGCCGGAGCCGTGGGCGGCGAGGCCCTTTTTGAACGGATCCGAATGCTTTTTTCTCGAAACGGAGCCTTTTTGAACTGAAAAACCTGCCGGTTTTCGTCGAAAAAGTCCTTTCAAAATTCTGGGATCCTCCCCTAAAAACGACAATTTTTTCAAAGAAGTCCCCGAATCCCGGGGGCTTCTTTGCTGTTATCACGAATTTTTCCTTTTCCTGTTGTACTTTCCCGAAAAATGATGTAATATAATATGGTTAAAAATCACTTTCAAGCGAAATTCAGCTTTAGGAGGAGAGATCCTTATGAAAAAACCTATTGTTCTTGTCATTATGGACGGTGTGGGCCGCGGTGACGGCGGCCCCGGCGACGCTGTCGCCCAGGCCAAAACCCCCACCCTGGACAACCTGATGGCAACTTGCCCCATGACTTGGCTGAAGGCCCACGGCACCGCCGTCGGCCTGCCCACCGACGACGACATGGGCAACTCCGAGGTCGGCCACAACGCCCTGGGCTGCGGCCAGATCTACTCTCAGGGTGCCAAGCTGGTTGCCGAGTCCATCCAGTCCGGCGCCATCTACCGGTCCGAGACCTGGAAGGACCTGGTCAACAACTGCACAGAGGGCGGCCACGCTTTTCACTTCCTGGGCCTGCTGTCCGACGGCAATGTCCACTCCAACATCAGCCACCTGATCGCCCTTCTGAAAGAGGCCAAGGCCGAGGGCGTGAAAAAGGCCTACTGCCATATCCTGCTGGACGGCCGTGATGTGCCCGCCACCTCCGCCCTGGACTATGTGGCCCAGCTGGAAGCGGTCCTCGCCGAGCTGAACGAGCCCGGCTATGACTACGCCATTGCCTCCGGCGGCGGCCGTATGAAGATCACCATGGACCGCTATGAGGCCAACTGGTCCATGGTAGAAGCCGGCTGGCGGACCCATGTGCAGGGCCAAGGCCGGTTGTTCTCCTCCGCCAAGGAGGCCATCGAGACCTACCGGGCCGAGACCGGCTGCATCGACCAGGATCTGCCCGCCTTCGTGGTGGAGCGGAACGGCGCTCCTCTGGCCAAGATCGCCAACGGCGACAGCGTGGTGCTGTACAACTTCCGGGGCGACCGGGCCCAGGAGATCTCCCTGGCCTTTGACCGGAAGGATTTCGACAAATTCGACCGGGGCGACTACACCGGCGTGAAGTTTGCCGGCATGCTGGAATACGACGGCGATCTAAAAATTCCGCAGCATTATCTGGTCCAGCCCCCCGTCATTAAGAACACCCTGACCGAGGTCCTCTGCGCCGCCGGCGTCCATGAGTACGCCCTGTCCGAGACCCAGAAATACGGCCATGTGACCTATTTCTGGAACGGCAACCGCTCCGGCAAGGTGGATCCCGAGCTGGAGGATTATGAGGAGATCCCCTCCGACGTTATTCCCTTTGAGCAGGCTCCTGCCATGAAGTCCAAGGAAATCACGGAGCATATGGTTGCCGCCATGGCCTCCGGCAAGTATCAGTTCCTGCGGTGCAACTACCCTAACGGCGACATGGTGGGCCACACCGGCGTGCTGGATGCCGTGATCTACGCCATGGAGTGCGTGGACAATGGCCTTTCCCAGATCCTGGTTGCCGCCAAGAAGTACGGCTACACCGTCCTTGTCACCGCCGACCACGGCAACGCCGACCAGATGCTGGAGACCAAGAAGGGCAAGACTTCCGTCCGTACCGCCCACAGCCTGAACCCCGTTCCCTTCATTATCTGGGATCCCGACAACCACTATGAGATCCAGCCCGGCGCCTACGGCCTGGCCAACGTGGCACCCACCGTGGTGAAGATGATGGGCCTTACGGCTCCCGACTGCTGGGAAAAGAGCATGATCTGAGTCTTCCCTGCCATTCCAAAAATCTCTTGTGATTTTTCCCCGTTTGCGGTAAACTAAGGGTGGTCCGGCTTCGGGCCGCCCGGTTTTTCCGGGAAATATCACACCGGGACCCCCGGGTCCTTATACTGCCGGCGTGCCGGCGTGAAGGAGGTCACTATATGATTCGTCAGACGACAGAAAAGGGTACCGTTTCCATTGGCGCCAGCGTTTACACCAACATCGCAGGCACCGCCGCCACCAACTGCTTTGGCGTAAAGGGCATGGCCGTCCGGTCCATGACCGACGGTCTGGTGCATCTGCTCCGGAAAGAGTCCGCCAGCAAGGGTGTGCTCGTTACCTTCCACGATGACGATTCCATTTCCATCGATCTGCACATTATGGTGGATCATGGTGTGAATTTGACGGCGGTCTGCTCCTCCATTATTTCCGAGGTCCGCTATGTCGTCACCAAATGCACCGGTACGGAGGTCCGTGCCGTCAATGTTTTTGTCGATTCCATGATGATTGGGTAATTCCCAAAACACATTGGGTCTGACCCAATTACGGAGGTGTAAATCGCTACATGAGGCAAACCATTAACGGGGCCGATTTTCGCAGACTGATCATCAGCGCGGCCGCCTCGATTGAGATCAATAAGCAAGCGATCAACGAACTGAACGTGTTCCCCGTCCCCGACGGAGATACCGGTACCAATATGTCCATGACCATCGGCTCTGCCGTAACGGACCTCAAAAAGGCCGAGGATCCGGACCTGGGCAAGGCGGCCTCCATTGCCGCCTCCGCCATGCTCCGGGGCGCCCGGGGCAACTCCGGCGTTATTCTGAGCCTGCTGTTTCGGGGCATTTCCAAGGCTCTGAAGGGCCGGGAGGCCTGCGACGGTGAGCTCTGGGCCCTGGCCCTGCAGACCGGCGTGGACGCCGCGTACAAGGCCGTCATGAAGCCCGCCGAGGGCACCATTCTCACCGTGGCCCGGCTGGCTGCCGCCAAGGCCGACGCCGCCGCCAGGGAGAACAGCTACTTTGAGTTCGTCCTGGAGGCCGCCATCGAGGAGGCCAAGGTGGCCCTGGCCAACACGGTCCACCAGAATCCGGTGCTGGAAAAGGCCGGCGTCATCGATGCCGGCGGCAAGGGCTGGCTCCTGGTGCTGGAGGCCATGCTCTCCGCCCTGCGGGGAGAGGACATCGTAGCTCCCGAGGCCGACCAGGAGGAAGTTCCCAAGGAACAGGCCAAGTTCTCCGACTTTAAGGACGAGGACATCCGCTTCACCTACTGCACGGAGTTCGTCGTTTCCCGAGAAAACGACAAGGATCCCGAGGATCTGCGGGCCTTCCTCCAGACCCTGGGCGATAGCCTGGTGCTGGTGGACGACGACGAGATCATCAAGGTCCACGTCCACACCAACGAGCCCGGCACCGCCATGCAGGAAGCCCTGAAATACGGCTCCTTTGTCACGGTGAAGGTGGAAAACATGCGGCTCCAGCACACGGAGAAGATCCTCAGCGAGCAGGAGCTGGAGCCCAAGATCGCCGCTCCGGAGAAGAAGTTCGGCGTAGTCTCCGTCTGCGTGGGCGACGGCATCGCCTCCGTGTTCCGGGACCTGGGGGCCGACGGCCTCATTTCCGGCGGCCAGACCATGAACCCCTCCACCCAGGACATTCTCACTGCGGTGAACAAGGTCCCGGCGGAGACCGTGTTCGTGTTCCCCAACAATAAAAACATCATCATGGCCGCGGAGCAGGCCGTATCCCTGACGGAAAAGAAGATCGTGGTGATCCCCTCCAAAACCATCCCCCAGGGCATTACCGCCCTTTTGAGCTTTGACCCCGATGCTTCCGAGGAGGATAACATCGCCGCCATGACCGATGCCCTGGGCAATGTGGACACCATGCAGATCACCTATGCCGCCCGGAACTCCGACTTTGACGGGTTCCAGATCCACGAGGGGGACTATCTGGCCATGTACGGCAGTTCCCTCTTCGGCACCAGCCGGGACATTATGAGTCTGGTGAAAGACCTGGCCCAGAAGGTCCAGGACGAGGGTAAGGAATTCGTCACCATCTTCTACGGCGCCGACACCACGGAAAAGCAGGCCCAGAAGGCGGCGGATGTATTCACCAAGATCTGCCCCAATGCGGAGATCAATCTCCTGCCCGGCGGCCAGCCTGTGTATTATTACCTGATCTCTGCGGAATAAGCTGCGGTTTTTCGAAGCCTCCGGTCAGACAAGCAAAAACCGGCCAGGCAGAATGCTTATACAAAGCGGGTGCAAACTTCAGTTTGCACCCGCTTTTTGAAGAAAGAGTACCGCCCGGAGCATCGAAAATCGATGTTTCCGGGCGGTGGTTTTCCATTTAGATCTCTTTTCGGCCCTCCAGAGCCCGAGTCAGGGTCACCTCGTCGGCGTATTCCAGTTGACTGCCCACAGGGATGCCATAGGCCAGCCGGGTCACCTTCACCCCAAGGGCCCGCAGGAGTCGGGAAATATACATGGCCGTGGCCTCGCCCTCGGTATCGGGATTGGTTGCCATAATGACCTCCTGGACTCCGCCCTGAGCCACCCGGGAGAGAAGTTCCCGAACCCGAATGTCATCGGGACCCATATGGTTCAGGGGAGATATCACGCCGTGGAGCACATGATATACCCCATTGTACTCCCGGGCTCGCTCCATGGCGATCACGTCCTTAGGCTCGGCCACTACGCAGATCACGCTGTGATCCCGACGCTCATCGGCGCAGAGGGGACACAGATCCTGATCCGTCAGGTTCTGGCACACAGGACAGGTCTTTACCGAGCGCTTGGCATCCAGAATGGCCTGAGCAAAGGTCTCGGCATCCTCTTGGCTCAAAGACAGCACGTGAAAGGCCAGCCGCTGGGCAGTCTTGCCGCCGATGCCGGGCAGCCGCCCGAATTGTTCCGTCAGCCGCTCCAATGCGGCGGGAAAAAGCTGCATTGTTCCGCTCCGATCAGAACAGGCCGCCCAGATTCAGGCCGCCGGTGAGCCGGGACATATTGTTGGCCGCATCGGTGTCCGCCGTCCGCATGGCCTCATTCACGGCGGCAATGATCATATCCTGGAGCATTTCCACGTCGTCGGGATCCACGGCCTCGGGCTTCACGGTCAGGGACACCACCTCATGCTTGCCATTGACCGCCGCGGTGACCATACCGCCGCCGGCGGAGGCGGAGTACTGCTTGTTCTCCATCTCCTCCTGCATTTTCATCATTTCCTGCTGCATTTTCTGGGCCTGCTTCATCATTGCGGCCTGGTTCATGCCACCCATACCGCCCCGAAATCCACCTTTTGCCATGTTCAAATCTCCTTATTCCTTGATTTTGATCACATCACTGTGGGCCTGTCCAAAGGACAGAAGCTCACTGAAGTTTGCGTTTGCATCTGCCTGCCGGTTTCGATCCACGGCCTGAGCCCGTACGGGCCGGCCCAGCAAGGCCGAGGCCTTGGCGGAGACCACGTCCAGCACGGACCGCTCCCCAACGACCTCCTGAGAAAAGCTGGAGCCGCAGATGAGCAGCAGAGTATCGCCCCGGAGCTTTCCCTGGACCGGGGCGTTGGGAGTTGCCGCAAAGAAGCCCCGGGCGGGCATTTTCAGCTCCGTCCGCAGACGGCTCACCAATTCCGGCCAGAAATCCACGGGCACATCCCGGGCCGGATCCTCCGACTGGGCCTCAGGGGTCTCCTGCCCCGCCCAGGGTGCGTCGGCATCGTCCGGAAAGGGCGGCCGGTCCTCGTCCCCATCCTCCGGCACGGGCTGCGCCGCCGGAACGGCTTTCACCGCAAAATCTCCTGCGGCGATCTTCTCTTCCAACCGGCTGAGCCGGGCATTGATGGAATCCGCGTCCAGCCGCAGCCGGGGGTCGCACAGATCGATGAGGCACAACTCCCCGTCCATCCGGCGGCTGGCGCTTTTGCTGAAGCCCGCCGCCGTATCCTGGATGGTCCGGAGAATCCGGGTCAGCTCTCCAGGGGAGAATTTCTTCTCCAGGTCCCGGATCTCCTCCTCGGTACAGGTGCCGGACAGAAGACTCTTGGCGGCGCCGGGAGCCGTTTTCAGGATCAGAAGGTCCCGGGTCAGGGTGCACATCTCGTCCAGAAGGGCCGCCACGTCCTTGCCGTCGCCGTAGAGTTTGTCGAAGATCTCCAGAGCCGTTTTGGTATCCTGCCGGGCCACGGCGTCCATAAGCTCTGCGGTCTTCCGCTCTCCCGCCAGGCCCAGGCAGCCATAGACCGCGTCCAGGGTCAGTTTCCCGTCGGCGGCGGTGGCACACTGGTCCAAAAGGCTGATGCCGTCCCGCATGCCGCCGTCGGCCAGCCGGGCCAGAAGCTGCACCGCGGCGTCCTCGGCCTCGATGCCCTCCTGATAGGCGATATAGTGGAGCCGTCCCGCAATATCCTCCTGGCTCAGGCGGCGGAAGGAAAACCGCTGGCACCGGGACAGGATGGTGGCCGGAACCTTGTGAAGCTCCGTGGTGGCCAGAATGAAGAGCAGATGCTCCGGCGGCTCCTCCACGATCTTCAAAAGAGCGTTGAAGGCCGACAAGGACAGCATATGGACCTCGTCGATGATATACACCCGGGTCTTCACCTGGGAAGGGGTATACACCGCGTCGTCCCGCAGGTCCCGGACATTGTCCACGCCGTTGTTGGAGGCGGCGTCGATCTCCAGAACATCCATACAGGAGCCGGCATCAATGGCCCGGCAGGCCTCGCATACGTTGCAGGGGTTGCCGTCCACCGGGTGCAGACAGTTTACGGCCTTGGCCAGGATCCGGGCGCAGCTGGTCTTGCCGGTGCCACGGGAACCTGTAAACAGGTAGGCGTGGCCCAGGTGCCCCGTCAGAAGCTGGGTTTTCAGGGTCCGGGAGACTCCCTCCTGACCCACCACGTCGTCAAAGGTCTGGGGCCGGTATTTCCGATACAGGGCTTGGTACATAGGCCCCTCCTTTCTCCATAAAACGGGCCGGCTCATAACAAGATCGCACACCCACATTTGAACAGGCGCAATACCCGATACCCGCGCAGCCAGCTCGGAAACGGCAACCTCACGGCACACGAGACGATCCGCTTAATGCTGCTTGGTTCCCCACCTGACATGGTTCACGGGATCTCGTTGCGTAAGACCGGTTCTTCAGCGCTGCTTACGCAGGCCAGACGGCACTGGGCAAGCCCGGGTGTGGGAATTCATCCCTGCTGTAGCGGGTTGCAGGTACAGGGCACCGCTAGCTCCCCGACTAGTGCGACCTTGTTACAAGCCGGCCGCTTGCACAAGGCAATTCGATTGTAAGAAACTTAGCCCATGCGGGACTCGATGAAGTCCGCCATTTCGCCCACGGTGGTAATCTGGCCGGCCTCTTCCAGCACCAGCTCCACACCCAGCTCATCCTCCAGGTCGGTGATCATCTCCACAATATCCAGAGAGTCCACGCCCAGGGTCTCGAAAGTGGTGTCCCGGGTGATCTGCTCCGCAGGGATCTCCAACTGGCGGGAAACATAATCTCTGAGTTTTTCAAACATATAGGATTCCCCCTATTTGGTTTCGTGTTCACACACAGTGCCATTCTATACCATAAGGTCCCGTTTGTCAATCTCCGGAATCTTCCCGGTTTTCCTCCGTCCGCAGGGCCGCCAGGGCCCCGGCCTCCCGGCGGTGGAGCTCTTCCTCCGTCAGACCCGTCTGGGCCAGGATCTCCTCGTCGCTTCTCGGCGATTTTCCATCCAGGCCGAAGCGCAGAATCAGGATCTTTCGGTCCGTCTCGTCCAGCCGGTCCAGCAGGTCCTCCACCCGGGTCCGGAGGGCAAAGTAGGCGGAGTCCTCCACAGGGGCCTCCTCTTCAGGGTCCGACTCCTTGGGGGCCTCGTCCTTCTTCTTGGGGTTCTTCACCGCATCTCGGGTCAGCTGCTCCAACGAGGAGGTTTGCTCCGGGGTCAGATGCAGCTCCGCTGCGATCTCCTCGTTGGAGGGGGTGCGGCCCAACTTTTTCATCAGGCTCACCGCGGCCTTCCGGTAGGCCTCCATCTGCCGGGCCAGATCTTCACCGGCGTGGTCCGCCAGAGCCTGCCGCAGGATCTGCCGGGCCATGGCCTGGGTCACCCGCCGTCGGGCCACCGGAAGGAATCGCTCTGCCCGGGCCTCCGTCACCGTCTGCCACAGGCTGAGAGAGCCCTCCTGCATGAGATCCAGAAGCAAAACGCCCTTGCCTGTCATGGCCTTGGCCAGCTCCCCTACCAGGGCAAGGCAGCCCGTGGTCAGGGTCTCGGCCCATTGGTCCTCGCCGTTCCGTAAACGGTCCCAGAGTTCCTCCGCTCTGGTCTCGGAGAGCCGGGGCAGCTCTCCATACTCCGCCAGGGTCATGGTCAGAGGGTCCTCCGGTCCCAATTCCTCCAGTCGGCCCTCAGCGGCCAGGGCCGCTTCCCGGTCCAGGCGCTGGGCGGCGGCACCGGAGGCACCGGCACGCCGATAAGCGGATACGTCCAGGTCCACGCCCCGGCGCTCCAGCTCCAGGGCCGCCGCCTCCGCCTCTTCCTCCGGACGGTCGCCGAGCCACAGAAGCAGCTGTTCCAGTCGGACCGTATCTCCCTTCCGCAAATGCTTTAACTCCGGGAACCGTTCCCGGTCCTCGGAAAAGTCAAATTCCAGATCCAGATCCCTCATTCCAAAAAGTCCTCCAATCCATAGGACGCACCCAGCTTCTGCAGCCGATCCATGGCCTGGCGCTCGATCTGCCGGGTCCGCTCCTTGGAAATGCCCAACTCCCTGCCGATCTCCTCCAGAGAGTGGCAGGTGCCGTCCTCCATGCCGAAGTGGAGCCGCAGGACCTTCTGCTGGCGCTCCGTGAGCTTTTGCAGAAGCTCGTCCATGAGCTTGGTCATTTCCGTCCGCACCAGTTCCGCCTGAGGCTCCTCCGCCGCGGCGTTGGCCAAAAGGTCCCCCATGGTGCCGTCCTCCTGCTCCCCCGTGGGGCTGTCCAGAGAACAGGTCTCCGCATTCAGGTTCTCATATTTCTTGATCCGCTCCGGGGCCAGACCTGTAGCCTCCGCCAGCTCCTCCTCCGTAGGCTCCCGGCCCTCGGCCTGCTGGAAGGACGCCTTGGCGGCGGTCACTTTCCGGACCTTTTCCGCCGTGTGGACGGGGATCCGGATGATGCCCCCATGGTTGTAGAGGCACCGGGTGACGCCCTGGCGGATCCACTTGGTTGCATAAGTGGAAAAACGGGTGTCCATGGTGTAGTCAAATTTCTTGGCTGCCACAAGAAGGCCAATGGAGCCCTCCTGGATCAGGTCCAGCAGCGGTACCCCCCGGCCCGCGTATTCCTTGGCCACGGACACCACCAGCCGCAGGTTGCTGTTGACCATTTTCCGGATGGCGTCCTCGTCCCCGCCGGCGCAGCGAATGGCCAGCTCCCGCTCCTCCTGGGGGGTCAGAAGGGGATATTGGCGGATCTCTTTCAGGTATTGGCGAACGCCGTCGTCGGTCTGGCTCTCGGCGGCGTCGGCCTTCTTTTCCTCCCGGTCCACCTGGGGCCGGGAATCCTCCTCTTCCAGAGGGGTCCGGTTTTCAGTCGTCATTGATATCTTTTTCTCTCTTTCATTTGTTCCCGGATCGCCATCATTTCATCCAGAGAGCTGGCGTGAGTCAGGCGGTATTCCCGGCGAATGGCGGCAACGCAGTCCCGGAAGGCCTCCTCGCTGACGGGCCCCAGGTCCTTCTGGCTCACGGCGGCCATGTGGGAGGTCTCCTCCGGGCTCAGACCCTCCAGGGCCCCCAGGCTCACGGCCAGGCCCTCCCGGTGCCGGTCCCGAAGCTGGGTGAAGACCCGGCCGAACAGGTCCACGGAGAATTCCTCCGGGCTCAGGCCCAGAGTCAGGTCCAGCAGAGCCGGTTCCTTCAGGGCCATGGCAAGCAGGGTCTCCTCCGCCGCGGCGGAACGTACATTATCGTATCGGATCCCCCGGAACTTGGGCTGCATGGCCTCCGCCGGGGCAAGATCGATCTTCTCCTGTTTCTTTTTCTCCCGGTTATTCCGGCGGCGGACCGCCTTGTCCACCTCCAGCCGCAGGGCGTCATAGGTGACCCCGGCGGCCTCCGCCGCCCGGGTGCCGTAGACCTCCCGCTCCACGGAGCTGGGGACCTGGGAGAGCATATCGGCGGCGTCCTTCAAAAAGGCCACCTTCTGGTCGTCCTGGGACAGGTCGTACTTTCGTTTCAGGCTTTGCAGCCGGTATTCCATCTGGTTTTCCGCCTGGTTCAGAAGGTTCTGGAACCGGTCGGCGCCGAATTTGTGCAGGAATTCGTCGGGATCCTTGGCCCCCTGCATCCGCAGGACCCGGACCTGAAGCCCTGTCTTTTCCAGCATGGGCAGAGCACGCTTGGTGGCATTCTGCCCGGCCTCGTCCCCATCGTAGATCAGGACCACCTGCTCGGTGTACCGGGAGAGGATGGAGGCGTGCTCCTCCGTCAGGCTGGTGCCCAGGGAGGCCACGGCGCAGTCAAAGCCATACTGGTGCAGGGCGATGGCGTCCATGTAGCCCTCGGTCAAAATGATCCGGCCCTGCTTGCTCTTTTTGGCGATGTTCAGGGCGAACAGGTTCTTTCGCTTGTTGAAGATAATGGTCTCCGGGGAGTTCAGGTATTTAGGGGTGGAGTCATCCATGACCCGGCCGCCGAAGCCGATGACATTGCCCCGCACATCGATGATGGGGAACATGAGCCGATTCCGGAACCGGTCGTAGACCCGGTTGTTTTTCTGGGAACGGACCGCCAGGCCCGCCTCCAGCAGCTCCTCCTCGGTATAGTGCTTAGCCTTCATAGCGTTCATCAGGCTGTCCCAGCTGTCCGGGGCGAAGCCGATGCCGAATCTGGTAAGGGTCCCCTGGGACAGGCCCCGCTTCTGGGCGTAGGCCAGGCCCTGGACTCCTGCCGGGCCGTAGAGCTTTTCGTGGAAGAACCGGGCGGCCTCCTTAGACAGGGCCCAAAGCCGCTCCTGCTTCTTGTACCGGCTCTGATACTGAGGGTCCTCCGGCACCTCGATGCCCGCCCGCTTGGCCAGGAATCGCACGGCATCGCCGTAGCTCAGGCCCTCGATCTCCATAATGAAGTTGATGACCCCGCCGCCCTTGTGGCAGCCGAAGCAGTAGAAGATCCCCTTCTCCGGGGCCACGGAAAAGGAGGCGGTCTTTTCCCCGTGGAAGGGGCATAGGCCGAAGAGGTTCCCGCCCCGCCGGGTCATGGATACATATTGGCCCACCACATCCTCAATGGGATTCTTGGCAATGACCTCATCGATAAAGGACGGAGGAAAGGGCATGGGCGTTCACCTCGCTTTTTCTTTTATTATAGCAGTTTCGTCAATCCCGGACCTGCCAGGCCGCGGGAATGAACAGCTCCGAATATTTGTGGATGGCATATTTATCCGTCATTCCCGCAATATAGTCGCAGACCACCCGCTCCATGCCATCAAAGCTGAGCTGGGGCTGGAAATCTTCCGGCAGGGCATCGGGGTGCTTCACGTAATAGAGGTACAGCTCCTGCAGAATGGCCCGGGCCTTGGATTCCTCCCCCTTGGCCTTAGGGTTCCGGTACACCCGCTCAAACATAAATTCCCGCAGGTCCCCCATGGCCTTGGCCACATGGTCCTGCATCTGCAGGGTGCCGGACTCCTGGGTAGTACGGATGAGATCCGTCACCAGGGTGTTGATCCGGTCCCGGTGGGTGGCGCCCAAGACCTCCGCAATGGAGGCAGGAATGTCATCATTGGTCAGGATCCCACCCCGGATGGCGTCGTCAATGTCGTGGTTGATGTAGGCGATCCGGTCGGAATACCGGACGATCTGCCCCTCCAGGGTCTCGGGAATGAAATCCCCCGTGTGGCCCAGGATGCCCATGCGGACCTCATAGCACAGATTCAGACCCTGGCCGTCCCGCTCCAGGGTGTCCACCACCCGGAGGGACTGCTCGTTATGCCGGAATTTCTTGCCCATGACCTCCGTCAGGGCCACCTCTCCGGCGTGGCCAAAGGGGGTATGGCCCAGGTCGTGGCCCAGGGCGATGGCCTCCGTCAGATCCTCGTTGAGCCACAAGGCCCTGGTAATGGTCCGGGCAATCCGGGCCACCTCCAGGGTGTGGGTCATCCGGGTCCTGTAATGGTCCCCCTCGGGCCGCAGAAACACCTGGGTCTTGTGCATGAGCCGCCGGAAGGACTTGCTATGGACAATCCGGTCCGTATCCCGCTGATAGCAGGTCCGAACGTCGTCCTCCCGGGGTTCCTCGGCCACGGGCCGGCCCTTGGTCTCGTCGGCAAAGGCCGCCCGGGGGTCTAGCCTGGTGTGTTCCTCCCGCTCCAGCATCTCACGAATGGACATTGCGCCGCCTCCTTACTCTGTAATAACCGGCTCCTTCACCGGAAAGGCCCGGTATTCCTCTCCAGTAATAAGGCCCTCGATGGTCCCGGCAGACAGGTCCAGGAGCCGCTTCAAAAAGGGCTCCGCTTGGATAACCGGGGTCAAAATTTCCAACTCTACATCCACCCCGAACTGGGTATCCCGGATGATTCCGCCGAAGGCCGCCGTTTCCAGCTTCACCCGCTCATAATAGGAATAGGGGCAGGGCAGGTAGATCACGGACCAGACCCGCTTCTGGGAGATCCCCGCCGCGTCCACGGCGATCTTGGTGCCCTTGGCGTAGGCCCGGACCAAGCCCCCGGCCCCCAGCAGGATCCCGCCGAAGCACCGGGTCACCACGCAGCACACGTTGAATAAATTCTCCCGCTGCAGGACCTGCAAGGTGGGCATGCCGGCGGTGCCGCCGGGCTCCCCGTCGTCGGAAAACCGGGTGGGGCCGTCCTTTATAATATAGGCGTAGACATTGTGGGTGGCGTCCCAGTATTTTTCCCGCATTTCCTTGATGCGGGCCAGGGCCTCCTCCTCCGTGTCCACCGGCCACAGATGGCCCGTAAACCGGGACTTTTTCTCCACAAATTCCGCCTCACCAAAGGCCGTGGGCACCAGGTATTCTTCCATTCAGCCTTCCTGCTCCTTCACTTCATACTGTTTGACCCGGCCATAGAGGATCTCGTCGCAGATCGCCTCCACGGCGATGCCCTCGGCATCGTATTCCACGGACAAAACCTTGGCCCCGTCGTGAAGGGTCTCCACCAGGCCGCCCATGGCATAGGGCAGCCTCAGGCGCACATGGTGCAGCCCTCGGTCCAGCTCCCGCTCGACCATGGCCAGCAGGCCCTCCAGGCCCTCTCCCGTGGCGGCGGACACGGCTGCCACATTTTCCCCCACGGGGATCTCCTCGGGAGGCACCAGGTCCTTTTTATTATAGCACTGGATCACCGGGGTCCCGGGCTTCGCCAGCTGAGAGATCAGCTTATCCACCACCTCAATATGCTCCTGGCGGTGGGGGTCGGCGCTGTCGATCACATGGATCAGCAGGTCCGCGTACTCCAGCTCCTCCAGGGTAGCCCGGAAGGCCTCCACCAGGTGGTGGGGCAGCTTGGCGATAAATCCCACGGTATCGGACAGGATCACCGTCAGGTTGTCGGACACCGTCAGCTGCCGGGAGGTGGTGTCCAGAGTGTCGAAGAGTCGGTTATTGGCCGGGATCCCGGCCCCCGTCAGCTTGTTGAGGAGGGTGGATTTTCCCGCGTTGGTATAGCCCACAATGGCCACCACCGGCACGGAGTTCTTCTGCCGCCGCTCCCGCTGGACCGCCCGGACCTGCCGGACCTGGGAAAGCTCCTCTTCCAGCCGCTCGATCCTCGTGCGGATGTGCCGCCGGTCCGTTTCCAGCTTGGTCTCGCCGGGGCCCCGGGTGCCGATGCCGCCGCCCTGGCGGCTCAGGCTTTTGCCCATGCCGGAGAGCTTGGGCAAGAGGTATTTATACTGGGCCAGCTCCACCTGGAGCCGGCCTTCCTTCGTCTTGGCCCGCTGGGCGAAAATGTCCAGAATCAGCGCGCTGCGGTCCAGCACCGTCACCCCCAGGAGCTCCTCCAGAGCCCGGATCTGGGAGGGGGACAGGTCGTTATCGAAAATGGCCATGGTGGACTCCGTAGCCTCGATGAACATTCTGACCTCCTCGGCCTTGCCCTGGCCGATGAAGCTATGGGGATCCGGCGTGTGCCGGTTCTGAAGGATCTTGGCGGTGCAGAAGCCCCCCGCCGTTTCCAGCAGGGCCTCCAGCTCCTCCAGGCTCTCCTCCGTGGCGGTCTGGGTCTTGGTGAAGCAGTCGGCGTTCAGGCCCACCAGCACCGCCCGCTCGCCCCGGGTCTTTTCCATACTATTATCCATAAAAACCTCCGAAATTGCAACGGTCCCCGAAAATATTTCCGGAATTTCCCGGCCGAAAACAGAAAAAGTCCGCACCACTTTCGCGGTGCGGACTTCTGGGCTCTTACTTCAGGCCGAATCTCTTATTGAACCGGTCAACACGTCCACCGGTATCTACCAGCTTCTGTTTGCCGGTATAGAAGGGATGGCACTTAGAGCAGATTTCAACCTTGATGTCCTTCTTCGTGGAACCGGTCGTGAAGACGTTGCCACAGGCACAGCGGATCGTGGTCTGTTCGTACTTGGGATGGATACCTTCCTTCATGTCGTTCACCTCTTTCTGCTCTCATAAAAGGGCGCAACGGCCCCGTGATCACGATTTAGCCTGGTTATCATACCATAGTGCCCGGAAAAATGCAAGTCCTTTTTTCATTTTTTCGGAAACTGTCAGAAATTCCCGGAAGGCGCATAGAAGACCCGCTCCCTCAGGACCCTGCCCGGAGCCTCCGGGACTCCCGCGGCGAAGAGACCGTAAAGATCCCCGCAGCGCCGCTCCAGCTCCGCGTAGGCTCTCTCCTGCCGGGTCCCGGCGTTCACGAAGGGCAGGTTCTCCCGGGCCCCCGCCAGCACCTGCCGTCCCCGGTCGTTGAAGGCCAGGACCCGGACATAGGGAGCCGCCCCGGTCAGGTCCTCCTGCCCCAGCCCCAGAAAGGCGCACATGGCCATCCGGTCCAGCCGGGTTCTGGTGTACCGTTTAGACTTGGTGGCCTCCAATATGGCCTCCAGGCTACTCTCCCTCCGGCAGGCCGCCATGAACCGCCGCCACAGGCCCTCGCCCCCGTAGGGCACCGCCTCAAACTCCGCCTCCGTCATGGTCCGAAGCCGGGCCAGCACCGCCCGCTCCCCGGCAGCCAGGCTATGGACCGCCGCACCCCGGAACAGCTCCGCCGCCGTCTCCGGCACATAGCCCTCCCAAGGCTCCCCCGCCAGAATAGCCCGGCGCAGGGCCGTGGCGGAAGGGTTCTCCGGGTCCAGGGCCTCGGCGTGATAGTCCCCAGGCCGGCGAAGGATCCAGGGCTCCATGGAAAGGCCCCGGCTCAAAATGGCCTTGCAGTACTCCACCGCCAGAATGTCGTTGGGCCGCCGGAGGCACTCCGGCTTTCCTCCCATCCGGGCCAGGGCCTGGGCCCGGGCCGCCGGGAAACTGAGGCCGCCCTTCAGATTCCACCGGAGATATTCGGAAAAGTCCCGGCGCAGAAGAAGCCGGGCCGTTTCCCGCAGATCTTCCGCCGGGGATTCCGCCCCGAAGCACAAAGCCGTGGCCCCGGCCCCCGCCAGGATCTCCACGCCTCCAGCAGCAAAGCCCTCCGCCGAGGACAGGCAGGCCCCCACCGGCAGCTCCAGCACCAGGTCCGCCCCAGAGGCCAGGGCCGCCCGGGCCCGCAGGCTCTTGTCAAAGATCGCGGGGGCTCCCCGCTGGACAAAATTCCCGCTCATAAGGCACACAATGGCGTCCTCCGGCTCCAGCCGCTGCCGGACCCAGGAAAGCTGCCGCCCATGGCCCAGATGGAAGGGGTTGTATTCACAGATAATGCCGACGATCTTCAAAGCGCTCCCCCCTCTTTTCTTTCCGCCGGAGCCGTCCGGACTCTATTTGAATATAGCATACCACAAAACCCGCCGGAGAAGCAAGAGGGCCCGGCGGCCGAAGCCCCGCCTGCCGGCCTCCGGCCCCGCTTTTTCGGTCCCGTTTCAAAAAATTTCCCCCTTGGGGCTTGTTTCCCGGGTTTTTTTATTATATTATAGGAGAGGTTATGTCTATCCTGCCGCATGGGCAGAAAATACAAACGAAGAAATTCTTCTAGGAGGATCATTAACATGAACGTTCTGGTTATTAACGCCGGCAGCTCTTCTCTAAAGTATCAGCTGATGGATCCGGACACCGGCGCCGTCTCCGCCAAGGGCCTGTGCGAGCGGATCGGCATCGACGGCCGTCTGACCCACAAGGTCGGCGATAAGAAGGTGGTCAAGGACATCCCCATGCCCACCCATTCCGAGGCAATGAATGCCGTTCTGGACATCCTGGTGGATCCCGAGCATGGCGTCATCAAGTCCACCGACGAGATCGACGCCGTGGGCCATCGGGTCCTGCACGGCGGCATGAAGTTCAGCGACTCCTGCATCATCGACGACGCCTGCATCAAGGCCATCGAGGACTGTATTCCTCTGGGCCCCCTGCACAATCCCGCCAACCTCATGGGCATCCGGGCCTGCCAGGCCGTTATGCCCGGCAAGCCCCAGGTGGCCGTGTTCGACACCGCCTTCCACATGACCATGCCCGCCAAGGCTTACCGCTACGCCATTCCCAAGGAGTACTTCGTCAATGACGACATCCGCCGCTACGGCTTCCACGGCACCTCTCACAAGTATGTGTCCCGCCGGGCCGCGGAGCTCATGGGCACCAAGAACATGAAGCTCATCAACTGCCACCTGGGCAACGGCTCCTCCCTGTCCGCCGTGCTGGACGGCAAGTGCCAGGACACCTCCATGGGCCTGTCCCCTCTGGCCGGTGTGTGCATGGGTACCCGCTCCGGCGACATTGACGCCTGCGTAGTCCAGTTCATCATGAACAAGTACGGCATGAGCGTGGACGACTGCCTGACCATGCTGAACAAGAAGTCCGGCGTGCTGGCCCTGTCCGGCGTGTCCTCCGACTTCCGGGATATTGAGCAGGCTGCCGAGGCCGGCAACGAGGACGCCGCCCTGGCCCTGGACAAGTTCGCCTATGAGGTCCGCAAGTACATCGGCTCCTACGCCGCTGCCCTGGGCGGCTGCGACTGCCTGGTGTTCACCGCCGGTGTGGGCGAGAACTCCGCCGAAATGCGGGAGCGGATCTGCGAGGGTCTGGAGTACATGGGCGTGAAGCTGGACAAGGAAGCCAACAAGGTCCGGGGTGAGGAGAAGCTGGTCTCCGCTCCCGACTCCAAGGTCAAGGTCTGGGTCATTCCCACCAACGAAGAGCTGATGATCGCTCAGGACACCGCCGAGCTGGTCAAGGCCGCAAAATAAAAATCCCCTGTGCCGCCGCCGAAAAGACGGCGGCACGTTTTTTAATCGTAAGAAGGAGTTGAGTATATGAACGCATCCCAGCGTCTTTTGCGCTATGTGACCTTTGACACCCAGTCCGACGAGGCCTCCCCCTCCTGCCCCTCCACTCCCAACCAGCTGACCTTCGGAAAAAGCCTGGTGGAGGAAATGAAGGCCATGGGTATTTCCAATGCCTATCAGGACCAGGACGGCTACATTTACGGCACCGTTCCCGGAGACCCCAGCCGTCCCACCGTAGGCTTCATCGCCCACATGGACACCTCCCCGGACTGCTCCGGCGCCAACATCCGGCCCCGGATCTTCCAGTATCAGGGCGGGGACATCGTATTGAATGAAGAAAAGAACATCGTCATGCGTGCCGCCGACTTCCCCAATCTCCAAAGGAGCATCGGCAAGCACCTGATGGTCACCGACGGCACCACCCTGCTGGGGGCCGACGACAAGGCCGGTTTGGCGGAGATCCTCACCGCCGCGGAGCGGCTCCTGGCGGATCCCACCCCCCACGCCACCATCCGCATCGGCTTCACCCCCGACGAGGAGATCGGCCGGGGCGCGGACCGGTTCAACCTGAAAGATTTCGGCGCAGACTGGGCCTACACCGCCGATGGCGGCACCCTGGGGGAGCTGGAATATGAGAACTTCAATGCCGCGGCCGCTGCCGTGACCTTCACCGGCATCAGCATCCACCCCGGCTCCGCCAAAAACAAAATGCGCAACGCCCAGCAGGTGGCCATGGAGTTCCACGCCATGCTGCCGGTCCAGGAGCGGCCGGAGTACACCGAGGGCTACGAGGGCTTTTCCATGCTGGCGGGCATGGAGGGCTCCATCGAGTCCGCCACCCTGCACTATATCATCCGGGACCATGACATGAAGAAATTCCAAGCCAAAAAGGCCCGGTTCCAGGAGATCGCCGACTATCTCAACGGGCTCTACGGTCCCGGCACCGTAACCCTGTGCCTGAAGGACAGCTACTACAACATGAAGGAAAAGATCCTGCCCGTCATCCACGTGGTGGATCAAGCCATGGCCGCCATGAAGCAGGCGGGCATGGACCCGGTGGCGGCTCCCATCCGGGGCGGCACCGACGGCGCCCGTCTGTCCTATGAGGGGCTGCCCTGCCCCAACCTCTGCACCGGCGGCGAGAATTTCCACGGCCGCTTTGAGTATATCCCCGTAGAGGACATGGATGCCTGCACGGACATGCTGGTGTACCTGGCCCAGAATGCGGCCTATCCCCAGAAGTAAACCCGCCTTTTACCGGCGGAGGGCATGGCCCTCCGCCGGTTTCTTTCTCCGGACACTTTTCTTGTTTTGCCTATTGATTCTCCCGGGCTTTCGGGCTACAATTTTTCCCGGAAGAGATCGTTGGTATTCTATTCTGAACGGAAGGAGCGGAACGGGGCCATGGAGCTGCTGCGGTGCGTGGAATATCTGGCGCTGATGGGCGCCGCCGGATTTGTGCTGGGCCGGATTCTGCCCAAAAGCTGGTTCGACAGCCAGGCCTTTCCCTACGCTCCCTTTTCCTTTGAGCAGGGCGGAAAGCTCTATGAGAAGCTCCGCATCAAAAAATGGCAGAATAGGCTGCCGGATATGAGCAAGATCCTGCCATTTCTCATGCCGCCCAAGCGCATGACGGCGAAAATGGACGCCGACACCCTGGAGCGGATGCTCCGGGAGACCTGCGTGGCGGAATTCATCCACTGGCTCCTGTTCGTGGGCGGCTTCGGCCTGTGTCGGATCCTGCCCCATCCCTGGGGCCTGGCGGCGGCGTTGGTGTATAACCTTTTGGGCAACGTGCCCTATATCCTGATCCAGCGGTACAACCGTCCCCGGCTCCGGCGGCTCTATGACCGGCTGGCCCGGACGGCCCAGACCACCGGCGAAAGGAGGGCCCAGTCGTGTCCGTCCTGATTCTCAGCGCCAACACGGGCCAGGGCCACAACTCCTGCGCCCAGGCCCTGCAGGCGGTCTATGCCGCCCGGGGAATCCCCTGCGAGATCCGGGATACCCTGGCCTACCTGTCCCCGGGGGTGTCCAAGCTGGTCTCCGGCGGCCACGTGCTCATGTATCGGAAAATGCCCCGGCTCCTCAGCGCCAGCTATCACAGCGCCGAGCGCCACCCGGGCGCCTATACGGAGCGGTCGCCCCTGTACAAGTTTCTGGCCTCCGGCGTAAAAAAACTCCTGCCGGAGATCCGGCAGGGCGGCTATGACACCGTGATCTGCGTCCACGTCTTCGCCGCCCTCATGGTGACGGAGCTGTGCCGCCGGTACCCCATGGGGCTGCGGACCGCCTTTCTGGCCACGGACTATACCTGCAGTCCCACCTGCTCCGACCTGCGGCTGGACCGGTATTTTGTCCCGCCGGGACTGACGGAGGACTTTCTTCGGGCGGGCCTGCCCCGGGAGCGGATCCTGGAGACCGGGATCCCCATCCGCAGTGCCTTTCAGACCGCCGGGGACAAGGCCGCCGCCAAGGCCGCCTTCGGCGTGGATCCCCGACACCGGCACCTTCTCGTCATGTGCGGCTCCATGGGCTGCGGGCCTATGGAGGAACTGGTCCGGGCGATCGGTCTCGGGCTGCCGGAGGACTGCGAACTCACCGTGGTCTGCGGCACCAACCACAGCCTGTACCGGCATCTGACCCAGGCCCATGAGGGGCAGAACCGGATCCATGTCCAGGGCTATGTGGAGAACATGGGTGAGCTTATGGACGGTGCCGACCTGTACCTGACCAAGCCCGGCGGCATCAGCGTAACGGAGGCCGCCTGCAAGGGTCTGCCCATGGTGCTGGTCAACGCCGTAGCCGGATGTGAGGACGACAACCTGCGATATTTCACCGGCCTGGGCGCCGCCGTCACCGCAGGCACCACGGAGGAATTGGCCGCTCTGTGCCTGTCCCTGCTGGAAGATCCCCGGATCCTTGCGGCCATGGCCGCCCGATATGCCCCCATGGTCCGGCCCCGGGCCGGAGAGGCCATCTGCGACGCTCTGGCAGCGGTGGTCCCCGCCCAGCCCCGGAAGTAATCCCGGTTCCATAAGAAAACACAGGCTCCCCGGCGGAAGGATCTTCCGCCGGGGAGCCGCTCACTCTTCTTTGGTTTTGGGTGTTTCCTTGGCTGCCGCCTTGGCCGGGCGCCGGGAACGTCTCCGCCGCCGGGGCCGGGAAGAACCTTCCTCCGCCGCCTTTTCCGCCCGCCGGGCATAGGCCCGGGCAGCCTCGGAGTCTCCGGAGTAAATGAGCCGGCTGGCCCGGACGGTGCCGCCCTCCTCGTCGCTGATCCGCACCCGGATCAGGAAGGGCCCGTCCTCCGGGCAGTTCGCCATGGTCATATATCGGTGGCCCGCCTGGGAAAACCACCGGCCGGACTCCATTTTCTTCCCGCACTTGGGACAGATATTCTCCGGACCGCCCATGGCCTCCAGCACCTTGTCCTTATCCGCGAAGCCGTAGAACACCTTCCGTCCGATACAGTCCGGCAGCTCCGCCCCGTGGAATCCGTTTTCGTGGTCTCGGACCGCCTTTCCGTAACCGGCGATGCCCTTCTGCAGATCCAGCCGGGCGCAGATCAGGGCCGTGTGATAGGCGTCTCCCAGGGCGTCATGGGCCGGCCGGCTGGCCTCAATGCCGAAGATCTCCATGGCGGTCTTCAGCGCCTTCTGGGCGTTGGAGCCGTCGGTCTGGGCGTTGAAGATCATCTGGGCGTTGTACCACCGGTTCACCCAGCTCCGGTCCAGGCCGTGGAGCTCCAGATTCTCCCGGAGGATGTAAATATCGTCAAATCCCCAGGTCAGGAAGGTCACATCCTCCCCGCACCAGGCCCGGAACCGCTCCATGGCCTCCGGAAAGGGGACCCCCTCGGCCTTCAGCCGGGATTCCTTGATCCCCGTCAGCTTGGACACCCGGCTGTTCAGCCGCCTATAATACTTGGGCAGCACCATGATCTGGAATTCATCCCGGACCTGCCGGTCCTCGCTGAGCCGAACGGCCCCGATCTGGATGATCTCTCCCCGGATCTGCACCGGCAGGACCTTTTTCGCGGAGGGAGAACCGGGCCAGGGCTGATTCCACTCCATGTCCAATACAATATAATCCATAGTTTCGTCCTCTGTCCGCCTCAATGGGCATATTTTTATTATTATAACACATTTCTCTCCTACTGCATAGGCGCTGGCCGCAAAAATTCGCCTTCCCCGCGAATTTTTGCGGATAATTTGGAAATTTCAAAGGATCTCGTTGCCTTTTCTCCGGAATTGGACTATAATATTGGTTTGAAACACCACTTATAGGAGAAAACGCTATGAAAAAATGGATCGCCCTGCTGGCCCTGTGCGCTCTGCTGCTCACCGCCTGCGGGACCGCCCCCCAAGATACCGGCCCCGCCGTGGCCGCCACCACCGCCCCCCTGGCCCAGTTTCTGGAGGCCTTGTGTGAAAATACGGACATTCAGGTGGACCTTGTGATCTCGGAGCCGGTGTCCTGTCTCCACGATTACAGTCTCACCGTGGGCCAGATGCGGATCGTCGGCTCCGCCGACTGCCTATTCGTATCGGGAGCCGGGCTGGAGGAGTTCATGGCCGACGCCCTGTCCCAGGCCAAGGCCACCGTAGACTGCAGTCAGGGAGTTGACCTTTTGGAGCTGGACGGAGAGCCGGATCCCCACATCTGGCTGGCCCCCAAAAACGCAGAGGTCATGGCCAAAAATGCCGCGGAGGGCCTTGCCGCCCTCTATCCCCAGTACGGCGACACCTTCCGGGAAAATCTCACCGCACTGACCGCCCGACTGGAGGACCTGCAGCAGTATGGCGAAGATTCCCTGAAAGATCTTTCCTGCCGGGAGCTCATCACCTTCCACGACGGCTTTGCTTATTTCGCCCAGGCCTTTGACCTGACCATTTTGGCCTCCATCGAGGAGGAATCCGGCAGCGAGGCCTCCGCCAAGAGCCTGGCGGAGATCTCAACTCTGGTACAAACCCACAACATTCCTGTGGTTTTCACGGAGACCAACGGATCCACTGCCGGAGCCGAGGCCATCGCCCGGGAGACGGGCTGCGGCCTGTCCACCCTGTCTACAGGACTGGGGGGTGGAGACTATTTCGACACCCTGCGTCAGAACATCGACGCCGTAAAGGAGGCCCTGTCATGAGCCCTCACACCAAGAACCACGGCTGCTGCGACTCCTGCTGCCTGCGGGTGGAAGATCTGTCCGTCACCATCGGCCGGGAGCGAATCCTCACGGACGTGAATCTGCACATCCACTGCGGCCAGATGGCGGCCCTCATCGGCCCCAACGGAGCGGGAAAATCCACCATGATCCGCACTATCCTAGGCCAGCTGCCCTACACTGGGAGAATCACCTTCTCCCGGCCCGGGGAGCCGGGAGCCAAGCTGCGGATCGGCTATGTGCCCCAGACCCCTTCCTTTGATATTGGAGACCCCATCAGCGTAGCGGACCTGTTCGCCTGCTGCAACTCCAAGCGGCCCGCCTTTCTGGGGGTATCCAAAGCCATGCGGAAGAGCATCCTCCAAAGTCTTTCCCGGGTCAACGGTCAGGACCTCATTGACCGGCGGGTAGGCGCCCTGTCCGGCGGCGAATTGCAGCGGGTGTTACTGGCCCTGGCCCTGGAGCCGGTGCCCAATCTGCTGATCCTGGACGAACCCCTGTCCGGTGTGGATGTGGAGGGCATGAGTTCCCTCATGGACATGATCGACAGCCTGCGTAGAACCTATGATCTATCCATTCTCATGACCACCCATGATTTCTCCCTGCTGGAAAAGTACATGGACAAGGTGATCCTGCTGGATGGTCGAATCCTCAGCGCCGGGACGCCCCAGGAAGTTCTGGATTCCCAGGCATTTCACACCGTATTCCACCTGAAAGGAGGACGGGAACAATGAGTCTGTGGTATGCCATTTGCGACCTTCTGCCCCTGGAGCCCCTGCGGTGGGACTTTATGCGCAACGCCCTGCTGGCCGTTCTTCTCATGGCTCCCCTCTTCGGTCTCATGAGCACCATGATCGTCACAGGGAAAATGAGCTTTTTCTCCGACGCTTTGGGCCATTCGGCCTTCACGGGCATCGCCGTCGGCTGCCTGTGCGGCCTCGCCTTCCCCATCTGGGCCGCAGTGGGGCTGAGCCTGGTGTTCGCGCTGCTCTTCACCTATGTGCGCCAGCGGACCAGCCAGGCTTCGGACACCATCATCGGTGTGTTCTCCTCCACCGCCGTGGCCCTGGGCATCTTCATCGCCACCATGAACGGCGGCAGCTTCACCAAGTTTAACCGGTATCTCATCGGCGACATTCTGTCCGTAACCCCCTTAGAGATCGGCCTTCTGGCTATCGTCCTGCTGATGGTGGTGCTGTTCTGGGTCCTCCGGTCCAACCGGCTGGTGCTGACCTCGGTCCACCCCCAGCTGGCCTCCTCCCGGGGGATCTCCGTGGAGAAAAACCAGGCCCTGTTCACCGCCGCCATTGCCGTGGTGGTGACCCTGGCCATTTCCTGGGTGGGCCTTATGGTCATCAATTCCCTTCTGGTGCTGCCCGCCGCCGGGGCCAGGAACGTATCCCGGAACCTGCGGCAGTACCACGCTGTCTCCGTGCTGGCCGCTCTGGCCGCCAGCCTTCTGGGGCTCGTCACCGGATACTATCTGGACTGCTCCGTAGGTGCCGTCATCAGCCTGTACCTGGCAGCCTTCTTCACCGTGACCTTCTGTTTCCGAAGGTCCCGGGCCTAACTTTAGCGTCCGTCTGGGGTTTCTCCAGACGGATTTTTTGCTTGTAGCGGCTGTTTTCTGCATTTTCTTGTACAAAAGCAAGGAATCCTCGAAAAAGCCACAAAAATTGACTTTTCTGCATTGCAATTTTTACCAGTCCGTGATACAATGCTAGAGGTTTTTCTTTCGGGAAAGACCCACAATTTGGAGAGGTTGGTGTATATGGAAAAACTATTCAAGCTCAAAGAACACGGCACAAACGTACGCACGGAACTGGTGGCAGGTCTCACCACGTTCATGACGATGGCCTACATCATCGCCCTGAACCCGAACCTGCTGACGGGCTTCGGCGCGGAGGGTCAGGATCTGTGGAACGGTGTATTCCTGGCCACCTGCATCGCATCCGCGGTAGGCACCCTCTGCATGGCATTCCTGGCAAATCAGCCCTTCGCCATGGCTCCCGGCATGGGCCTGAACGCATTCTTCGCAACCGTCGTGGCCAACATCGTTGGTATGACGGGTCTTACGTACCTCCAGTCCTTCCAGGCCGCCCTTTGCGTGATCCTCATTGAGGGCGTTGTGTTCCTGGTCCTGTCCATCTTCAACATCCGCGAGAAGATCGTGGAGGCCATTCCCCTTGGCATCCGCTTGGGCATTGCCCCTGCCATCGGCCTAATGCTCCTGAACATCGGCTTCGGCTCCAACGCTGGCGTGTACTCCGAGACCGGCGGTCCCTTCTACATGATGCGGGACTTCTTCGGTTCCCTGTCCCCCGAGTTCGCTAAGACCACCATGGGCAGCGGCTACTCCTGGATGGTCCTGAGCGTCGTCACCGTTTTCATCGCGCTGTTCGTCATCGTGATCCTGGCCCATCACAATGTGAAGGGCTCCGTGCTGCTGGGCATCCTGGCCGGTTCCGTGATCTACTGGGCTGGCGAGGCCATCTTCTTCAGCGTCAATCCCTTTGAGAATCTGAAGGGTGCTTCCTTCCTGCCGGCCTTCTCCGACATGGCAAAGACCACTCTATTCAAGTTCGACTTCAAGACCCTGGGCGAGATCGGCTGGTTTACCGTCACCACCTTGGTCATCACCTTCTGCATCATCGATATGTTCGACACCATCGGCACCCTGATCGGTACCGCCTCCCGTGCCAACATGCTGGACGAGAAGGGCAACATGCCCCACATGAAGGAAGCCCTGCTGTCCGACGCCATCGGCACCGTGGCCGGCGCCTTCACCGGAACCTCCACCGTTACCACCTTCGTGGAGTCTGCCTCCGGCGTCCAGGCTGGTGGCCGTACGGGCCTCACCGCTCTGACCACCGCCGTTCTGTTCCTGGCCTGCATCTTCATCGCCCCCATCGCCGCTCTGATCCCCGCCCCCGCTACCTCCGCCGCTCTGATCTATGTCGGCGTTCTGATGCTGGGCGGTCTGAAGAAGATCGACTTTGAGGACATCACCCAGGGCCTGCCCGCCGCTCTGATGCTGCTGGCTATGCCCATCTCCGGCTCCATCGGCCATGGCATCGGCCTGGGCATGATTTCTTACTGCGTGATCTGCCTGTTCACCGGCAAGCGGAAGAATATCTCCGTTCTGACCCTGGTGATCTCCCTGATCTTTCTGATCAAGTTCTTCCTGATTCTGTGATCCTGGGAACCCTATAAAAGCAAAGGCGCGGACCAAACGGTCCGCGCCTTTTTAGGCTGTCAGGAAAGCCCTTTGGATTTTCCTGACAGGGAAATCGCAGCCTACGGGCGGAGAACTCTGCGAGGCTTTTTATCCTCCGGCACATGATTGGCCTTTATTTTTTCTTCTTTGCCTGATAGAGCAGGGTCAGGCGGCCCGCCAGCACATCCACCAGCACAAAGGTCACATTTCCAAGGACCAGCAGCAGGATCAGCATGGCCGTGCCCGTCTGGCGGAATTCCTCTCCCAGGGCCGCCATGCCCAGGACGAAGATCAAAAGGGCATACATGACCACCACGGACAGGTTAAAAAGCAGCCCCTTGCACAGCCGCCGGGGCAACCTCGGGAGCCGGTCCAGAAAGGGCTTGCAGATGGGATAATAGCCGAAGAACACGAACACTGCGGCGGCCTCCTTATCCGGGCACAGGAGGGCCGCCAGAAGGGCCACGGCCCCATACCAGGCAAGGGCCAGCCTGGTCCCGCAGGCATCCAGCACCGGGATCAGGAGCAGAGACGCCAAAATGGGGCAGCAATAGGTGCCGATGGGGATGATCCCGCCCAGCAGCATGAGCACCACGGCCAAAGCCGCCAGGGTCCCGCCCAGAGCCACGGCCCCGGCGGAGGCTTTCCGCTTCACAAAATGCCTCCTTTGAAAAATCCGGCCCGGGTGACCCCGGGCCGGTCTTTTTTGTCTTACTTGTTGTTTTTCAGCAGGTCATAACGGATGTCCCACAGCTTCTGGGACAGGTCCACATAGTAGGTGTGGGGGTTGTCGAACCGCTTGACCTCGTCCCACAGGGTATCCACCTGCTGGGCGCAGTAGGTCCGAATCTCCTCCAGGGAGGGCAGCTTGTACACCAGCTCGCCGTTTTTGAAGATGGGGACCTGGAGTTCCCGGGCCGTGAAGTTGTACACGGTCTTCCGCTTCCAGGTGGCGTCGGGATCGAAGATCTCCATCTGGCCGCTGTCGTCCACGGACTCGTCATGGACGCAGAGATAGTCCGCAATGGCCTTGCCGGTGTCGTTGCCGTAGAACCGGTAGAGCTTCTTGAAGTGGGGATTGGTGATCTTCTCCACGTTCTCGCTGATCTTGATCTTGGGAACGATGGTGCCGTCCGGCTCCTCCACCGCCGCCAGCTTGTACACGCCGCCGAACACGGGCTCGCTGCGGGCGGTAATGAGCCGCTCGCCCACGCCGAACATGTCGATCTTGGCCCCCTGCCGCAGCAGGTCCTGGATCAGATACTCGTCCAGAGCGTTGGAGGCGGAGATCTGGCACTCGGTCCAGCCCGCGTCGTCCAGCATCTTCCGGGCCTTCTGGGTCAAATAGGCCATATCGCCGGAGTCCAGGCGGATGCCGCACTTGCGGATGCCCTTGGGCTTCAGGACCTCGTTAAAGGCCCGGATGGCGTTGGGCACGCCGGATTTCAGGGTGTTGTAGGTGTCCACCAACAGGGTGGCGTTGGTGGGATAGATTTCGCAGTAGGCCTTGAACGCCTCGTACTCGGAGTCGAACATCTGCACCCATGCGTGGGCCATGGTGCCGCCGGCGTAGACCCCGTAGAGCTGGTCGGAGATGGTGCAGGCGGTGCCGTTGCAGCCGCCGATGTAGGCAGCCCGGGCGCCCAGAATGGCAGCGTCGGAGCCCTGGGCCCGGCGAGAACCGAACTCCAGCACCACCCGGCCATCGGCGGCCCGGACGATCCGGTTGGCCTTGGTGGCAATGAGGCTCTGGTGGTTCAGAGACAACAGCAGGAAGGTCTCCACCAGCTGGGCCTCAATGGCAGGGGCACGGACGGTAATAATGGGCTCCTTGGGGAAAATGGGAGTGCCCTCCGGCACGGCCCAAATGTCGCCGGTGAACTTGAAGTTCTCCAGGTACTGCAGGAATCCCTCGGAGAACAGGTTCCGTCCCCGGAGGTATGCAATATCCTCGGGGCCGAAGTGCAGGTCCTGGATATAGTTCACGATCTGCTCCAGACCAGCGGCAATGGCGAAGCCGCCGTTGTCCGGGCATCTGCGGAAGAACACGTCAAAGTAGCAGATCCGGTCCTTATAGCCCTTTTCAAAATAGCCGTTGCCCATGGTCAGCTCATAGAAATCGCAGAGCATGGTCAGGTTCAGTTTTTCGTTGGTATTCATGTTTCCACCTCAAAAGTGTCTCCGGCTTTCCGGAGCTTTTGGAACATTATATCCGTTTTTCCCCAAAATAGCAAGCACTTTCCGATAAGAAGCCCCCGAAGGCGGCGCCTTCGGGGGGAGCTGTTACAGCAGGGTGATATTCTCCTCCGCCAGCCGGTCCCGCATGTCCTGGGGCCAGATGGCGCACTGGACCTCGCCGATGTGGGCCTTTTCCAGCAGCAGCATACAGATCCGGCTCTGGCCGATGCCGCCGCCGATGGTCAAGGGATACTTCCCCTCGGCAATGCTCCGGTGGTAGGTGTACTGCATCCGGTCCGTGGCGTGGGCCGCTTTCAGCTGCCGGGGCAGGGACTTTTCGTCCACCCGGATGCCCATGGAGGAGATCTCAAAGGCGCAGTTCAGGACCGGGTTCCACACCAGAATGTCCCCATTCAGGCCCCAGTCATCATAGTCCGGGGCCCGGCCGTCGTGGGGGATGCCGGAGTGGAGCTTTTTGCCTATCTGCATCAAAAACACGGTCTTGTGCTCCCGGACGATGCGATTCTCCCGCTCCTTGGGGCTCAGGTTGGGGTACAGATTCTCCAGCTCCTGGGCGGTGATGAAGAACACCTCCCGGCTCACCACGGGGCTCAGCTGGGGATAGGTCTTGCAGAGCTTCTGATCCACGGCATAGAGTACGTTCACGATCTTCTTCACGGTGCTCTTCAGGAACCGGCGGTTCCGGTTCTTCCGGTCAATGACCATTTCCCAGTCCCACTGGTCCACGAAAATGGAGTGGAGATTGTCCATGCTGTCGTCCCGGCGGATGGCGTTCATGTCGGTATAAATGCCCTCCATGGGCCCGTACTGGAGCCGGGCCAGCTGCATCCGCTTCCACTTGGCCAGGGACTGGACCACCTCGGCTCCCGCCTCGTCCATGGCCCGGATGGTGAACTCCACCTTCCGCTCCACGCCGTTCAGGTCGTCGTTGATGCCTTTGCCTGCCTCCACCATAATGGGGGCCGTGACCCGATCCAGATGCAGAGCCTTGGCCAGCCGCACCTGGAACTCGTCCTTGATCATCTTGATTGCTTTCTGCGTCTCCCGTTCCGAGAGCTTGCTCTCATAATCCTTCACCGTGTATTCCATTTCTTACTCCTTTCCGGCCTGCCGCCGGTTCATGGGAACGTCCCCAGGAAAGACGTTATATTTTTCTTTTTTATGTACCCTATAAAAAAGGAGACGTTCATCGCGTCTCCTTTTGGGGTATTCGGTGGGACCAGACAATTTCAGCAGTAGAAATCCTTGATCTTCTTGGCCCGGCTGGGGTGGCGCAGCTTCCGAATCGCCTTGTTCTCGATCTGGCGGATCCGCTCCCGGGTGACGCCGAAGATCTGGCCCACCTCCTCCAGAGTATGGGTCCGGCCGTCGTACATGCCGAAGCGCATTTTGAGCACGTCGGCCTCCCGCTCGGTCAGGGTGTCCAGGATCTCCCGCAGGGCCTCGGCCAACAGGGCGTTGGAGGTGGCGTCGGCGGGTCCCGGGGTGTTGTCGTCCTCCACGAAGGAGCCGATGGTGGTATCCTCTTCGTCGCCCACGGGGATGTCCAGAGACAAGGTGTCCGCGGCGGTACGGTTGGCCTCGATGATCTTCTCCACGGGCAGATTCAGCTCCTTGGCGATCTCCTCCATGGTGGGTTCCCGGCCCAGCTCCTGGACCAGCTTCCGGTTGCACCGGGTAGCCTTATTGATGACCTCCACCATATGCACCGGCACCCGGATGGTCCGAGCCTGGTCGGCAATGGCGCGGGTAATGGCCTGCCGAATCCACCAGGTGGCATATGTAGAGAATTTGTTTCCCTTTGTATAGTCAAACTTGTCCACAGCCCGAATCAGGCCCGTGTTGCCCTCCTGGATCAGGTCCAGGATATGCAGGCCCCGGCCGGAGTATTTCTTGGCGATGGACACCACCAGACGCAGGTTGGCCTCCGTCAGCCGGTCCTTGGCCTGCTTGTCGCCCTCGGCTACCCGCTTGGCCAGCTCCGTCTCCTCCTCGGCTGACAGCAGCCGCACCTGACCGATCTCCTTCAGGTACATCCGCACGGGATCATCCAGATTATACTCGGCCACCAGCTCAACAGGGTCCACCAGCTCCTCTTCCTCGACGCTTTCCAGGTCCGTATCCAGGGGACCGTCCACGTCCAGGTCCAGGGGCAAGCCGTCGTCTACGTCCAGCTCCAGGTCCGCTCCCACGATCTGGATGCCCAGATTGTCGAACTTCTCATAGACCTCCTCAATCTTGGCCGGGGAAATATCCAGCTTTTCCAGCTCCGCATTCAGCTCGGAGGCCTGGAGAACGCCGTCCTTTCTTCCCTTTGCGATGAGGTTCTGGAGCACGGTGTGTACATCTTCCGTTCCCTTTGCGGGTTTCTTTGCATTGTTCATAGGCGCACTTCCTTCTGCCGGTACCGGGTCCAGGGCCCGTTACAGCATTCTGACTATATACCGATTATTCCCCTTCGGCAAGGGTAAAACCGGGCAAATAACATGTTTTTTCGGGTAAATCTCACCCAAAGGAGGAATTTTCAGGGGCAGAAGCCGGATTTTGTAAAAATTATAGGGATTTTGGTCAATTTTCTTTGGACTCTCCGGGCTCCGGCTCCATAATGACCTCGCACCGGTTGATGGGCGTCCCCAGGGCGTAGAACTTTTCCTCATAGCCCGTCATGATCCCCACAGGCCCGTTTTCGTGGAGGTTCCGGGTCACGTTCCGGGTCTCCAGGCCGCAGGCGGCAAACTCCTCCAGAGAGAACTCAAACAGTGGGGCATTGTCTGTCTTAAAGTGCAGCTCTCCGCCGGGGCGGATCACCCGGCGGTACTTCTGCAGAAAGCCCCTGTGGGTCAGCCGCCGCTTGGCGTTCTTACTTCTGGGCCAGGGATCGCAAAAATTCACGTACATGAGGTCGATCTCCCCGGGGGCGAAGCACTCTTCGATATTCGCCACGTCCATGTCGATAAAATAGACGTTTTTGAGGCCCATGGCCTGAGCCTTTTCCATGGCCACCACCATGGCCTCCCGGACCCGCTCGATGGCGATGAGCAGCACCTCCGGCTCCGCCGCGGCGGTCTCCGCCGTGAACTTGCCCTTGCCGCAGCCGATCTCCACCCGCAGCTCCCTGGCCTCCGGCATCAGCGCCCGCCAGGCGCCCTTATGGGCCTCCGGGTCCGTGATCCGGTAGGCGGCGCAGGCCTCCAGCCGCTTGTCCAGGTTCTTCATTTTCCGCATTCGCATGGCGATCCCCCCATGAGACAAAATCCAAAATATTATACCAGAAAAAAACCGGGGCGTAAAGAATAATCTTCATGTTTTCTTGGTTTTCCCGGATCTTTCCGGAAGTTGTCCGGATGGGGGCAACTTCCGGCGGCTCCTGTCTCATGGGTGAAAGGGGGTGATACCATGCGGGAAAAGATCTGCGCCATTACGGGCTTTCTGGGCGGGCTCCTGGCCACGGCCCTGGGGGGCTGGGACGCCGCCGTCACGGCCCTTCTGATTTTCATGGCCGTGGACTATCTCTCCGGCAGCATCGTGGCCCTGGTGTTTCACCGGTCCAGCAAAACCAACTCCGGCTCCTACCGGTCCAGCTACGGCTTCAAGGGTCTGATGAAAAAAGTGATGATCCTTCTGGTGGTCCTGGTGGCCAACCAGCTGGATCTGCTGCTGGGCTGCAGTTACATCCGGGACACGGTCTGCATCGGCTTTCTCAGCAACGAGCTGCTGTCCATTACGGAAAACGCCGGGCTTATGGGCCTGCCTCTGCCCAAGGTCATTACGGAGGCCTTGGACCTTCTTCGGAAGAAGTGAATCCTTCCTCATTTCGCCGCCGGAGTTCCGGCGGCGTTTTTTTACTTTTATTGACATTGCCCGCCGCCGGAAGTATACTGTGGGAAAGCAAAATTGGGAGGCTATCTCATGTGGTTTGATGAAGCGACCGTTTATCAGATCTATCCCCTGGGGCTCTGCGGCGCCCCCCGGGAAAACGACGGGATCCAGGCCCACCGGATCCTGAAACTTCTGGATTTTATTCCTCATATCGTAAAGACCGGAGCGGACACGGTGCTGCTGAACCCCCTGTTCGACAGCGACCGCCACGGCTATGACACCCGGGATTATAACCGGGTGGACTGCCGCCTGGGAACCACGGAGGACCTGCAACGGGTCTGCAATGCTCTCCATGAAGCGGGGCTCCGGGTGATCTTCGACGGAGTATTCAACCATGTGGGCCGGGACTTCTGGGCCTTCCGGGACGTGCAGAAAAAGAAATGGGACAGTCCCTATAAGGACTGGTTCCGGCTCAGCTTCGACGGCGATTCCTGCTATCACGACGGCTTCTGGTACGAGGGCTGGGAAGGCCACTATGAGCTGGTGAAGCTGAACCTCTCCAACCCCCAGGTGGTGCGGCACCAGTTTGACGCCATAGAGGGCTGGGTCCGGGACTACGGCATTGACGGCCTGCGGCTGGATGTGTGCTACTGCCTACCGGAGTGGTACTTAAAGCAGCTCCGCAGCTATACCGGCGGGCTGAAGGGGGACTTTCTCCTCCTGGGTGAGACCCTTCACGGGGACTATCGCCGGTGGATGAACCCGGAGATGTGTCACAGCGTCACCAACTACGAATGCTATAAGGGACTGTATTCCAGCTTCAACTCCTGGAACCTTTTCGAGATCGGTCACAGCCTGGCCCGGCAGTTCGGGCCGGAGCCCTGGACCCTGTATAAGGGGGCCCACCTGCTGAACTTCCTGGACAACCACGACGTGGAGCGGATCGCCAGCATGCTGCAGGAGCCCCGGCACCTGTTCCCGGCCTACGGCCTGCTGTTTGCCATGCCCGGGGTCCCGGCCCTGTACTACGGCAGCGAATGGGGCAACCAGGGGAAAAAAAGCCAGGGGGACGACGCCCTGCGCCCGGCTCTGGCGGCGCCGGAGTGGAACGACCTCACCTCCTGGATCGCCGCTCTGGCCGCCGCCCGGAAGAAGAGCCCCGCCCTTTTGTGGGGCGGCTATCGGAACGTTCACCTGACCAACCGGCAGATCGTGTTCGAGCGGGCCGCAGAGGGCCAGCGGGTGCTGGCGGCGGTGAACGCCGACCCTAACCCCTACACCGCCCGGTTCGACCTGGGAGGCAGCCGGGGCCGGGATCTCATTTCCGGAGAGGAGCGGGAGCTCCATGGGGAGCTATACCTCCCGCCCATGAGCTGCGCCTATTGGGAGATCCTGGGATAATGCAATATCGGGCCCGGCGGATTGGGGGAAATCACCAAATCCGCCGGGCCCTTTTTCCATTCTTTGACACAAATGAAAAAAGAAAAGAGAGAATCGAAATTAGCTCTTTCCTTTCTTTCCCCGTCGTGATATAATCTCTGTATCAAAAACAAGTATCCATGTATAGAGAACATTTTGACAAAAATGGTCCTTCTATGCCGGGGTATGCCATGCGAAGGAGATCTCATGTTTCGCAGAACCACATTCACCCGCACCCTGTCCCTGATTTTCGTGCTTTTGATTCTGGCCTTTATCTGGGGCAACTCCCTGCTGCCGGGAACGGAATCCGCCGCCGTAAGCGGCGGCCTCGCCGCACTGCTGGAGCGGATCTTCGGTCCCGCGGCCAACTTTGAGCAGCTCCATCACCTGCTCCGTAAGGCGGCCCACATGACGGAATACGCCCTCCTGGCCCTGTGCCTGAGCTGGTGTCTCTTTCTCTGGCAATCCCCGGGCCGTGATCTCTGGGCCCTGCCCCTGCTCTGCGGACTAACCACCGCCTGCCTGGACGAGACCATCCAGCTGTTTTCCCAGGGCCGGGGCTCCAGCCTCCTGGATGTCTGGATCGACATGGGAGGCTTCGTCTTGGGTCTGCTGCTTTTTCGGCTCCTGTCTGCCGACGCTCGGCGCCGGGAGCGGACGGAGTGACCCCGCCGATCTTTTCCGGATATTTTCCATAAAGGAGAGAGTAATATGTATCGCTACCACTGTCTGAACGCCATTTCTAAGGTGGGCCTGGACCGGTTCAAGCCGGAATACGTCCCCACAGACCGCATGGAGGACGCCGATGCCGTTCTGGTCCGCAGTGCCGCCATGCACGACATGGCCCTGCCGAAAAATCTTCTGGCCATCGCCCGGGCCGGCGCCGGGGTCAACAACATTCCCCTTGCCAAATGCGCCGAGGCCGGCATCGTGGTCTTCAACACCCCCGGCGCCAACGCCAACGGCGTCAAGGAGCTGGTGCTGGCGGGAATGCTCCTGGCCTCCCGGGACATTCTGGGGGGTGCCCAGTGGGTCCAGACCCAGGCCGGGAACCCAGACGCGGCCAAGGCCGTGGAAAAGGAGAAAAAGCGCTTCGCCGGTCGGGAGATCAGCGGCAAAAAGCTGGGCATCATCGGCCTCGGTGCCATTGGCCAGCTGGTTGCCAACGCCGCCACCCATCTGGGGATGGACGTCTACGGCTACGACCCCTATATTTCCGTGGACGCCGCCTGGAACCTGTCCCGCTCCATCCACCACATCACCAATGTGGACGATATTTATAAAAACTGCGACTACATCACCATCCACGTCCCCGCCATGGACTCCACAAAGGGCATGGTAAACGCAGAAGCCATTGCCAAAATGAAGCCAAATGCCGTGCTATTGAACCTGGCTCGGGACGTTCTGGTGGACGAGAAGGCCGTGGTGGCCGCCCTCCGGGCCGGCAAGCTGGGCCGGTATGTGACGGACTTTGCCAATCCCACGGTTCTGGGTGTCCCCGGCGTTCTGGTAACGCCTCACCTGGGGGCCTCCACCGAGGAGTCCGAGGACAACTGCGCCGTCATGGCGGTGCGGCAGCTCATGGACTACCTGGAAAACGGCAACATCAAGAACTCCGTAAACTATCCCAACTGCGACATGGGCGTCTGCACCCACGTCTGCCGCCTGGCGGTCCATCACCGGAACATCGCCAACATGATCACCCAGTTTACCAAGGTCTTCGGTGAGGCCGGGGTCAACATCCACGACATGACCAACAAAGGCCGGGGCGAATATGCCTACACCCTCATGGACCTGGACGCCCCCATCACGGACGAAATGCTTGCCGCCATGCAGGCCATTGACGGCGTGTTAAAGGTCCGGGTGGTGAAATAATGCCATAGAAACAGCCCCCGTTTCCGAGTATTTCCAGGAAACGGGGGCTTTCTTTATGAATTTTCCCCGGACTCCGCATCCTGGGGCATGGGATCGTAGAGCAGCACGGCCTTGAACAGGTCCCCGTCCACGATCAGGTTCAGTTTCCCCTTCTGCAGCTCCATAAGGCTCTTGGCAATGTTCAGCCCCAGGCCGCTGCCCTCGGTGCTCCGGGAGCTGTCTCCCCGGACAAAGCGCTCCATGAGCTCATCGGCGGAGATGTTCAGCCGGTTCTTGGAGATATTCTTCACGGAGAGCATGACGCTCCGCTCATACTCGGCAATGTCCACATACAGCCTTGTACCGGGCATGGCATACTTCACGGCGTTGCCCAAGAGATTATCCAGCACCCGCCACAGAAGCCGCCCGTCTGCCATCACCGTCACCGCCGCCTCCGGGGCCTTGGGCTTGCCGTCCCGGCCCAGCACCGTGACCTCCGGGGTCAGGCCCGCCAGCTTTAATTTGCCGTCGTACTCCGCCAGGGCTTGATTGGTGATCTCCACCAGATCCGTAGGCGCCAGATAGGTGGGAATGTTGCCGGTGGAGGCCTTGGACATTTCCACCAGGTCCTCAATCAGCTTTTTCATCCGCTTGCTCTGACGGTCCAGCACCGCCAGATACTCCGTCTCCTCCTCCGGGGTGTGGGGCTTCTGCAGCAGGTCCACATAGTTCACGATGGAGGTCAAGGGAGTCTTAATGTCATGAGACACATTGGTAATGAGCTCCGTTTTCAGTCGCTCGGATTTCATCTGGTTCTCTACGGCGATGGCGGCGCCCTGGCCCACGGCCCCCATGTCCCGGGAGATCTTCCGGAAAGCCCCGTGCATATGCTGAGGAATATCCCCGGAGAAGTCCCCGGAGGCAAGCCTTGCCGCCTGCTTCTGGAGCTTGCCCATGGCCCAGGCGCTGTAGGCTGTCAAACCCAGGAACAGCAGTGTCCCCAGGGCCAGCCACGTGCCGCCGTAGAAGGCGACGGCTGCGGCCACGTTCCAGATCCAAAGGGCCAGGCCCAGAATCAGCCACCGCCAGATGACAGGCAGCATGCGATACAGGCTCCGCAGAGCCCGGAGGCACCACTTTACCCCGTGCCAAACCATCCGCAGGCACCAGCCCACAACGGACCGCCGCCACCAGTAGCCATGACCATACTTGCATCGGGTCACAAAGGACAGGGTAAGGCCCAGCCCCAGGGCCAAAATCAGAGCCGCCAGGATCCCGATCAGGGCGAGGCCATAGTTCAGACTCAAAGCCCAGCTGTTGGAATAGCCCAGGAAGGTCCCGATCTCCGTGGCGGAAGCGAGCTTCACGGCCAGGAAAACCAGCAGCGCCTGCAGCCCCACCACAATGGCGGCATACAGATCCAGAGGGATCCGATCCAGGAAATTCAGCCGGATCTCATCCTCCCCGGGGCGGCGGCCCGCTCCGGCGCAGAGGTATACCAGCAGGGGGATCATGGCCAGAAGCCCGCCCACCAACAGCCACAAGGCCATTCCCCTGTGGGCATAGAGGCTCTGGAGCATGGGCACCGTCTGGGAATAGTAATCATCGTAGCTCAGGTCCTTCAAAAGATACACCTTCACCGTTACGGGCTGGTCCGACAGGGTCCAGTACCAGGCCCGGACATAGGGATTGTCCGTTTCCCCATAATACTCCGACGGAGCGGTCTCGTCCATGTTCTCCCCATCGGCGCTGCCGGTTGCCGTGTTCCGGGTCTCTTGGCTGTCGGCGGTCTTGTTCTCCGTGTTCTCCCAGCCCGCCAGAGAATACTCGGTCTGCAGATCATGGAGATACCCGGTCACGGAGCCCAGATACTCTCCCCAGCCCGTGGTCTCATACTTTGCCAGGCTGTCTTCCCCGTTGTAGTTCCCGGCCAGAACCTTTCCGTTCTGATCCAGGATGGTATAGCGCAGGTTGGACTGGCCCACATAGCTGCCGGGATACACATCCGCCGACCCATTTATGGTCACGGTGGCCCGCTCGTCGCCCCACCAGCCCATGTAGTTCATCAGGGCCTCTACAGGGACGTTCCCCTCCGCTGCCTGAAAATAAACCGTGCGGATCCGAGTTGCAGCGGTGGCCAACTGGCCGGACAGATACTGCTCCAAAAAGGCCTCCTCGGTCTGGGCTGAGCTGCCCATGGCCAGGCCCGCTGTCATAACGCCTCCCGCCACCGCCGCCAAAACCGCGGCAATGCAGAGCAAAAATGCCAGGGTCTTATAGATCAGTCGATAAGAACCGTTTTTCAAGTCTGTCGCTCCCCTTCCATCTTGTATCCCTGACCCCAGACCACCTTCAGGTACCGGGGCTCCGAGGGATTGATCTCGATCTTCTCCCGAATGTGCCGGATGTGGACCGCCACGGCGCTTTCGCTGCCTAAGGGGCTCTCCTGCCACACGGCTTCATACAGGGCCCGGGAGGAATAGACCTTCCCGGGATTCTTCATGAGCAGGCGAAGGATGCTGTACTCCATGGGCGTCAGGCTCACCGGCTCTCCGTCCACCGTGACCTGCTTGCTGTCGTCATTGAGCGTGATACCTCCAATGGCCAGGGTGCTGTCGGTGCCCATGCCGGTGCCCCCCAGCCGGGTGTACCGGCGGAGCTGGCTCCGGACCCGGGCCAGGACCTCCACGGGAACAAAAGGCTTGGTGATATAGTCGTCGGCCCCGATGTTGAGGCCCAGCACCTTGTCCTCGTTCTCGCTCTTGGCGGTCAGGAGGATAATGGGGGCATTGGAGATCTCCCGGATCTTGGCCGTGGCGGTGATCCCGTCCATCTCCGGCATCATCACGTCCATCAGGATCAGATGAATGGTCTCCCGCCGGACCAGGTCCAGGGCCTGGACCCCGGTGTAGGCCTCGAAGAGCTTGTAGTCCCGCTCGCTGGACAGATAGATTTTCAGGGCGTTTACAATATCCGGCTCATCGTCGCAGATCAGAATTTGATACATTTCCTTCACCTCATGGCACTATTCTATCAGATCAATATTTAAGATAAAAGTCAGGGGATCTTTAAGGTTTCCTTAACATTGTAGCGGATTTTGAAAAGGCTGTCCATAAAAATTCCGGGGACGGAATACCGTCCCCGGAATTTTCGCTTTCACTTATGCCAGGCCCTTGTCCTGGGCGATGAGGCGCTTTAGGGCCTCCACCCCCACCCGGACGGCGCCGGTGGTATCCTCGGTCATCCGCTGGTCCAGGCCGGCAGCCTCCCGCTCCTGATTCCAGATCACGTGGAAGCAGCTGCCGCAGCGGACCTTCAGGGCATCGGCCACCACGAACAGTGCGGCGGACTCCATTTCGCTGGCCTTGACCCCCAGCCGCTTCCAGGCCTCCCACTTGTTGAGAAGCTCATAGGATACGGGCATCCGGCCCGGGGCGTGCTGGCCGTAAAAGGCGTCCTTGCACTGGACCACGCCCGTGTGGGTCCGGTAGCCCAGGGCCCGGGAAGCCTCCCGCAGGGCCAGGGTCACATCCAGATTTGCCACGGCGGGGTATTCCAGGGGGGCGTACTCCTGGCTGGTATGCTCAAAGCGAATGGCGCCGGTGGCTACCACAATGTCCCCGGACTGTACGTCCAGATCGATACCGCCGCAGGTCCCCACCCGGACAAAGGTGTGGGCGCCGATGTTGTGGAGTTCCTCCATGGCGATGGCCGCCGAAGGGCCGCCAATGCCCGTGGAGCAGACGGAAACCTTCTCCCCCAAAAGCATGCCGGTGTAAATATTGAACTCCCGATTCATGCCGATGTGCTTCGGCTCATCAAAGAGAGCGGCAATGGCCTCGCACCGTCCCGGATCCCCGGGCAAGATGCAGTAGCCTCCCACGTCCCCTTCCACGCAATGAATATGAAACTGTCGACCTGTGTCCTGCATAGTCGGCCTCCTTTGTGCGATTTTTATAAAATCAGTATAGCACAATTCCTCAAATTTTGCAAATCAAACAATAGTCGTTCGGAAATCGAACTTCGCCGGGCAGTCACAAACCTAGAACAGGCTCACCTGGCTGGTGTCCGGCAGATCTCCGAAAGCCCCGGCCTGACGCAGGTTCTCAATATGGGTTTTGGACACCTTGGGACAGGCCAGGGAGAATTCCTCGATGGAGATAAACTCCTTGTTCTTTCCGGTCTTCTTGTCCGCACGGCCCTCCATAATGTCCCAGGCCGCCGTTTCGCCCAGGCCCGTCACCGCCACGAAGGGGGGCAGCAGCTTGCCGTCCCGGATCATGAATTTGGTGGCGTGGGAGGCGTAGAGATCGATCTTGTCGAACTCAAAGCCCCGGAGATAGAATTCGTAGCACACCTCCAGGGTGGTGAGCATGTCCTCGTCCTTGTCCGTGGCGGCGTCGTTGCCGTCAATGGCCTTGATGTGGGCCTTGACCTCCTCAATGCCCCGGGTCATCATGGCGGCGTCAAAGCCGCCTTTCTGGCTCCGGCGGTAGAAATAGGCGGCGTAGAAGGCCAGGGGATGGTGGACCTTGAACCAGGCGATCCGGAAGGCCATCATCACGTAGGCCACGGCGTGGGCCTTGGGGAACAGGTACTTGATCTTTTTACAGGAGCCGATGTACCAGTCCGGCACGCCGGCGGCGATCATCTCCTCCTCCGCCCCCTCCGGCAGGCCCCGGCCCTTTCGGACGGCCTCCATGATCTTAAAGGACCGCTTTTCCGGCATACCGCAGGAAATGAGGTAGAGCATGATGTCGTCTCGGCAGCCGATGGCCTGGTCAACAGTGGCGGTCTTGGAGGTAATGAGGTCCTTGGCGTTGCCCAGCCACACATCGGTACCGTGGGAAAAGCCGGACAGCCGCAGGAGGGTATCAAATCTGGTGGGCTGGGTATCCATGAGCATACCCCGGGTGAACCGGGTGTTGAACTCCGGAATGGCCACGGCCCCAGTGGGTCCCAAAATAGGATCGTCCTCATAGCCCAGGACCTTGGAGGAGGTGAATATGGACATGGTGTCCTTGTCATCCAGGGGGATCTCCTGGGCATTGATCCCCGTCAGATCCTCCATCATCCGGATCATGGTGGGGTCATCGTGGCCCAGCATGTCCAGCTTCAGAAGGTTCTCCTCCATGGAGTGGTATTCAAAGTGGGTGGTGATCTGGTCGGCGTTGGGGTCGTCCGCCGGGTGCTGCACCGGGCAGAAGTCCCAGATCTCGTTCTCCTGGGGAATGACCACCAGGCCGCCGGGGTGCTGGCCCGTGGTCCGGCGGACGCCCACGCAGCCCGCCGCCAGCCGATTTTCCTCCGCCCGGGTGGCGGCGATGTTCCGCTCTGCCAGGTACTTTTTCACGTAACCGAAGGCGGTCTTTTCCGCCACGGTGCCGATGGTCCCCGCCCGGAACACGTGAGAGGGGCCGAACATCTGCACGCAGTAGGCGTGGGCCTTGGACTGGTACTCGCCGGAGAAGTTCAGGTCAATGTCCGGCACCTTGTCGCCGCCGAAGCCCAGAAAGGTCTCAAAGGGGATGTTGAAGCCGTCCTTCTGGAACTTCGTCCCGCATTTTGGGCATATTGCGTCGGGCAGGTCCGCACCGCAGCCATAGCCCTTGGGCACGTCAAATGTAGTGTATTTGCACTCCGGATTGGGGCAGCGATAGTGGGGCGGGAAGGAGTTGACCTCCGTGATCCCCGCCATGTAGGCTACGATGGAGGATCCCACGGAACCACGGGAGCCCACCAGATAGCCATGCTCCAGGGAGTTCTGCACCAGCTTCTGGGCGGACATGTAGATCACGTCATAGTGACAGGTGATGATGTCGTGGAGCTCCGTTTCCACGCGCTTGGAAATAAGCTCCGGGGGATTTTCTCCGTAGAGCCGGTGGAGCTTGCCGTACACCAGGGATTTCAGGTCCTCCACGGAATTTTCGATGGAGGGTGCAAACAGGTTGTGGGGGACGGGCCGGAGGCTCTCGCACTGGTCGGCAATGTAGTTGGTGTTGGTCACCACGATCTCAAAGGCCTTCTCCGCCCCCAGGTAGGAAAATTCCTCCAGCATTTCGTCGGTGGTCCGGAAATAGAGGGGGTTTGGCCGGTCGCAGTCGTCAAAGCCCTTGGTGGCCAGGAGAATGTGCCGGTAGATCTCGTCCTCCGGATTCAGGAAGTGCACGTCTCCCGTGGCCACTACGGGCTTGCCCAGCTCTTGGCCCAAACGGACGATGGTCCGGTTGAAGTTCCGGAGCTCTTCCTCGTCCTTGGCAATGGGGGCCGCGCCGTTCTTCCCCTCCCGCAGCATAAAGCGGTTGTTGTCCAGGGGCTGGACCTCCAGATAGTCGTAGAAGGAGGCGATGCGCTTGAGCTCGTCGTCGCTCTTGTGCTCCACCACAGCCTGGAACAGCTCTCCCGCCTCGCAGGCCGAGCCGATGATAAGTCCCTCTCGCCACTGCATGAGCTCCGACTTGGGGATCCTGGGCTGCCGTTTAAAGTATTTCAGGTTGCTGTAAGATATCAGCCGGTACAAATTCCGCAGGCCTGTCTGGTTCTTGGCGAAAATGATAATATGCCGGGAGTGGCGGTTGTTCTCGCCGCCCTTGTTGTGGATGGACAGCATGGCGTCGTTGATCTGCTGGAGCCGGGTGACCCCCCGGTCCTTCAGCATCCCGCAGAGCCTGCCCATAATGAGGCCGCAGGTCACGGCGTCGTCCGCCGCCCGGTGGTGGTTGAAGTCCGGCAGGCTCAGAGCCTCGGACACGATATTCAGCTTGAATTTGCTGAGCTGGGGCAGCAGGTTCTGGCTTAAAATCAAGGTGTCGGCAGAGGTGGGTGTAAAGGGAATCCCCAGCCGCTCGCAGGCGGCGGTGATGAAGCCCACGTCGAAGTCGGCGTTGTGGGCCACCAGGGGCCGGTTCCCGCAGAAGGCCAGAAACTGGGGCAGCACCGTTTCGATCTCCGGGGCCCCCTCCAGCATTTCGTCGGTAATGCCCGTCAGATCCACGATCTTGGGGCTGAGCCGCCGTCCCGGCGCCACAAAGGTCTGAAACCGCTCCAGCTCTTTGCCCTCCTTCATAACGACGGCGCCGATCTCAATGATCCGGTCGTGGACGGAGGACAGGCCCGTGGTCTCCAGGTCAAAGGCCACAAATTCCCCGTCCAGGTCCATGTCGCCCTTGCCGTGGACCACGATCCGCTCGTCCACGTCGTTGATAAAGTACCCCTCTACGCCGTAGAGGATCTTGATGTTCTGGTCCGTGCCTGCCACCTTGGCCTTGGAGGCGGCCTTCATAGCGTCGGGGAAGGACTGGGCCACGCCGTGGTCCGTAATGGCAATGGCCTGGTGGCCCCACTTGGCGGCCTGCTTCACCGCGTCGCCGGTAACGGTCAGAGCGTCCATATTGCTCATGGTGGTATGCAGGTGCAGCTCCACCCGCTTTTTCTCCGCCGTGTCCTTCCGGCTGGGCTGATCCCCTGGCAGAATGGACAGAGGCGTCAGTACCATTTCGTTGTCGTACTTGTTGAAGGTAGGACGGCCCAGGACCCGGACCCAGCCCCCGGGGCCGGGGACGGCCTCCATAATGGCCTTGGCCTTCTCCGTGTCCCGCTTGTTGCAGAACAGATTCACCCGGACGGAGTTGGTGTAGTCCGTAATGTCGAAGTTGATGACCCAGGCGCCGCTGTTTTTCAGCTCCTTATAGTCCACGGCAAAGACCTTGCCCTGGACACAGGTCACTCCCATGTCCAGGTTCAATTCCCGGATGGGAATGGGCGTGTCCCGGAATGGTTTGCCCAGGATGGCGTCGCTCTCCGTCTTTTTGAAAGTAGGGGCGGCACTGCCGCCGGATTTTCCGGGGGCCGGAGCCGTCGGGGCGACGGAGGGCAGCTGCCGCATGAGGTTCTGCCGCTCCTGCTCCATTTTCTGCATCAGGGCCTCGCCCTCCATGCCCTCCCCGGCGTGGATCTCGATCTCGATCCGTCGCCGGAACCGGTCATAAATGGCGTTCCGGACCTGGGGGATCAGCTCCTCCAGATCCTTCTTCCCGTTGGCCCGCAGGTCCACCCGCAGGCTATCCCCGTTCCAGGTCCACTTGGCCCCGGCCAGAGAGGCCCGGGCGGGGGCGAACCGCTCCACAAACAGGTCCTGGAGCTCCTGATTTTCGATGTCCTCCAGGCACTCGGGGGGGAATTCCGGCTCCAGGGTCACATGCCGGGCCTCATACAGCTCCTCCAGGGTCCGGGCCGCGGCGGCCAGCACCCGGGCGGGGATATAGCGGCTTACCCGGAGCCTGACACGCACGTGTCGGGACTCCGGGTCCAGCTCCGCCGTCTCCACCGTGGCTTCCGCAAAGGCTTCCTTCCAGTCCTGGGGCGGGATATAGTGGGAGAAAAAATTGAGAAACGAAATATTTTCCATGCTTACAGCTTGTCTATGTACCGCAGGAGGGTAGGCAGCAGCTCCTCATAGGGCACCTTTTCCTTCAATTCGCCCTTGACAAACAGGATCCCGCAGCCGTCTCCGCCGGCAATACCCACGTCGGCCTCCCGGGCCTCCCCGGGTCCGTTGACCACGCAGCCCATGACCGCCACGGTAATATTCTTCTTGCAGTCCCGCAGGGCCTCGTCCACCCGGTTGGCCAGGCCGATGAGGTCGATCCGGGTCCGGCCGCAGGTGGGGCAGGATACGATGTTGACCCCTTCGTTCCGGACCCCCGCCGCCTTCAGGATCTTCTTGGCGGTCAGGACCTCGTGGACCGGGTCCGCCGTCAGGGACACCCGGACGGTGTCGCCGATGCCCTCGCAGAGGAGCCCGCCGATGCCCATGGCGGACTTGATAATACCCATATCCTCGGGGCCCGTCTCCGTGACGCCGATGTGCAGGGGATAGTCGCAGCGGCTCCGGAACAGGCGGCAGGCCTCCATCATGGTCTTCACGTTGGAGGACTTCATGGACACGCAGGTGTCATAGAAGCCCAGATCCTCTAAAATATGCAGGTGGCCCATGGCGCTCTCCACCAGAGCCTCCGCCGTGGGATGGCCGTACTTCTGCAGCAGGTCCTTTTCCAGGCTGCCTCCGTTGACGCCGATACGGATGGGAATGTGCCGCTCCCGGCATACGTCCACCACGGCCTGTACCCGGTCCCGGGAGCCGATGTTGCCGGGGTTGATGCGGATCTTGGAGGCTCCGCCCTCCGCCGCGGCAATGGCCAGCTTATAATCAAAATGAATGTCCGCCACCAGGGGCAGAGGCGAGGCCTTGGCGATCTCCTCAAAGCCCTTGGCCGCCGCCATATCCGGCACCGCCAGGCGCACAATGTCGCAGCCCGCGTCCTTCAGGGCCCGAATCTGCCGAAGGCTCCCCTCCACATCCGTAGTCCTGGTATTGAGCATGGACTGAATGGACACCGGGGCTCCGCCGCCGATGGCCACAGGTCCCACCATGATCCTTCTTGTCATTTTTTACCTCCGAAACAACTGAAACACGTCCTTGAAGGTAACCGCCGCCATAAACAGCAGCAGTATCACCATTCCGGCGCCGTGCAGGTATCCCTCATACTTGGGGTTGATTTTTTTCTTGGTGATTTTCTCTGCCGCCGTGGTCAATAGCAGGCAGAAAGCCCGGCCGCCGTCCAGAGCCGGCAGGGGCAGCAGGTTCACCACCGACAGGTTCACGGCAATGAAGGCCCCCAGATACAGAACGTTCAGAATGCCGTCCAGGGTGTTGTCCGCCGCTTTCCCCGTCTCCGAGATCACGGAAACGATGCCCACGGGGCCCGACATATCCCGGAACCCGGCCTGGCCGCTGAACAGCATCTGCAGGCTCAGCCGCACCATTCGGGCAAAGTCCAGGCAGCTGTTCCAGGCGTCGCCCAGGACCCGGCCTGCTGTATTGTCCGCCAGGGAAAAGGTCATGCCATAGCGCAGACTGGTAACGCCGTTTTCCGTGTACTCCCGCTTTTCCATGGAGAAATTGGGCAGCTCCACCTTTTTCCCGTCCCGGATCACCACCAGGTCGTGGACCTCTCCATTGTTCAGGGATTGGTCATCACCCCGGGCATTGTTCAGGGACAGCAGCATGCTCACGTCGTTGTAGGTGTACACCCTCTCCCCGTCGATCTTATAAAGCCGGTCCCCAACCTGGAGGCCTGCTTCCGATTCCAAGGGGCAGTTCGGTGCAAAGGAGGCGATGGTAGGCACCACCACCTGGCTCCCCCGGGCGCCGCAGACAATGGCCATGATGATTAGGCCCGCCACAAAGTTCATAAAGGCGCCGGCGCAGAGCACGATGAACCGTTTCCACCAGGCGGCCCGGGAAAAGGCCCGAGGATTGTCGCTGTCTCCGTCCTCCCCCTCCATGGCGCAGAAGCCGCCGAAGGGAATGCAGCGAATGGAATACAGTGTCTCGCCCTTCTGTTTTTTGACAATGGCGGGGCCCATGAACAGGGAGAACTCGTTGACCTGGATCCCGAAGGCCTTAGCCGTGGCAAAATGCCCCAACTCATGGATCAGGATCAGGAAGCTGAAAATCAGAATGGCAAAAACAATATACAATACGATCGCCTCACAACTGGGCGGCCACGGCCTCCCGGGCCAGTCGGTCCGCCTGCAGAATTTCCTCCAGGCCGGGTTTTTCCAGGAAGGGCACCCGATCCAGGGCTCCCTGGACCAGCCGGGGAATGTCATAAAATCCGATCTCGTCCCTGAGATACAGAGCCACCGCCGCCTCGTTGGCGCCGTTGAGCACCGGGCAGGCCGTGCCGCCCCGGCGGGCGCAGTCCATGGCGATCTTCAGGCAGGGAAAAGCCGTGAGATCCGGCTCCGCGAAGGTCAGAGGGCCGCATTCGGTGAGCTTCAGGGGCTCCACGGGACTGGGCCGCCGCTCCGGATAGGTCAGGGCCAGCTGAATGGGCAGCCGCATATCCGGGGTGCCCAACTGGGCCATAACGACCCCGTCCACGCACTCCACCAGGGAATGGATCACGCTCTGTCGGTGGATCACCACCTGAACCTTTTCCGGGGGCAGGCGGTAGAGCCGCATGGCCTCGATGAATTCCAGCCCCTTGTTCATCAGGGTAGCACAATCGATGGTGATTTTGGGCCCCATCTTCCAGTTGGGGTGCTTCAGAGCGTCGGCCTTGGTGACATTTTGGAGCTCCTCCCGGCTCTTGCCGAAGAAGGGTCCTCCGGAGCAGGTCAGGATCAGGTTCCGAATCTCCTTTTTGTCATGGAGCCCCATAATGCACTGGAAAATGGCGGAATGCTCCGAATCCACGGGAACGATCTCCGCCCCGTACTTCTCCGCCTCGTCCATGACCAGCTCTCCGGCGCAGACCAGTGTCTCTTTGTTGGCAAGGCCGATACGCTTGCCCCGGCGAATGGCCGCCAGGGTCGGCTTCAGGCCCACCATGCCCACCACGGCGGTAACCACGGTGTCGGCCTCCGGCAGCTCCGCCGCCCGGAGCAGGCCCTCCGCCCCGCAGCGGATCTCAATATCCTGGGTGCCCAGAGCCCGGCGCAGGGCCTCCGCCCCCTCCAGGGTCTCCATCACCGCCAGCCGGGGCCGGAAGATCCGGCACTGCTCCGCCATCAGGTCCACATTATGGCCCGCCGTCAGAGCCCCCACGGAAATTCCCAAACGGGATACCACGTCCAGGGTCTGACGGCCGATGGAGCCGGTAGAACCCAGAACGGAAACGCACTTTGTCATACCGCTACCTCACACCGCAAAGGGAATGGTCAGAAGCAGGGCCTCCACCAGGGGTGCCACCATGGTCATGCTGTCGAACCGGTCCAGCACGCCGCCGTGGCCGGGGATCAGATTGCCGTAGTCCTTTACCTGGTTCTGCCGCTTGATGACGGAGAAGGCCAGATCCCCCACAATGGATGCCAGGGAGCCGAAAATGCCATAGAAAATGGCATAGAGATAGTTCACGTTCAGCTTAAATGCCACCTGGAGGATAAAGCTATACAACAGCATACCCAAAACGGCGGAAATCACTCCGCCGGCGGCCCCCTCCACGGTCTTGTTGGGGCTGATGACCCGGGCCAGCTTGTGCTTGCCGAAGGCCCGGCCCACGAAGTAAGCCCCGGAGTCCGCCATAAAGGCGATCACAAAGGCGGTAAGTATGTAGAACTTCCCCCCGTCCATGGCCCGAATCCGTACCAGAGAGGTCAGAAGATAGGGCACCAGAAGCCCTGCCGCATAGCACAGAGCCACCTTTTCAAACCGGAGCTGCGTGTGGGCCATCAGCAGCTCTCCAAACATCAGCGCCGTAAACAGAAAGATTCCCGCCACGGCCCAGACCTGGGGGCAGCCCATCCAGCCCCAGAAAGATACCCCTACCGCCGCCAGTGCCGAGTAGGCCACCAGCCGGATATTTTTCACAAGGCCCGTGCGGTACAGCAGTTCATAGGCCGCCACCGCCGCGGCGGCGCCGAAGAGGATCGCCGTAAACACCGACGGCAGAGCCAATACAATGATGAGAAGCAGGGGCAGCAGGGCTGCCGCCGCCAAAACCCGGGTTTTCATCTCTATTTCGTCCCTCCAAACCGGCGGGAGCGCCGGTTAAATTCGTCAATGGCGTGTTCCAGATCCTGGGGGGTAAAGTCCGGCCACAGCACGTTCAAAAACACGTATTCGGAATAAGCGGACTGCCACAGCAGAAAATTGCTGGTCCGCTCCTCCCCGCTGGGCCGGATGATGAGTTCCGGATCCGGCACCCCGGCAGAGTACAGATAGTCCGAAAATTTCTCCTCCGTCAGATCCTCCGGGTGGCACAGGCCCTTTTCGCAGTCCTGGGCAAAGCGCCGGGCAGCTCGGACGATTTCGTCCCGGCCTCCGTAGTTCAGGCAAAAGTTCACCTGGACCCCCCCATACTTGGCCGACCGCTCCTCCGTATCCCGAATCAGCTCCTGGAGCTCCGGGCTCAGTCGGGTGGTATCTCCAAAGAACACGAAGCGCACTTGGTTCTTCTCCATATCCCGGAGGGATTCCTCCAGATACTTCCGGAGCAGGGTCATGATCCCGGTGATCTCCTCCTGGCTCCGCTTCCAGTTCTCCGTGGAAAAGGCGTAGACCGTCAGATACTCCACGCCGATGGATCGGCAGTAATTGGCGATCCGGCGGAAGGTCTCCGCCCCCGCCCCGTGGCCCGCCGTCCGGGGCAGACCACGCTTCTTGGCCCAGCGGCCGTTGCCGTCCATGATAATGGCAATGTGCCGGGGCACCGCCCGATCCAGGGTCTTTTCTTTTTTTCCAAACAATCCCATGTTTTCGTTCCTTTACAGCAAAAGCCGCCGTGCGGCGGCCTTTGCGGCGTTGTAGAGCTGCGGGCCGTGCCCGAACCGCCTATGGCTTACAGTACCATAAGCTCCTTTTCCTTGGCCTCGCAGGCCTCATCGATCTTCTTGATGTACTTGTCGGTCAGGGTCTGGAGATCCTTCTCGCCCTTCTTCTGGTCGTCCTCGGTGATCTCGTTTTTCTTCTTTGCGTTCTTCAGGGCGTCCATGCCGTCCCGGCGCAGATTCCGAACGGCCACCTTGGCCTCCTCGGCGTACTTGCGGACCTGCTTGGTCAGATCCTTCCGGCGCTCCTCCGTCAGCTGGGGGAACACCAGCCGGATCACCCGGCCGTCATTTTGGGGATTGATGCCCAGATCGGAGGTCTGGATGGCCTTCTCGATCTTCTTGAGCAGGCTGGAATCCCAGGGCTGGATCACCAGGGTCCGAGGATCCGGGGAGGAAATGGTGCCCACCTGGCCCACAGGGGTCTCCACTCCATAGTATTCCACTTCGATCCGATCCAGAACCCGGGCGTTGGCCCGACCGGCCCGGACGGAGCCGAAGGACTCCTGGAGCACCTCCATGGTCTTGTCCATTTTCCGTTCAAATTCCTTGAAATCCATTGTTTATGCCTCCTTTACAAGCGTGCCAACCTTTTCGCCTTCTACTACCCGGACGATATTCTGGGGGTCCTTCAGGGCGAAAACGACCAGGGGAATGTGATTGTCCATAGCCAAAGACGTAGCGGTGGAGTCCATCACCGCCAGGTGACGGGACAGGACCTCGTCATAGGTGATCTCGTCAAAGCGGGTGGCTGTGGGGTTCTTTGCCGGATCCGCAGAGTACACGCCGTCAATGTTCTTGGCAAGCAAAATGGCGTCGGCGTCGATCTCCGCCGCCCGCAGAGCAGCGCCGGTGTCCGTGGAGAAGAAGGGGTTGCCGGTGCCACAGCCGAAGACCACCACCCGCCCCTTGTTCAGATGGGAAATAGCCTTGCCCCGGATATAGGGCTCGGCGATGGCCCGCATTTCCACGGCGGTCTGGACCCGGACCTCCACGCCCCGCTGTTCCAGGCTGTCCGCCACGGCCAGGGCGTTGATGGTGGTGGCCAGCATGCCCATGTGGTCCGCCCGAACCCGGACCATCCGGTCGCCGCCGTCCTTGACGCCCCGCCAAAAGTTGCCGCCGCCGACCACGATGCCCACCTGGACGCCCATATCCACACAGGTCTTCACGGCGTCGCAAACCTGGCCGATGGTGTCGAAGTCCAGGCCCCGGTGCTGGCCCCCGGCCAGGGCTTCGCCGCTGATTTTGAGCAGAATACGCTTATATTTTAATTCAGGCATAATATGCTCTCCTTTCGTTTCTACGCTCTATTCTATAATAATCCCGGCCGGTTGACAACCTTTAATTTTGGATTTCCCCAATCATTTTCGGAATATTCATAAAATGGGTCTCATCCTTTGCCCCTCTCCCGCCCCCTGGAGCATAGAGAAAGCCCCGCGGCCGGAGCCGCAGGGCTTGTCTTAATTGGGTTAGCGGATCTTTGCGATGCCGATGGTATTGGTGCGGGTGTTCAGGGCCAGCACATCACCGGAAACCACGGACAGATGGCTAAGGTCGCTCTCGGTGAGCTTATAGCCGTCCACACCGCCGGCCACGGTAGTGCCCCACATCATCATGGAGCCGTCCACGACGATGTCCTGGTTCATGGGCCCGTCGATTCCCACATAGCAGTCCTCGATGAGGCTGACGCTGCCGTCATTGTCGTCGTCGTTGGCCAGCCAGATGCCGCCCTCATAGCTCAGCTTCTTGCCCTCAGCCGCAGGGCTGATGGTCAGGCTGGCCTTGTAGCGGGTGGTGGTACTGCCAACCAGGCAGGCAAGCTGTCCCACACCGTTGGACATATTGATGTTCCGGAAGGTACCGGCGCAGATCACGACGTCCGTTGCCTTCAAGGCAAGGATCGTGCCGTAAGTGCCGGTGATGTTCTCCACCAGGCAGTCATTGACCACGCACTTGGCCCGCTGGTGGGTGGACATGCCGGAGCAATTGCCCATGATGAACACGCCGTTGTAGCCCTTCAGGTCGTGATACCAGCCGCCGTTGACAGTCAGCAGGGTCTGCTCTTTGTCGGAGCTCATCTGGAACACACTGCCGCCGGCGGTGAAGAGGCAGTTCCGGACCTCCAGGTCGCTGCCCACAGTGACCTGGGCGCCGCCCTCAATGCTGAACACGGAGTTTACTTCCTGTCTCAGGTATGTAGTGTTGCCGTCGACCACCAGGTTGTCAATGGTGACCTTGGCACCGTTCTTGATGCTGAACATACAGGCGCTGGTGTTGGTGGCATCCCGGCGGATGACGCAGCGGGAGGCGTTCTCACCAAAATCGGCAAAACCCAAAGTGCCGTCGGCGGTCACGTCGACCCGGCCCACCACGGAGATCACGAACTTGGCGTCCTCGGGAATGTCCCCGGCGGCGGCGATCTGGGCCTTCAGCACTTCCTTTGCCTTGTTCAGGGTCTTCACGGGAGTGGATACAGTGAGGCCGTTATTGTCGTCACTGCCCTTCTGGCCGTTCACATAGGCCACGATGTCGTCGCTGGGAACCAGCATGAACTGGGCCATGTTGGTGTCCTTGTCAATGCCCAGATAAAAGGCGTTCTCAATGTCGTTGACGATCTGGACCTTGTCCAGGTCGCTCTGCTGGAGGGTGTAGGCGTCGTCGCCGGTGCCGCCCCGGAGGATCTTGGCGTTCACAAATTCCTTGGCCACCGCCACGGGCAGCTTGCCGCTGAGCTTGGAAAGGCCCTCGGGAACCAGGATGCTGATATCCTTGGCGGCCACGGAGTTATTTTGCAGGAAAATAGCGTTCTCCAGGACGGTGTCTGCCGTAGGCTTCACAGTAACCAGGCTGCCGCTGGTAGTAATGGCATTGATCGACTGGTCGGCAGAGCCATGATTGCCCCGGATCACCACGCCGCCCACCAGCATCGTCGTATTGTCACTGACAGACATAACAGTAGCATTCTGATTGGTGGATTTGACCAGGTTGTTCTCGATCACGCCGCCATTGAGCTCGATCCGTGCGGGCTTGCTGCCGATGACGTTGATCACAGCGCCGACGGAGTTAGCTGTGTTGCCGGAGATCTCGCCGCCGTTCATAATGAAGGTGGTGCACTTATCCGCATTGTAGCTGCTCATATAAATGGCACCAGCGGTAAGGTTTGCGGTATTATTTGCAATCTTGCCGCCATTCATGATCAGGGTGCTGCCGTCCTTCATGGAGAAGGCACCGCCCTGGCTGCCGTAGCAGTTGGTGATCACAGCGCCGTCCTCGATGGTCACGGTGCCGTCCTCGCAGATGTAGAACACGTTGTTGGTCTTGACGTTCTCGCCGTTGCCGTCAATGGTGATGCCCTTCAAGGTCAGGCTGCCGCCCTTCACATTGAACATATTGCCGGTGCAGGAGGGCGCGCGCTTGACCACGCAGTCCCGGCCCGTCAGGTCCCAGGTCTCTTCGTCGGTAATGTCCATGGTTCCCATGATCCAGATCGTGCCGTCGGTGACCTTGGGGGAGATCATGGCCGCAGCGGCGTCAAAGGTCTTCAGAGCGGTCTCCTCGGACTGGCCGTCGTTGCTGTCCTTACCGTTTACGGGATCCACATACACCGTGGCGCCCACATAGGTGTCATTGAGCCAATAGGCGAACAGAGTCATGTTGGAGGTCACTGGCTGGGTGAAGTCCCACTCCTCGCCGCTGGCAGAATACCAGCCCAGGAAGGTGTCCCCTTCCTTCACGGGGTCGGCGGGCTTCTCCACGGCCTGACCGTTGGGGACCTTCACCTGAACGGCATCGGTGCCATTGTTGGCGTTGAAGGTCACGGTCCGCTGGGTCACGCCGTCGGTGATGGTGATGGTCACATCCTCGGTGAGCCCGGCCACCACATAGTTGCTGCCGGTCTGGCTCATGCGGCCGCCGGAGGGAGTGACGTCATAGACTTCATAGCCGTCCCGGGCCCGGACGATGAACTCCACAAAGTCCACGCCCTCGGGCAGGGTCAGCTCGGTGACGGTCTCGCCCTCCACGGTGACATCGCAGTGCTCGGAAACGAAGGTCACGTGGATCCGGTCATCCTGGGGCTCCGTGGGCTCGGTAGGCTCCGTGGGCTCCGCAGGCTCCTGGGCCGCCTTCATGAAGCGGACCAGCAGAGAGGCCGCCTCGGCCCGGGTCAGATAATTCAGGGGGCGGAAGGTGTCGTCGGGATAGCCGGAAAGCACGCCCGCCATCTGCATGACCTTGACGGAGTCCTTGGCCCAGTCGGCAATGTCCGCCTTATCGTTAAATTCCTTTTCCTCCTCCTTCTGCTCCAGGGTCTTGCCCATGAGCTTCAGGAAGCGGTAGAAAATGGCTGCGGTCTCCTGCCGGGTGGCGGGGCGGTTAGGCGCAAAGCTGCCGTTACCGTTGCCGTACACCACGCCGTTCTTGGCGGCCCAGGCCACGGCGCCGGTATACCAGGTCCCCGCGGGGACATCGTCAAACTCCGTGGCCTGGCTGTCGTCCAGGTCCACACCGGCGGCACGGGCCATAATGGAGACCAGCATGGCACGGGTCAGCACGGCTTCCGGAGCGAATTCCGTGTCGCTGACACCGGCGAAGTAACCGGCATCCACGGCTTCCTTGATCACGCTGTAGGCCCAGTGGTTCTCGCCCACATCTGTGAACCGGTCGCCCTCTGCCGCAAGGGCAGAGGGGATCGCGGTGCACAGGAGGCAGACCACCAAAAGCAGGGACAAAACCCGCTTAAACAGTTGTTTCATGGTTTCCTCCTATTCTGGACTCAGTCCGCCAGAGAGGTGATGCTCTCTGCGGGGATTGCCTCGATGGGCTCTCCCAATGCCAGGTCCGGTGCCAGGCTGCTATTCTCGCTGAAGTTATACGCTCCGGTACGATCCGCGTCGGTGACGGCGGCCTTGGCGTTGTACAGGCCAACCACCGGCCAAGCGGCGTCGTCGAAGGTGCCGCGGAGCACCACCTCTTCGGTATCCTCGTTGATGGCGATGATGCTGGAGCTCTCGGTGCTGTCATCATACCGGGCCCAGTAGATCCAGCCGGTGTCCAGATCATAGAACAGGGACTGGTACATGTACTGACCGGTGATCGCCAGGGACTTATCGGTGGTGAGGATGCTCAGCAGGCCCAGATCATAGCTGCCCTCTTCTTCCCCCTCCCGAAGGCCCGCCAGGTACAGGCTGCCGTTGCCGGAGAGCAGGTAGAAGTAGTCGTAGGTGTTGTCGTGGCCCGCGTAGGTGATGCCCGCCAGGGTGGAGAAGGAATTCTTCAGGTTCCAGGCGCCGGCATAGCCGTACTGTGCGGTGGGATCCACCATCAGCACGTAGGTGCCGTAGGTGCCCAGGGTCAGATCCAGGTGGGGAGAATATGCCATGTCGGTAAACACCACATCCTCCTGCATGTCGGTCAGCTTCTCCATGGCGTAGCCGTTTTCCACGTCCACGTTGTACAGGCCGTTGGTACCGCAGACCATGAGCTGATCGCCCACCATTACGGCGGAGAAGATCTCGTCCTCTGTGGCGGCGGAATCCTTGGTGTAGGCGGCGGAGTCCGCGTCGATGGTGGCGAAGTAGGTCTCGCCCGTCTCGTCATGGACCACACCGGACAGGGTGGTGCTGTTCTGAAGCACGGTGATCTCGCACTTGGCGGAGAAGCTCTTGTCCAGGTTGGAGGTAACGGTAATGGTAGTGGTACCGGCCTTCAGAGCCTTGACCAGGCCGCTGTCGCTGACGGAGGCCACCTCGGGATCGGAGGAGGTCCAGGTCACGCTGCGGTCCGTCAGGTTCCAAGGCGTAACGTAGGCTTCCAGATTCAGCTGATAGCCGGAGTACATGGTAGCGGAGGTCTGGGAGATCTGAATCCGCTCCACCTTGTCGGTGGTCTCGGTGCTGCCGCCCTGACCACGGACCACATACATAGCGGTAGTCTCGCCGGGCAGGTCGGAGATCTTGGTGGCCTTGCCGGTGGTCTTGTCCAGTTCGTATAGCTCCGCATATCTTCTGAAGGTGCCGTAGAACCGGGCCCAGTACAGCTTGCCGGTGGAGTGGTCGATGGTCATGGACTGGAGGTAGTTCAGGGACTGGCCCACCTTGCCCAGCTTGGTGATCTCGCCGATCTCGCCGTCCTCGGTCAGGTTGAACTTGTAGAGGTTCACCTTGCTGGACAGGGTAGAGGAGTTGATGATGTAGAAGGTGCCGTCGTCGTCGCAGGCAATGACCTGAGGTACATCGCCGGACCGGCTGCTGGGCATCATGTCGCTGTTGATGGAGCCCACCTTGGTGAGTTCGCCGGTGAAGTAGTTCACCTTCACGAGGACGCCGTACTCAGGGCTGCCGTCCTCACCCACCAGGGATGCCAGGGCGTACAGGTTGCCGTCCGCCTTGTTATAGGCCATGTCGATCAGCACGCCGTCGATCATGCTGACCACGGTGGGCTTGAACTTGCCATGCTCCATAACGGTGAGGTAGCTCTTGTTGGTGGTGTCGCTGGCGGTGGTGCAGGCCACGGTGTAGCCGTCCACATACTCGGCGGCAGCGTACATCTGGTCGGCCTCAGCGGCGATTTCGGGGGTGCTGGCAGTATCCGGCTCGAACCGGGACCAGGTGTTGTTGGTGGTATTGAAGGCGAAGAAACCGTTGAGGCCCACGCTGGGATCCGGCTCCGGATCCTCGCCGCCGCCCTTGCCCAGCTCCACCATGTAGGCGCTGGCGTTGCCGGCGTAGTCCACCACGGCGATGATGACCTTGCCCTCGCTGAGCAGGCTCTCGGCGTTGAAGGCCAGGGCCAGTCTCTCGTTGGCGGTCTGCTGGTTGGGGCACAGGGAGCCGATCATGGCACTGCCGTCAGCCTTGATGATCTGGATGGCCGCGATGTATTGGTTATCCTGGGCCACCACGTTGATGGTCTTGCTGCCGTCCGCGCTGCTGGCATAGAACATCTGGTAAACCACAGGCGCCTCGTTATCGATGGTGACCTTGGTATTCCAGGTGGCGCCCTTACCCAGGCCGGTGTAGCTGCCGTCCGCGCTGGGGGTGTAATACTCAGGGATCGCGGTCAGGCTCAGGTTCAGCTTGGTACCGTCAGGCAGAGGATCACCGTTTTCGTCGGTGAAGTTCCAGTACAGGCCCTTGGTGGTGGCTGTGGACTGCCAGCTGCTGCCGTTGGTGTAGTAGTATGCGCCGTACTGAGAGCCGTACTCCTTGGAGAAATAGACCGTGCCGTCCTCGGCGTTGGAGATGGTGTAGAACAGATCCTCCGCGTTCCGGGTCAGAGAGTAGGTCATGGTCATGAGGCTGTCGCCGGTCCGAACGGCAGTCCGGTCGGCAATGAACTCCGTGTCTCTGGCGTAGGCGTTGACGCCCAGGGCTATGGTGCCGTTGGTCTTCTTCAGGTTGTAGTAGTTGACCACGTTCTGGGACATGTACTTATGGGCGTCGGCGTTGTACACATCCTCGGCATAGACGAAGTTGTCGAACATGGACGGATCGGTCCAGTTGCCGTAGTAGGCCAGGAAGGGGATGGACTGGGACACAGCCACCTTGCCCTCGGCGTCGGCCACGGCGTCCAGGTACACATAGCCTTCCACGTAGTTGCCGTTGACGAAGTTCTCTTCCATGTAGGCCCGGCCGTCCTCGCTGAGGCTCATGGTCACGGTCACGGAAGCGGTGCCGTTGGCGGGCACGGTCACGGTGTTCACGCCCTTCAGGATCTCCAGGGTGATGCCGTTGTAGCTGCCGCCGTTCAGGATGTCGTTCAGGATCTGGGCGTCCACCTCATCGGTAACGCCGTCGCCGTTGAAGTCCGCGCTCTCGGGATCCTCCAGCTGGGCCTGATCCACGGCGTAGTTCAGGATGGCCATCACATCGCCGGTATCCAGCTTGCCGTCGCCGTTGGGATCGAAGCCGGAATTGCCGGAAACAAAGGCGAAGTCGCCGTCAATGTTGATGTCGCTGGTGGCAATATACTTGGTACCCTCATTCTCGAACACATAGGGTGCCAGCATGCTGCCGCTCATCTTGTAGGTCACGGCTTTGTCGGTCATGTTGTGGACCTGGAAGGAAAAGCTGTAGGTGCCCTCCCGGTCGGGATCGTCGCCGAACTCCATCTTGACCTTGCCGTCCTCATAGCCGTTCACGGTCACGTAGGTGGGGGTGTTCACGGCGTTTTCCACGTTGGCCAGGCCAGAGCCCTGCCGCCGGGGAGAATACTCCACGCTCTCCATCTCGGGATCCATCACGGGCGTGGCGGTGCCCATCATCAGGCTCTGGGCCAGGGCCCGGACGGTCATGCCCGTCTTTTCGGCCAGGCCGTTTTCCTTGATGTATTGTGCCACCACTGCGGCCTGACCGGCTACGGAGGGAGCCGCCATGGAGGTACCGCTGTTGACGTCATACTTGCCGTCGGTAACGCTGGAATAGATATTGCCGCCGGGAGCCGCGATCTCGGGCTTCAGGCTCAGGTCACCGGGCACGCCCCAGGAGCTGAAATCGCTCATGGTGATCACGCCGCCGGTGGCATTGGTGTCGGTGTACACGCCGGAGCCGTAGACCGTCAGTTTGCCGCCCCAGACGCCGTTCGCATCCTTGGAGGATGCGGCCAGGATGGCCTCCATCTGGTTCTTGTGGATGGTGATGAAGGGAGTTGACTTCTCGCAGGCCGCATAGATGGCATCGTAGCCGTCTACATTATTATAAACAACAATGGCGGCCGCCTTGGCGAGATAAGCGTAGTTCTGCTTGTCGGTGAAGGCAACGCCGTTGCCCCGGGAGACAAAGACGATCTTACCGGCAGTGCCGTTGAAGTCGGTCTTAGCGCCGCCGTATTTCACGGTATCGTCGGGATCGGTGGGATCGCCGATGAACACATAGTCGTACTCGGTGCCGGTCTTGTTCTCGCTCTTGTCCAGAGTGGTGAACGCGGCGCTCTTGCAGGTGGCGCCGCCTGCAAAGTTCTTGCCTGCGCCGTCGGCGTAGGTATACTTGCCCTCGCCCACGGAGAAGTAGGCCGCGGTGTTGCCGGTGTTGTCCACACTGGCCACGGTCAGGGCGTTCTCATAGGCGCCGGGGGAACCCACACGGTCGGTATTGGCATCCTCGGCATAGAGGTAACCGTTGGGGGTATACTCAGCCCAGTTGCCGGAGTTGCCGGCAGAGATGGTGACCACGGTGTCAGACTCGGACAGTGCGTCCATGACGCCGTCGAAGTACTCCTCGCCGGTGGTGGTAAAGCCTACGGCAGCGGAACCCAGGGACAGGTTCACGCTGTCGCAGCCCAGGATGATGGCGTCCTCAATGGCGGCGATGTAGTCGTCGGCAAAGGCGCCGCCGCCCTTACCGAAGACCTTCATGGTCAGCAGCTGGGCGTCGGGGGCAATACCCACAACGCCGTTGTCGGCGTAGGCATAGGTGCCGTCGGCCTGCTTCACGTAGCGGTTTGCGGTGGCGATACCGGAAACGTGGGTGCCGTGGTCGCTGGAGCCGTCGTTGTCGTGAGTGATGTCCAGATCGGAATCAATGTAGTTGAAACCGTAGGCGATCTTGTCGTTGACGTACAGGTCCCGGCCGGTGAGGCCCTCCATCCGCTCGGCGGCGTGGAGCTTCGGCAGCAGATCGCTGATCTCGGAAGCGGTCAGCAGGTTGTAGTCGGAGACCTTCTTGTCGTTCTTGGTGGCGGTGACCTTCAGGCTGTAGTCGAAGGCGTCGCCGTTAAAGGAGGGGTGGTCGCTGTCGATACCGGTATCGATAACGGCGATCCGGCTGCCGGCGCCGGTGTAGCCCTCCAACCAGGTGTTGTAGCTGCCCACCATGGTGCCGGAGGAGATGGTGTTGAGATCCGCCTCTTCCCGGGGATCCAGCTCATACTGGGGCACCAGGAACACGTCCTTGACGCCGGGGAGCTGGGCCGTCTCGGCCAGCTTGCCATAGGGCAGCTCCACGGACATGGCGTTGGCCGCCAGGGTCAGGTTCCAGTGAATGTTCAGCTTTTCACCGTCCAGGATCTTGGAGGAGATCTGGGCCGCCACAACGGCCTGCTTCGCCTTCAGGGTCTGGGCTGCGGCCATAGCCGCAGTGTTGTAGGCAATGCCCTCGGTGCTGAAGCCCTGCTGCAGCACGGGCTTGCCTTCCATGACCACAAAGGCACGGACCATGTCCGTATCGGCGTAGGGAACTTCCTCCTCCGCGTCGGTGCCCCGGGCCTCATCCTGCTGGAACAGCTTTACGCTGTCGCTGTCGATCTGCTCATAGTTCAGGTCCTGGGTCTCGTCTGCCATGACGCCCAGGCCGCTCATGAGGCCCACCACCATGCACAGGACCAGGAGCAGGGAGACCAGCCGTTTCATATTCTTTTTCATACGCTATCTTTGCTCCTTTCAGGCGAGTTTTTCCAGATAGACCATCATGATCCGCGCAAACTGGGCACGGGTGGCCTGACCCTTGGGATTCAGCTTCCCGCCGCCGACGCCGCTGACCACGCCGTTCTCCACGGCCCAGCACATGGCGCTCTCGGACCAGGAGGCCACCATGTCGGCGTCCTTGAAGCCCTTCAGCACATCGGTATTGGTCTTATACACGTGGCCCTGGCTCATCCAGAAGCGGTACAGCAGAGAAACCATTTCCTCACGGGTCACGTTCTGATTGGGCTTGAAGGTGCCGTCGGCATAGCCGGCCACCAGGCCCTGCTTGCTGCCCCACTGGACATAGGGAGCGTACCAGTCGCCCTCTTCCACATCCTTGAAGCTGGTGCCGGTGTAATCGGCGGCCTTGATCCCGGCGGCCCGGCCCATAATGGTCACCACCATGGCACGGGTCAGGGGAACGTTGGGCGCAAACGTGGTGGCGCTGGTGCCCACCATCAGGTTGTTCTCCAGCACATAGTCCACGGCGTCATGATACCAGCTGTCCAGGTCCACATCCTTATAGGCTTCAGCGGGGCAGGTGCTGCCGCCTTGGAGCTTCAGGTCAAAGTCCTTGATCTGGGTGGAGTTGTATTCCTTGGCCGCCACCTTGGCGCCGGTCACGTGGAATACATAGTCCTTTTTGGCAGCCTTCGTAAAGGTCAGGGTCAAGACCGTCTGGTCCTTCTCTCCCACGGTGCCGACCCAGTTGCACTGGATCTTGCCGGGCTGCTTGGTGTTCACGGCGGAGAGGCTGTAGCCCTTTTCCGCCTTCTCAAGGGTCAGCGACGTGTCGTAGCTGAGGCTGAAAGCCCCGCTGCCCACATCGGCGCCGCCTTTGAGACGGATCGTGACTGTTACCGTACCGCCCATGGCTTCCACGGTGCCGTAAAGCACCGGGGTTTCCGCGGCGGATACCGGCAGCACCATGCCGACCAGCAGCAGGCAGGCCAGCAGCAGTGCAGTCAGTTTCTTTCTCATTGTATTCGCATCCTTTCCTTTGCCCGCTATCACACTAAAGTGTTAACGAACTATGAATTTACGGGGTTCATTATGCCACATCGTGCATAGAAATGCAAGGGGTACCGGGCCCATCCTGCATAATTTTTTCCATTTTATTCCTTTTTGTTTTTCTTTTATCTTTGCGACTTTTGCTTCTTTATATATATATATATATAAATCGATGTCTTTTGTGGATTTCATGTTTCTGTGAGATACAAATTGTCTCTATCTTTTAATGTGAAGTATTATTCAATCGATGAGTCCTGCCCCGCCCCGGCTCTTCTCCCTCTCGGACAGCCAAAAGCTCCACTCTGCCGCAGGGCCAGGCCCCTCCGCTCCGCCGCTCTTTCCCCTCTCCTGCCGCAAAAAGCCCCAGCCGCCGGGACCCGTTGGTCCCGGCGGCTGGGGCATATTTCGCTCTCCGGAAAGCTCACTCCTCCTCCCGGATCCTTTGGATCATATCCCACATAGCCTCGGCGCTGTTAAAATTCTCCGGCACCAGATACTTGGGACTGATTTCAATGTCAAAGGCGTCGGAGATCTCCGACACCAAGGACACGATGCTGAAGGAGTCCAGCACCTTATCATCGATGAGCCGGGTCTCCGTCTCATAGTCCACATCCGGATCGATCTCATTGAGTATATCCATCAATTCGTCCATATTTTCACCTTCTTTCCGGTATTCCCCGACTTATAAACGGCCGGCCAATGCGGGCCGATCGATCTTTCCGTTGGGGTTCAGCGGGATCTCCGGCAAAATCCGGACCCGATTCGGCACCATGTAGCCTGCAAGCTGTTCCTTTAATTTATGCAGAATATCCCGATTGTTCATGCAGGACCCCGGCGTCAGCTGGCAGAACAGCACGATTTTGGACCGCTCCCCATCATAGATACAGCAGCACCGGACCACATCCTCCAGGGCCCCCGCTGCCGCCTCGATCTCTCCCAGCTCGATCCGGTGGCCCATATGCTTGATCTGGTGGTCTCTCCGGGCACCGAAAACCAGCAGTCCGTCGGATCGGTACTGGGCCAGATCCCCGGTGCGGAACACCCGCTCCGGTCTGCCGGGCTCCAGCTCCAGAGTTTGAAACGCCGCTGCCGTTTTCTCCGGGTCCCGATAGTATTCCAACGCCAAAGCCGGCGATGCCACATAGAGCTCCCCCAGGATCCCCGGCTCCCGGATCACCTTGCCGTCCCTGCACAGATAGATCCGGCTGTTGCACAGGGGCCTTCCCATGGGCAGACTGTCGGTGTCTGCGTAATCCCCCCGGACCTCATAATAACAGCAGATCCCCGCCAGCTCCGACTGCCCGTATAGGTTCACAAACTGGACCTGGGGCAGTGCCTGCCGCCAGCGGTTCAGCTGTTTCATGGGAAAAACCTCTCCCACAAAGAACACCCGCCGCAGGGTGGCGGGCAGGATCTCCCGAAAGGTCCCCAGCTGACTGACGATGGACAGGGCCGAAGGCACCCAGCTGATGAAGGTCACTCCCCGGCGGTTCATTTCTTCCACCAGTCGTACCGGGAAGGAGAACAGAGTAGTATCCAGTATCTCCATTCTGGCCCCCAGATACAGGGTCAGGTACAGGTCCTTGGCGGAGGCGTCAAAGCAGAATGGATTCTGATTGCCGATGACCTCCTCCGTGGAGAAGCCGAAGGTCTTTTCGTAAGCCTCCAAAAAACTGATAACGGAGCCGTGGCTCTTCAGGACGCCCTTGGGCTCTCCCGTGGAGCCGGAGGTATAAATGAGGTACAGAGGGGCCTGGGGATCCTCACCGTCTTTCGGGCAGGGAAGGCCCTGGGCCTGGCCGCCGATCTTACCCAGGGTCACCACGGATCCGGAGTAGGCCAGCCCCTCCGGCAGCTCCGGCTCCTCCTCCGCCAGGATCACCGGGGGTGCGCAGTGGGTCAGGATCTTCCCAAGCTTCGGCCCAGGCAGGCCGGGATCCAGAGGCACATAAAAGCAGCCCCCCAGGACGGTCCCCAAGAACAGCACCGGCGTATATACCGTCCGCCGGGCCCACACCCCCACGGGGCTCCCCGCGGCTACATTCCCGGCCACCCAGGCTCCCACGGTCCGGACCTGGTCCAGCACCTGACCATAAGTCAGGCTAACCGTTCCGTCTGAAAAGGCGGTTTTCTCCGGGCAGCGTTCCGCCGCCGCGGTCAAATATTCCAATACGGAGTTCATTTGCCCAGCGCCTCCCATCTTTCTCGGATGGCTTCCTCATAGCTGTCGTAGAACAGTCCGTCCGCATCCTCTCCCCGGTCGGCCCTGTCCAGGACCTCCGCAAGATCCCGGGAAAACACCTCCGCTCCCTCCAGACTCATATGGCCCTTGTCATAGAATGAGGTATCCTCCGGGTAATGGCTCACCTTATCCTTATATAGGTTGAAGTCGTAAAACGAAAGGCCCCATGCCTCGCTCAGTTCCCGGTACCAGGACCGCACCGTGTCGTATCCGTCGTACTCCCACAGCCGCCCCTCAGATACCGGCGTCGTAACCAGGATCACCCGAATGTTCCGCTCCCGGCACAGCTCCAGAGTCCTGGTCAGCCACTTCAGATCCTCCTCGTTTTTGTCCAGGTCCAACTCCTTGGTGTGATAAAGGGCCGGGTATTCCTCCGGCTCCGGTTGGGCCGTAGCCGTGGCGCAAGGCACAAAGCCGTGGGTCTCATACTGCACCGGCCGGGTCAGAGTCCCGGTCGCCATCTGCTTCCAGACCGTAATGCCCCGGTTCACGGTGTCATACAGGGTCTGCACGTAGTCCTCGGGCCTCACGTCCATGATAAAGAAGGACAGGTACTGCCATGCGTTGTCCATCCGTCCCAGATGGTACAGATTTCCCTCATAGCCCGTGGTCCCGTTGCCCCGGGTCAGGGCATTGTAGGACAGCTCCAAAATTACCGTATCCACGGGATTCCGGTCCAATTCATATTTCAGCATTTGATACCGGCCCTTCATGGTGTCCAGTACGGAGCTTAAATTATAGGCCGAGCAGCCCAGGACCTCATCCAGCGTCCTGGGGTCAATGGCCCGAAGGCCCTGCGAGGCCCCGGACACGATAGTGTCAATGGACCCTGCCATCTGCCGCCGGACCTTGGCGTCCTGGTAATAATACCCTTCTTTTGTAAAATAGGGCCATTCCGCAATCCCCACCAGCAGAGCAAAGCACAGCAGCACAGCCAGGGTGGAGATCAGCGTCTTTCTAAAATTGCGCATACAAGAACCCTCCCACACTGCCGGAGGCCGGAACGCCGAAATACAGGATTAAGAACAGCAGAATGCCTAAGACCGCCGCACGGGCTGCCAGAGGCAGTCGGTTGAACCGGGCCCGGACCGGCTCCCTTCGCTGGAACAGGCTGGTCAGGAACACCAGCCCCACCGCTGCCGCCACAACACACAGCTGCTCTTTCGTAACGCCATAGGGGAACAGCTCCCCCACCGATTTGGGCAGGCTCCAGGCTGCAAAGGCCCGTTTCCACAGGCCCAGGCCCCGGCGCAGTCCTCCCACCTCCGGCAGGACCTTAATAAAGGATACCAGTAGGAAGGTCCGAATCACCTGAAAAGCCCGGAACCAGCCGGAGCCCTCCCGAATGCCCAGAGCCTTCTTCGTTTTGGCATACACCGGCTCCATCCACAACGAGAAAATAATGAACAGGCCGTTGACGCCGCCCCAGGCGATATAGCCCCAGCTGGCTCCGTGCCACAGGCCCGTGGTCAGCCAAACCGCCACTAGGGCAATGGAAGCGGGCAGGGTTCGGCCCACGGTCTTTCCCAGCTTTTTCTGGGCCCATTTCCCGATCTTTTTGTTCCAGCCGGATACGGCTATGGGATAATAGATGTAATTCTTGAACCAGGTTCCCAGGCTCATGTGCCACCGCCGCCAGTACTCGGCAATGGATTTGGAGAAATAGGGCCGGTCGAAGTTCTCCGTCAGCCGGATATCCAGGATCTGGCACAGGCCGCACATAATGTCCATATACCCGGAGAAGTCTCCATAGATCTGCATACTGTAACAGAAAATGCCCACCAGCACCGCCGGGGAGCCGTAACTCTCATAATTCTGAAACACGGCATTGACCCAGGGGGCCAGCATGTTGGCCAGCACCATTTTCTTAAAATAGCCCCAGACCATCCGCTGGGCACCCCAGGCATAGTTTTCATAGGTAAAGCTGTGGGGCGCATAGAGCTGATCCGCCAGCTCCGAATAGCTGCTGATAGGTCCCTGGGTGATCTGGGGAAAGAAGGACACGAACAGCAGGAGCTTTCCGAAATTTCCTTGGGCCTCAGCTTTTCCCCAATACACGTCCGCCAGGTATCCCATGGATTGGAAGGTATAGAAGGACACCCCAAGAGGCACCAGAATCTGGAAGGTATCCAGGATCTCTCGCCCGCCAAAGGCCCCGATAAGATGATTCACCTGAGCCAGGGCAAAATGAAAATACTTGAACGCACAAAGCATTCCAAAGTTGAATACCATGGCCAGCGCCATGATCCGCCGCTTTTTCCGAGTCGATCGTTTCTTCAGCGCAGTCTTTTCCTCCCGGCTCAGAGTCTCCCGCCCGGCGGCCAAGCGGGCCTTCTGGGTCCGGGCCTCCCGGTCGATCCACAGGGCGGCCCCATAGGTAGACAGAGCTGTCAGCAGGATATAGCCCGCCGTCCGCAGGCCCGCCGCACAGTAAAACAGAGCGCTTGCCGCCAGCAGTACCACCCATTGCCCCCTCCTGGGGATCCGGTAATACACCGCCGTCAGCACGGCCAGGAACAGTATAAATGAAGCGGAAACAATAGACAACGGCAGCCCCTCCCGGCTTTTGACCAAATTCTGATTCATTGTACCATATTCCCCACACAAAAGCAACATTTCTAGAACTTTTCCGAAAAAATCAAACTTTTTCATACCTTTTTCAGTTTTTGCGCTGGAAACCTGTTGCATTTTTTCAAAAAAACAAGTATAGTATCTTCGTTCTGAAAATAAATCCGAATTACGGAAAGAAGGAGCGTATTTTTTTGAAAGGCGATACCTTAAATATGTGTGAAGGCCCGCTGCTGAAAAAGATCGTGGTCTACACCATCCCCATTATTTTGACCGGCATCCTGCAGCTGCTGTTCAACGCCGCCGATCTTGTGGTGGTGGGACAGTACTGCGGCAACATCTCCGTGGCGGCGGTGGGTGCCACCGGCGCCCTGATCAACCTGATCGTCAACTTATTCATCGGCCTGTCCGTGGGCGCCGGCGTGTCCGTGGCCCAGTTCCTGGGTGCCAAAAAGAGCGATGCCGTCCGCCGTGTGGTCCACACTGCCATTCCCGCCGCTTTCCTCAGCGGCGCCTTTTTGACCGTGGTGGGCGTTGCCGGAGCCCGATGGTTCCTGGAGCTTATGGATACCCCGGACAACGTGCTGCCCCTGTCCGCCACCTATATGCGGATCTATTTCTGCGGCATGATCTCCAGCATGATCTACAACTTCGGTGCTGCCATTCTGCGGGCCGCCGGCGACACCAAGAGCCCCCTCATCTATCTGACCGTAGCCGGTGTGGTCAACGTGTTCCTGAATCTGTTTTTCGTCATCGTCCTGAAAATGGACGTGGCCGGCGTGGCCCTGGCTACCATTATTTCCCAGACCATTTCCGCCATCCTGACGGTCATGGCCCTGATGAAGCGCACCGACGCCTGCCGGTTTGAGCTTAAAGCCATGGCTTTTCATAAGGACGCCCTGGTGAAGATCATCAAGATCGGCGTCCCCGCCGGGATTCAGGGCTCCCTGTTCTCCATTTCCAACGTGCTGATCCAGTCCTCCATCAACTCCTTCGGCGACCTGGTCATGTCCGGCAACGCCGCCGCAGGCAATATCGAGGGCTTCGTGTACATCACCATGAACGCCTTCCACCAAACCACCCTGAACTTCGTGGGTCAGAACCTGGGAGCCGGGAAAATGGACCGGGTCCATAAGGTGGTGGGCATCGACCTGCTTCTGGTCACTCTGGTGGGCCTTGTCACCGGCCTGGCCGCCTTCCATTTCGGTCGCCCCCTGCTGTCCATCTACATCACCGACTCCGCCGAGGCCATTGAGTACGGCATTACCCGTATGAGCTTCGTCTGCGCCCCCTATTTCCTCTGCGGTCTCATGGACGTGATGAACGGCGCCCTCCGGGGCCTGGGTTCCTCCATGGAGCCTCTGATCATTACGGTCCTGGGCGTGTGTGTCATGCGTGTGGTCTGGATCTACACCGTGTTCCGGATCCCCGCCTATCACACCCTCTCCTGCCTGTATGTGTCCTACCCCATTTCCTGGATCCTGACCCTGCTGGCCCAGATCGTGGGCTACCTGTTGGTGGCCCGGCGCCTAAAGCGCAGGCTGACCCCGGCGGCCGCCTGACCTCGTCTCATTTATCAAAAGGGCCCTTCGCCCCATTCCCGGCGAAGGGCCCTTCTTTTGCCCCCACACCCCCGGAATATTGACATTTTCCATGGGATTGGGTACAATGGGGAAAGCCTATCTCTGCCGTAGGTTATAGGGCAGAAAAGGAGAGAATATCATGCTCAACGCATTTTCAAGAACGGAGCTGACCTTCGGCCACGAGGCCATGGAGAAGCTGGCGGCCAGCCGGGTGGCGGTCTTCGGCATCGGCGGCGTAGGCGGCTACACGGTGGAGGCTCTGGCCCGGTCCGGTGTCGGTGCTCTGGATCTGATCGACGACGACCGGGTGTGCCTGACCAATATCAATCGCCAGATCTATGCCACCCGAAAAACCGTGGGTCACTATAAGGTGGACGTGGCGGCGGAACGGGTGGCGGACATCAATCCCAACTGCAAGGTCACCGTTTTCAAGACCTTCTATACCCCCGACACCGCCGGGGAATTTGACTTCACCCAGTATGACTACATCGTGGACGCCATCGACACGGTGACGGGCAAGCTGTGCCTGGTGGTCAACGCCAAGGCGGCAGGGACCCCCATCATCAGCTCCATGGGTGCCGGGAACAAGGTGGACCCCACAGCCTTCCGGGTGACGGATATTTATAAGACCCGGGTCTGCCCCCTGGCCAAGGTCATGCGGTCGGAGCTGCGGAAGCGGAAGATCAAGAGCCTGAAGGTGGTCTACTCCGACGAGCTCCCCACCCCGCCCCAGGAGGACATGTCCATCAGCTGCAAGGCCCATTGCATCTGTCCCCCCGGCACCGCCCGGAAATGTACTCAGCAGCGGCAGGTCCCCGGCAGCAACGCCTTTGTGCCCTCCGTGGTGGGCCTCATTATTGCGGGGGAGGTCGTCAAGGATCTCACCGGCGTCCGGGGTATGGGAATGGGCATCTGACCATCATAAAAAAGCAGCGGAAGACCAGGTCTTCCGCTGCTTTTCTCTATCTTTTTCTCATGGCCGTCCGGACCAGCTCCAGCTCCTCCGGATAGATGCAGTGCCGCAGGGTCCCGGCCTCCAGCGCTCCCGTCAGGTCCTCCAGATCGAACCATTGGACCCGGGACAGCTCCTCCTTCTGGATCACGAAATCCTCGGTCTCCCGGTCCAGCAAGAGAACGTAGACATTGGTGACCTCATCGTCCAAAAAGGGTTCGCCCCGGAACCGCCCTTCATAGCGGGTGTGCCTCCGGCCGCAGAGGCCCAGGTCCCGGGCTTCTGCCTCCACCCCCAGCTCCTCCCGGAGCTCCCGCAGGGCAGAGGGTACAAAATCCACCCCCGCCGGAATATGGCCTGCGCTGGAACAGTCCCAGCAGCCGGGGAAGGAGTCTTTTCCCTCGCTGCGCTTCTGCAGCAGGACCTGCCGCCGGCCCTCCCGCCGGCGCAGGACCCAGACGTGGCTGGTCCGGTGGCATAGGCCTAATCGATGGACCTGGGCCCTGGCCGCGGTCCGGCCCGTGGGCCGCCCGCTTTCATCCACAAGATCTAAAATTTCCATAGTATCCTCCGACTGACGGTGAGACAAGGGGCGCCGCTTCCGCGGCGCCCCAAACTTTATACAGAACCAAAGGGTTACACAATGCCCTGGGCCATCATGGCGTTGGCCACCTTCAGGAAGCCCGCCACATTGGCGCCGGTCATCAGGTTGCCGGGCTGGCCGCACTCGGCGGCGGCGTCATAGGTGTTGTGGAAAATGCCCACCATAATATCCTTCAGCCGGTTGTCCACTTCCTCAAAGCTCCAGCCCAGCCGCAGGCTGTTCTGGCTCATCTCCAGGCCGCTGGTGGCCACGCCGCCGGCGTTGGCCGCCTTAGCGGGGCCGTAGAGCATGTTGTTCTTCAGGTACACCTCAATGGCCTCGGGGGTAGAGGGCATGTTGGCGCCCTCGCAGATCACGGTACAGCCGTTCTTCACCAGCAGCTCGGCGCTCGTTCCGTCCACCTCGTTCTGGGTGGCACAGGGCAGGGCGATGTCGCAGGGCACGGACCAGATGTTCCGGCAGCCCTCTACATACCGGACCCCGGCCTTTTCTTCGGCGTAGACCTTGATCCGGGCCCGGCGGCGCTCCTTGATGTCCCGCATGAGGTCAAAATCAATGCCGTCCTCATCGTACACATAGCCGTTGGAGTCGCTCATGGCCACCACCTTGGCCCCCAGGCTCTGGGCCTTCTGGCAGGCGTACAGGGCCACGTTGCCGGAGCCGGAGATCACTACGGTCTTGCCCTCGAAGGAGTCGTTCCGCATGCAGCGCAGGGCCTCCTGGGTGAAGTAACACAGGCCGTAGCCCGTAGCCTCGGTCCGGGCCAGAGAACCGCCAAAGCTGAGGCCCTTGCCCGTGAGCACGCCGGAATACTCGTTCCGCAGCCGCTTGTACTGGCCGAAGAGGTAGCCGATCTCCCGGCCGCCGACGCCGATGTCACCGGCGGGCACGTCGGTAAACTGGCCGATGTGCCGGGACAGCTCCGTCATAAAGCTCTGGCAGAAGCGCATGATCTCGGCATCGGTCTTGCCCTTGGGGTCAAAGTCGCTGCCGCCCTTGCCTCCGCCCATGGGCAGGCCCGTCAGGCTGTTCTTCAGGATCTGCTCGAAACCCAGGAACTTGATAACGCTGGCGTTGACGGAGGGGTGGAACCGCAGACCGCCCTTATAGGGGCCGATGGCGGAGTTGAACTGGACCCGGTAGCCCCGGTTCACCTGGACCTTACCGGCGTCGTCCACCCAAGCCACCCGGAACTGCACGAACCGTTCCGGCTCCACAAACCGCTCCAGAAGGCCGGCGGCCTCATACTCCGGGTGCTTTTCCATCAGCGGCTCCAGGCTGATAAAGACCTCTTTTACAGCCTGCAGAAATTCGGGCTCATTGCCGTTTCGGGACTGGACCTGTGCATAGACGGACTCCAGATATTTGCTTTGAAACATGTTGATTTCCCCTTTCCTAGGTAGCGCGGCCCGGCTCCGCCCAGTGCGATCTGCGGCGTCAGGCGTCTCATATACGCTGACATAATACCACACGAGGCGGACACTTGCAATACAAAAAAGTGTAAAACTTCTGAAAACATCCCGACCTTTTCTTGTGAGATTTGCAGGAATTCCCAGGCGTTCCTGCAAATCAAGGGCAACTGTTCGGTTCATTCCAGGAAAATACGCAAAAAAAGCGCCCCTGAAATGCGTTCAGGGGCGGGATTCGCACCGGATCAATGGTTTTCCAGCCAAGCGTCCACCTTATTCTTGGCCAGGCACTTGATGTCCTCGGCGCAATAGGGAGATTCAGCGCCGCCGCAGAGGTACAGAAAATACAGTCCCTTGGGCGTCTGGTACAGAGACTCCTCATAGCCTGCGGGGTCACCGAAGGCTCCCACGGTGTGCTTCTTGACCAACACGGCGGTCTCCGTGTCATACTCCCGCTTACAAATGATCTTTTTCATGTTCAAACGTCCTCCAATCTTATGGATTTCAGACCTACGGCAGGTAGATCTTATCATGTATTATAGTTCATCCTCCGTCCCGTTGCAAGGGTTCCGACGCCAAACTTCCGGAAATGCGCGCCCAAAATCACAGCAATTTGCACAATTTTATGGTTCGAGTTTTGACATTTTCGACAAGAATCGGCCTTTTACGCAGAAAGCCCGCCGGCAAAACCGGCGGGCTCGCGTAAATATCAGTTCTGTTTTGTACCGCAATTGGGGCAGAAAGCGGTGCCCTCCGGGATCTTTGCCCCGCAGTTGGGGCAGAAGGAAACGGGGCCCTCGGGCTGCACCGGAGCGGCCACGGGCGCCGCGGGAGCAGCAGGGGCCGGGGCGAAGTACTTTGCCCGGTAGGCGGGGTCGGCGTTGCAGCGCTGGATCTCCTCATAGAAAGCCGCACGGACCAGGCCCAGGAACAGGGGCATCAGGGCCAGACCGGCGATGAGCAGGGCGAAGTAGACGATCTTGAACAGTACGCCCAGCACGGGGATCAGTCCCAACAGGTTCAGAAGCAGCAGGGCCACGGAAAAGAGCAGGATGGCCAGGAAATCCGCCAGGAACATTTTGCCCCGATAGCCCTCCGTCTCCTTCTCGGAGACCTTAATGGCCTGGGTGGCGCTGACCTCCGGCCGCTGCAGGAGGATGTAGGGGGTGAAAGCGTAGGTGTACTTCTTAATGGTGCCGAACACAAAGCCGCAGATCGGGATCAGCCCCCACAGGAACACCCACAGAGCCCTCCAGCCCATGCCGCCGGCGGTCCGGGCGATACAGTCCTTTTTGAAGGTGGCGAACAGGTCCGCGCTTTCCGGCATCTCGCCGTGAAGGCCCTTCAGGTAAATATTGGCCATTGCCGCGTCCAGCAGCCATTCCACCGCCAGACCGATGGCCAGGATCCCGGCGAAGCCGATGCCTGCCAGGTAAGCCAGGACCGCAGACAGCAGGGAGATGCCCCACAGCCGCAGAGGCTTTTTCTTCAGGACCTCAAAGGCACGCCCATACATTGCTTTGATCATGAAAATTCCTCCCGATTCTTCTATATATTTGTTTTCGCTCAGGACCCATATCCCCGGGGCCCCTACAATTATAATATCAGGTTCCGAAGGAATGTCAAGGGATCCGGAAAAATGGCCTGCAAGCTCCAATTTTTCCCAAAAAGAAACCGGCGCATCTCTGCGCCGGTGAAGCTCAATCGTCAATTCTCTCAATGTCCGCGCCGATGGCCCGGAGCTTTCCCACAAGATCCTCATAGCCCCGCTCGATATAGTGGATGTCCGTCACGCAGGTCTCTCCCTGAGCGGCCAGGCCCGCAATGACCAGGGCCGCGCCGGCCCGAAGGTCATGGGCCCGGACGGTGGCGCCGTGGAGCTGGGCGCAGCCGGTGATAACGGCCACCTTCCCGGCCACCTGGATGTTGGCCCCCATGGCGGCCAGCTCCTCGCAATAGCCGAAGAACCGGGTCTCATAAATGCTCTCCGTGATCCGGCTGACTCCGCTTGCCAGAGCCATGCACACACAGATCTGCCCCTGCATATCCGTGGGGAACCCGGGATAAGGCATGGTCTTCACCGTAGCCCGGCGCAAAGGTCCCGTGCGGATCACCCGGATGGCATCGTCATACTCAATGACCTGGGCCCCCATTTCCGCCAGCTTGGCGGAGATGCAGTCCATGTGCTTGGGGATCACATTGCGGATCAGAACGTTGCCGCCGGCGGCGGCAACGGCAGCCATATAGGTGCCGGTCTCGATCTGATCGGGGATGATGGAATAGGTGCCGCCCTTCAGGGCGGGCACGCCCTTGATCTTCACCACGTCGGTGCCTGCGCCGGAGATCTTGGCCCCCATGGTGTTAAGGAAGTTGGCCAGATCCACAATGTGGGGCTCCTTGGCGGCGTTTTCGATGACGGTAATGCCGGGCACCGTGGCGGCGGCAATGATGATGTTGATGGTAGCTCCCACGGAGACCACGTCCAGGTTCACCCGGCCGCCCCGGAGCCCATCCTCTCCGGCCCGGGCCTCCACATAGTCCTCGGTCTCCTCCACCTCGGCCCCCAGGGCCATGAAGCCCTTGACGTGCTGGTCAATGGGCCGGGAGGCAAAATTGCAGCCCCCGGGCAGGGCCACATGGGACCGACCGAAGCGGCCCAGCTGAGCCCCCAGCAGGTAATAGGAGGCCCGCATCCGCCCCGCCAGGGCGGCGTCGGGCTCGCAGTAGGGCACATCGGTGCAGTCCAGCTCCACCACGCCGGGCTCCGGCTTGTTCACCCGGACCCCCATGCCGGACATAATATCCAGCAGCAGGCGTACATCGGAAATATCGGGAATGTTCTCGATCCGACAGACGCCCTTCACCAATAGGGCCGCCGGCAGAATGGCAACGGCGGCATTCTTGGCGCCGCTGATGTTCACGGTGCCGGCCAAGGGTCTGCCACCGGTAATTTTATATCGTGACACGGAGTATCCTCTCCCATGTGTTGTATTCGTCGGGGTTTTCCCCCGGAAAGCCGTCCATAACTATACCATAATCTTTACAGATTGTAAAGACTTTTCCGGGCATTTCCAAAGAAAACCGCTTATAACCGGCGCAATCCCTTTGGATAGTGATTCTTAAGCTGGCCCTCGGAGGCCTTGGCCCAGCCTATGGAGCAGCCCCCCACGGTCATAAGGGTCCAGCCCTTCCCCGAACCGGGCAGCACCTGGCCCTGAAGATAATTTCGGATCTCCGGTCCCTCCGGGTCCAGATCCTGAGTCCGGGCGGCGCTGCGGCTGGCCAGGGCCAGGGCATGGGCCGGGGTGAATCGGCCCTTCTGCAGGTCTCCCAGCTCCAGGCCCGGCCGCAGGACCTTCAGGCCCCTCAGCTCCGGCAGCTCCTCCGGGGCAAGATACCAGCCGGCGCCGAAGGAGAGGTACTTTCCCCGGGGCAGGTTGAGCCCCAGCTCCCGGCAGAAGGCGGCGGCCTCCTTGGGGCACTTCTCCCCGGCCCCGGCCTGCCGCTCCGGCTCCCCCTCTCCCCTGTGCCGCAGAACGGCGGCATAGTGGCCCTCGCCCCGGAGCAGATGGGGCATGAGTCGGAAGGTACGCTCCAGCCCCGGCGCCGGGTCCGGCACCGGGCCGGGGTCTCCCGGCGAGAACCAAGGGGCGGAGACCTCCTCCACCTCAAAGTCCGGATGGGTCTTCAGAAAGGCCGACACGGCCCCCTCGTCCTCCTGGGGAGCAAAGGTGCAGGTGGAGTAGACCAGCCGCCCGCCGGGGGTCAGCATCCGGGCGGCGGAGTTCAGGATCTCCCCCTGGCGCCGGGCGCACATGGTCACGGTCTCCGGGCTCCAGTCCGTAAGGGCGGCCTCCTCCTTCCGGAACATTCCCTCGCCGGAACAAGGGGCGTCCACCAGGATCTTGTCAAAGAACCGGGGGAACCGGGCCTCCAGGGTCTGGGGCCGCTCGTTCAGCACCAGGCAGTTGGCGACCCCCATGCGCTCCACGTTCCGGCTGAGGATCCGGGCCCGTTTGGGGTTGATCTCGTTGGAGACAAGCAGGCCCCGACCGCCCATGGCTCCGGCGATCTGTGTGGTCTTGCCGCCAGGGGCGGCACAGAGGTCCAGGATCACCTCCCCAGGCCGGGGATCCAACAGGGTCACGGGGGCCATGGCGCTGGGCTCCTGAAGATAGTACAATCCCGCCTCATGAAAAGGGTGCAGGCCGGGCCGGGCCTCGGGATCGTAATACCAGCCGTTCTCTGCCCAGGGCACCGGATCCCTCAAAAAGGGCAGTGCCGGAAAGCGGTCCGCCTTCAGCGGATTAAACCGGAGTCCCACGGCTCGGGGCCGGTCGTAGGCCTCCAGGAATGCGGAATACTGAGGCCCCAGTTGGTCCTCCATCCGGGTCAAAAAATCTGCCGGCAGCATGGCGGCTCCCCCTTTTTGGAAAATTCCCGGCCATTATACCCCATTTCCACCCAAAAGGGAAGTGGGATCCGGATTTTTTCCCGAAGGGTCCCGACTTTCCCCTTCGATTTCGAAAAGCGAAAAAAACACTTGACATTTTGGCGGAAGCTGGCTATAATAAGCACGTTCTGTTCGAGACGCCGGTATAGCTCAGCCGGTAGAGCAACTGATTTGTAATCAGTAGGTCGGGGGTTCGAATCCGTCTACCGGCTCCACACAAGTGTCTCGCACAACCGAATATGGGGGAATTCCCGAGTGGCCAAAGGGGACAGACTGTAAATCTGCTGGCTATGCCTTCGATGGTTCGAATCCATCTTCCCCCACCAAGAAAATCTCGCCCAGGGTTCATGCCCTGGGCGAGAGTCTTGTTTGAGAAAAGCTTTCGTGTGTGGCCTGTTCCACCCCAGATTTTCCCGGCAGCCACAGCTCCGTTGGAGTGCTACCTCCTCTGGATACAGACGCCCGGAACATCACAGCTTAATGACGGTCAACGTAGTGCGCTCCCGCAGAAGGCATGGACTGACTTCTGCAATCACGGCGTACTTACGGCTGCTACTTTAACTGTGTGGTCAGCTTATAACCGCTCCCGAGGGATCGTCCACCCTGCTGTTTTCAGATAACAGCCTTGACAAAGCCTGCTTTGTCTGGTACGATGTGGACGCTGTTATATTCCGCTATCCTTTGTTGGATTCGGAAATTGCGTGTCTTTTTCTTTTCGGGAGCGTAGCATTTTATACCGGACTCAGAACCCTGTGCATTGGACGTGCATGGGGTTCAATTTTTTTACCCGGAGCAGACTGCATTGGGTTAGCTACCCAATGGCACAGGCCGGATGCTACGGCCTACCCACTCGCCTGCCGGAATTGTGGGGCAACAAGCATGGTGTACGATTGGAATTTGTCCTATTCCGATTGTTCCTTGTGCTTGCCATTTATCTGGCTTACAATACCCCAGGGCGTGCGGGCTGTCAAGAGACATTTTTGGCGCTGAATTGCTAAAAATGTACAAGAATTGGCGAACCTGTCGAAAAGTGGAAATAACTGGTAGCGGTCAAAGCCAAAATGGAACGTTAAACTTGCAACCTGCCTAATTTATCTGGGTAATGTAATTTCAAAATTCGTCAGGTATTCTGGTAAAGTTGTTGTGTCGGTCGGAGACTCTTAGCAGTTCCCTATCGCAAAGCAAGCCTTGGAGCTGTGTGGGAAAGGAGTATCGTTTTGGTTCTGTTCTGATACTTGACATTCTCAGTCAAAGACCATATAATGAAGCCACATGAAAGAGGTATTCCGAATAAGGTGACTTGTGGCCCTTCTGGGTCCGTTCAATATTTATAAAATCGAGACTATTTGCAAGATGCACAAAGTGTGCGTTACGCAGATAGTCTCTTTTTTTATGCTCATTTAACAACATTTCAAGGGGGAAAACAACAATGAAAGACAACACAGCAAAGGTTATTTCCCTGCATCCTAACACGATGGATGCAACAGCAACTCACGGTGGTCCCCTGCTTCGGTGCGGTCCTATCCGTCACAGCCTGACAGTTCTCAGCGGCGTATCGAATATCATCCGCTTCGGCGGTATTGAGGAGATGTTGACCTACTGTCATTTTCCCGACGAACACTGGACGCGCATCCGTACCAATAATGTGATCGAGCGGCTGAACCGTGAGATCCGCCGTAGGACGCGGGTGGTGGGGACATTTCCTGACGGAAATTCCGCCCTGATGCTGGTCTGTGCCCGACTGCGCCACATGGCGGGTACCCAGTGGGGCAACAAAAAATACATGAACATGAAGCGTTTGGAGGCGGCCGTGGACGACGTCTCTATTGCCGGCTGACCTCATTCAGCCGGAGCCTGCAAACAATTTTGCGCATAAATCTTGACGGGACCGGAGAATGCTATGTGCCCCAAAACAATTGACCACCATCTCTATGAGCTGCTGCTCAGCGAGATGGCGGTCTTTCATTCGTGGCTGCGTTTTACGCCTTTGTTTTGCCAAAACTCTACTCCTCCGAGTATATAACACAAAAAACCACAGGGCAATAGAAGCCCTGTGGTTTGGATGAAAGAACCCGCTCAACCTTTCACGGAACCGGAAACCATACCTTCCACGATATATTTCTGCAGGCACAGGAACAATAGCAGCATCGGCAGGATAGTGAGCACCAGTGCGCAGAACACATATTGCCAGTCGCGCTGATACTGTCCGAAAAAGTTGTAAATGGTAAGCGGCACCGTAGAATTCTTGGACGAACCAAAGAAGAACAGCGGAATCATAAAGTTGTTCCAGATATCAATGGCGCTCACCACGATATTTGTCACCAAAATCGGCTTCATCACGGGCAGCAATATCTGGAATGAAAGGCGCAAAAACCCGCACCCGTCAAGGGTGGCCGCCTCGTCGATCTCTCTGGGCACGCTTTTGGTGAAGCTGCAAAACGTCATCACCGTAAACGGAAGCCGCAGTGCAATAAACAGGCATATCACCGCCAGATAAGTGCCGTAGATGTTCAACACCTTCAGCATGGCAAAGGTGGTTGCAATCTGAAGCGTGATGGTAAGGCCAAAAACAAAATAATAGTATATGCCTGTGGAAAACCGGCTGCGCCGCCTGGACAGCACAATACCCGCCAAAGCCCCAAATAGGATGGAAAACAGTGTGGCCGGCACCGTGACAAGAAGGCTGTTCTTATAGCCGTTCAGAATCTTGCCCTTATGCAGCACATGCAGATAGTTTTCCGGGTGAAACTCTGAGGGAAACGAAAGGTCGAACGCACTGGCCTCGGCCTGGGTCTTGAAAGAACCCAGCACCATCATGATCACCGGCACAAGATAGATCAGGGCGAACAGAGCAAGCAACAAAAAAATCATCCAGTTGATGATCTTCGTTTTACGAGTGATCATGCTTCCACCTCCCGGGCCACAAAATAACGGTTCAACAAGAACGAAATCAGCATCACGATGACACACAAAATCACGCTGCCCGCGCTGGATTCACCCAGGAACCCGAGCGAGAACGAACGATACACATAGGTGGACAGCACCTGTGTGTCAAAACCAGGCCCGCCGTTGGTGATGACATAGATAATGTCAAACACTTTCAGGCCTCCGGAAATACCAAGCGTGATCACCACTGTGAAGGACGGTGCGATCAGCGGCAGCGTGATATTACGGAAACAGACCCAGGGGCTTGCGCCCGCGATGCTGGCGTATTCATAATAATCTTTGGGCACGGCCTGCAGCGCCGAAATAAAGATAAACATGTTGAAGCCCGCCCACATCCAGCTTTCGATCAAAATGACCGAGCCGAAGGCTGTGCCGTAATGCGCAAGCCAGTCCATGGTGAGGCCGCCTGCGCCCAGTGCTTCCAGTGCGTTGTTCAGCAGGCCCGTTTTGGACAAAATGGCCCTGAACAGAACACCCACCACCGTCACACTCAGCACGCACGGTGCATAATAGATGGTGCGCAGCACATTGTTGGCGTGGATCTTCCGCACCAAAAGCAGCGCCAGGGCAAGACCGCCCACCGTTTTCAGGATCGTGGTGCAGATGGCGAATATAAACGTGTTCAGCAGCGAGTGCAGGAACACAGGGTCCTTCAAAAGCGTAATGTAGTTGGTGATGCCGCGAAATTCCGGCGCATAAAATCGGCTGATGTTCCAGTCGGTGAACGAAAAGAACAGGCTTGCCAGAAGCGGAACAACAGTGAACAGTGTAAAAATGAGAAGGGCCGGAATCAGGGCCCAATACGGATAAAGAGATTTTTTGCGCATATCGCGGCTCCCTTCTATGCGTGTAGTGTGTTTGTAAAAGGGACGGCAGCCATACGGATGCCGCCCCCTTTTCGTCATGTCACCGCGTCAAGTCCAGCCTTCGACTTTTTTCTCTGTCTGATATTTCGCGATATCCTGCTGGAAGCGCTCCATCACTTCGGCGCCCGTCATATCGCCCTTGTACGGAGCCTCCAGGAAATACTGCCACAGCGTGTTGGCAAACAGGGGCTGCACGTCGTTGAAGCTCTGGTCGAACTCCGTCACAGTCTTGCCCTGATCGATGTAATCCGCATAGATCTTCTGCACGGTCTCGTCCATGTCTTCGCGGCGGCCGTCCACACCCTCAAAGTTGGGGTCGCCGGGCTTCGTCTCAAAGTACAGGTTGCAGTATTCAGGCGTGCTCCACAGATCGAAGACGCGCATGATGGCATCGGCATTCTCCGTGTCCTTGTTCACCGCCACGCCGGCAGAGGTGGGCAGCACTGCGATCACATCACCGTTGTCATATTTGAACTTCGGGTTGAACATACCAAGGTCCGTGTCGGGGAACTGCGTTTTGATGGCGCTGAAAATCTCGGTAGCGCCCATGAACATGGCCGCCTCACCGCTGGCCAGGCGCTCCAGTGCGCCGTCATAATCCAGCGTGAGATAATCTTCGTTGAACCAGCCCTTCGGGAAGAAGCTCAGGTACTCGTCCACCACGTCGCCAAGGACGGGGTAATCGCTGAATTTGGCCTGATTGCTGAGGACTTTCTTCGTCATATCCTGCACTTCGGACTCCACGCCGATGGCACGCATAAAGCCGGAGGTCATCCAGATCTGCGGAATCCAGGTGTCGGAAGCCAGCACGAACGGCGTGACACCGGCAGCCTTCAGCTTGTCCGCTGCTGCATACATCTCTTCGGTGGTGGTGGGCACTTCAATGTTGTTTTCTTCAAACACAGTCTTGTTGTACACCATCGCCTGGAAGCCGTTGGAAGCTTCGAACACGAAGCCGTAGCTCTTGCCGTTGTAGGTGGAAAGCTCCGGTGCCTGCACCTTGGACTGCCATGCGCAGTCGTCCAGCGGCAGAAAATGCTCTTCCGGGTTCACCTGAGAATACAGCTGCGGGAATTGGTACACAATCAGGTCCGGTGCCTCGCCGGAGTTGACTTTCATCTGCAGAAGGTTATCGAACTGGTCATCCGGAACGACCTGAAAGTCGATCACGATGTTCTCTTCTTTCTCCAGCTTTTCCACCATGGCCTGCAGACCAGCGTAGTTGCGGGACTGCTGCACCATGCCGGTGATCTCCACGCGCTCTTTGTTCTCAACCGTCGGGGTCGTTTCACCGGATACGGTGTTGCCCGCCGTGCTGCTAGCCGTGCTACCAGCCGGGCTGCCGGCGCAGGCAGTCAGCATAGTGGCGGCCAATGCGCCAGCCACTAGCAATGACAGAAGTTTTTTTGCTTTAAACATTTGCGTTCATCCTCCGTTTTTTCTTTTTAAAATTCATTTTCCCCTGTTCATGCAAATGATCTTCCAAATCCCCCCCAGCTATTATAGCGCTTTTCCCGATGTGTTTAAATAGAAAAATGAAACGTTCCCACGGGAAAACCACAACAAAATTCTTTTATGAGGAATGATTTTAGCCAGATTGCAGCATTTCGTTCAATCGCATTGGGTATTTCAACCATCAATCATTGCTCACTGGCACCGAGATGCTTTGCTCGCAGCAATAGGCTTTTCCATCCACTTCCACGGTGAGTGCGTCACCTTCCAGAATGTCCAGGCAGAACTGTGCGCTGTCGAACGATACTGCAAGAAGCCTGCCCCTGTACAAAATGCGGAACGACACACGCCGCCATGCCTCGGGACACCGCGGCGTGAAGGCCAGGTGCTCTCCATGGTAGTTCAGGCCGGCAAACCCTTGCACTACCGCCAGCCAGGATCCCGCCATGCTTGTGATGTGCAGGCCGTCTTCCGTATCGGCATTGAAGTTGTCCAGGTCTAGTCGGGCGGCACGCTGATATAGCCGGTACGCCTCCTGGTAACGGCCGCTGGCAGAGGCAACCACACTGTACATACTGGGCGACAGTGACGATTCATGTACCGTCATGGGCTCGTAAAAATCGAAATTGGTGCGTTTCTGCTGCTGGGTAAACCGGTGCGGGAAGTAGTAAAAAGCCAGCACCACGTCTGCCTGTTTGATGTAGCAGGAACGGAGGATCCTATCCCAGGACCAGTGCTTGCAAATGGGAAGCTCATCGGCGGGGATATCGCTCACCGGACGAAGCTCTTTGTCAAAGAAGCCGTCCTGCTGCACAAACACGCCACGTTCTGCATCCTCTTTCAGATACATTTTCTGGGCCACTTCACGCATTTTTTCGCGCTCGGCCTGCTCCAGCCGTACACCGGCCAGCTCTGTGCTGTACAGGGCGTATTCGATGCACCATTTCGCCATATAGTTTGTCAGCCAGTTGTTGTTGATATTATTCTCATATTCATTGGGTGCGGTGACACCCAGCAGCATATAGCAATCTTTGCGGGCATTATATGTGCTTCGGCTCACCCAGAAGCGTGCCACTTCCAAAGCCACTTTATAGCCATATTCTTTCAAATAGCTCTCATCGCCTGTATACTGTGTATAGCAGTATATCGCATATACAATGGCTGCGTTGCGGTGCAATTCTTCGAAGGTGATCTCCCATTCGTTGTGGCACTCTTCACCGTTGAACGTGACCATGGGGTAAAGTGCCCCCCCGAGCCCCAGCTTCGCCGCGTTTTCCCGTGCTTTTTCCAGTGTGTTGTAGCGGAACATCAGAAGACTGCGGGCCACTTCGGGGCCGGCCACCGCAAGATACAGCGGGAAGCAATAGCCTTCCGTGTCGTAATAGGCCGCACCGCCGTATTTTTCGCCGGTGAAGCCCTTGGGGCCGATATTCAGGCGTGCATCGCTTCCATCGTAGGTGCTCAACAGCTGGAACAAATTGAAGCGGATGCCCTGCTGCGCTGCGTCGTCCCCCTCAATGGCCACGTCGCACATCTGCCAACGGACGGCCCACACGCTGCGCTGCTCTTCCTCCAGCGTTTGCATGCCAGCTTGCACCGCCTCGCGCAGTAGGTCCAGCCCGCAGCTGCTCAGCTGCTGGGGTGCGTGGTCCCGTGAAGTGACAACGCTTACATACTTTTCAAGCGCCAAAGCGTCGCCGCCCGGAACAAGCTGCTTTTCAAACACCTGGCTCACGGTTTTTCCGTCTTCGCTTTTTTGTCTGCTGCACTGGCCGCCCTGCGTGAAGGCTGTAATGCACACTGTAAAGCGCTCGATTCCGAATACATTCTCATGCGTGCGGGCCGTCAGCTGCACTTCCGGCTGCTCACAGCATGCGTCCAACACCCGCCAGAACTGCTCGCCATAGTTGGCATCCGTATTGTATACGTCGGCACTGACGCCCGTTTCCACACGCACCGTGCCCTGAAAGCCATTGCTTTTCACAGCATAGCGCATGCAGGCAATCTCCTTGCGCTGGCAAGAGAAAAACCTTGCAGAGCTCAGCTCCAACTCGCCCCACTTTGTATTCAGCACCACCGTGCGGGCCATGATGCCGGTGTGCATATCCACTTCCCGGTAAAACTTCTTCACATCGGCTTTTGCCAGATCAAATCGTTCTCCGTTCAGATACAGATCAAAGCTCAGAAAATCCGGCGCATTGATCACCTTGCCGAAATAGCGCGGATAGCCGTTTTTCCACCAGCCCACACGCGTTACGTCCGGCACCCACACCCCTGCAATGTATGTGCCTTTCAAGGTAGTTGCACTGTAGTGCTCTTCATAATTGCCGCGCGCACCCATATAGCCGTTGCCCATGCTTGTGACAGACTCTGCCGGGCAGTTGTCCGCATTGTCCAGAGATGTCTGCACGATCTTCCACGGGTCGATGGTCTCAAAAATCCGTTTCATATATCCTCCCGCTTTTATTTCGATAATTTATCGACTTGCGTGTTTATCATATCACAGCATATTCTCCATTTCAATTGTCAATTCTGTCCAATAATTCGCACTTTGTTTTGTATGTATTCCATATTTTGCTTTATATGGATTGCATATCTTTGTCCTCTTCAACAATTCAACATGGTTTTACTATAATAAATATTCGATAATTTATTGACAGCAAACATCAGATGTGCTACACTGTGTCCCAAAGACAACCACATAGAAAGGGGAAAAGCCAATTGCAGTTTTCTAGCGAATGGAGCCAGGGGTTCAGCGCACAATGGGCCGAATGCGCACAATCCCGGGCGCGGATACACCGCACGTTGCATGACATGTGCGCCATGTTCACCGATCAGGACGAAGTTTCCCGGCTGGCTGCCGGCGGGCAAAACCCTCTGATTTACGAAGTAAGCGCCTGGGATGCGCCGAGCCAGTCAGGTGCGCTCTCCTTTGGTGTGACGGTGCTGCACCCCGGCCAGATCGGCAGCGAGTATTACATGACAAAAGGCCATTATCATGTGGTGCGGAACACTGCCGAAGTATATTATACGCTTTCCGGCGAGGGAGTGCTTGTCACGGAAAACGAAGACGGGCAGTGCATCCTTCTGCCCATGGCGCCTGGCGCAGCCTCGTATGTAGCGCCCGGCTTTGCGCACCGCATGGTGAATACAGGCAGTCAGCCGCTGGTCAGTTTTTATGTGTTCCGCGCGGATGCGGGTCATGATTATGCAGCCATTGAGGCCGGCGGGTTTCGCTGCCGCATCATGGCAGATGAACACGGGCGTCCATGCGTGAAACACAGCAATTCACTTTTGCCGGTGTGCGAACTTCCGTGTCAAGAAGGGCACATCGATGTGACATATCTTTTCAGGGAGGATTCATTATGATATCAGTTTCTCAGCTCACCACCGCAAGCCTGGCCAACCTGTTCGACCACACCCAGCTGCACGCCGACGCACGGCGCGCGGATTTTGAAAAGCTGTGTGCGGAAAGCCGTGAATACGGATTCAAAATGGTGGCCATCAACCCGGCGCCTGTTGCGCTGTGCAAGGAATTGCTGGTCGGCACGCCGGTGCATGTGGGCGCAGCCATCGGCTTCCCGCTTGGGCAAAACGGCGTGGAATCCAAGGTGTTTGAAACGCAGCAGGCCATCCGTGATGGTGCGGACGAGATCGACTACGTCATCAACATCGGCGCTGCAAAAGACGGCGATTTTGCCCTGATCCGGGATGAGATGCGCCGCATCGTAGACGTATGCCGTCAGGCCGGCGTGCTTTCCAAAGTGATCTTTGAAAATTGCTATCTCACAAAAAACGAAATCCGAACGCTTGCTCAGATTGCCCGTGAAGAACGGCCGGACTTCATCAAAACTTCCACCGGGTTTGGCACAGGCGGCGCCACAGCGCAGGATGTTGCCCTGATGAAATCCGTGGTGGGCGACGCCGTCAAAGTGAAGGCCGCCGGCGGTATCCGAAGCTGGCAGGCCTGCCGGGAAATGTTGGAAGCCGGTGCCGAGCGCATTGGCACCAGCAGCAGCATCCGCATCCTTCAGGAATTTCAGGCGTGGAAAAACGCATAAAAGCGCCATCCATACACAAAAATGGCCGGGCACCCCTTTGGGTGCCCGGCCATTTTCAGCCACAGCCAGGTTACATTTTCGGCAGCGAAGAGAAACCTTCACGGAACCGGGCAATATGGGCGATGATCTCATCCTCCCATGTCACCTTCGAACTGTCCGGGATGGTGCCGCGCCGCTCCATGCCTTCAAATGTCAGGCGCAGGCCCTCTTCCAGAGAGATCTCCGGCCGCCATTCAGGCACATCGTGCAGCAATTTTTCGTTAGACACATAGGTGTGCTGGCCAAAGATCTCATATGCCAGCACAAAGCGCTTGGCGTCCAGCTCCATCATCTGAGTCAGTGGCAGGCCCACCATCTCCACCTCGCGGCCCAGCACCTTCATGGCCGTACGATGATATTCCGCCCAGGTGGTATACCCCGTCTGCACCACATTATATACTTGCCCGATGCAGTGCTGTTTGCCCAGCACGCCCACAAAGCCGCGTGCGGTGTCGCGCGTGTGCATGTACTGATGCAGGATATCGCCGTCTCCGCAAATGAGGATAGGCTTGCCGCGCTTCACCCGGTCGATCCATGTGTGCTCCGTGGCAAAGCTGCGTAGCGCACCACTCATCTCGCTGTAAGACGTGCAAGGCTTCATCATGGTGACGGGAAATCCCTCGTCCTTCCATGCCTGCTGATACACAAGGTCTGCCTCGTGCTTGTTGATACCATAATCTGTCCATGGGGTGAACGTGTCACACTCCCGAATGGGCATGCGCACAAAGCGCTTGCCATAAGTGCACACCGTGGACGCCGTGATGAAATGCTGCACCCCGCGAAACGCTTGAATGCTCACACGGGCATCTTCCGCAGTAAAACAGGTCATCTCAAACGCAGCGTCCGGCTTCAGTGCCTGCATGGTCTCAATATACTGCTCCGCATTGCGGCGGTCGCCCCGGATATACTGCACCTCCGGGCCATGGATAGACGTCGGCTGCCTGCCATATGCGACCACCTCGTGGCCACGCTGCAAAAGTTCGCGCACAATGTGGGCTCCAATGTTGCCGTTTGCACCAGTCACAACTATTTTCATGTGTTTGTACTCCTTTTTGTTTGTCATTGCATATCAAAGCGATTGGTCAGAACTCGAATGGGATTTGGACGTGCATCGACAAAATATCGATGAATATTTTTATTATAAATCATAGTTTTCTAGCTGTCAATATAATTTTTTCTTTCATTTTGTCATTTATTTTCAAAAGATCATTTGTTATTTCGATAATTTTATCGATTTCTTATTGACTTTTTCCTCTCAAATAGTTATGATAAAATCATCCAAATCACAGGGAGGGTCTTGCATGGAGCGTGTATTTTTGGTAGTATTTGACTTGGACGGTGTGATCGTGAATACATCATCGTTCCATTACCGTGCCTGGAAACGTCTGCTAGCAGAGGAATGGGGTGTGGAGCACTCCCAAGAAGTAGACGACATGACCAAGGGCATCGGCCGCTATGAATGCCTGCGGCTGATCACCCAGCAATATGGCTTATCTGTGCCGGAAACCTCTTTTCGGACACTGGCAGACAGAAAAAACAGCTATTATGTGCAGTTACTGCACACGGAGCTTGGCCCCGAAAACATTCTTCCCGGTATTCCGGAGACGTTTTCCCTTTTGCGCCAGGCACACATTCCCACGGCGCTTGCCTCGTCCAGCTTCAATGCGCCGTATGTGGTGCAAAAACTTGGGCTTCATTTTGATTATCACGTAGACCCCGGCAGCATCGCACACGGCAAGCCTGCGCCTGATATCTATTTGAACGCCGTGAATCACTTTGGATACGAGCCGCAGCATTGCATCGGCATCGAAGACGCCGCTTCCGGCGTGGCATCCGTAAAGCAGGCGGGGCTGTATTGCATTGGCGTGGGAGATGCGGCGCTGCTGAAGGATTGCGACAGCCTGGCTGCCAGCACTGCGCAGCTGCCCGACATTTTGAAAAAACTAGTCGGCACAGCCGGTTAAAATATGAAAACAAGGCAAGAGGAGATCATATGGTCAAAATTCAGGACATTGCACGACAAATGGGGCTGAGCACCAGCACCGTTTATAAGGCGTTCAATGGCGGGGTTGACATCAACAAAAACACCCGTGCCGAGATTTTGAAGGTGGCCGCCCGCATGGGGTATACCGGAAAGCCCAAAAACTTCCCGCACAAGCGTGTATGCGTGTTTCTGGAACGCATGGAGCTCCAGCAAGTCACCTATTATCTGTATGAGATCGCACTGGCCTTCAAACGTGCCGCCGCACAGCATGGCTTCGAAGTGGTGATCCGCAGCTTGGGCGATGACGTACTTGGCTACGATCAGATCATGCGGCAGTACTGCCTGCAGGGTGCGCTGATTCTTGGGCTGAACACAGCCGACCAATACTATAAACAGCTGGAACAGCTGGAACATCCCACAGTCCTGGTTGACAACTATATCGAAAACCCGAACATCAGCTGCATCTCGGCCGACAATATGCGTGGCATGACGCTTGTGGTGCAGCATCTGCTCAGCCTTGGGCATCAGCGCATCGGCTTTATCAATGGCGAAGAAAACAGCAGCACCAGCGTAGAACGTCTCAACGGCTATGTCAGCGCCATCACGCTTGGGGGCCTACGCTATACGCCTACGCTTACACAGCACGGAGATTTTTCAGAGGAATCCGGTGCGCACTGTGCGCGTGCTTTGGTGGAACAAGGCGTGACTGCGCTTCTCTGCGCCAGCGACCTAATGGCCATCGGCGCCATCCGGCAGCTGCAGCAGATGGGCCTGCGTGTGCCGGAAGACATCAGTGTCTGCGGCTTTGACGATATCCGCCTGTCCCGCTATATCACCCCAGGGCTCACCACTGTTCGCATCGACGTGGACAGCGTGGGTACACGTGCGTTCCTCTGCCTGCAGGACCTCATCGCCGGCGGCCCCTGCGTCAAGATCCTGGAGGCGCCTCAGCTGATCGTACGGCAATCCACCGCCGCTGCCCGCACCGGCCGCTGAATCTTGGACCCTTTTTCTGCGCCGCCCGGCCCGCTCTGTGCCTGACAAGGCCTGCATTCATAAAACCATCCGCCGCCCTGCATAGCTGTGTATCCGCGAAACGGTTATAGCGGAAATACAACTATTTTACGGCATCTGTCAGGCTGGGTTGGTAACGAAACAGCGGGTATCCGGTGAACACCGGATACCCGCTGTTTTTGTTGCTACGGCAACATTCCCAAAGCCCTAAAAATCCGATCATATCAATGGCCTTCACCACTCAGAAGGCGTTTACTACACCATTTACTTTATTTCTGTTTTCTCTTCCCTTTCCCGTGTGTCATCTGCGGTCTTGTCTTCCCACGCCGGCTGACGGAGCTTTTCATATACTTGGACAGCTTGCGTATTTCAATCAGCGTGACAAGGAACGACATTCGGAAAAAGCGGCAAAATCGGATGCAACAATCAAAGCAAGCGAAAACGGCGAAATAGTTTTCTGTGACCTGCTGGCAACGATCCACGAGCGCCACGACCATATCCCACCAAAGCCGACGGTCATTTTGCAGCTTCACCGGGACCTGTACAAGTTCAGCGTATGCCTGGAATGGGGCAAAACAGGGCGGTGTCAGTATGGGACATTTTGAGTAAGGATTGCGTTTGAACGGGGAAGTCACTAATTTTATACGTTTGCGGCAAGAAGGCAGCTTCTGAGATTTCAAAAAGCAGCGGTACAGTCCTATCTTGCTGAAGAGGTATCCGCATTACGGATTCCAGCGGTTTTCCCTCCGTTTCACCCCTCCCGAATTCCTACGCTCTTGCCCTCATCCTCCGTCACTATGTACAATCCAGCCCCCATCTTTTTGAAAGATTCAGCATAGCGAAGCAGAATCTCTCCCACCGTGCCAATGTTATCTGTGACGGGTCCGCAACAAGTATTGGCGGGGGCTGTTAGAGAACTCGGAACTGTTGGACAAGTACACCAGTAATCTGCGGAGCAAATACCTGGATATGGTGGATGAACTGGCCGACTATGACTTTTCCCTTTACAATATCCATGTCGTTCTCCAGGATATGAACGCCGAAATGACCCAGAGCGTGAAGGACACTATTTTGTCTCTGTTTGACAAGCTGACAACAGAGCATAGCTTGTATCCCGAAACCTCAAAAAACATCCATTATTACAATGGATGGGCCACAAACAAGGCGCATAAGATCAACCCAAAGGTGATTTTACCGGTAAACGGGATGTTTTCCGAATATAGCTGGTCGAAGACCTTTGAAGTAGACCATGCCTGTGCGGTCCTGGAGGACATTGAAAAGGTGTTCGAGTACCTGGACGGAAATCTGACGGCTCCGAAGTCGCTGCGTGGTGCGCTGCAGAGTGCCTGCAATGAAGGAAGAACCAAGAATATTGAGTGTAAGTTCTTTGATATTACTTTGTACAAAAAAGGGACAATGCACTTGAGATTCAAAAATTCCAAACTCCTGGAGCGGTTCAACCTTTACTGCGGTAAGGAAAAAGCATGGCTGCCGCCTGTCTATGGCAAGGTGCGTTATGAGGATATGAAAGAGGACGCCAAGGCCGTGGTGGATAGCTTCCATGGGACCGGTGAACCCGGTTCCGGCGAAGCCGGCTACCAGGAAGTCATGGCCAACGCTTCGTACTTCCTGGCGCCGCCTGCAGGAAGCAACACCATCCTTTCCCTCGGAGCTTGACCGACAACCATAAGGGATACCGGCGTGACCGAGTGCAGCCCGAACGCCGGGCGTCATGGTTCGATATGGTGGATTAAACCAAGGCAGATCGGGAGACCCGGCCTGCCAGAAGCGGCTGCTATAAGGAGAAATTATTATGTTGGATGGATCAATCTGCAAATGTATGCTGTTTTACTGCCATGTTATGCGGCCTAAAGAAAAGCAGGCCGATCCTAAGATCAGCCCGCTTATCTATTTCGTTGTCTATTTTCATATGTATCTCTCCTTTATATATGAGTGTCTATCCTCCCCGGCGTCCTTATGTGCCTTCCGGCACGTTGGCCACCTGCTCCGGGATGTTCTCCACCGTATTAAACGTTACCTTCTCAGATCCAAGCTGTAAGGACACCTTTGTAATATGAGGGTCCTTTTCTTCCACCTCATACTCACGAGCCATGATCTCACCGACCGTACAGGTTATCAGCTCCAGGAGCTTCATGCGGAAGTTTGTAATGGCCGCCCATCTTTCATCGGAGTATTTTGCGGGCCGGCTCTCATTCCACGCCGCTACGACTTGAGCCACGGAGTCCTTTGTTAGCTGATAAACACGCAGCCGCTCCATACGGACTTGCGGTGTAGTTTTCGATAGAAGGAGAATCCGAAGATAAACCTTGCGGTCTTCTTCCTGATCGAACCGGACGAAGGCGCCATGCACGTCAAACCCGTCATAGTTCAGATCATTGTGATTCGTGAAGTCCAGATAGATGCACGGTTGGGGCAGCAGCTTTGGGAGTAGGTATGCCACCAAGTAAGGATCCTCGATGCCATGGAAGCGAGTGTGAAGATCTGCCGGGACCTTATAAATCTCTTTGTGCTGGCTCCAGGGAATCGTGCTGCAAAGCAGCTCCGAAAGAATCCCGATATTCTCCATGTTCTTATCCGTCTGATCTTCCTCGTTCAAAATCCCTGCGCCTGCAGCCGTCGCAATCCGAAGCGGGATGTAACACCATTGGGGCCAGGTGGAATATCCCTCAGACACGTTGCATTGATGGACCGCTTCCAGGAATCCCCGGTACTCCCGGCTTTTCTGAAAAACGGTATTGGTGAGTGCGATAGGGGGGTATGCAGTAGGCATAAGCCATCCTCTCCCTTCTTACATTTACTAAATCTATTGTACGGACTCCCTATTGAATATGTCAAGAAAAACGTAACCATGAGGGAAAATAATGGATGGTTCTAAAATCCTTGCCAGAAGGAGAAAATCGTGGTAAAATATTCGCAGAAGTCATATCGTTTGCGGCTATATTCGCATTAGAAAAATGGGGCTTCTGCGAACACAATTTGGCCGTGAAATTCTGTGTTCGTTGAAGTCTACTTTTACGAAAGCCAGGAGGCAGGAAAAATGGAGTCGAAAACCTTTTACTACGCAAGAGTATCAAGCAGCGATCAGAATTTGGACCGGCAAATTATCGCATTTAAGGAAATGGGAGCAAAAGACGGTGAGATTATTACGGACAAGGCTTCCGGGAAAAATACCAGCCGCCCCGGCTACCAATATCTTAAAACTACACTGCTGCGGTCGGGGGATACGCTTATTGTGAAATCGCTGGATCGTCTGAGCCGGCGCAAACAGGATATTGAAGAAGAACTGCAATTTTTCAAGAAGCAGGGGATTCGGGTTAAAATTATGGATTTGCCTACGACCATGATAGACTTCCCTCCAGAACAGCTATGGGTTTCGAACATGGTAAACAATATTATAATAGAGGTTATTGGGACGATAGCGCAGCAGGAGCGAGAGCAGGCCAGGATACGGCAGCGGGAGGGCATTGATGCGGCTCTGATGCGGGGTGTACATTTTGGCAGGCCCAAAGCTGTAAAGCCGGATAATTGGGATGTAGTGTACCGCTCTTGGAAAAATAGCGAAATCACGGCGAGGAAGGCCCAGAAAGAAATGGGACTCAAACCCACAACTTTTTATAAATTCGTAAAAGAGGAAGAAGGCCGTGCATAATAAATGCCCCCGGACCGTTTGAGCGGTTCGGGGGCCATTTTATTCTTATGAGTGGTCGCTCCATCGGTAAGCAAAACGTATATTACAATCTCTGTCCGGGCATACTCTACGAAACACATTTGCTTATTGTTTCACTATTACTTGACAAGTACCATACGAAACGGTATTATTAAAGTAGCAATGAAACAAGTGTGAGAGGCAGTGAAATTAAATGCTTACTTTTCTCCAGTCGTTATTTGGGGCAGATATTACTTTAACAAATTTTACCTATACAAATGATACTCCTTACATTTTTGTAGATAGATATATCCCGCAGCTTATGACCTGGGACGGATATGATTGTGTCTTATTAAAACCACGGGCTATTTCGGAACGATTGCCTGTGCTGAAAAAGCAGTTTAAGATATTCCAGCAGATTTGCCCGATCCCCTGTGCTCTTTGTCTGGAACATCTTAGCGCAGCGCAACGCCGCAATTTGATCGAAAACCATATCCCGTTCGTGGCTATCTCGCAACAGGTATATCTTCCGTTTTGGGGCTGTTATTTTCAAGAGAGATTTAAGAAAGAAGTTCCGATTGCGGAGAAGATGGCGCCTACAACGCAACTTGTATGTCTGTATTTATATTATTCGCAGAGGACAGCAGCTATAAATTTGACGCAAATCGTACAAGAACTATCTATATCAAAGCCGAGCTGCACAAGGGCGATTGATGATCTTTCTCGTTCTGGGCTGATTACGCAAAGGGAGGAAGGAACCAATAAGTGGATTCTGCCAGCATATGACAAGGCTGAATTTTTACAAAAGGCATATGTGCGGATGAAGTCGCCAGTAAGAAAAACACTATATGTGAAACTAGGCACTCAGATTGAAAACCAGATGCTAAGTGGTGTCCGTGCTTTAGCACGGAAGACCTTGATAGGAGAAACCGCACGGGATGGCGCCGTGGCAATCACCAAAGAATCTGCCGGAGAAATTCCCGTTGACGCCATTTGCAGCGAACAATATTTCAATGATTTCGGAGGATCTATTATTGAAGTGTGGTCCTACAACCCTCGGGTCTTGGCAAATGAAAACTGCGTAGATGATATTTCTCTGATACTAAGCATGGACAACAATCCCAATGAACGTGTCCAACTATGTCTGGATGAAATCCGCAGCAAGCACCAACTTCCGATTAAAGAAGAATAAAGGGGACAAAACGATGGTAAGCGGAATTGATATTTTTCGTGAGCATTTCAGCAATTTTAAGAAGCAATATACAATCATCGGCGGGTTTGCCTGTTATCTGCTTATGGGCGAAGCAGAACTGGATTTTAGGCAAACCGCAGACATTGATATGGTTTTGATTGTAGAAGCGATAACTACAGAATTTGGAAAAGCAATTTGGTCATTTATAGATGCTGGTGGATACTTGCAGCAGCAAAGCAGTAAAAACCCAACGTTTTATCGCTTTTCAAAACCAACGAACCCGGCATATCCTAAAATGATAGAACTGTTTTCGAGGCCGCAGAACAATGTTGTGCTGCAGCCGGATACCCACTTGATGCCGCTCCATATAGACGATGAAGTCTCCAGCTTATCAGCCATTATGCTCGACGACGATTATTACCGTTTCCTTTTGGATGGACAAACGGTTGCGGATGATATTTCCGTATTGGATGTGGAACACATTATCCCTTTGAAAATGAAAGCATGGTTGGATCTGAACAGTAAAAAAGAGGAAGGGTTGGAAGTAAACTCAAAAGATGTAAAAAAGCATTGTTTGGACGTCTTCCGCTTATTCCAGCTAGTGCGTGGAAATCAAAAAGTGTATGTACCAAAGTCAGTTGGGGCGGACATTTCCAATTTTATCGAGCAAATGCGAAACAAAGAAATCCCGTTAAAAGACATAGGCGTTTCTCGTTCCAAGGATTCCATTTTGGATATATATAATCAAATGTACATATTGGAAAAAGAAAAGGAAAATAGTGATGAATGAGGAAACCATGATTGGGGTTGTGCTGTAAAGCGATAATAGAGTATCCGCACTTTGGCCTTGACTATTTCTCTTGTGCGGGATTACCGTGCAGACGAACGAGGGAGCTGCCCACCATATGGTTGCAGATGATATATTAGCGCCGGCGTCAGCATCCTCCTGGCCAGCGCATAGAAAAAGACCTCTCCGGACGGGGGAGAGGTCTTTTCCGCAAGAAAAAATAACAACATTATAAGGAGTGGATATCTTTCGGTTCCATCCTTACTGTATCACATAACAACACAGTCTGTCAAGCTGTATTCGCCCTCGGACGCATTGGAGCGGTCCGGGGGCTTTCTTATTGCCTTCAGCGGATCTTCCGGCCATGACGCTGCCGGCTGCGGATCCGACCACCAGGTGCGTCCGGGATCCTTCCGTGATCCAGGGAACCTCTTGGTATTATATAAGGTATTCAGGACCAACCTGGCAACCACTTCCTCCCGGCTCCCTTGTTCGCTTAATCTTTATATAACGAACATAGGCGTCATAAAAAGCCCTCCCTTCTTTCAGGTCTTTAATAGGGGAGGCCCTGCCGCCGCCCGCATAGGGACAGAATAAAAAACAGAATCCAAAGAGAATAAATCCAAGTGAAAACAGAACCCAATAAGAAAATGAAAAAGTTATAAAAAGTACGAAATACGAAAACAATCGGAAAGTAAAAACGAGTGATTGCAAAGTAGGCTTAAAATTATGAATTTACTCATACTTTAAGAAAAAGAATTCGAAATGGTACGAAAAAACTTGACGTGTAGCAGGAGCGGGTGGTATAACAATAACGTAAATAAGAAGCCCGTTCCACCCGGAAAAAGTTCAAAAATCTACGATGAAGTTCTGGTGGGGAAGGGGTGGAATTTCCTAGTGCGCCTTTGTTCATTTAATGAAAGTAAAGCGAACAAGGGAGCCGTGGGAAGGAGCAGGAGAAAATATGGACGATATTCAGGCCAAGATCACCAAGCTGCTGGCCCTGGCAGAATCCCCCAACGAGAATAAAGCAAAGCTGGCGCTGCTGCGGGCCAGAGAGTTGATGGCCAAATACAAGCTGGATATGAAGGATCTGGAAAAGCCGAAGGACACCATGGTCAAGCGAATTTGGTTTAAGGATTGCTCTTATACTACGCTAACAGATAACTGGGTGAGCGAACTCTCTGCCGTGATTGCAAGGAACTATTGCTGCCAGGGCCTCTGGACAAAGAAGAACGGAAAGAAAACCTATATCCCTTCGGTCCTGGGTCTGGAAGATGACGCTGAACTGTGCGCTAGGATCTTCCGGTACGCTTATGACAGCATTAAATCAGGAATCCGACTGACGATCTATCGGCGGCCATATGAATCCGAGCGGGATTATCGGGAACGATGCAACGCCTATGGCCAGGGATATGTAAGAGGAATCCGGGAGGCATTTCGGGCGCAGAATGAAACCAGCAGCGAACTGGCATTGGTTATGACCGTTCCTCAAGCGGTGTCAGCAAAATTCGACTCTATTATTACGCCTGGGCGCAGAGAATTTACAAGGCACGATTTTATGATGTCCTATGAGTCCGCTGCGAGAGCCGGCTACGAATCCGGCAAGCGATTCCAGCCTGATCGGAGGCTCGACGGCGAAACAGCGGACCCGGCGCAGAGAATTGCGGGGTGTTTGGAATGAAACTATCCCAGCTTCTCCCCTATATCTATCAAAACGTGTGTGTCTGGATTGCGGTAGATCCCAGCAAAAGCACGGGCCTCTACTTTGAACCGGTGAGCGAAGTTCCGCCCCTGCTCCAACAAGAATATGACGTGGTAGAGATCTACCCGGAACACTATCCTGCAATTTATAACTTCGCAGGCATTTCGATCATCGTTTCGCCTGTATCAGAAAGGAAGGATCCATAATGGCACGAGTAAAGATCACCCTGCGCTGCACAAACTGCGGCCAGTCGTTTGAGCATACACGTTGGACTCGGAAAGATTGAAATTGCGATCATTCACCATTTGTGGAATCGGACGAACCATCCGTTTCCGCAGGCACTACGTCGCTGACAGTTGGTTCCGTGCTTTGGAGTTCTTCCGCAAAAACGCTCATTGGGAGAACGCCAATTACCAAAACCAAGGCCAAGAGCAATGCGAGAATACGATTGACTTGTTTCATGGCTTATTTCTTCCTTTCTCAAAAGATAAACAAAATAATATATCTTCCCCCACCAACAACGTCCAACACCGTGGGTGTTGGACGTTGCTTTTTTAGTTGCACAAAGGGGCAGTCCCAAGGACTGCCCCTTGTCATTGAGTCTTTACACCCCCGCGTTCTCGCAGAGCCACCGGTCGAAGGCCTCCAGCTCCTTCACATAGGGATGGACCCCGTCGTCGGAGCAATCCTCCCGGAGATAGCCCTCCCCGTCCTCGTAGATCCCCCGGGGATCCAGGCAGACCACGTTCTCCCCGTCGCACAGGCTCTGGATCTTCTCATTGATCTTGTCCAGGTTTTCGGGGCCCAGCCAGGAGGCGCTTTCCGCCTGCTCCCGGCTGACGCCGTAGATCTTCAAAAGATAGATTTTTGCCCCGGGCTGGAGCCGCCGGAGTTCCGCCAGATCATTGGCATAGCACCGCTCCAGCTGGTCCAGGGCGTAGCCCGCCTCGTTGAGCCCCAGCATCACATAGATCTTTCCGTACTGCCGTTCCGTCAGCAGGGTCCCGAGGTCCGTGGCGCTGAAATTGTCGTCATAGCACCGCTCCGAAAACAGCCGGAACACCGTCATGCCCACGTCCGTAAAATAATCCGCATTTCCCAGCCTGGCATACCTCGCCAGGGACTCCATCCGGGAGTCCCCCAGAAACAGTGCATCGTCAAAATAGCTCTCGTCCCGGCCATATACCGCCAGGGGAGCCCGGGTCTCCTCCGGAATCGGCTGGGTCTCCGTAGGTTCCGTGGTCTCTGCCGGCATCGTGGGTGTTGGGGTCTCCTCCAGGTGGGTGGGCTTCGGCGCCGGATCCGCGGGTTTTTCCGGAGCCGGAGTCTCCGCCGGCTCGCTTTTTCGGCTCCCCGCCCCCTGAAGCCACAGGAAGGGCACCGCCATTGGCGGCCGGTCCGCATATTCCTTGGCCCCCGCCCGGAGCCACAGGCCCAGGCCCCCTTCCAGCACCATGGCCACCGCCAGCAGCGTACCCAGAACCCAGGGGGACTTTTTTCTCTTTTTCCGTCTTTCTCTCATGGTCAGCACCCGATCTCAGAAGGTAAAATATAGAAACGGATCGCCGGAGCTCAGGGACAGGCAGTACACCGCAGCCCAGAACAGGAGGAAACACACCACCGTATCCAGGGGCGACCGGCGAAACCGCCGCCAGAGCTTCTCCGCCCAGGGCATGGCAAAGAAAAATCCCGCCGCCAGTACCGGGCCGTACCGCTTCAGATAGGGCAGGGCGTCCCAGGGCCGAAGCCCGCCGAATCGCCCCGTCAGAGGAAACAGCCGGGCAAGATAGCCCCCGATCTTTGGGGCATCCGGCAGGGCAAAGAGCAGCCAGCTCAGGGAAATGGTCAGCGCCATATAGCAGTGGGCCAGCACCGGCCGCTTCTCCAGAAAATCGCCCCAGAGGAACTTCTCCCCCAGGATCAGCAGATACAGGAACAGGCCCCAGGCCAAAAAATTCCAGGTGGCCCCGTGCCACAGCCCCGTCAAAAGCCACACCGCCAGCAGGTTCAGGGCCGTCCGGCCCTTTCCCTTCCGGTTGCCCCCCAGGGGGATGTACACATAGTTCCGGAACCAGGCCCCCAGGCTCATATGCCACCGCCGCCAGAAGCTCGTCATGGTCCGGGCGGCATAGGGATGGTCAAAATTCCGGGGCAGCTGAAAGCCCAGCATCCGGCCCAGGCCCCGGGCCATTTCGGAATACCCGCAGAAATCGAAATAGATCTGGAGGGAATAGGCCAGGATCCCCATCCAGGCCAGGGCCGTGGACACACTCTCAAAGCCCAGGATCTTAACCTGGCGCCACAAGCCCCCCAGCTGGTCCGCCAGCAGCACCTTCATGGCCAGGCCCCGGATGAACAGCCGCAGTCCCTTATCAAAGCCCTCCACGGTGTACCGCCGCTGCTCCATCTGGGGCCGCAGGACCCCATATGGGGTCAGGGGACCGGACAAGAGCTTGGGAAACAGCAGCATTTCCCCGGCATAGCGCAGGAAATTTTTCTCCGCCCCGGCGCCCCGGTACACGTCCGTCAGATACCCCGCCATCTGGAAGGTGTAAAAGCTCATGCCCAGGGGCAGGAGCACACCGGCGCCCCAGAGGCCGGACCACTTGAACCCGGCCAGCAGGCCGAACAGCAGCACCAGGGCCCCGGCTAGCAGCCCCTTCCGGTCCCGGCGCTCCTCCAGGCGCCGCCCCAGGCCATAGGTCGCAAGGATCAGCGCCGCCAGAAGGGCCAGATTCCACAGCCGGTCCCGGGTCCCCAAGGCGTAGAACATCAGGCTTCCCAGCACCAGGGCCCCGTTTCTTGCTCCCTTGGGCAGAATATAGTAAACGATCAGCATCAGGGGCAGAAAGCCCCCCAAAAACGCCAGACTGTGAAAGGACATACTCTCTCTCGACTCTCTTTCCGGGCAGGATTCCCGGCGGCACCGTTTCCCGCTCCGAATCTCCGTCTCTTGTAGACATAAAAAATTATATGTCTACTTCCTCCAAAAAGCAATATCCTAAATTATTAAGTTTTCTTAATTTTTACTCCGTAATTTTCCCTGTATTTTCAAAAACTTCAGCGATTTTTAAATTTAACGTATGTTGTGTATATTTACTCACATCATTCCATTTTCCGTAATCTTCTCCCCGGCTTTTCGGACCGAAAGAGCCGATTTTCCCTTCTCAATACCGCCGTTTTTTTGTATGTTCATGCCCCCGCTCTCCGCCGGACCACAAAATCCTTGCAAAACCGTCAATATGGTGTAAAATAAAGCTATCCGTTTCGGGTCCGGCCCAGGCCGCGCCCGTCCTTTTCTCACAGGAAAGCGAGGTTTTTACAATGCAGGCAATGATCCTGGCCGCCGGCATGGGCCGCCGGCTGAAAGAGCTGACCCAGAACAACACCAAGTGCATGGTAAAGGTCAACGGCGTCACCCTCATTGACCGGCTGCTGCACCAGCTGGATGTCCGGTGCCTAAGCCGGATCGTCATCGTTGTAGGCTATGAGGGCCAGAAGCTCATGGACTATATCGCCACTCTGGGCATCCGGACCCCCATCGTGTTCATCGACAACCCCGTTTACTACAAGACCAATAACATTTACTCCCTGGCTCTGGCCAAGGACCATCTGCTCCGAGAGGATACCCTGCTGTTCGAGTCGGACCTGATCATGGAGGACTCCGTCATTGACGCCCTGCTGGAGGATCCCCGGCCCACCCTGGCCCTGGTGGACAAATATGAGAGTTGGATGGACGGCACCTGCGTCAAGCTGGGCCCTGACGACAGCATTCTGTCCTTCGTCCCCGGCAAGCGTTTCCGGTTCGAGGACATTCCCAGCTATTACAAGACCGTCAACGTCTACAAATTCAGCCGTCACTTTTCGGAGACCCACTACGTTCCATTCTTGGACGCCTATACCAAGGCCCTGGGAGACAACGAGTATTATGAGCAGGTCCTCCGGGTCATCACCATGCTGGACGAGCCGGAAATCCTGGCCAAGCGGCTGGACGGACAGCGCTGGTATGAGATCGATGATATTCAGGATCTGGACATTGCCTCTTCCATCTTTGCTCCCGACGAAAACGACCGGCTGTCTATGATGCAGCAGCGCTACGGCGGCTATTGGCGATATCCCAAAATGCTGGATTTCTGCTACCTTGTGAACCCTTACTTCCCGCCCCAGCGGCTCATGGATGAGATCAAGGCCAACTTCGAGACCCTGCTCACGGAGTACCCCTCGGGCCAGCAGGTCAATTCTCTTCTGGCCGCTCGGAATTTCGGCATCCATCAGGATACCGTGGTGGTGGGCAACGGCGCCGCGGAACTCATCAAGGCCCTCATGGCCCGGCTCACCGGCTTCACCGGCGTGGTCCGTCCCACCTTTGAGGAGTACCCTAACCGGTATGACCCTGACAGCACCGTGGTGTACCGGCCGGAGAATCCGGATTTTTCCTACACTGCCCAGGACCTGATGGACTTCTTCGGGGATAAGAACCTTTCTAATCTCCTGCTCATCAATCCGGATAATCCCTCCGGCAATTATATCCCCCGCAAGGACCTGCTGGCCCTGGCGGACTGGGCCCAGGCCCGGGGCGTCCGCCTGGTGGTGGACGAATCCTTTGTCGATTTTGCCGAGGAGGAGAACACCCTGTTGGATCCCGAAATCCTGGCACGGTACCCCCTGCTCTACGTAATGAAGAGCATCTCCAAGTCCTACGGCGTTCCCGGCCTGCGGCTGGGGATTCTGGCCTCCGGAGACCTTCCGGCCATTGCCGCCCTGAAAAAGGACGTGTCCATCTGGAACATCAACTCCTTCGCGGAGTTCTATATGCAGATTATGGAGAAGTACAAGGGCGACTACGTCCTGGCCATCCAGAAGATCCAGGCGGAGCGCCGCCGGTTCACCAGGGAGCTGGCCAGGCTCCCCGGCCTGCGGCCCATCCCCTCCCAGGCCAATTACCTGCTGGTGGCCCTGTCCGATCACCTGTGCCCCCATGAGCTGTGCAAACGGCTCCTGGTCAAGCACGGGATCTTTGTGAAGGACCTGACGGAGAAGATGGGCGGCGCACCCTATCTCCGGATCGCCGTCCGGGACCAGGCCGACGACGACCGTCTGCTCTCCGCCCTGCGGACCGAGCTGGATTGACCAAACGGAAAAGCCGGGATACACGATGTGCATCCCGGCTTTCTGATGCTTTGGAGGGGCTGTGTGCCCATGCCCGGCATCGAAAGGGACTCGTCTGCGTTTTGCTTTCGGCAAAACCCGCATAGGCCCGGCCCGCGCCCCCTGCGCCAGAAGGGACTCGTTTGCGTTTTGCTTCGCAAAACAGAGGATAGACCAGTCTGCGGACTGGTCCCCAGGCTGCCGCCGGCAGCCTGGATATAGCCGTTCGAGTCCCTTCTCCGACAAATACAAAAAGCGGGCTGTGCTGAAGCACAACCCGCTTTTTGGTACGCCAGAAGGGACTCGAACCCCCGACCTACTGATTCGTAGTCAGTCACTCTATCCAGCTGAGCTACTGGCGCATTTCTCAATTGCCCGACTATGATACCACGGCGTGGGCGGAAATGCAAGCATTTTTTTCAAAAAAACGAAATGTTTTCCGATTTTCTTTACTCCGGCACCGGGGTGTGCTATGATATTTTAGAAAATCCGAAGCAAAGAGGGACCTTATATGACAGATCAAGATCTCCGCGGCCTGCTGGCCCGGATTCCCGGCGCCCACCGGGATGCCATGGACGGAGCCGCCCGCCGCCAGGCGGAGCTGGCCAAGCCCCCGGGCAGTCTGGGAAAGCTGGAAGATATTTCGATCCGCCTGGCCGGGATCACGGGCCGGGTGAAAAATACCGTAGAGCACACCCGGATCCTGGTGCTGGCTGCCGACAACGGCGTCATTGCCGAGGGGGTCTCCTGCTCCCCGGAGTCCGTGACCCTGGCCCAGTGCATCAACATGACCCGGCACAAAACCGGCATGTCCGCCCTGGCCCGGTATTTCGGCTGTGACATTGTGGTAACGGACGTAGGCATCCATGCCTCCGGCCCCTTCCCCGGGGTCCGGAACGAAAAGATCCGCCAGTCCACCGGCAATCTTCGGGTGGAGCCCGCCATGACCCGGCAGCAGTGCCTGGATGCCATCGATGTGGGCATCCGCCTGGCCCGGGAGGCCAAGGCCCAGGGGGTGGAGGCCGTCGGCGTGGGCGAAATGGGCATCGGCAACACCACCACCTCCTCGGCGGTGCTGGCGGCGCTGACCGGCGAGACCGTGGAAACGGTCACGGGCCGGGGCGGCGGCGTTACGGACCAGGCCTTTCTCACGAAAAAGCAGGTTATTCGTGACTCTCTTGCCCTCCATAAGCCCGACCCCCGGGACCCCGTGGACGTGCTTTCCAAGGTGGGTGGCCTGGACCTGGCGGCCATGACCGGCGCCTACCTGGGCTGCGCCCTGGAGGGGATCCCCGCCGTGGTAGACGGCTTTATTTCCATCGTGGCGGCTCTGTGCGCCGTGCGGCTCTGCGAAAATGTCCGCCATACCCTGTTTTTGTCCCATATTTCCTATGAGATCGGCTATAAGATCGCCCAGCAGGAGCTGGGCCTGGACGCTTACCTGGACCTAGGCATGCGCCTGGGGGAGGGCAGCGGCTGTCCCCTGGCCTTCCAGCTTCTGAAGGCCGCCTGCGCCGTCATAAACGACATGGCCACCTTCCCAGAGGCCGCCATTGACGACAGCTATCTGGCGGAGATCCGGGCCAAGGAATCCTTCGCTGTGGAGGGGTCATGCTGATCCTGCTGTCCGGCGGGAGCAAAAGCGGGAAATCCATGCTGGCCCAGGAGCTGACCCGCCGTCTGGCCCAGGGAGGCCCCATGTACTACTGGGCGGCCATGGAGCCCACGGATGAAGAGGACCGGGCCCGGATCCGCCGCCACCGGCAGGAGCGGCTGGGCTGGGGCTATGAGACCGTGGAGCAGGGCCGGGATTTGGAGGCCGCCTTCTCCCGGGTGGACCCCCGGGGCACCGTGCTTTTCGACAGCACCACCGCCCTGCTGGCCAACGAAATGTTCCGGGAGCCCTTTGACGAGACGGCGCCGGAGCGGAGCCTCCGGTCTCTCCTGGCCCTGGGGCGTTACGTCCGGAACGTGGTCTATGTCTCCGACAGTCTTTATTCCGACAGCGGCCATTATGATCTGTGGACCGAGCGCTACCGGGCGGGGCTGGGGAGAATCGACCGGGGCCTGGCCCGGGTCTGCGACGCCGCGGCGGAGGTCTCCGCCGGAATTCCGATCCTACACAAGGGGGAATTGCCTTGAAACTGCTGATTTACGCCTTCTTTATGACCTGGGGCATGTTCCTGGCGGTGCCCTGTCCCCTGAAGATCTGGGACGAAAAGGCCCGGCCCCTCATGATGGCCTGTCTGCCCCTGATCGGTCTCATTCCCGGCGGTCTGTGGGTCCTGGCGGCCTGGGGCCTGCCGAAATTAGGCTGTCCCAGAGGTCTCATGGCCCTGATCCTTACGGCCCTGCCCTATCTTACCACCGGCTTTATGCACCTGGACGGCTTCATGGACTGCTGCGATGCCATTTTGTCCCGGCGGGACCTGGAGACCCGGCAGAAAATCCTGAAGGACTCCCACTGCGGGGCCTTCGCCGTGATCTGCCTGGCCCTGCTGCTTCTGACCCAGTTCAGCCTGTTTCTGGACTGCGGGCACCTGCCCCTGCTGTCCCTGGGGCTGATCCCCGTGGCCGTGCGGAGCGGCGCGGGCCTGGCGGTGCTGACCCTCCGGCCCCTGGGCTCCAGCCAGTACGCCCACATGGACCGGGAGAAAAATCTTGGGAAGCTCCTGTTTCTCGCCCTGGTCCTGGGGGTCTCCGTGACCCTTCCCCCGGTATTTTGCGGGATCCGGGGTCTGGCTCCTTTGATCGCCGCAGCGGCCTACGGCCTTTCGGTCTGGGGCGCCGACCGGAACCTGGGCGGCATGTCCGGAGACATCTCCGGCTTCGGCCTGTGCCTGGGGGAGCTGGCCGGCGTGGCCGCTCTTATCCTGCTGTGACCCATATTGGAACCGGCCTCTTTCCCGGTCTGATATCAAAGGGCCCGGAGCCTGCTCCCGCAGACTCCGGGCTCCTATTTTTTGCTCTTCTTAGCACTGCATTTCCCTTAAAATAAAGGGCTGGACCTGCTCCCGGGGCAGCCCCAGAACAAAGGCGAACTCCTCGTGGAGCACCGCCTCCGCGTCCTTCAGCAGACGCTCATCCACGGCGTGGAACTTCCGCCCCGCCTGCCGGCACCGGCTCTGCCGCAGGTGCAGACTTTTGATGACCTGTAAAATTTTCCTTCGGTCCCCGGTCTGCAGGATCTCCCGGTACACGCTCTGGCGCTCACCCTCGTCCTCCACCCGCAGCTCCTCCGCCTGGGGCAGGCCGTGGATCATATCCAGGATCTCCTGCTGGGACAGCAGGGGCCGGATCCGGGCCACCAGCTTTTCATTGTCCACGGGGACATATACCGTGGACCCCTGGTTGTACACCGGCTTCAAAACGTAGTACGAAACGAACCTATTTCCGGATTTCTGACGGATGATCCCGTCATAGCGGCAGATGCCGCTGGCCCCGTAGGCCAGGGCCTGGCCTTGTTCAAACATGAAGTCCACTCCTCTCTGAATTTGCGATTTTCGCTTATGTATATCATACCATAAAAGCGATTTTTGTTCAAATAGTCAATTTTTACAATATTTTCTCTTTTTTCTTCGTGCAGCAGTCATAATTTTATCCAACATTCTCAAAACCCTCTGTGTTAAAATCGATACCGCCCCCGCCATTGCCGTCTTTACTTTCGCCCAGGAATATGGTAGAATCGTGACACAATTCCCACATAGGAGGAACTGCCATGAAAAACAAGGATTTCAAGCTCATCGTCTACTTTTTCCACCGCTCCGGCATGGAGGCCCTGGAGAAGCTCCGCTTCGACGACGTGACCCATATCAACTATGCCTTTGCCATTCCCAAGGTGGACGGCCACGTCCGCCCCCTGGAGGGCCCCGATGTGGCCCGGGCCCTGATCGCCAAGGCCCATGACCACAGCGTGAAGGTCTGCCTGTCTCTGGGCGGCTGGAGCTATGAGGAGATCCCCCTGGAGGCCACGTTCCGGGAGGGCACCGACTCCGCCGAGAAGGTTAGCAACATGGTGGAGGACTCCATGGCCCTGGTCCAAGACTTCGGCTTTGACGGCCTGGACGTGGACTGGGAGTATCCCCGGAAGGGTGACGGCTCCAAGGCCCAGTATGAGCGCCTGATGCAGGAGCTCCGCAGCCGCCTGACCCCCCTGGGCAAAACCCTGACGGCGGCGGTGTTCGCCGGTGTGGACTCCAAGAATCAGGTGCTGGAGGACGTGTCCGGCGCCCAGGATCACCCCTCCTTCGATCTCATGGACTGGATGAATATCATGACCTACGACTGCGACGGCCCCAAGCACTCCACCTATGAGTTCGCCGAGAACTGCGTGAAGTACTGGGTGGAGGACCGGGGCTTCGATCCCAAGAAGCTGAACCTGGGCCTGCCCTTCTACGGCCGTCCCAACTTCGGGGCTTATAAGAAGATCCTGGAGCTGGATCCCGACGCCCTGGAAAAGGATATGGTCCAGGTGGACGGCACCGAAGTCTGGTACAACGGCCGGGAGACCCTGGAGAAGAAGGTTGCTCTGGCCAAGCGTTACGGCATGGGCGGCGTCATGGTCTGGGAGATTGCCGAGGACTGCGACGACTATGAAAAGAGCCTGCTCACCGTCCTGAACCGGGCCATCGACAAAGACTAAACCAAATATTCGAGAGACCCTCCAGCCGGAGGGTCCCTCGATCTTTCTATACAGATAAAATCAGGCCGCCGGAGAAATCTCCGGCGGCCTTGCTCTGTCTTAAAAATTACTTGCTGCTCAGATACTGATCGATGGCGGCGGCGCCCTTCTTGCCGGCGCCCATAGCCAGGATCACGGTGGCGGCACCGGTGACGGCATCGCCGCCGGCAAACACGCCCTCCCGGGTGGTCATCTCATTCTCGTCGATCACCAGGCAGCCCTTCTTGTTGGTGTCCAGGCCGGGAGTGGTGGACCGGATCAGGGGGTTGGGGCTGGTGCCCAGAGCCATGATGACGGTATCCACATCCAGGGTGAACTCGCTGCCCTCGATGGCCACGGGACGGCGGCGGCCGGAGGCATCAGGCTCGCCCAGCTCCATGCGGATGCACTTCATGCCGGAGACACGGCCCTCTTCGTTGCCCAGGATCTCCGTGGGGTTGCACAGAGTCATGAACTCGATGCCCTCCTCCTTGGCATGGTGCTGCTCTTCCTTCCGGGCGGGCATCTCGGCCTCGCCCCGGCGGTAGACGATGTAGACCTTCTCGGCGCCCAAACGCATGGCGCAGCGGGCACCGTCCATGGCCACGTTGCCGCCGCCCACCACGGCCACGGCCTTGGACTTGATGATGGGAGTGTCGGCCTCCTCGGTGTAGGCCTTCATCAGGTTGGTCCGGGTCAGATACTCGTTGGCGGAGTACACGCCCTTCAGCTCCTCACCGGGAATGTGCATGAACATGGGCAGACCGGCGCCGGAGCCGACAAACACGGCCTGATAGCCCATGTCGAACAGCTCGTCGATGGACAGGACCCGGCCGATGACCATGTTGGTCATGACCTCAACGCCCTGGGCCTTCAGCTTCTCCACCTCGTTGGCCACGATGGCCTTGGGCAGACGGAACTCGGGGATGCCGTAGACCAGCACGCCGCCGGCGGTGTGCAGGGCCTCGAATACGGTAACCTCGTAGCCCTTCTTGGCCAGGTCGGAGGCACAGGTCAGACCCGCAGGGCCGGAACCCACCACGGCCACCTTCTTACCGTTGGACTGGGCCTTCTCGGGCATGGCGTTGACGTTCTCCCGGTACCAGTCGGCCACGAACCGCTCCAGACGGCCGATGGCCACGGGCTCACCCTTGACACCGCGAACGCACTTGGACTCGCACTGGCTCTCCTGGGGACAGACACGGCCGGACAGGGCGGGCAGAGCGTTGGTGGAGGTGATGATCTCATAGGCCGCCTTGAAGTCACCCTCAGCCACCTTGGCGATGAACTCGGGGATCCGCACGTTGACGGGGCAGCCCTCCACACAGTGGGGCTTCTTGCAGTTCAGGCAGCGCCCGGCTTCTTCCATGGCCATTTCAGCGGTGTAGCCCAGGGACACTTCCTTAAAGTTACGGGCGCGGACCTTGGGGTCCTGCTCCGGCATAGGAGTTTTGGTCAGAGTCATATTCGGCATTGCAGTTCCCTCCTTATTTGATCAGGGCTTTGCCCATGCTCTCGATCCGACAGACGTGATCCTTCTGGACCTCCGCCTCCCGGTCGCGGTAAACGGTGTTCCGGCTCATGAGCTCGGCGTAATCCACCTGGTGGCCGTCAAACTCGGGGCCGTCCACGCAGGCGAACTTGGTCTCGCCGCCTACGGTGACGCGGCAGCCGCCGCACATGCCAGTGCCGTCCACCATGATGGGGTTCAGGGAGACCATGGTCTTGACGCCGAAGGGCTCGGTGGTCTTGCTGACAAACTTCATCATGGGCACGGGGCCGATGGCCAGGACCTCGTCATAGGGGGTGCCGGCCTCCAGCAGAGCCTGGAGCTTCACGGTGCCGAAGCCCTTCTCGCCGTAAGAGCCGTCGTCGGTCATCAGGTACAGGTTGTCGGCGCAGGCCCGGAACTCGTCCTCCAGGATCACGATGTCCTTGGTCCGGAAGCCGATGATCACGTCCACGATGGCGCCGGCCTCCTTAAAGGCCCGAGCCGCAGGCAGAGCGATGGCGCAGCCCACGCCGCCGCCGACCACACAGACCCGCTTCTTGCCCTCCACCTCGGTGGGACGGCCCAGGGGGCCCACAAAGTCGTGGATGTAGTCGCCCTCGTTGAGCTGGCCCAGAGCCTTGGTGGTGAAGCCCACTTTCTGGAAGATGATGGCGACGGTGCCCTTCTCCCGGTCATAACCGGCGATGGTCAGAGGCACGCGCTCGCCCTGCTCGTCGATGCGGAAAATGATGAACTGACCGGCCTTGGCCTTCTTGGCAACGAAGGGGGCCTCGATCTCCATGTAGGTGACCGCGGAGTTCAGTTCCTTTTTGCAAACGATTTTATACATAACTGATCCCTTTCTCCTGTGGATTTTGGTTCTCAGGGGTTCGCGGGCGTATCCCGCACCCCAAATTATACCTTCCATTTTTCCGATTGTAAAGATAAAAAGCCACAAAAATCATCGTTTTTCCCAAAAGTTTCGGATGGCGATGGGCTCCCGCGGCAGTCTGTCCCAGGAAAACAGGGGCACCAGGTCCCGGGCGGCCATAGGCGCCTCCTCCGGGATCAGTCCTGCGGCCCAGGCCAGAGCCCCCAGGACCTCCTCCGCCGTCACCTTCTGCCGCAGGGCCTCCAGGTCCAGATCCCCGTCCCGCTTGCTGAGCCGCCGTCCGTCGGCGGACACCAGCATGGGCACGTGGGCATATTCCGGGTGAGGAAAGCCCCACAGGTCCTGCAAATACATCTGTCGGGGGGCGGAGGACAGCAGGTCCTGGCCCCGGACCACCTGGGTGACCCCGGACTCCCCGTCGTCCACCACCACCGCCAGCTGGTACACGTGCACACCGTCGGCCCGCCGGACGATAAAGTCCCCGCAGTCTCTTTGAAGATTTTCGGCATAATCCCCATAGACCCGGTCCCGGAGGGCATAGACCCGGTCCGGCACCCGGACCCGCCAGGCGGGGGCCCGGTGGAAGGCCCTCCGTTCCTCCTCCGTCAGCTCCCGGCACCGGCCATCGTAAATATACTGGCCGTCGGAGCCATGGGGGGCGTCGGAGGCGTGGAGCCTGCTTCTGGTGCAGTAGCAGGGATACAGCAGCCCCATATCCCGGAGCTTTTCAAAATAGCCGTCGTAAACCTTGCTTCTCGTGGACTGAGGCGCCGTCTCCCGGTCCCAGTCCAGCCCAAGCCAGTTAAGATCCCGGCGGATGCCCTCGGCGTACTCCAGCCGGGTCCGCTCCGGGTCCAGATCCTCCATCCGCAGGAGCATGGTTCCGCCCCCGCTCCGGACGGAAAGCCAGGCCATCAGGGCGGAGAACACGTTGCCCAGATGCATTCTGCCGCTGGGCGTAGGGGCGAAGCGCCCCACCATCACAGCTTCTCCTCCGGCAGGTCCACCAACGTATAGGTCCTGCCCAAGCCCGGCAGCACCCGCTCCAAAAGATCCCCCATGGACAAGGCCAGGGTGGAGGTGTTCCGGCAGGGGTGGCAGCCGATCCTCTCCCAGGACAATAGGGGCTTGTCGATGACCAGCCGCACGCGGTTTTCTTGGTCGTTTATGAGCCCCAGCACACTGGCGGAGCCGGGCCGGGTGTCCAGCAGGGCCTCCATGTCCTCCGGGGCGGCAAAGCTCAGCCGGGAGCAGCCCAGCTGCTGGGACAGATACTTGGTCTTGAACAGCTTGTCCCCCTCCAAAAGCAGCAGATAAAAGTCCGTTTTCTGCCGGTTGCAGAGGAATAGGTTCTTGCAGATGGGCGCCCCCAGCACCGTCTCCACGGTGTGGCACACCTCAATGGTGTCCGCCGCCGGATGGTCCGCCCGGGCATAGGGCACCCCCAGGCCGTCCAGGAAGTCATAACACCGGAGCTCCTCCGGCGCCCGGCCCGCTTCGTCCCCGGGCCGCCCGGTATATAATGTGATCTCGTCTTTCGTCATGTGTTACCCCGCAATGTTCAGGTCCTCTGCCGTGATCTCGTAATAGAACGGATTGAAGGACGTGTTGATGAGTTCCGCCGTGGTATTGGGCCAAACCAGGTAGTAGGATCCGTCTCCGATCATGGCCGGCTCCCCCGGCAGGGTTTCCGTGTGGATGTTGGAAAGGTCCGCCTTCCGGATGGCATCGGCCACCCACACAAGATTTCCCAGGGACAGGTCTCCCTGGGTCCCCTTTAACAGGGCCAGGGCCGCTCCCGGATAGCGGATCACCTTCCAAGGCTTCATCCACTGGTCCATGGCCGCCTCCACAAAGTCCCGCTGGACCTCCACCCGCCGCAGGTCCGCCATGGCGTAGCCGGACCGGTACCGGACCAGGCCCATGGCATCCTGTCCGTTCAGCCGCTGGAGCCCCTCCTTCAGATCGATGTGCAGATCCTGGCTGGGGTCGTCATACTGCATGTCCTGGGGCACGTCGAATTTCACCCCGCCCATGGCGTCCACCACGTCCACAAAGGCGGAGAGTTCAAATGTCAGATACCCGTCGGGCCGGTAGCCGATGAGGTCCTGAATTTCGTCCATCAACGCTTCCATGTCCGCCTTGCCCCCGTCGTTGCCTCCGTAGACGGAGTTCAGCTTGGGAATGTAGTAGTCCCCGCCCACATAGGTGTCTCTCGGCAGACTCAAAAGGTTCACGCCGCCGTTTTCCCCGTCCAGGTACAGCAGCATCATGGTGTCGGTGCGGGTGCCCCCATCGTCCAGTCCCGCCAACAGGATCGTGGCGCAGCCCGGCTTCCGCTCCCCTAGGCCGTCCTTCCTCTGGGGCATCTTTTTCAGCAGCAGGCACAGCCCCACTGCCAGCACCGTCAGCGCCAGCAGGAATATCAGAAGCTTTTTCAGAAGCCGGTGCTTCTTCCGCTTTCTGCCCTGGGCCTGGCGGCCGGTCTTGTGGGCCGCCTCCATATCCTCCAGGCTCCGGTCCGGCTCAGTCCTTGCCCCGGTCTGGGTCCGGGCCGCCTTTCGCCGCCGGTCCTCCGGCGCGTCCTGAAAATCCGCATTATAGGCCCGGATGGCCGGGCCCTGGGGCGCCTCCGGCTCTTCCTCCCAGTCCTCCCGGTCCTGCCAGTCGTCCTCCTGCCAGGGCTCCGGCTCCGGGTCCCAGCCGCCGGTCCAATCCACGGCTTGGCCCGTCTCGTCCCAGTCCCGTCCGGGGTCCAGGGGCCCCGTATCCCGGCCGTAGCCGTTGTTGTAGTTCCGTACCCCCCGGCCCCGGCCGTAGTTGTTGTTGTAGTTGTCATAGTGCCGGGGATTTTCCTCCGGCAGATCCAGGGACTCGCCGGGAAAGAACTTCCCGTCCCGGGCTCTGGCCTCCCGGTCCTGCCGGTCATTCAGGCGTTTTGTCCTGTCGTCCTCCATTTTCCCGCCTCCCTTGTTTTCCTTTTATTTTACTCCCAAAAGGCTCCGTTGTAAATGGCCAGAGCTTCCCAAAACTTTTTCTGGATTTTTGGGGGAAGTATGTTATAATGAGCGTACTTGCGGCATTTTTTGCCGTCTCACCCAGCCGGACCTCCGGCGCTCCTATGAAAGGAAGGAATCACTTTGAGCTTATCCGCTTCCGCCCCCTGGCTGAATTATTACGGCACCACGCCGAAGACCTTGGAGTATCCCCATGTGACCATGTTCGAGCTGCTGGCCGAGGTGGCCCGAAAATACCCGGAGAACATCGCATATGAGTTCATGGGCAAAGGAACCACCTATCAGACCTTCATCCGCCGCATCGAGCTGACCGCCAAGGCCTTTCAGGCTATGGGCATCCACAAGGGCGACCGGGTCACCATCTGTATGCCCAACTCCCCCCAGGGTGTGGACAGCTTCTACGCCCTGAACCGGATCGGCGCCATTCCCAATATGATTCATCCCCTGTCCGCCCCTCATGAGATCGCCTTCTACCTGAACGCCTCCCACAGCAAGGCCATCGTGACCCTGGACCAGTTCTTCTATAAGATCGAGCAGATTCTGCCGGACCTGGAGAACCCCTGCCGTATCATCATTGCCAAGATCCAGGACGAGCTGCCCGGGGTGAAGAAGCTCCTGTACCCCGTGACCAAGACCGCCCGAGCCACCCAGAAACTGCCCCGCACCGGCTACATCCTCTGGAACGACTTCATCCAGGCCGGTCGCCGGTTCAAGGGGAATCTGCCCCAGGATATGGGCAGCTATGACGACTGCGGCGCTATTTTGTACTCCGGCGGCACCACCGGCACCACCAAGGGCATCATGCTCTCCAACATGAACTTCAACGCCCTGGGCCTCCAAACCCTGGCGGCCTCCGGCTTTGCCGAGAACAACCGGTATCTGCCCGGCAAGAAGATGCTCTCCGTCATGCCCCTGTTCCACGGCTTCGGCCTGGGCATCGGCATCCACACCGCTCTCATCGCCGGCGCCACCTGCATCCTCCTGCCCCAGTTCAACGTAAAGATCTACGCCGAGACCCTGAAGAAGAAAAAGCCCAACATCATTCCCGGCGTCCCCACCCTGTTCGAGGCCCTGCTCCGGGCGGACAACCTGGACGGCGCGGACCTGAGCTTCCTCCAGGGCATGTTCGCCGGCGGCGACAGCCTGTCCGTGGAGCTGAAGAAGAAAGTAGACACCTTCCTGAAAAATCACAACGCCAAGATCCAGATCCGGGAGGGCTACGGCACCACCGAGTGCGTCACCGCCTCCTGCCTGACCCCCAAGGATTACGCCCGGTCCGGCTCCATCGGCGTTCCCTTCCCCGATACCTACTATAAGATTGTCAAGCCCGGCACCACCGAGGAACTGCCCGCCAATACCGACGGCGAAATCTGTATCTCCGGTCCCACGGTGATGATGGGCTACATGGACAACCCCGAGGAGACCGCCCACACCCTGCGCCGCCATCCCGAGGGCCGGATCTGGCTCCACACCGGCGACCTGGGCCGCATGGATCAGGACGGCTTCGTGTACTTCCGCCAACGGATCAAGCGGATGATCGTTACCTCCGGCTACAACGTATACCCCAGCCAGCTGGAAAATGTCATTGACGGCCATGAAAAGGTCCTCATTTCCTGCGTCATCGGCGTGAAGGATCCCTACCGGGTCCAACGAGTCAAGGCCTACATCGTGCCCAAGCCCGGCGTGGAGCCCACGGAGGAACTGCGCCAGGAGATCCTGGCCTACTGCGCCAAGCGCATCGCCAAGTACGCCATACCCCGGGAGATCGAGTTCCGGAAGGAACTGCCCAAGACTCTGGTGGGCAAGGTGGCCTATCGGGTTCTGGAGGAGGAGGCCAACGGCGGCGTAGCCCCCTCTTCCGAAGCTGCGGCGGAGGCCGCCGCACAGTCCGCTCCTCAAGCTCAGGAACCCGCCGAGTCCAAAGAATGACCAAGAAAGAACGGATCTGGGAGCTGGACGCCTTCCGGGGTCTGTGCATCCTGTTCATGGTGGCCATCCACCTGATCCTGGACATCAAGGGCTTCGACTATGAAGGCTCCTGGCTCTTCTCCCTGCTTCGGAATTGGGGCGGGGTCCTGTTCCTGCTGATCTCCGGTGTCTGCCTGACCCTGGGTCACCGGGGCTATGCCTGGGGCGCCCTGGTCTTTTGCGCCGGTATGCTGTGCAGCTTGGTGACCTGGACCATATACCGTCTGGGCCTCTCCGGCCCGGACATTGTCATCTGGTTTGGCGTGCTCCACTGTCTGGGGCTCTGTATGATCCTGGGTCAGGGACTGAACCGACTGCCCCTGTGGGCCCTGATCCTGCTGGCCCTGCCCCTCATCGGCCTGGGTTATTGGTTCCGAACCTTCTACGTAACGCCCCGGTTCCTGTTCCCTCTGGGCCTCATGGCTGAGGGCTTCGTGTCCAGCGACTACTTCCCCCTGGCCCCGAACCTGGGCTGGTTCCTTCTGGGTATGACCCTTGGTAGGACCCTGTACCGGGAAAAGCGGACCCTGTTCCCCAAGGTCAGCACCGCCGCCTTCCCCGTCCGGGCCCTCAGTTGGTGCGGCAGGCACTCTCTGTCCATTTACCTGCTCCACCAGCCCATTTTAGAAGCCCTGACTTACCTTCTGCTTTGATCGATTTGCGAAGGCCCCCGCCGGTATTGGACCGGCGGGGGCCTTTTGCGCACAGGAGCGGCCCCGATCTTCCGGCGCCGCCCCTTTTTCCGTTTACGGCACAAAAAAGCCGCCCCGGATTCTCCGGGGCGGCAATGTGCTTAGGTCAGAACTCGAATTAGCCCAGCTCGGCGAAGTACTTAATGGTACGGACCATCTGAGAGGTGTAGGAGTTCTCGTTGTCGTACCAGGACACGACCTGCACCTGAGAGGTGCCGTTGTCCAGGTTCACGACCATGGTCTGGGTGGCATCGAACAGGGAGCCGTAGCGCATACCGATGATGTCGGAGGAAACGATCTCGTCGGTGTTGTAGCCGAAGGACTCGGTGGCCTCAGCCTTCATCTGGGCGTTGATCTGGTCCACGGTCACGGTGCCCTTCACAACAGCGTTCAGGATGGTGGTGGAGCCGGTGGGGGTGGGCACACGCTGAGCAGCGCCGATCAGCTTGCCGTTCAGCTCGGGGATGACCAGGCCGATGGCCTTGGCAGCGCCGGTGGAGTTGGGAACGATGTTCACAGCGGCAGCGCGGCTCCGACGGAGGTCGCCCTTACGCTGGGGGCCGTCCAGAGGCATCTGGTCGCCGGTGTAAGCGTGGATGGTGCACATAATGCCGGACTCGATGGGAGCCAGGTCGTTCAGAGCCTTAGCCATGGGAGCCAGGCAGTTGGTGGTGCAGGAAGCGGCGGAGATGATCTTGTCGTCCTTGGTCAGGGTCTTGTGGTTGACGTTGTAGACGATGGTGGGCAGGTCGTTGCCGGCAGGAGCGGAAATAACGACCTTCTTGGCGCCGGCGTCGATGTGAGCCTGAGCCTTAGCCTTGCTGGTGTAGAAGCCGGTGCACTCCAGCACCACGTCCACGCCGATCTGACCCCAGGGCAGCTCGGCAGCGTTGGGCTTCTTGTAGATAACGATCTTCTTGCCGTCGACAACGATGTAGTTGTCCTCGTCCTCGCCCTCGTGATAGTCGACAGTGTGGCCCTGAGCGACGTAGTTGCCCTGGGTGGAGTCGTACTTCAGCAGGTGAGCCAGCATCTTGGCAGAGGTCAGATCGTTGATGGCCACGACCTCATAGCCCTCAGCGCCGAACATCTGACGGAAAGCCAGACGGCCGATACGGCCAAAACCATTAATTGCAACTTTGACAGACATGTATATTTCCTCCATTTCAAAATGACGCCCTTCCGGCGTTCTTGAAAAGATCACGCGCTCGAAATCGGTATATCCCGAGCGAATTCATTATACAATACGGATTTCTTTCTGTAAAGTATCCGTTTTGTACAAAACTGCGGGGCGGTTCTGTAAGATTGTTGACAAATTGCTTGACATTCCGGGACTATCCCTGTTTTTTCCGGGTCTCCGGTAAAGGAAACCCGGAAAAACGGGAATTTTCCCATCTTTTGAAAATTGGAATGTTCTTATTCCGCGATGTCGCAGACGCTGCACAGCTCCAGGCTGCTTCTCAGGGTCTCGGCGTCGGCGGGGCCGGACATGACCTTGTCCACGGTGACGGTGACGGCCTCCCCGTCCACAAGATCGAAGTAGTTGTCCGACAGCACCAGATCCGTATCCCGGAAGGACAGACACAGGCCCTTCACAAAGGTGCCGGCCCGGAGGGTAATGGCAGTCTTACCGTCTTTCTCCCCGAAGGTCACGGCGATCTCCGGCTTCTTCCACTGGAAGTGCTTGGGCTTTTCAAAGAGCACAGCCTTTTTGGAAATGACGGTCCCTTCCTCATCCAAAAGTGCAAAGGCCAGATACCGATGATCCAGGTCTCCCTCCAGATAGAGGGCGAAGTCCGTCTCCGGGATCTTCACTGCGGACAGGGCGGCGGAGTGGACGGGAATGGTCCCCTTGCCGTACTCCTTGAAGTCCCGGTCCAGGATCCGCCAGGACACCGTCAGCTCCCGGTCCCGGAGGCTCTCGTTGCACACGGCGAAGGAGGCCTGGGTGCCCTCCTCAAAGGCCGCCAGCATGAGAGGCGCAAAGGACCGCTTGGCGTCGTAGTGCAGTGCCTTCCACCGTCCGGCGGAGTCGATGGAGGCCCAGCTGGCCACGGGCCAGCAGTCGTTGAGCTGCCAATACAGGGCGCCCATGCACCGTCCCCGGTTGGCCCGCCAGTGCTCGATGGCAAAGCGCATGGCGTCGGCCTGGAGAAGCTGGGAGGCGTAGACGAAGCTGTCGAAATCCTTGGGGAACAGATAGTCCGCGGACATGTAGTTCAGGATCTTCTGGTTTCCGGCGATGCACTTCTGGTGGCTCTCCATGACCTTGGTGAAGGGGTTCCGGTCCTCGGGCAGGGAGAACTCCCGGCAGGTCTTGATGTTGGGGAAGGACTCGAAGCCGAACTCGGAGCAGAAGCGGAAATAGGTGGACCTGTAGAAGGTGAAGGGCTGACCGCCGTGCCACACGCTCCAGCAGTGCGTGTCTCCCCGGTTCTCGTCGGCCGGATCCTGGAATCCGCCGCCGGAGGAGGGGCTGGAGGGCCAATAGAAGGTGTCGGGAGCATACTCCTCGCAGATGTCCGGCAGGATCCCCTCGAACAGCTCCAGATAGTCTAACTTCGTCCGCTGATTCTGGGGCATACCCCAGTTGAGCCAGGCAGTCTCGTTTTCGTTGTTGCCGCAGAGCAGACCCAGGCTGGCCCGGTTCCGCAGCCGCTTCAGATTCTCGATAAACTCGGGAATGATGTTCTCCTTGAACTTCTTAGACAGGCGGTAATCGGCGCAGGCGAACATAAAGTCCAGCCATACGATAAGGCCCTTTTCGTCGCAGGCATCGAAGAAGAAATCATCGGGATAGTAGCCGCCGCCCCAGACCCGGACGCAATTATAGTTGGCCCGGACGCAATCCTCCATCAGCTCCCGGGTCCGCTCCGGCGTCACCCGCGCCAGGATGTTGTCCTCGGGGATGTAGTCGGCGCCCATGGCAAAGAGCTTCTTGCCGTTGACCACGAAGCAGAATTCCTTACCCCACTGGTCGGGATTCAAACTGACGGTCATGGTCCGCAGGCCGATCTTCACGGATTTTTCGGCACAGACCGTCCCGTCCTTCTTGGCCTGCACGGTGACGGTGTAGAGGGGATGCTCGCCCCAGCCGTTGGGCCACCAGAGCCGGGGCTTTTCAATGGTCAGGTCCTCCAGACTGTCGGCCTGGGCCACTGCGGCCCCGTCAGGATCGTACACCGTCACGGACAGGGGCAGCTCTCCCCGGGGGAAATCGGCCTCGGCGGTGATGTGCAGAACGACCTTGCCCTCTTCATGGCGCTGACGGACCCACACGTCCCGGACCTCGGCGTCAGAATAGGTTTCCAGCTTCACGGGCCGGTACAGGCCCATGTCCGGCAGGCAGGGGCCCCAGTCCCAACCGTACATGCAGTGGGACTTGCGGACGTGCTGGTGGCCCTCCACCGGAGCGGAGCCCCAGACGGGATAGCGGATGGCCGCCTCCCGGGCCGCCTTCAGGGGGGAGTAGAAGTGGATCTTTACGGTGTTTTCCGCCTGCAACAGGCCCTTCACGTCATATTCCCAGGTCCTGTGCATGTTTTCGGCATGGCCCAGCAGCCTGCCGTTGAGATAAATATCCGCCAGGGTGTCCACGCCGTAGAACCGCAGCAGCTGCCGCTCCTCTGCCCGCTCCTCTTCGGAGGCGGAGAAGGAGGCGGTCATTTCGCAGTCCTTTTCGCTGAGGTCCCGGGCCTCATATTCGTTCATGCGGTAAAACGGATCCTCCATCTTCCCACCGGCCAGCAGCAGGGAGTACATGGAGCAGGGAACGCTTCCCGTCAGCGGCTCCACATCCTCATAATGCAGGGTCCAATTTCTGATTTCCTGGATCATAGTGAACCTCCATTTTAACATATTCCGGAATCATTCTAGCACAGAACCCGGATCGGCGCAAGACGGCATTTTCTCCGAAAAATAGGGGCATTCTTCCATGGGCGTCAATGCCTTCATGCTCCGAAATCCTTAAGATTTCCTAAAATCAGTTGCTTTTCCCCAAAAAATCGAGTATTATGGACTTATCTGTCCAAGCAGGAGGTCCCTATCTTGCCCCGATTCTTTAAAAAACATAGGGACCTGCTGTTCTTCGGTCTGTTTTTGGTCCTGAGCACCTTTTACTTTGTCTCCCAGCGGTATGTTGGTCCCCGGCACATTATTCACGCCCCTTTAGACGATCGGATTCCCTTTCTCCCCGGCTTCATCGTCCCCTACTGTATCTGGTTCTGCTATGTACCGGGAGCCATGCTCTATATGTGCTTCACGGATCCCCATCGGTTTCGCCGCCAGGTTCTGACTCTGTTTTCCGGTGCCTATTTCTGCGGTCTTGTTTTCCTCCTCTATCCCAGCGCCATCGACTTCCGCCCCACGCCCCAGGGCCGGGACCTGTTCTCCGCCCTATGCCGCCTGATCTACGCCAGCGACAGCCCCGTGAACGTATTCCCCAGTCTCCACTGCTACGAGGCCGTGGCCATCCACCTGTCCACCTTCCACGGAGCGTTTGGCAAGCGGCACCCAGCCCTTCGGGCCGGGTCCCTCCTTTTGGCGGTCCTCATCTGCCTGTCCACCGTGTTCGTCAAGCAGCACTCCGTTCTGGACCTGTTCGCCGGGGTCAGCCTGGCCGTCCTGGTCCATATTCTTGTGTGCCTGCATTACAGAAAGAGAGCGTCACATGATCCTTAAACCATTTAACGGTCCCTTCTGGGCCATGCTTTTCCTGATTGCCGGCGCAATCGTCCTGATCTGGCACAGCAGCCAGGAAAAAACCGAAGCCCAGCGGGCCCGGTTCCTCTGCGGCCTGAGCTTTTTCAATATCCTCCTGTTTTTCTCCTATAAGTTCGCCCTGTCCCGGGACGTCGGTTTTCTTTCCCTGTCCGGCCTCACCCGGTTCAACTGGCTGTCGGAGCTGCCTCTGCAGCTGTGCAACATCAACCTGTTTCTCATTCCCCTGGGGATCCTCACCAAAAAGCGGCAGATCCTGGGCTTTGCCTTCTTCGTGGCGCCCCTGGGTGCCCTGCTGGCCCTGATCTTCCCGGAGGCCTCCTTCCGGGATTTCTCTCCCTTCCTGCCCCGGATGCTGGGCTATTACCTGACCCACGCCCTGCTTATCGTCTGCGGCCTCAGCCTGTCCTCTCTGGGCTTTTACACCCCCCGGGTCAAGGACGAGCCGGGGATCCTGGCCCTGTTCCTTTTGCTTGGCGTGGCGGCCCACCTTGTCAATACCCTCCTGCGCCAGGGCCCCTGCCCCCAGGCCAACTATTTCTTCACCTACGGTGCCGACATCAGCGCCCTGAATCTGCTGTGGAAGCTGATCCCCAAGCCCTTCCTCTTCGAGCTTCCGGCCCTGCCGATATTGCTGGGCTATATGTCCCTTGTGAACCTCATTTATCGGAAATTTGAGCTTATGGGTGCCCGGCGCCGGGCCCGGCCCCTGGTCGAAGAAGGGTGAATATGCTGATCTGTCCCAACTGCGGCAGCCCCCTGACCCCCATGGACGGGACCCTGGGCTGTAGACAAGGCCATCGGTTCGATCTGGCGGCCTCGGGCTACTGCAATCTGCTTCTGGGGAAAAAGGCCGGGGAGCTCACCGGAGACAACCGGGAAATGGTAGCTGCCCGACGGCAATTTCTGGACAGCGGCGCCTATGCGCCCCTGCGGGAGGCTCTGTGCCGCCTCACCCTGTCTCTGGCCCCGGACCCGGTGCGGCTCCTGGACGCGGGCTGCGGCGAAGGGTACTACACCCGGGCGGTGACGGAGGCCCTGGTATCCTCCGGCCGGACCGTGGAGGCCCTGGGGGCAGACATTTCCAAGGCCGCCGCCAACTACGCCGCCAAGCGGGACAAGCGCACCCGGTATATCACCGCCAGCAGTTACCGTCTGCCGGTGTCGGATCATTGCGCCGACCTGATCCTGTCCCTTTTCGCCCCCGCTCCTCCGGAGGAATTCACCCGGGTCCTGGCCCCCGGCGGCCGGGTGATCCTGGCGGTGCCCGGTACGGAGCACCTGTGGGAGTTGAAAGCCGCCATTTATGACGAGCCCTACGAAAACCGGGAGGACAAGCACGCCCTGCCCGGCTTCCGGCAGACGGGCAGGGAAAAGCTCACCTATCCCGTCCATCTGAACGGCCCCGACCTGATCCGGGCTCTGTTCTCCATGACCCCCTACATCCACCGCACGGGAAAGGAGAGCATGGACCGGCTCCGGGCCCTTCGGGAAATCGACCTCACCCTGTCCTTCCTGCTTCTGACCTTTGAAAAAGAAGCCTGACTCCTTATACCTGTGATTCTTTTCATAATAGAGGAAGTCCCCGTCCGATAGACGGGTGTCCGTAAAACAGTTAATCCTCCGTATGGCTTAGACCATGCGGAGGATTTGTTTATGTCTAAT
>CAKTNP010000004.1 GCA_934589155.1 uncultured Oscillospiraceae bacterium | reverse complement strand
AATTTCCCAATATATCGGGATGGTCAAGAGGTAAGGCGGCTCTTGTGGGAAAAAGGTAATACCGTTGAGACGGTGGTATTGATGTCCAGGAACCGAGGGTGACGGCTATATGGTTATTCCGCGGAATAGGCTTATTGGTCTGCGGGAAGGAGGAATTCGTCTTGCTGCTCTATCACATGAGCGACACCCTGTCCGTAGGAGACAGTCTGGTGCCGGACTATAAGAAAAACAAAAGCCTGGCAGAGCCCTTCGTAAAGGCCCTGAATCTCGGCACGGAAGCCTTTCAGAATCTGCTGCTCAGCGCCGAGTATTTCGGCAGCGTGCTGGCAAAGTACGGCCTTTCCGGTATGCCCACCCATGAGACCAAGTGGGCGGTGGAGGGCATTTTTGAATTCGTCCGCCGCAGGGAGTTCCCCGACCGGCCGGGCAGGCTGGACTGCAATTACTGCTATGACAGTCTCGCCCTCTGCCGGCGGCTGTATGAGGAGGACTGGGGCGCCGCGCCCCGGGAAGAGCGGGAGAAGATCCGTCTTTTTGAGGTGGAGGCTCCGGAGGACTTCGCCCGTTGCGACATGGCGCTGTTCGACCGGGCCTTTGACCGGCTGCTCGATGGGCAGACCGCTCGGGACATCGAATCCTGCATGGAGCTGGCCCGGCAGTACTACGGCGGGGGCCGGAGCGAGACGCCCATCCCGGAGATCCTGTGCGTCGGACCGGCCACGGCGGTCCGGGAGTTGCCCCTTTGGTAACTTTCCCTATCAACAAACCGGCGGCAGACCTTTGTCAGGGCCTGCCGCCGGTTTGTTATCTGTTCTTTTGACGGGCGGTCAGACGGTTGAAAACGAGAAGGGCCGTGGTGGTGATCAGCACGCACAGCACTGCCATGGCCATGCCCAGAGACACGCTGCCCTGCTCGAACTCCCGGTTGATGTAGGTGGAGACCACCAGGGTATTGGGCGGGGCGCGGAGTCCGGGCCAGCAGGTAGGCCCCGGCCACCAGCTGCTGGGCCTCCTCGGAGAACAGGAAGTCCAGGGCAGACAGGGGCTCATCAAATAAAATGCAGCCGGGGCGGACGGCAATGGCCCGGGCGAAGGCCACTCTCTGCTGCTGACCGCCGGAGAGCTGGTGGGGATAGCGCTTTTCCAGGTCCTCCAAATGCACGGTGCGCAACGCCGCCCGGACCCGATCGGAAAGATCCCGGGTATCCCGCCTGGCCCGCAGGCCGAAGGCCACATTCTCAAAGACGGTCATGTGGGGCCAAAGGGCAAAATCCTGAAACACAATGCCCAGATCTCGCTTTTCCGGCGGCAGGTCGATTCTGCGCTCCTTGGAAAACACGCAGGTATCATCCAGCCAGATCTCTCCCTCGTCTGGAGTCTCCAGCCCGGCGATCATCCGCAGCAGGGTGGTCTTTCCGCAACCGGAGGGGCCCAGCAGGGTGGTGAAGCTGCCGCCCGGAAGGATCTTTTGGGGATCGGGCGGGAAAATTCTCGTCTTTTGCGGAAATTTATGATAGAATGGAATGGTACGAAAACCGTGGGGGTCCGGCACATTTTTTGGGGCCCCGGATGTGCCGAAGCCGTCACCACAAAGGGCCGTATATACCCTCCCCCCAAAAACGCCGGGTACGGCATGTACCGGGCGGAACAGCGGGCCTTATGATCCACCTCTGCCCCAAATCCCACACCAAAGGACGGATGAAATCCATGAACACCATAAAGCAGCGTCCCGGCACTCCGGCCCCGGCGGTCAGAGTTCAGGGACTGGACATTCTGAAGGCCCTGTGCGCCTTCGCCGTGGTGACGATCCACCAGAAATTCCCCGGGAGGATCGGCATCTGTCTCGATGCCCTGGCCCGGATCGCCGTACCCATTTTTTTCATGATCACAGGCTATTTCTACACCGACGTACTGCGGCAGAAAAAGGAATGGGCCCAACTCCGAAAGCTGCTCCTCCTGTGGGCGGCTTCCACACTTTTGTTCCTAGTGTGGGACGTTTTGGGCCGGCTCCTGCTCAAGGGAACCGGCGTGAAGGATTTTCTGCTGGATATTTTCTCCGCAGAGTCGGCCTACCGATTTTGGGTCTTTAACCACCCCCCGTTCGAGGTCCATCTGTGGTATCTGAGCGCCGTAGTCTACGTGCTGGTCCTGGTTTTCCTGGTCCGGCGGCTGTTCCCCCGCCGGTTTGAGGTTCTGCTTTTCACCGTATCTCCCTGCCTGCTCCTGCTGGGGCTGCTGCTGGGAGCCTATGCCGTGCCGGTCTTTCACCGGGATTTTCTGGTATTTGTCAGCCGGAACTTTCTCCTTCTCGGGCTGCCCTGCTTCACAGCCGGATATTTTCTCCGGCAGAGGGGCGGATCCTCCCACGGGCCCGGCTTTTGGCTGGCGCCGATCCTGCTGTTCTCCCTGACCACCATCCTGGAGCGCTGGGGCCTGAGGCGGCTGGGGTGGTTCAGCACCGGGGATTATTATATCAGTACCGTCCCTCTCAGCATTTTCGTATTCCGACTGTTCACGGATCCGTTCTGGAACGGAAAGCTGCCCGTTCTGTCCTATTGGGGCCGGGAGCTCTCCACCGACGTATATATCCTGCACCCCGCCATTGTCACCGTATTTTCCACGGCGCTGAAGCGGTTCGCGGACTCCACCGTTTATCTGATGCTCTGCCCGTTCCTGGTCTATGGTTTTGCCCTGCTGGCGGCATTTCTGCTGGCCCGGTGCAAGGTCTGGCGGAGGGTCAACGCCGAAGGAGGCAGACAATGAAGCGGGGTAAAAACCCGGCTCCCACGCCCCAGTGGGAGGACCGCAGCATCTTTTCCGTCTTTGCCCGGGAGATGGGGACCTGGTCCCGGATGGGCACGGTTCCCCGCTCCGCCGACGCCGACCTGCGGTTCGCTCTGGAACTGCAGGGGGCCCGGCTGGACCGACTGGGGCTGCGGCTGGAATACGACATCAGCCCCCGGGGCCTGCTGGCCTCGGAGAGCGCCCGCCAAAGCAGGATCCGGCGTCAGGGCAGCTTTGAACTGGAGGAATCCTGGCGCAGCTGCCAACTGGATACCCGGCTGATGGAGCGGGACCGGCCCCTGTACTTCCGCCGGAGCCGGGAGATCCTTTATCTCACGGTGACCCGGTTCCGGGGCTCCGAGATCCCGGCGCAGGCGCCCTGCACCTGCCCCGCCTGCGGCGGCATCAGCCCGGCGGAGGTCCTGGCCCGGGAGGGCTGCCCCTACTGCGGCGGCCGCTTCACCCTGGGGGATCTGTACCCCAAGGTCAGTAATTTCTACTTTGTCCGGGACAGCGGCATGACATCCGAGGAAATGAAGAGGCCCATGGTCCGGCTCATGCTGATCTTCGGCGCCCTGTGGCTGGTCCCCACCCTGCCCGGGAACCTGGTGCGGTGCTTTGCGGAGGGGTTTCATCCCTGGCCCCTCGTCGGCGGCCTGTTCTCCGCCGCCCTGTTCGGCGTGATCTTCGGCTACGTGGCCTATTCCGGCTATCTTCTGGCCATGCTCTTCAAAGAAGCCGCCGGATCTCTGCGGCTGCTGCCGGGCTTTCTCAAAAGCCGCAAACGGCTGACGGAGTTTTTCCGGGATCTGGATCCGGACTTTTCCTACGAATTCTTTATGGGCAAAATGGCCAGTCTTTCCAAGCGTCTGCTGCTGGCGGAGGATCCCACCGGCCTGCCCGATTATCTGGGCGGGCCCCTGCCGGAATTCTGCCGAAACATTCTGGACGTGTCCTTCCAGGGGGCCATGGGCCTGGGGCCCTGCCGCCGGGAGGGAAACCGGGTGCACCTAAACGTGACGGTGTTCGCCTCCTGCCTGGAACGGCAGGGAAGTCGGGTCCGCCGGACCCGGCGCAGCATTGCCATGCAGGTCTGCCGGGAACTGGGGCCGGAGGAGCCCATGGCTCTGCACCGGGTCCAATGCCCCGCCTGCGGCGGCAGCTTCGACGCCGCCCGGCTGAAGTGCTGCCCCTACTGCGACAGCCCCTACGACCGGGCCAAGAGCACCTGGGTGGCAGAGTCCGTACAAGTCATCTGATTTTTAGGAGGAGATTTTTATGTACCGTTTCAACAACGACTATAATCGAGGGGCCTGCCCGGAGATCCTGGAGGCACTGGGCCGGGAAAACGGCCTGGGCTTTGACGGCTACGGGGAGGACACCTGGTGCCGCCGGGGCGCAGACACCATCCGGGAGCTTGTGGGCCGGGCCGATGCCGCCGTCCACTTCCTGCCCGGGGCCACCCAGGCCAATTTTGTGGTCATTGCCGCGGCCCTAAACTCCGTACAGAGCGTCATTGCCGCCGACACGGGCCACATCACCTGCCACGAGGCCGCCTCCGTAGAGCACACGGGGCGGAAGATCGAGCATCTTCCCAACCGGGAGGGAAAAATTTCCGCCGAGCAGATCGCAGAGTTGGCGGAGAGCTACTACGCCGCCGGGGAGCCGGAGTACAAGACGGAGCCGAAATTAGTGTACCTGTCCTTTCCCACGGAGCAGGGGACCCTGTACTCCAAAGCGGAGCTGACGGCCATTTCGGAGACTTGCCGGAAATACGGTATGTACCTGTTTGTAGACGGGGCCCGGATGGCCTATGGGCTGGCCGCCCGGGAAAACGATCTGACCCTCCGGGACTTCGGGACTCTGGCCGACGCCTTTTATCTGGGGGGCACCAAGTGCGGGGCCCTATTCGGGGAGGCCCTGGTGCTGACGGCAGAGCCCTTAAAGCGGAGATTCAAGGCATATATGAAGCAGAATGGGGCGGTCCTAGCCAAGGGCTGGCTGCTGGGGCTGCAATTTTCCGTACTGCTGGAGCAGGGACTATACTTAGAAAATGCCCGGCGGGCCGATGATTACGCCATGGAGCTGCGGGCGGCATTCCTTCGGAAGGGGATCCCCTTGTGGGTGGACAGCCCCACCAATCAGCAATTTGTGCTGCTGACGGAAGCGCAGAAAAGGGCTCTGGCACCAGAATTTCTCTTTGAGGAGCAGGGCGAATCCGAGGGCCGGACCGTCGCCCGGTTCTGCACCAGCTGGGCCACCTCCCGGGAGGAGCTGGACGCCCTGCTGGGGGCCATTGAAAAATTGTAAGTAGGAGAAGCAGCAAACACAAAGGACCCGTTGGAGGGCCAAGCATAAAAGAGCGGGGGAGAAACCATCGGTTTCTCCCCCGCTCTTTCTAATATATTCCTATTCCAGCTCGAAGGCACCGGTATAGAGGGCGTAATACTGGCCCTTCTGGGCGATCAGGTCCTCATGGGTGCCACGCTCGATGATATGGCCGTGGTCCAGGACCATAATGCAGTCGGCATTCCGGACCGTGGACAGCCGGTGGGCAATGACGAAGGTGGTGCGGCCCTCCATGAGGGCGTCCATGCCCTTCTGGACCAGGGCCTCGGTCCGGGTATCGATGGAGGAGGTGGCCTCGTCCAGGATCATCACGGGAGGATCCGCCACCGCCGCCCGGGCGATGGCCAGCAGCTGCCGCTGGCCCTGGGACAGGCTGCCGCCGTTGCCGGTGAGCTCCGTGTCGTAGCCCTTGGGCAGCCGGGTGATGAAGTCGTGGGCCCCGGCCAGCTTGGCGGCCTCAATGCAGGCCTCGTCGGAGGCCCCCAGGTTACCATAGCGGATGTTGTCCATGACCGTGCCCGTAAAGAGGTTTGTGTCCTGGAGCACGATGCCCAGGGACCGGCGCAGGTCCGGCTTTTTGATTTTGTTGATGTTGATGCCGTCGTAGCGGATCTTGCCGTCGGCAATGTCATAGAACCGGTTGAGAAGGTTCGTAATGGTGGTCTTGCCGGCGCCGGTGGCGCCCACAAAGGCCAGCTTCTGACCGGGCTTGGCGAAGAGGGTCACGTCGTGAAGCACCACCTTATCAGAGGTGTAGCCGAAGTCCACATGATCCATGGTAATGTCGCCCCGGAGAGGGGTATAGGTCAGGGTGCCGTCCCCATGGGGATGCTTCCATGCCCAGTGTCCCGTATGCTCCGGGCACTCGGTGACGGTGCCGTCGGGGGCGATCTTGGCGTTGACCAGGGTCACGTAGCCCTGGTCCTTCTCCGGTTCCTCGTCCATCAGGTCGAAGATCCGCTCGGCGCCTGCCAGAGCCATGACGATGGCGTTGATCTGGTTGGACACCTGGCCGATTGGCATGTTGAAGGACCGGGACAGGAGCATAAAGCTCATAAGAGCGCCGGTGGTCAGCAGCTTTTCGTGAGAGGAAATGACGATAAAGCCGCCCAGAATTGCCAGGATCGCATACTGAATATAGCCCAAATTGTTGTTGATGGGGCCCATCATGTTGGAATAGGCACCGGCCTGAAAGGCGTTGGAGCGGAGGGTGTCGTTGAGCTCGTCAAACTCCCGGTTGGTGGCCTCCTCGTGGCAGAACACCTTCACTACCCGCTGACCGTTGATCATCTCCTCCACATAGCCGTTGGCGGCGCCAAGGGCCTGCTGCTGGGCGATGAAGAACCGGGCGGATTTGCCGGTAATGACCTTGGTCACCAGCAGGATCAGACTGACGGTGACAATAACTGCCAGGGTCAGCAAAGGCGAGGTCACCACCATGGCAATGAACACCACCACGATGGTGGCGACGGAGGAAATGCACTGGGGGATGGCCTGGGAGATCATCTGCCGCAGGGTGTCGATGTCGTTGGTGTAGCGGCTCATGGTATCGCCCACGGGATGGGTGTCGAAATACCGGATGGGCAGCCGCTGCATATGGGTGAACATGGCGTCCCGGATGGACTTCTGGGTGCCCTGGCCCACCTTCACCATCAGGAAGTTATACAGGAAGGAGGACACCATGCCAATGACATATACACAGGCCATCAGGCACAAAAAGCGGATAAGGGGCCCGAAATCCGGGCTGCTCGCCCCCAGCATGGGGGAAATATAGTCGTCCACCACATATTGCAGGGACTTGGAGGCGGCCACCTGGGCCACCGCCGACAGGAGAATGCAGACGATGACCACGATCATAGTGGTCCGGTACTGCTTCATATAAGACAGGAGCCGGAACAGGGTCTTCTTGGGATTTCTGGCCTTGCGGCCGTCACCCCGCATACGGACAGGGGGCATCAGTCCTCATCTCCTTTCGTCTGGGATTCATAGACCTCCCGGTAAATGGGAGAGGTCTTCATCAGTTCATCACGGGTGCCCATGTCGGTGATCCGGCCGTTATCCAGCACCAGGATCAGGTCCGCCTCCTGGACGGAGGAAATTCTCTGCGCAATGATCAGCTTGGTGGTGTCGGGCAGATCCTCCCGGAAGGCCTTGCGGATCATGGCGTCGGTATGGGTGTCCACGGCGGAGGTGGAGTCATCCAGAATGAGGATCTTGGGCTTTTTCAGCAGGGCCCGGGCGATACACAGCCGCTGCTTCTGGCCGCCGGACACGTTGGCGCCGCCCTGCTCGATGTGAGTATCGTAGCCGTCGGGGAAGGTCCGAATAAATTCGTCGGCGCAGGAGAGCCGACAGGCCCTCACCAGCTCCTCATCCGTGGCGTTGGGATCGCCCCAGCGCAGGTTCTCTTTGATGGAGCCGGAGAACAGCAGGTTTTTTTGCAGAACCATGGACACCTGATCCCGGAGAGCATGGATGTCATAGTCCCGGACGTCCACGCCGCCCACCTTAATGGAACCCTCGGTAACGTCATAGAGCCGGGGGATCAGCTGGACCAGGGTGCTCTTGGCGGAGCCGGTGCCGCCCAGGATGCCCACGGTCATACCGGAGCGGATATGTACGTTCACATGATCCAGAGCGTTCCGCGCGGCGGTCTTGGAGTAGCGGAAGGACACGTCGTCAAAGTCGATGGAGCCGTCCTTCACGGACATGACGGGGTTCTCGGGCTCCCGCAGGTCCGGCTCCTCCGTCAGGATCTCGCAGGCCCTTCGCATGGAGGCCACGCTCATGGTGATCATAACGAAGACCATGCTGAGCATCATAAGGCCCGAGAGGATCTGGGAGGTGTAGGTGAACATGGAGCTCAGGTTGCCGGTGGTGAGGCCCAAAGCGCCGTTGTTGCCGGATTGCAGCACCAGCCGGGCTCCCAGGAAGGAGATCACGATCATGCAGGTGTACACGGAGAACTGCATGAGGGGGTTATTGAATGCCAGGATCCGCTCGGCCTTGCAGAAGGTGTTGTAAATGTCCCCGGAAATGCCGGTGAACTTCTCGGTCTCATGGTCCTCCCGGACGTAGGCCTTCACCACCCGGACGCCGTGGAGGTTCTCCTGGACCACGTTGTTCAGCTTATCATAGGTTTTGAACACCCGGTCGAACAGGGGCCGCACGTTCTGGATAATGGTGAAGAGGCCCAGGGCCAACAGCGGCAGCACCACGCAGTAGACGATGCTGAGCTTGGGACTGATGCGGAATGCCATAATGAGGGCCAGGATCAGCATCATGGGACAGCGGATGGCCATACGGATCATGACCTGGAAGGCGTTCTGCAGGTTGGCCACATCCGTGGTAAGCCGGGTGACGATGCTGGAGGAGGAGAACTTGTCGATGTTGGAAAAGTCGTAGGTCTGGACCTTATGGTACATGTCGTGGCGCAGATTCCGGGCAAAGCCGGTGGCGGCATAGGACGCCAGAGCGGCGGATGCCACACCGAAGGCCAGAGAGCAAAGGGCGCACAGGGCCAAAAGGCCGCCCTGCTTTAAGACCACGGACATGTTGCCGGGGCCCACGCCCTCATCCAGCAGCACGGCCATGATGGAGGGGATCAGCACCTCCATAGCCACCTCGCCGATCATACAGATGGGGCTGAGGAGGGCCGGCAGCTTGTATTCCCGGATGCTCCGGGAAAGGGTTTTGAGCATGGAAAAACCTCCTTTGGAAAAGGCCGATAGCATCCGGCCGAAAGATAACAATACGATATAATGATAGCATGGTATTTTTGAAGATACAAGGCAGTTCAAAAATAGTTTTCAATTCCATAACGGAGCCGGGTGTTCCCCTCGTCGGGACTGGTCGGAAACAGAAAAAGCCTCCGGCGGGGCCGGAGGCGGAGGGTCATTTTGTTTCCTGGATGGGCAGAGGCGAGATCACGGGCTTGCCCTCCCGGTCCAGCAGGGGGGTCAGGCCCCCGGCGTAGCCCGAGGCGTGAAAAAGGTAATTGACGCCGGTCTGGGTGTCCACCCAGATCTCGGAGGTGGTCATAACACCGTCGGTGTGGATGCGGACAAAACGTTTTTCCATAAGGAGCTCCTTTCGATTTTAAGGGAATGTAGGGGCCGATGCCCACAGCGGTCCCTCTGTACAAAACTTTAGGTTTCACCACAGGGAACGTGCCTCCGGCGGGTAACTTTCTGCTCGTGCAGAAAGTCACCAAAGACACGCCAGGGGGCGGAGCTGTCGTCGGCACAAACTTCATATCCCTCGTGCTGACTTTTCGGTGAAAAGTCAGCCTTCGTCCATTCCGTTGCGCCTCCTTTCCCACCAGTGTCCCCATAGAGGACACTGGTGGGTCCCTTTTTGCCCCTTCCTTGACCACGTCTTTCCCCCATTTCTGCGTGATCAGAAATGGGGCCGTCGGAGACACGTTCCCCTGGTGGGAAGCGAAAGGGCTGCGCAAAGGGGCGATGTGGGCATCGCCCCCCTACGGAAAAGGGCCTGCCGGAGGCAGGCCCTTGGGTATTATTGCTTTGCGGATTCCACAATGCCGTTGGCCATGCCCACCAGCCCCTGCATCTCGCTGGGGATGATGATCTTGGTGGCCTTGCCGTCGGCGATCTTTTCCATTGCCTCAATGGCCTTGAGCTTGATGACCTGGTCGTTGGGGCAGGCCTCGTTCAGCATCTTCAGGGACTCGGCCAGAGCCTGCTGCACCGCCACAATGGCCTTGGCTTCGCCGTCGGCCTTCAAAATGGCGGCCTGCTGCTCGGCCTCGGCCCGGAGGATCGCCGCCTGCTTTTCGGCGTCGGCCCGCAGAATGGCAGACTCCTTCTCACCCTCAGCCACCAGGACCGCGGAGCGCTTGGAGCCCTCGGCCTGCAGAATGGCCTGCCGGCGGTCCCGCTCAGCCTTCATCTGCTTTTCCATGGAGTTCTGGATGTCGGCGGGGGGCTGGATGTTCTTCAGCTCCACCCGGGTGATCTTAATGCCCCAGGGGTCCGTGACCTCGTCCAGAATGGCCCGCATTTTGGTATTGATGACGTCCCGGCTGGTCAGAGTCTGGTCCAGCTCCAGGTCGCCGATGATGTTTCGCAGGGTAGTGGCGGTGAGGGTCTCCATGGCCACCATGGGCTGCTCCACACCGTAGGTGTAGAGCTTGGGGTCCGTGATCTGGAAATACACCACGGTATCGATCTGCATGGTGACGTTATCCTTGGTGATGACGGGCTGAGGGGGATAGTCCAGGACCTGCTCCTTCAGGCTGACCTTCCGGACCACCCGCTCCAGGAAGGGGATCTTAATGTGTATGCCCACGCCCCAGACGGCGGAAAAGGCACCCAGACGCTCGATGACATAGGCCCGGGACTGCTGGACCACGCAGACATTCCGGCTCAGAACGATCAGGGCCAGGAATACCACCACGCCGAGTATGATATAACCCATTTTTCTTCCTCCATTTCGTTGATTGCGCTTCGATTCAGCGGAAAGCTCCGCAGGATCTTCTTACTTTTGAACGGGGGCGGCCACCGGATCCACCAGGACCTTCACGCCCTGGATGCTGCGGATCACCACCGTGGCGCCCTGGGAAATAAGGGTGCTGTCGGTGCTGCGGGCGGTCCAGTACATACCGTTCACCTTCACCTGGCCCTGGGCGTTGAGATTGTCGATGGTCTCCGTGACCACGGCCTCCTGGCCCACCAGACTGTCGGCATTGGTGCGGGTCACCCGAGGGGCCACATACTTCTTCACCAGGGGCCGCAGGGCGGCCAGCAGCACCACGGACACGGCGAAAAACAACAGGACCTGGAGCCACAGGGGCGCCCCCGCCAGGGCCGCCACAAGGGACACCAGGGCGCCGGCAATGAACCAGAGGGACACCAGGTTTACGGTAGCCGCCTCCAAAATTCCGAAAAGGACCACGGCGGCAGCCCACACCAGGGCCATTTGCTGAGGTTCCATCTTCTTCATCCTTTCTGTGTCCCAACCACGGGAAATGTTGGTTTCAGTATATCACAGGCGTGGGGCTTCGGCAACTGTTAAATTTCTGCGAATTCCGCCGGAGAGTCGTTGCTATTTCCCGGGAAATTCGTTATAATTTTTAGGATATGCAGAAAACTTCCCGTTTCTCGGGATCGGAGGATAACATGAATATGGATATGGAATTTGTGGTGCCCTGCCTGTTCGGCCTGGAGGGCCTGGTGGGGGACGAGCTGCGGCGGATGGACCTTCAAAACGTACAGGTGGAAAACGGCCGGGTCCGGTTCCGGGGGGACGAGGGGGCCATGGCCAAGGCCAACCTGAACCTGCGCTGTGGAGAGCGGGTGCTGCTGCACCTGGCCACCTTCCGGGCCGAGAGCTTCGAGGAGCTGTTCCAGGGGGTCCTGAAGGCGCCCCTGGGGGACTTCATCCCCAAAAACGGCAGTTTCCCCGTCAAGGGCCACTGTCTGAACAGCAAGCTCCACTCGGTGCCGGACTGTCAGGCCATCGTGAAAAAGGCCGCCGCCCGGAATCTGGGGGAGAAATATGGGGTTTCCTGGCTGCCGGAGGACGGGGAGCTGTACCAGCTCCAGTTCGCCATTATGAATGACCAGGCGGAGCTGTATCTGGACACCTCCGGCGCCGGGCTCCACAAGCGGGGCTACCGGGCCCAGGGCAACGCCGCCCCCCTGCGGGAGACCCTGGCGGCGGGGCTTGTGACCCTGACCCACTATCGAGGCCGGGATTTCATCTGGGACCCCTTCTGCGGATCCGGCACCATTCCCATTGAGGCGGCCTACATCGCTCTGAACCGGGCGCCGGGCCTTATGCGGGGCTTCGCCGCGGAGAAATTCCCCTGGGCGGAGCCGGAGCTGTGGCGGCAGGCTCGGACCGAGGCCATGGACAAGGAGTTCCGGGGCCAGTACCGGATCCTGGGCAGCGACAACGACCCCAAGTGCATTTCCCTGGCCATGTCCAACGCCCGGAAGGCCGGGGTAGGCAAGGTCATCGAATTTAAGGACGGGGACGCCACGAAAATGGATCTGCCCGCCCAGGAGGGTGTCCTCATTGCCAATCCCCCCTATGGCCAGCGGATGCTGGAGCAGAAAAGCGCCCAGAAGCTCTATGAGGCCCTGGGCCGCCACCTGCGGTACGCCGACGGGTGGAAGAAGTACATCATTTCTTCGGAGCCGGAGTTCGAGCATTACTTCGGCCGCCGGGCGGACAAGAAGCGCAAGCTCTACAACGGCATGATCAAGTGCGATTATTATATGTATCTGGGGGGCAGGAAACGGTGAAGCATCTGTTTATCATTAACCCTGCCGCCGGAAAGCACGACAGGACCCAGGAGTTCACCAAGGAGATCCGGGACTATTGCGACCCCCGGGGACTGTGCTATGAGATCGCCGTGTCCCAGGCAAAGGGAGACTGCACCGCCATCGCAAGGCGGGAGGCGGAGACGGGCCAGGACCTGAGGATCTACGCCTGCGGCGGCGACGGGACCCTGAACGAGGTGGTCTCCGGCGTGGTGGGCTTTCCCAACGTGGCCGTGACCCACTTTTCCGGGGGCAGCGGCAACGACTTCGTGAAGATTTTCTCGGAACCGGAGGCCTTCCGGCAGCTGGACCGGCTCATGGAGGCGGAGGAGACGGAATTCGACCTCATCGCCTGCAACGACCGGTACGCCATCAACGTGTGCTCCGTAGGATTTGACGCCCGGATCGGCACCCAGGTGGCGGATTATAAGAAGCTGCCCCTGCTCTCCGGTTCCGGGGCTTATGTGCTCTCGGCCCTGGTGAACACGGTTCGCGGGATCTCGGAGCACTACGTGGTGGAGCTGGAAGGCGAGACCCTGGACGGGGACGAGACCATGATTTGTGTGGCTAACGGCCGGTTCTACGGCGGCGGCTTCAACCCCGTGCCCGATGCGGACCCCGCCGACGGGAAGCTGGACGTGCTGGTGGTGCGGCCCGTGTCCCGGCTCCAGGTCCTGTCCATTATTATGAAGTACCGGGCGGGCCGGTACAAGGACTATCCGCAGCTGATCCGCCATGTCAGGACGGACCATGTGCGGATCCGCTGCGACAAGGAGACCAGCGTGAACCTGGACGGGGAGCTGATGAAGGCCTGGATCGTGGATCTCCGGGTGGCCCCGGAGAAAATCCGATTTTTCTATCCCAAGGGCTTGAGCTGGCAGCAAGAAGAAAGAGAAATGGCGAGATCCGGAGCAACAGAGAAATAACGTGAGATAATCAGGCCTTTCATGAACACAAAGCCAAAATTTTAGAAGTCGTTCCGAATATCCCGTAAAATCCAGCCTTGCATAATTAAGGGTCTGGGATTATCATATACTCGTTAGCACTCAGGAAGGTTGAGTGCTAATCCGACATATTTCTTAGATAACTGCGGCAGCGCCGCGATCTAAATACTGCATACGCAGGAGGTGATTGTGATGACACTGAAACCTATGGCAGACAGAGTCCTGCTCAAGGCCACCGAGACCGCCGAGACCACCAAGTCCGGCATCGTTCTGGCCACCGCCAACAAAGAGAAGCCCGTTGTATCCGTGGTCGTGGCCGTGGGCCCCGGCACCAAGGACGTGGAAATGGTCGTGAAGCCCGGCGACAAGGTCGTGGTGGGTAAGTACACCGGCACCGAGATCAAGCTGGACAGCGAGGACTACACCATTGTGAGCCAGAACGACATTCTGGCCATCGTAGAGTAAGGAGCGATCGATTATGGCAAAGATGATTGTTTACGGCGAGGACGCCCGCAAGAAGCTGCAGGCCGGTATTGACCAGCTTGCCGATACCGTTAAGGTCACCCTGGGCCCCAAGGGCCGGAACGTGGTTCTGGGCAAGAAGTACGGCTCTCCCCTCATCACCAACGACGGCGTGACCATCGCCAAGGAAGTGGAGCTGGAGGATGCCTTTGAGAACATGGGCGCACAGCTCATCCGGGAAGTCGCCACCAAGACCAACGACGTGGCCGGCGACGGCACCACCACCGCCACCCTGCTGGCCCAGGCCATCATCCACGAGGGCCTGAAGAACGTGACCGCCGGGGCCAACCCCATGGTCATGCGCAAGGGCATTGAGAAGGCCGTGAACGCCGCCGTGGAGGCCATCAAGGCCAACTCCGTGGCCGTCAACGGCTCCGACGACATCGCCCGGGTCGGCACTGTGTCCTCCGGCGACGAGGCCGTGGGCAAGCTGATTGCCGAGGCCATGGAGAAGGTGGGCACCGACGGCGTTATCACCATTGAGGAATCCAAGACCGCCGAGACCGGTCTCGACGTGGTGGAAGGCATGCAGTTCGACCGGGGCTACATCTCCCCCTACATGGTCACCGACACCGACAAGATGGAGGCCATCCTGGATGACCCCTATATCCTGATCACCGATAAGAAGATCTCCTCCATCCAGGAGATCCTGCCCCTGCTGGAAAAGATCGTCCAGTCCGGCAAGAAGCTCATTATCATCGCCGAGGATGTGGACGGCGACGCTCTGGCCACCCTGCTTGTGAACCGGCTCCGCGGCAACTTCAACTGCGTGTGCGTGAAGGCTCCCGGCTTCGGCGACCGGCGGAAGGCCATGCTCCAGGATATTGCCATCCTGACCGGCGGCACCGTCATTTCCTCCGAGCTGAACATGGACCTGAAGGAGGCCACCGTTGCCGACCTCGGCACCTGCCGTCAGGTGAAGGTCTCCAAGGACACCACCACCATCGTGGACGGCAACGGCGACAAGGATGCCATTAAGGCTCGGGCCGCTGAGATCCGCTCCGCCATTGCCGTGACCACCTCCGACTACGACAAGGAAAAGCTGCAGGAGCGGCTGGCCAAGCTGTCCGGCGGCGTGGCCGTCATCCGTGTGGGCGCCCAGACCGAGGTCGCCATGAAGGAGCAGAAGCTCCGCGTGGAGGACGCTCTGAACGCCACCCGGGCCGCCGTGGAAGAAGGCATCGTGGCCGGCGGCGGTACCGCCATGGTCAACGCTATCCCCGCTGTGGAGAAGCTGGTTTCCGAGCTCACCGGCGACGAGAAGACCGGCGCCCAGATCATTGCCAAGGCCCTCCAGGCTCCGATCCGCCAGATTGCCGAGAACGCCGGCGTGGACGGCTCCGTGATCTATGAGAGAATCAAGACCTCCGGCAAGGTCGGCTACGGCTACAACGCCGCCACTGAGGATTACTGCGACATGATTCCCGCCGGTATCGTGGATCCCACCAAGGTGACCCGCTCCGCTCTGGAGAACGCCGCTTCCATCTGCGCCTGCGTGCTGACAACCGAGTCTCTGGTGGTGGATAAGCCCGACCCCGCTGCCGACGCTGCCGCGGCCGCTGCCGCACAGGGCGGCATGGGCGGCATGTACTAAGCCTCAAAAATTCCCATGTAAGAAAGGCAGGTCCCGAAAGGGACCTGCCTCATTTTGTCAAAAAGCCTCGCAGAGTTCGCCGCCCGCAGGCGGCGAATCAAATGAGATCATTTCCTCCGGCGGCGTGTACGTCGGAGGAAATACAAATCAGCCCGCAAGTGTGCACGGCGTCCGCCAAGGGCAGGCGCCGCGTGCGCGCAGCGAGCTGCAATCTTCTTGTCGGAAAAGCCCAAAGGGGTTTTTCGACAGTCTCAGGCAGGTCCCGAAAGGGACCTGCCTTTTTGCGTATCGGCTGTACCCGAGGCAGAAAAAGGGGACGGACCGGAAGGTCCGTCCCCCTTTGAAATTCAGGCCTGGCCCGGCAGCTTATCAAAGCCGTGGACCCAGTCGGAGAAGTGGTAATAAACGAGATACACAATAGAGCTCAGGGACCAGGTAATGGGATAGGCATAATAGATATACTGGATCTCGTGGACGAAGTGCATCACCGTGGTGATATAGGCGATACGGATCACGCACCAGAACAGCAGCATAATGGTCATGGGGACCACCGCCTTTCCCGCACCCCGGCACACGGCGGCCACGGCATGGGAAAAGGCCAAAAGACAGTAAAACAGGGAAATGGTCCGGGCCTGGCGGACCCCCAGGTCAATAACCGCCTGGGTGGGGGTGAACAGAGCCACCAGCCGGGGCGCCAGGAGATACATGACGACGCCGATGCCCTCGGCCAGGAGCATGGAGGTGACAATCCCGAACCGGGAGCCCTTTTTCGCCCGGTCGTGATAGCCCGCGCCCAGATTCTGGCTGGTGAAAGTGGTCAGGGCCATGGTGAAACTGGTCACCGGCAGGAAGGCGAAGCCCTCCAGCTTGGCATAGGAGCCATAGGCCGCCATGGCGATCTTGCCAAAGGAATTGATATTGGACTGAACGATCACGTTGGCAAAGCCGATGACGGAGTTTTGAACCCCGGAGGGCAGGCCGTACCGGAAAATCTGGCCCAGAAGCTCCGGATCCAGCCGCAGCTTCTTGAGCTGAAGCTGATACACCGTTCCCTTTTTGGACAGGTGCGCAAGACACAGGATCATGCTGGTGGCCTGGGAAATGGTGGTGGCCACCGCCGCTGCCCAGACACCCCAATGGAACCCGCCGATGAACAGCAGGTCCAGCACGATGTTGATGAGCGAAGACAGGATCAGATAGTACAGAGGCCGACGGCTGTCCCCCAGGGCGTTCATAATGCTCTTGCAGGTGTTATAGAGGATCACCGCGGAAACGCCCATAAAATAATACCGGAAATAGGAGATGGCCTCCGGCAGCACATCGGGATCCGTTCCCATCCAGCGCAGGAAGGTGGGGGTCAGGCCCACACCCAGCCCCGTCAGGATCACACCGCTGCAAATACCCAGGGCCACATTGGTGTGGATGGCCCGGGACACCCGGTCCATGTCCCCGGCGCCGAAGTACCGGGAAATGGCCACGCCGGCGCCCATGGTCATGCCCTCAAAAAAGCTGATGAGCAGGAAGATCAGCGTGCCGGAGGAGCTGACCGCCGCCAGGGCCTCGTCTCCCAGGAACCGGCCCACGATCAGTGAGTCGGCAGTGTTATACATCTGCTGGAAGATCTGGCTCAGCAGCACCGGCAGAGCAAAGCTGCAAATGAGTTTCCATGGCGTTCCCTGGGTCATATCCCGGGTGCCGCCGGATAATTTCGACACGTAAGGACCTTCTTTCTGTTCTGGCAGGATCGACCGGCGCAGCAGAAGCCGCGCCGGTCGAAAACATTCTTTCTCTTATTCTTCCTCGTCCGCCTCCAGGGTCTCCGACAGCTGAAGGCCCGGATTCCGCCGAGCCGTAAAGTCGATGGCCCACTCGCTGGAGAATACCAAAAGACTGTGGCCCTTGTAATCCTCCAAAAGCTCCGCGTCGGAGCTGAGGTTCAGGTCCGAAAGATTGCCGGGGTAGGCCTTGATGAACCGCAGGACCTCATAGGGCAGGCCCTCCATCCGCAGATCCACGCCGTACTCGTTTTTCATTCGGTACTGAAACACATCGAACTGCAATGTGCCCACAACGCCTACGATGACCTCCTCCATACCGGAGCCGGGGACCTTGAAGATCTGGATGGCACCCTCCTGGGCGATCTGCTCCGTGCCCTTGACGAACTGTTTCCGCTTCATAGAATCCTTGGCGGAGACCCGGGAAAAATGCTCGGGAGCAAAGGTGGGGATACCGAAAAACTTGAACTTTTTTCCGGGAACGGTGACGGTGTCACCGATGGAGAAAATGCCGGGATCGAAGACGCCGATGATGTCTCCGGCGTAGGCCTCCTCCACGATCTCACGCTCGGCGGCCATCATCTGCTGGGGCTGGCTCAGCCGCATTTTCTTCCCCGCCTGGACGTGGTAGACCTCGGCCTCCCGCTGGTACTTGCCGGAACAGATCCGCATAAAGGCCAGCCGGTCCCGGTGGGCCTTGTTCATGTTGGCCTGGATCTTGAACACAAAGGCGGAGAAATCCGGGGAAAAGGCGTCAATGACGCCGCAGTCCGCCGTCCGGCTGAGAGGCGGCGGCGTTAACTTCAGGAAGTTCTCCAGGAAGGGCTCCACGCCGAAGTTGGTGAGGGCCGAGCCGAAGAACACCGGGGACAGCCGGCCCGCCTGGACCTCCGCCAGGTCGAACTCCCGGCCCGCGGAGAGGAGCTCCACGTCCTCGATGAGCTTTTCGTGCTTGTCGGCTCCCAGGATCTCGTCCACCTTGGGATCGTACAGGTCGATCTCCTGCTTGGCCGCCCGGTTCTTGCCGGAGACGCCGGAGAAGAACAGCAGCTCTTTCGCCTGGCGGTCATAGACGCCCTGGAAATCTTTTCCAGAAGCGATGGGCCAGTTCATGGCGTAGGTCTCAATGCCCAACTCCCGTTCCAGCTCGTCCAGCAGGTCAAAGGGGTCCTTGGCCTCCCGGTCCATCTTGTTTACAAAGGTGAAAATGGGAATGTGCCGCATGGCGCAGACCTTAAAGAGCTTCCGGGTCTGGGCCTCCACGCCCTTGCTGCCGTCAATGACCATGACGGCGGAGTCCGCCGCCATCAGGGTGCGGTAGGTATCCTCGGAGAAGTCCTGGTGACCCGGGGTGTCCAGAATGTTGATGCAGTAGCCCTGATACTGGAACTGCAAGACCGAGGAGGTCACGGAAATACCACGCTGCTTTTCGATTTCCATCCAGTCGGACACGGCGGCCCGGCTGTTCTTTTTGCCCTTCACCGCGCCGGCCTGGGCAATAGCCCCGCCGTAGAGCAGGAATTTCTCCGTTAAGGTGGTTTTACCTGCGTCCGGGTGAGAGATGATCGCAAATGTCCGCCGCCGGCGGATCTCCCGTTCTAGTTCTGTCATCGGTTTCCCTCCATGGAACTGCAAGGCGGGACCCAAGGGGCATACCCCGCCATTTTGAATCAAACTAATTTAGTTTATCACACTCAGCCCGGGTTTACAAGGTGAATTCCGGATTTTTTGCAAAAAAATCTCCGGCGGCGGTGCCGTCGGAGATAAGATCATTTCTGTTCCTGCCGGGGAAGGTATTGGATATAGGCCATGTTGCCGGGCTTTTCGGTCTCCCGGACCAGAAATTCGTAGACTCGCTGGCGCAGGTCCTCCTGGGCATGGCGGGGCGGCAGGCCGGGATCCGGATACATGGGTTCGCTGAAGGTCACGGTCATGGCAGGCCGCAGGTTCCAGAACAGCAGCCGCCGGGGGCGGTAGGTGGCGGCCATGGCCACCACGGGCCGTCCGGTCCGGGCGGGATACCGGAAAGAGGCGGCCTTGAAGGGCCGGACTCCGGTGTAATAGGGCCAGACATGGGCTTCGGGATAAATACCGATACAGGCTCCCTGCTCCGCCCGCCGCTCCAGAGCCTCCGCAAAGGCCCCCATGCCGGAGAGGCTGGAGGGTACGGGAATGGCGCCCAGCATCTGCACGATAGTCCGAAGGCCGGGAATGGACACGGCGTCCCGGTGGGCAATGACATAGGCCCTTTGGGGAAAGGCCGCCAGCGCCGGGATCACGGCGTCCAGATTCTGGGTGTGGTTGCCGTAGAGGTAAAAGGCCTTGCCCCGGACGGCGCGCAGAGCTTTCCGGTTCTTCATCCGAAGCCCCAGGCAGATCTTTGTCAAAAGCCACACCACAGGAATGGCAACGAGATAGTACAGGAGGGTCCCCAGGGCGTTATAGAGAATTCCCGAAGGCACATAGTCGAACTCCGCCCCCACCTCCCGGGTGGAAATGCGGTTGCCCGCGAAATCGTCCCCCAGGGGATCGTCATAATACACCACCTGGTCACGCATGGCGGCCCTCCGCGGCGTCCCGGAGCATGCCCTCCATCCGGTCCATGCACCGGTCAAAGGCGAATTCCTCGGCGTAGCCCAAATATTTTTTGCTACATTCCGCCCTCTTTTCCGGATTTTCCAGCCATGCGTCCATTTTCCGGGCCAGATCCTCCGGATCGTTGCACCGGAACAGGTTCTCCGGTCCCAGGGCAAAGTGCCGCGTGGCGCTTCTGGGGGAGTCGGCGATCACCGGCACCCGACCGCAGGCAATGGCCTCCAGGCAGGCAATGGCCTCGATCTCAATCTCCGCCGCGTGGACGTACAGATCCGCGTAGTTTAGGACCCGGACCATCTCCGGGTGAGAGTAGAAGCCGAACACCGGGGCGGGGATCCCCGCCTTCTTCGCCCGGTCCTCCAGAAACTCCCGCCGGGGCCCGGCTCCCGCCAGGATCAGCTGGATCTTATCCTTATATTTCGACTTTGCGATGGCGTCAATGATAATGTGCTGGGATTTCTCCCGGCTGTACCGGCCCGTGGAGAGAACCACGAATTTGTCCCGGAATTCCGCCGGTTTTTCCTCCGCCACCGGGTGAAAGTCCCGGTTCACCCCGTTGGAGATCACATAGTGGTTGGTGTGGCCCACCTGACTCTCGAACACGTCGCAGATAAACTGGGTAGGATAGTGGATGGCGGTGCAGTACCGGTACAACCGCTTATAGATCACCCGGTACACCGTCCGATTGGCAAAGTCCGCATTCATGAGGAAAATGTGGTTCGTAATATTCTCCGCCTGGCAGTGGAATCCCGCCGTAATGGGGATCCCCTTGGCATACGCCAGCTTGGCCGCCGCATGTCCCAGGCTGAAGGGCGTCATGATATGGACCACGTCGGCATTTTCCATGGCTTTCGCCATAATGGTCGGGTCGTTCTTTCCCAGGGTCACGCCGTTTTTCTTCACATAGCCGTTGAAGATTCCGAAGTTGTAGGTGGGCATCACCACAAAGCCGGACTGGCCCCGGCGGCTCTCGTCGGGGCAGACCACCGTAACCTCGTGTCCCTTGGCCTTAAGGCTCCGGATCAGGTTCATGGCAGCGATGGTGGTGCCGTTGTTCTCCTCGCCCAGCACATCGCAGACAACAGTAATTTTCATGAGGATATTCCCCCTAATTTCTCTCTGCTCCTAGCATAACGGTTTTCCCGGAAAATGTAAATACACAGCCCATCTTTTTTGGGGCAATTCCAGTCAAATTCATATTTTTCTGTTTACTGCGGCGGCGTTTTGGTGTACAATAGGGAAAACGAAGCAAGGAAGGATCCCTATGAACTGTCTCAGATGCGGCGCCCAGGTAGAGGCCCCCAATGTATTCTGCGCCCAGTGCCAGGCGGAAATGGCAAAGCACCCGGTGCCCCGGGACGCCGCCGTGATCCTGCCCACCCGGGAACCCAGAACACCCCGTAAGGTTTATACGCCCGTAGATCCCCAGGAGCAGCTGGGTCACCTGAAGCGGAAGAACCGGCGCCTGGGCCGGGCCCTGGCGGTCTTTGTGACCCTATGTGTTCTGCTGCTGGGCCTGTTGGCCTTTGCCGGTGTCGAGCTGTGGAAAACATACCCCGCCATCGGCCAGAACTACAAATCCAACACATCCTCCTCCGCCCCCAAGAACGACAGCTCCCCCACCCGCTGACCACTCTATTGTTCCACGTGAAACAGGATTTTTTCACTGTTTCACGTGGAACATTTTTATACTTCACCGTTGCAATGTCAGGAGAATGTGCTATAATAATGGCTGTTCAAAGTTTTTACCCAAAACGTGAGAAAGAGAGGTGCAGTTGTGGGAAAGATCATCGCTGTGGTGAACCAGAAAGGCGGCGTAGGCAAGACCACCACCGTTATCGACCTGTCCGCCGCCCTGCAGGAGCAGGGGCAGAGGGTCCTGGTCTGCGACTTTGATCCCCAGGCCAACGCCTCCTCCGGTCTGGGTGTGGACCGCCGCCGGTCCGGGAAAACCATTTATGACGTGCTCATTGACGACGCGGATCCCCAGAAGGTCCTGGTCAAAACGAAATTCTGCGACGTTCTCCCCTCCTCCAGCGCCCTGGCCGGTGCCGGAGTGGAGCTGATCGGTCTGGTGGACCGGGAGCACCGGTTAAAAATGGCCCTGGACCCTCTGAAGGACAGCTACGATTATATCTTCATCGACTGCCCCCCTTCCCTGGAGCTTCTGACCCTGAACGGTCTCTGCGCCGCCGACGGGATCCTGGTGCCGGTCCAGTGCGAATATTACGCGCTGGAGGGCCTCAGCGACCTCATGGCCACCCTCCGTGGGGTCAAACGGCGGCTGAACCCGAAGCTGGACATTTTCGGCGTCCTGCTGACCATGTATGACGGCAGGACCAACTTCTCGGCCCAGGTGGCCCAGGAGGTCCGGCGGCACTTCCCCGGAAAGGTGTTCACCACCATGATCCCCCGGAACGTGCGCCTGGCCGAGGCTCCCAGCCACGGTCTGCCGGTGACGGCCTATGACCGGTCCAGTCGGGGTGCCGACGCCTATCTGCGTCTGGCCCAGGAAGTTCTCACGAAATAACCGGCATTTGCCGGGGAAAGGAACCCTATGGCATCACAAAAAGGCTTAGGACGGGGCCTGGGCGCCCTTCTGGGAGATTACGGCCCGGAGCCCTCCCAGGAAGGCGGCCTGCGGACCGTCCCCTTATATAAGGTAGAACCCAATCCGGACCAGCCCCGGCGGGCGTTTGACGAGGTGGCCCTCCAGGATCTGGCGGACTCCATCCGGCTCCACGGTATTATCCAGCCACTGACGGTCCGGGAAACCGAAAACGGCTATTATCAGATCATCGCCGGCGAGCGCCGCTGGCGGGCTGCCCGGCTGGCGGAGCTGAGCGAGGTCCCCGTGGTGGTCATCGAAGCCGACGACCGAAAGGTCATGGAGCTGGCTCTTATCGAGAACCTCCAGCGGGAGGATCTGAACCCCGTGGAAGAGGCCCGGGGCTATCAGACCCTCATGGAGGAATATGGCCTGACCCAGGAAAACGCCGCCAAGCAGGTGGGAAAGTCCCGGCCCGCCGTGGCTAACGCCCTGCGGCTCTTGTCCCTGGAGCCCTCGGTTTTGCAGATGGTCCAGGACGGCAAGCTGTCCCCGGGCCATGCCAAGGCCATTTTGTCTCTGAAAGAGCCGGAAAAACAGCGGGAGGCCGCCCAGAAGATCTCGGCCCTGGGTCTGTCCGTGCGGCAGGCAGAGCTGCTGTGTCGGAACCTCAGCCGGGAAAAAGCCGTATCGGAGCCCTCCTCCACCCTGGCGGTGAATTACATCGCCGACTGTGAAAAGCAGTTGTCCCGCCACCTGGGCCGGGGTGTGAAGATCGTAAACGGAAAGCGCAAGGGGAAATTTGAGCTAGAATTCTACGGCTCCGCGGATCTGCAGCACCTGTTGGAGCTGCTAAACGCCCTTCCCAAGGAGGAGGTACAGAAAAAATGAACAAGCCGGTACCCGAGAAAGAAGAAAAGGCCCGAGACCTTCTGAAAAAAGCCGCAGAGCTTATTGAGGAGCAGCCGGAGCCCCAGGCCCCCCAGGACAAGCCGCCGGAATCCAAACCCCGTTCCGGACTGTCGGAAAAGCGGAAACGGGCCCTGATCAACTATATGGCGATTCTCTTCGCTGTGGCCTTCCTGCTGGTGGCCCTGTCCCTGGGGATCCAGTACCGGGACAGCCAGGCGACCATTTCCCAGCTAGGCGCAAATGCCCGCACCGCCGTGGAAAAGGCGGAGACGCTCCAGGACGAGAACCAGGAGCTGAGTCAGGACCTGAGCCGGACCCAGCAAACCCTGGACCAGGTCAGTCAAGAGCTTACCGATGTACAGAACGCCATGGCGGATCTGGAAAACGCCAACAATGCCCTGCAAGGAAGCAATGCGGAGCTGACCCAGGAAAAGCTGGACGCACTGAACACCGCCGCTGCCTATCAGTATCTGGCCCGGGCTCAGGCCGCTCTGGCCGCCGGAGACGAGTCCCTGCTCCGCAGCACCCTGGACCAGCTCAAAACCCTTTCCAAGTATCTTTCCAGTGAGGATCAGGTCCTATATCAGAGCCTTTTGGTAAACGCAAATCAATAACCAGCAGAACAAATAGAATATCATCGAGAGGAAGAAAACTATGCTTGATATTAAACGGATCAAAGAAAATCCCGAAGCCATCAAGGCCGGCATGCGCGCCAAGGAAGTGGATTGCGACGAGACCATTGACCGGATCCTGGAGCTGGACAAGCAGCGCCGGGAGCTGATCTCCGACACCGAGACCAAGAAGGCCCAGCAGAACAAAGTCTCCAAGCAGATCCCCCAGCTGAAAAAGGCCGGTCAGGACGTGGCCCCCATTTTCCAGGAGATGGCGGAGCTGAAAAACGCCATTGCCGCCGACGCCGAGAAGCTGGACGCGGTGGAGGCCGAGTACCGGACCCTGATGCTGTCCCTGCCTAACATGCCGGATCCCGACCTGAAGCCCGGCGGCAAGGAGAACAACGAGCCTCTGCGCTATTTCGGCGAACCCCACAAGTTTGACTTCACTCCCAAGCACCATGTGGATCTGTGCCTGGATCTGGACCTCATCGACTATGACCGGGGCACCAAGCTGGCCGGTTCCGGCTTCTGGATCTACAAGGGTCTGGGCGCCCGGCTGGAGTGGGCCCTGCTGAACTACTTCATCGACACCCACGTGGCCGACGGCTATGAATTCATCCTGCCCCCCCACATGCTGGAGTATCAGTGCGGCGAGACTGCGGGCCAGTTCCCCAAGTTCGCCGACGAGGTCTATAAGATCGCCAACCCCACCGATGACCGGGTCCACTATATGCTGCCCACTGCCGAGGCGGCTCTTGCCAGCGTGTACCGGGACGAGATCCTGAACGAAAAGGACCTGCCCAAGAAGTTCTTCTCCTATACCCCCTGCTTCCGTCGTGAGGCCGGCAGTCACCGGGCCGATGAGCGGGGCATGGTCCGGGGCCACCAGTTCAACAAGGTGGAGATGTTCCAGTACACCCGGCCCGAGGATTCCGACGAGGCCTTTGAGGAGCTGGTCCGGAAGGCCGAGAACCTGGTGAAGGGCCTGGGCTTCCACTTCCGCACAGTGAAGCTGGCGGCCGGCGACTGCTCCGCCTCCATGGCCCGGACCTACGACATCGAGATCCAGATTCCCTCCATGAACGGCTACAAGGAGGTCTCCTCCGTGTCCAACGCCCGGGATTATCAGGCCCGTCGCGGCAACATCCGCTTCCGCCGGGAATCCACGGGCAAGCCCGAGTTCGTTCACACCCTGAACGGTTCCGGTCTGGCCACCTCTCGGATCTTCCCGGCCATGGTGGAGCAGAACCAGCGGGCCGACGGCTCCGTGGTGGTGCCCGAGGTCCTGCGGAAGTACCTGGGCGGCATTGAAATTATCGAAAAGAAATAATAATGCAAAAAGAAAGGATGTTTCGTCGTGAAAAAGTTCAAGAAGCCCGCATGGATCGAAGAATTTAAAGCCTTTGCCATTAAAGGCAACGCCCTGAGCCTTGCTGTCGGCGTCATCATCGGCGGCGCTTTCAGCACCATTACGAACTCCCTGACCAACGACATTATTATGCCCATCGTGTCCATGTTCCTGGGCGGCATCAATTTCTCCAGTTGGAAGATTACCCTGCCCCAGTGGTTCGGCGAGAAGCTGGACGAAAGCGGCAACGTGATCGCCAATACCCTGAACTACGGCACCTTTATTTCCAATGTCATCAACTTCCTGATTCTAGCCCTGGTGGTATTCTGGCTGGTGAAGGGCTTAAATAAGCTCATGGAGATTGGCCACCACGCAGAAGAAGCGCCCAAGGCAGAGGAGACTCCCACCGAACCGGAGCCCACCAAGGAGGAGGTCCTGCTCACCGAGATCCGGGACCTGCTGAAGGAGAAGAAGGACTGAGAGGCCCTTCCCTATTCCCCGGGAAATATTCATCCGGCGGTCTTTGGCCGCCGGATGCTCTTTTCTCCGCGCGGCCACCCTTGGATCCGGGCAACGCCGCCTTGGAAGGGCCCTGGGGCGGGTGCAAAAAGTTTTAGGCCGGTTTTGGGGGTTTTTCGGGCGAATTTCAAAAATAATACTTGACAAAGAGGGGTCTTTCCCTTATAATAAGCCATGCCTTTGGACGATTAGCTCAGCTGGTAGAGCATGCGCTTGACGTGCGCAGGGTCAGCGGTTCGAGTCCGTTATCGTCCACCATACAAAGCACCACTTGAAAAAGTGGTGCTTTTTTCTGTTTCTATTGGATTTTCTCCCGAAAGATGGCATTAAAAATTGCCGCCGCACTTTTTGCCCGTCTCTGTCACGTCGAAAATATAGAAAACCCCGGAATTTGCCGATTTTGTTGCAAATCCGGGGCGTTTTCTATTTCATGGGCGCTTCGATTTTGTCCTTGATTTGAGAATTTTTATTCATGTCCTCCATGAGGGAGATTAACTGTCCCATACTGTCCAGCACCTGCTGAAGGTCCGGGTTTTCGGCACTCTTTCCCAGGTTCTGTTCTATTTCCTGTGTCTGTTTCTTGAGTTCGTTTAACTGGTTCTGTACATCCTCCGATGTTTTACTGAGCCGGTTTTTCTGCATGAGAATATCGAGGGACACATCGTAGAGGTAGGACAAGCGGACCAGGATTTCAGCAGGTGGCTCTGTCCTTCCGCTTTCATAGGTGTTATAGGTGGTTGGCTTCACTTTGATAAAGGCCGCTACCTGCTTTTGGGAATATCCCTTTCCTTCTCTTAGTTCCTCCATAATCTGCGCGATTATTTTCTTTCGATTCTCCGGCGTAAACTGGCACTCATAGGGGCTTAGTTCATTCATCGTGGTACCTCCTACGTTTTTTGTACATTGTAACGCAAATGGTGAATTCACGCAATTTGTATTTAGCCTCAATTTGTAAATAATTCATTAACTGCATTGACATTCTGCGTTGCGATAGATATAATGCAAATAGTAGATTTTCTCAGATTGCAATGTGTCCGCATTTTGCGTTTGTTCGGTCGTGCAGAGTGTCACCCCCCAGGACCGGAGGTGTAAGCAGCAGCAATTCGCCAGAATTGCGATGCTGCGGGCCTTCCTTGTTCCCCGGCTTGCACCAGCCCCCGGTCCGCACCAGGGTTCGCCGTGCCGGGCTGCAATCTTCCATGGCCGCAAATTGCCAGCCTTGTCCAACGGGCCCCCCGCCTGCACCAGCGATACGCTGTGCAGGAGGGAAATACGCAGCCCCCCGCCTGCGAGCAACTGCCGCAAGCGGGGGTGCGGAGGACTTCCGACGTTGGAGCTACTTGACATTAGCTCATATCTTACTCAATCCATCAAAGGAGGTTCCAATATGTCTTTTCCGTCCTTTCTTATCCCGGCTTCTGCGGCCTGTGTCTATGTCAATAATTGGGGCCGCCTTTACAAGTACGATTCTACCCATAGTAAATTAACTGTGCTTCGTACCTATCGAAAACCCGGCTATGAGGAGATCAATCCCCGAAAGTTCACACCTAAAGGAATGGGCGGCAATTCTTCCAAATTGGAGCGCAATATCAAACGTGCCAGAAGTACAATCTACGAACTTGCTCTCTGTAACTCTTGGGCCTGGTTCTGCACTTTTACATTCGACAAGGAAAAGGTCAAGGACCGATATGACCTTGTTTCTCTTATGCAGACATTCCGGAAATGGCTGAGTAACTACAAGTACCGCAATGGCCTGGATTCTCTCCATTATCTGCTGATTCCGGAGCGGCATAAAGACGGTGCCTGGCACCTGCACGGTCTTTTCATGGGAGTTCCGATGAAGGACCTTCATCAGTTTTCCCTATCCGAGAAGCTCCCCAACCGTCTACGGCAGCGAATCCGCCAGGGCGTTCCTGTTTACACCTGGGTCCCTTTTTCCAATCGGTTTGGTTATGTGACCCTAGAACCGATTCTAAGTCAGGAGCGAGTTTCCAGCTACATTACAAAGTACATCACGAAGGAGCTTTCTTCCTCCGTAGCGGAACTTAACGCCAGAATGTTCTATGCTTCTAAAGGACTTCGGAGGAAAGAGCTTGTTTATTCCGGTGCAATTCATCGAGCGTTTACCCCAGACTTCCAAAACGAGTATGTAAAAATCAAAAACGGCCGGACCTTGGCAGAATTCTTCCCTCTGTTTGCGGAGCCGGAACCGGATGAAATCATAGGAGGAAATGAGAATGACCCTTGGTACCTGGATCGTCCAGTGGATGGAGTTGTACAAGCGTGGAACCATTAAACAAGGCTCTTACCACCAGCTAGAGCTCCTGGCTCGTAGAATCCCTTCTCGCCTGGCAGAAAAGGAGCTATCAGAAATTCAGCCTATGGAGCTACAATGTTTCTTCAACGAGTTTGCGGCTACTGCCTCCAAATCCTACATGGATAAAATGCGAGTCCTGATTCACAGCGTTTTCCATGACGCTCTGGATAACGGCCTATGTACCAGAGATCCCACGCTGCATTTGCGAATACCGCACATATCAGAAAAGCCCAGAGAAACCTTTTCCGGCGAAGATATCAATACCATTATCGCTTTTTCCTTTTCCTATCCAAATCAGCGGACCGCTGTTGCAGTTCTGCTTATGCTCTTTACCGGTCTGCGCCGTGGGGAAGTCCTGGGGTTACGCTGGTCGGATATCGGCAATAACACGCTTCGTGTGGACCGCTCCGTTTACATCGAAAATGGCCGTCCCTGCGTCCAGGAGCATAAGGCAAAAACCCAAGGCAGTCTCCGAACTGTTCCTCTTCTGCCGGAAGTGGCCTATCGTCTGCAAAAGCTGCCGAAATACGGTCCTTACATTTTCTGTTGTAAAAATGGGAATCTGATGAACCCTCGGAACTTTTCCCGTGACTACTATCGCTTTTTTGATAAACTTGCGGAGGAGCACCCGGAGATTCCCAAGCTCTCTCCCCATAGCTGTCGGCACACCTTCGCCACCCGTTCTCTGGCTTCCGGTGCTGACATTCGGACCGTGCAGCAGCTCTTAGGCCATACGGATATTAAAACAACCGCACGGTATACCCATCCAGAAATAGAGACAATGCAAAAAGCTGTCGAAAATATGAAAGATGATATAATCAGTTCGCTTTCTCATTGACCCGTAAATTGACGTGCGCAGGGTCAGCGGTTCGAGTCCGTTATCGTCCACCAGATATGAAAAATCCGAACTTATTCCACATCGGGAATGCGTTCGGATTTTTCATTTTCATCGAAGATATTTCCTGCTGATATTTACGCCCGGAGGATTTTTTCCATCCTCCGGGCTTTTTCCGCATATTCGATTTCGACTATTTCTCCTGCTACAATATTTGCAGAGAACCAAAGGCGGAACGGCGTGTGAAGTGGATATACAATGCTGAACCGAAGCAGCGGAAATGGCGGCTTATCATTGAGGGGCTGAACCGGCTCCGCAATAAGCTGATTGCGGATGGGCAGTAACCAAGATACTGATTAAAGCCGTCAAAGCAAGGCTGCAGAAGTCAGTATTGTAGGGGCGGAGGCGTTGATGACGGATAAGATGAACGCACAGTGTTGAAATATGAATGGGCCGGCAACTATTATCCGATTGCCGGAGATGATGAGCCGTAAGATGATCAGCCAATCGGGGTATGGAGGCAGCAGCATCTCCGCTATCTCAAGGTGTGCCGCCGTGCGGGGAACTTCACCGCTATGGTTGTCCCCTTTTCCGAGCTTTCCTCTACCCCAATCTCGCCGCCGTGCAGCGCAACGATCTCCCAAACCAGCGACAACCCCAATCCCACGCCGCCGTTTTCTCTGCTTCGGGATTTATCTACCCGGAAAAACGGCTGAAAAATGTTTTCTCTGTATTTCGTCGGTATGCCGCAGCCGGTATCTGCGACTCTAATAACAAGCTGACGGACTTCATCTGTTACCGTGATATGCACATTCCCATTCGGCCGATTGTAGCGTATAGCGTTTTCGGTCAGATTAAAGAGCATGCGATAAATCAGCGTGTCACTGCCGATCATCATTCCGTCGCCTGTGTTTTCAAGTATTATGCCTTTTCTATCCGCAAGCGGAGCAAGGTCGGCAAAGACCTCCTCTACCATAGGGCCTAACTCTATTCGGTCGTCACATGGCACCGTTCTAAGCTCGCTCATCTCAAGCAGCGTTTTTGTCATCTGCGTCATCCGTTCGGTTTGTTCACGAAACAAGCGGAGAAATTCTGCCGTTTCAGGCAGCGCATCAGAATGCTCTGCGGAAAACAGTTCAAGCTGTGCCTGCATCAGCGAAAGCGGTGTACGCAGCTCATGGGCGGCGTTTCCGGTAAACTGCCGCTGGGCGGAAAAGCCCTCGTCAAGACGTTCAAGCATCTGATTAAACGATCTGCTGAACTGTTGGAACTCCGGCAAAACATCTTCGGTGATCTTCATGTCCGTCAAATTGTTCGGCTGAACCTTTTCTACTTGTGATGTGAAAGTCCGCAGGGGTTTCAGCGCGTGTCCGCTTAAAAAATATGCAAGCACACCTCCGAGGAGTGTGACTGCTGCCGTGATATACCAATTGGTAGAGGCAAAGGATGTCTGCGCTCCATTGACAACAATGGTCAGCTCTTGCTCGAGTTTTGCGCGCTCGGGATCAAAAAAATCCGGCTCTTCCCCATTCGTATCCTCATAGCCCGTAATATAAGAACCGATGGAATCCATATAATGTCTGCCAGAATATCCAATCAGAACATTCATAAAAATACAGGTCGTTCCGATAAGAAATACGGTCATCAAGGTGATGCGCCATTGCAAAGATAGTTTTTTCACAATACATCTTCCCCCATAACGTACCCCTCCCCTATGCGGTTGCGGATAGGGTCAAAGCCAAGGGCCGCACGCAGCTTTTTTCGCAGCGCAGAAATATGTACCCTTATGGAATTGCTGAAATTATCGACCCGGTTATCCCACACATGATCGAGCAACTCCTCCTGGCTGACCGGCCGTCCCTGGTTAAGCAGCAGATATTCCAGGATTCCCAACTCCTTTCGGGTGAGCGTCAGTTCCTGCCCGTCAGCTGTGGCGGTACGGGCCTTGGTGTCAAAAGCTACCCTTCCGCAGGTCAGAACCACATCGTTCTGTGTAAACTGCCGCCGAGTCAGACTGCGTATCCTTGCCGCCAGCTCCTCCAGATGAAAAGGTTTTGCCAGATAATCATTTGCTCCGGCATCCAGCCCCTCCACCTTGTCGGCAATCCCGCTGCGTGCCGAAAGGATCAGCACCTTTGTATCTCTGTCGTTTTTTCGCAGCATTTGCAGTATCGTCATACCGTCTACCCCCGGCAGATTGAGATCCAGCAAGACGAGATCGTACCGCTCTACACCAAGCAACTCATTCGCTTTGTTTCCGTCATAGCAAAAATCCACGCTGTACGCGAGCCTCCTGAGGCTACGAACGATAGTTTCGCACAATGCGCGCTCGTCTTCAACTACTAAAATACGCATGGAGAAATCCCTCACTTTTCCCGATTCATTACCGATTTTATTATACCACGTGGATATAAGATTTCTGTTAAGTTTTCGTTCTTAACAGAGATCTTATATCTTCTGTGCTACAATGAGAGCACAATAGAAAGAGGTGACCAAATGATTCGATCGAAAAAAGCCGTTTTTCAGATTGTGCTGCTTATCTGCGGAGCGGCAATGCTGTGTTACGGAGCCTGGCGCGGAGAGGTAGAAACCGTTTTTAGCAAGGCAATCCGGCTGTGTTTGGAGTGTGTAGGAATTGGATGACAAGAAATTGAATAAGAAAAAGGGCTGCATATCGCTGTTCCTCTCACGTTTCCGGGGGCTGATTCAAGGAGGAGCAACACTGCTGACCAACATACATCTGCCGAATTTTTTGAAGGGTGGAATTTATCAGGGTAAGGGGAAGGCCGTTTGTGTGCCGGGACTCAATTGCTATTCCTGTCCGGCAGCGTCGGGAGCCTGTCCCATCGGCTCATTTCAGGCAGTCGTGGGATCCTCGAAATTCAGTGTTTCCTACTATATCACAGGATTTCTCATTTTACTCGGCGTGCTGCTTGGCCGCTTCATCTGCGGTTTTCTGTGCCCATTCGGATGGTTTCAGGAGTTACTGCACAAAATACCGACCAAAAAGCTATCTACCAAAAAGCTAAAGCCGCTGACCTACGTAAAATATGCCGTTTTGCTTTTTATGGTAGTTTTGCTGCCAATGCTTATCACAAACGATGTTGGGATGGGAGATCCGTTTTTCTGCAAATACCTTTGTCCACAGGGAGTGCTTGAAGGCGCAATACCGCTCGCTGCTGCCAATTCAGGGATTCGCGCCGCACTCGGTGCACTCTTTTCGTGGAAGCTCGGTATTTTGATTGCGGTAATCGTGCTGAGTGTGCTTTTCTACAGGCCGTTCTGCAAGTGGCTGTGTCCGCTGGGCGCATTTTATGCGCTGCTGAACAAGGTGTCTCTTTTCGGGATGAAAGTAGATAGCAGCAAATGTGTTTCCTGTGGAAAATGTGCAAAGGCGTGCAAGATGGATGTGGACGTAACCAAAACGCCAGACCACACTGAATGCATCCGTTGCGGAATGTGCATCCGTGCCTGCCCGACAAAGGCTGTAAGTTTCCGCTACGGTTTCGTTAAAGGAGAAAACAATTGTCCGTCCAAAAAGACGGAAACATCAAAACCTATATCCCATACAGAAAAGGAGTAAAAAACATGAAAACAACGAAAATTCTAACCGTATTGACTGCATTACTGCTGATACTCAGTCTTGCTGCCTGCAGTATGAGCAAAAGCAACGAGAAAGACGATAAAGACAACCAGTCTGAAATTGCCGCTCTTATGGCGATGGAACCGGGTACAAAGGACGAAGCAGCAGAACTGCACCAAAAACTGATGGAACAGGAGAACGCAATTCTGTCTGAAAACAGCGCTCTTTGGGAGAAGGTGTTCCTCGCTGCCGACAAAGGTATGGCAATGATTGAAGACGGCGGTAATTATGGCGACTTCCTGCTCAAAACGATCGACGGCGCAAAGGGGCAGTTCAAGGCAGACGAGTTGAAGCTGCTCAAAGCCGGTGCCGAACAGATTCGTGAGATTGAAGGTAAGCTGACGATTCTTGAGCAGAAATTTCCCGACTGTGGGGAAAAGCCGTCCGATGGCAGCATGAGTGTTCCGGCAGAAAGCGGCAAGCCTATCGAAAAGGACGATCTGATGAAGTTCCCTGCATTCGATGGTAAAGACCTTGACGGTAATGAAGTGAAGAGCAGCACGCTGTTTGAAGGGAACACGGTTACCGTAGTAAATTTCTGGTTTACCACCTGCAGCCCCTGTGTCGGTGAACTTGCTGATCTGGAAGAGCTGAACAAACAGCTTGCCGAAAAAGGCGGTGCCGTAGTCGGAATCAACTCGTTTACCCTCGACGGTGATGAAACGGCAATATCCGACGCAAAGGATATTCTGGCAAAAAAGGGGGTTTCCTATCAGAACGTGTGGTTTGACTCAAAAAGTGAGGCAGGAGAATTCACATCCGCTCTGTTCTCCTATCCTACAACATATGTAGTTGACAAGAACGGCAATATTGTTGGTGAACCGATTGTCGGAGCGATAACCGCCCCAAAGCAGGCAGAAACGCTGCAAAAGCTGATAGATCAGGCAATTGCAAACAGCAAGGACAACTGAGTGATACTCTCCTGGCGGAGCGGCAGTGATACCTTTCCTGACAAGTGAGGAGCCAATGTGTCCACCCACACAAAGCGCACTTGAAAAAGTGGTTCTTTGTGCTGTTTCTGTCGATTTTTTCGAAAAAGAGAGAACGCTGTGGCTTCGGCCAAAGCCCCATAAGGATGTTTTTTGGCAGGGATACGGTGCAACCCCACAATCGGGGTTGCACCGTTTTCCCTTTTTCAGGCGGTAAGCCTGTATTTAGAATAATCAAATCCGAACAGCGAGACAAAAATTGCGTAAAAGGAGAATCAAAGTCTATTATTGGAAATCTCCACTTAAATTGATGTGATGGCAGAGTTTATTTGGGCGGTTATTGTACTCATGCACCATTTCAGGTGAAAACACCCTCATGCCTAGAATGCTCCATCCACGCAGTTCAATCTGACAATTCACTACTTTTTTTCGGAGAAATTATGAATCCAAAAGCTATCTGCTTTTCTTCAAACCGATACTTCTTCATCAATTCCGGTCCACAGGAATTGGAACCAATCCCCGAAACCTTGTAGTCAATTCGCAGATGGGTTCTGCCATCGGAAACCAGCTCATCTGTATGCTCTGCCCGGTCAAGAGCATCAACCGAATAGGCGGACACATTGCATTCAAAAGTGGTCTTACTTTCAAAACGCATTTTCCCAATTTCCAGCAGCTTCACATCCACATGGTTGCCATGCTCCTGGGGCCGGACATAGGGAACATACTCCCTTTCCGCGCTGCTTTCGTACATTCCCACGGTGCTGCCGTGGCGCTGATCCCGGTAGTTTTCCAGCGGGCCGCAGCCGAAATACCGGAATGGCAAATCTTTTTCCGGCAGGGTGAGTTCAAAGCCCAGCCGGGGCAGATACACCACATTCTCCCGGACATTGCCATGGAGACTGACGGAGATTCTGCCATCCCCATCCACAGATATTTCCAAGGTATAACGGAAGAACGGCTTCCGGGATACGCCGGACAGGGAGCCTTCCACCCGGACACAGCCCTCAGATACCTGGCAGTCATAGACCTTGGAGAACAGCTTGTCAAGGTTTTCCCCCTGCCAGATATTATAGCTGCCCCAAAACAGCCTGATATTCCGGTCATTGTCCGTTGGTGCACGCCAGGCCGTCAAGCGGACGGGCTCCGCGAGCTGCTCCTCCCCATCAATGACCAGAGAAGTAAATGTTCCGAATTGCTTGGAAAACTCATATCGGAATCCCTCGCCGGAGAAGATAACCTCATACGGCTTCTCCTCTGTCGCCGCTGTACTCCTTTCATCAGCAGGTATTTCGCCATCCCCCAGCATATGCTGGGTCTGCGCCACCAGTTCCCCGCTGTGATAGAGCTTGCAGGTCAGATACAAACCGTAACGGCACGCCTGCGCTGGGACAGAAATTGGAAGTTCTGCCGTTTCATGGGGTACAAGCCTCAGTTTCAGCTGTTTCTCAGCAACGGTATTGCCGTCCGCCTCAATGGTATGCACCAGCTCACATTCGGAAAAATTGGTGAAATCAAAGCGATTGGTAACAGTCAGAACACCATCAGCATACTTGGTTCGCATGGGCTGATAAGCCGCCTTTACCTCATAAGAACCAGCTTTCAAACTTCGGTCAGAGAATACCATGCCGTCGCAGCAGAAATTCCCCTCATGGGTCAGTTCCCCGGGGAAATCTCCGCCATACTTCTGAACCCCATCCAAAACTACCGTATGGTCGGCCCATTCCCACACGCAGCCGCCGATCACATTGGGATAGCGGTCAAACTCCTCGTTGTAATCCCACACATCTCCTGGGCCGTTGCCCATGGCGTGGGCATATTCGCAGAGCATGATGGGAAGGTGAATATCCGGATCTTCTGCCATTTTGGACACCGTCGGAATGTCGTGATACATATTGGAGATCACGTCCACATTGCGGTAATCTCCCTTCCGGCAGGCATCCTCGCAGTGGCGCAAGCGGCCGTCATTTTGCTCTTTCAGCCACTCCAGCATGGCAATGTGGTTGGGGCCATAACCGCTTTCGTTACCAGCGGACCACATGATGATGCAGCAATGGTTTTTGTCCCGGGTCACCGCCCGCTCCATGCGCTCCATCAGTTCCTTGCGCCATGCGGGGTTTGTTGCCGGCCAGTCCTCACTCTCTGCGTCATAGTGGTATTCCACATTGGCGTATCGGCGCAGGAATCCGTGGGTCTCGATATCCGTTTCCAGAATCACATAGAAGCCCATCTCGTCGCATAGCTCCAAAAACACAGGAGATGGCGGATAGTGAGAGGTACGGACGCAGTTGATATTCAGCTTTTTCATTAACTCCAGATCCCGGCGCAGTTCTTCTTCGGTCTGGCACCAACCCTTATGGGGGTTTGTATCGTGGTGATTGACTCCATGGAGCTTGATGGGAACACCATTGATCAACAGTTCACGTCGCTTAGAAACCTGAATGGTTCGGAAGCCGATCTTCTGTGTGATGATTTCCCCGTCCCGTTCCAGCTTCACGGTATACAGATAGGGCTTTTCCGCGTTCCAGAGGATGGGGCTGTCGATTTCAAAGAATGCATCCATAGATGCTGTTTTAGCGCCCAAGCATTTTCCATCCCGGTCAAATGCGGTCATATCCGCCGGGTGATCTGTTCTGACATGGATGTGATTGTTTTCAGTGGTCACATTCACGTTGATGATGTGATCCTTGGGTCGCTGCAAGATATAGCAATCCCGGAAAATTCCATTGAACCGAAAGGAGTCCTGATCTTCCAGATAGCTGCCGCAACACCATTTCAGCACCTTTACCCGCAGCGTATTTACACCGGATTTCACAAAATCCGTAATGTCAAACTCCGCCTGCAAATGGCTGCCCTGGGTAAAGCCTACATAACCGCCATTCACATAGACAAAGGCGCAGGAGGAAACGCCCTCTAACACAAAATAGACCCGTCCCCAGACCCGCTCCAATCGGAATTCCCGCTCATACACGCCGCAGGGGTTCGCGTCCGGCACATAAGGTGGATCGCAGGGATAGGGATAGTTGATGTTGCTGTAATTTGGATGCTCATATCCCTGTAGCTGCCAGCAGGAGGGCACCGGAATGGTGTCCCACTGTGTAATATTCTCCGGCGCGTCAATATCCCGGGGATAAAACGCGAATTTCCATTCCCCGTTCAGCAGTCGGTATTCCGATTCTCCCTCTGGTATATAAAAGGGACGCTGTGATAGGCGGTTTTCATTGGTTTTGGATGGATCTTCATAGATGCGTTTCATAAAATAACTCCTTCAGGCTGTCATTCAGTTGAAGATTATCTATCATCTTTTCCATGTTCAAAAAAAGAACAATGTACATCAGGAACCTATCAGGCTCTTATTCCACATAGATTTGATAAACGCCTTTCGAAGCTTCGGGTAAAAGGCTGGATTTTCGGAGAAAATAATAGAGAAATCCCACAAGATCCGCTAAGAACCAACCGATGGGAATGGAGATCCAGATGCCCAGTTCTCCCAGGGTCCCGGCTAAGGCGTAGGCCAGGCCCACCCGGGTCCCCAGGGAGATCACGGTGAGGACCAGGCTCATACTCGGCCTTTTCACGGCCCGATAGAAGCCATACAGCAAGAAAAGCAGGCCGATTCCCAGGTAAAACGTCCCTTCTACCCGCAAATATCGAACTCCAGCGTCAAGAACTGCCGTTTCCCCTGCCTGGACGAAAATGCTCATAAGCGGTCGGGCAAAGACGAAAACCAAAAGTGAGATCAGAAGGGAAAATCCGCCGGACAAAAGTCCCGCCTGACGGAAGCCCTGTCGGATCCTGTCGCCCTTCCCTGCCCCATAGTTCTGGGCCACAAAGGTGGAGAAGGCATTACCGAAATCCTGGACCGGAAGATAGGCAAAGGTGTCGATTTTTACCGCAGCGGCAAAAGCCGCCATAATCACGGGACCGAAGCTGTCGACCAAACGCTGGACCAGGAGAATCCCGAAGTTCATTGTGGACTGCTGGGCGCAGGTCAAAAGGGACAGGTCCAGAATTTCTCCCAAAATTCTCCGGTCAAAGACCCATTCCGACGATTTTGGGCGCAGCTCCGGGCAGCGGATCAGGGTATAAAGCGTCAGGCCGATGCCCGAAATATACTGGGCAATGACGGTGGCCCAGGCGGCGCCGGCAACCCCCCAGGAGAGGCCCAAAACAAACCATAAATCCAGGCCCACGTTGAGGAGGGCCGAGGCCCCAAGGAACCACAGGGGCGCCACGGAATTGCCCACGGCCCGGAGGACGCAGGCGAAAAAGTTGTAGAGAAACGTGGCGAAAAGCCCCGCAAAAATGATGCGCAGATAGTCCCCCATGGCCCCCGTCAGCTCCGCCGGGATCTGTAAAAAGTTCAGGATCCAGTCAAAAGCCAGGTAAACCGCCAGGTTTATCAGAGCGGTAACTGTGAAAATCAGCACAAAGGCATGGGTGATGGTCTTTCGCAGAGAGCTCTCGTCTCCCCGGCCCAGATAAATGGACACCAGCGCACCGGCGCCCATAGACAGCCCCAGGAAAATGGAGGTCAAAAAGGTCATGAGGGTATAGGCCGAGCCCACGGCGGCCAGGGCATTTTTGCCCAGAGCCTGGCCCACGATCAGGGTATCGGCGATGTTATAAAGCTGCTGCAGGAGATTTCCGGCGATCATGGGCAGGGCAAAGATCAGAAGCCCTCGAGTAATGCCGCCTTTTGTCAGATCCAGATCCCGGGGATGCCGGGCGGTGGTTTGCTTCATGGTGTGCGCTCCTTGCCGCTGGACTCGAAGCCCGCGAAAAATAGGGAAAACCGGAGAATTTTGGTTCGGTACAACTCCGAAAAATTCTCCTTCATTCGACAATCTTTTCTTTCACAAAGGTGAAAAATTCCCCTGGATCCGGTAAAAAGACCGCCGGATCCAGGGTAGTTTTTGCGGTCAGGACAGGCTCTCGGCCTCTTTCAGCCACAGAGTTGCCCAAGCATCGGAGGGCATCCGCCAATCCCCCCGGGGGGAAAGGGCCACGGAGCCGATCTTGGGCCCGTCGGGCAGGCAGCTCCGCTTGAACTGCTGGGCGAAGAACCGGCGGTAGAAATTTTTCAGCCACTTGAGAAGAGTCTCCCGGTCGTACTTGCCGTCGAACACGTCCAGTGCCATACGCCAGATCTTGGCGGGGCGGAAGGCGCAGCGGACGGTGTAGTACAGGAAGAAGTCGTGAAGCTCATAGGGCCCCACCAGGTCCTCGGTTTTCTGGGCGATCTCCCCCTCGGAAGGCGGCAGCAGCTCCGGAGACACAGGGGTATCCAGAATGTCCCGGAGAGTGGCAGCCAGGGTGGCATTGTCCGTGTCCGCCGCGGCCTGGGCCACTACGTGACGGATCAGGGTCTTGGGGACCCCGGCGTTGACGGCGTACATGCTCATATGGTCGCCGTTGTAGGTGGCCCATCCCAGGGCCAGCTCGCTGAGGTCGCCGGTGCCGACGACGAAGCCCCCCAGCTTGTTGGCCAGATCCATGAGAACCTGGGTCCGCTCCCGGGCCTGACCGTTTTCATAGGTCACGGACCGGTCATCCTCCGGCAGGCCGATGTCCTTAAAGTGGACGGCCACGGCCTCGCCGATGGGAATCTCATAGAAGGTGACGCCCAGTTCCCGGGCCATTTTCTCGGCGTTGCCCCGGGTCCGGCCGGTGGTGCCGTAGCAGGGCATGGTGACGGCGGTAAGCCTCTCCCGGGGCCAGCCCAGGCTGTCGGCGGCCTTCACCATAACGAGAAGGGCCAGCGTGGAATCCAAGCCCCCGGACAGGCCCACCACGGCAGTCCTGGCATGGGAGTGCTCCAGCCGCTTTTTGAGGCCCGCCGCCTGGAGGGTCAGCACCTCCCGGCAGCGCCTCACCCTGGCCTCCGGATCCGAGGGGATGAAGGGGAAGGCGGGATAGTGCCGGGTGAGCTTGGTCTCCTCCGGCTCCATGGAGAAGGGGACCATGAGATAGTCCCCGGGCATCTGGACAAAGGTGTTATGCTGGGTCCGCTCGGTGACGATCCGCTCCACGTCGATCTCGGAGACCACGCCGTCGGGCTCCAGGCTCTCGGTCTCCGCCAGGATCCGGCCCCGCTCGGCGATCATGCAGTGGCCGGAGAACACCAGGTCCGTGGTGGATTCCTGGGCGCAGGCGTTGGCGTAGGCATAGGCGCAGATAAGCCGGGTGGAATGGGCGGTGAGCAGGGCCCGGCGCACATTGCCCTTTCCGGCGGCGGCGGTGGAAGCGGAGGGGTTCACGATAATGTTGGCCCCCGCCAGGGCCAGGGCCGTAGAGGGAGACACCGGGGACCAGAGGTCCTCGCAAATCTCGCAGCCTACGGAGAAGGCGGGGAGCATTTCGTCCCGGAAAATCAAATTCCGGCCGAAGGGCACGTTCTTTTCCCCGCAGACGTCCACATAGAACAGCCGGTCCGGAGCCGGAGTGAAGTGGCGGACCTCATAAAACTCCCCGTAGTTGGGCAGGTTGGTCTTGGGCACCAGGCCCAGGATATGGCCGTTGTACAGGGCGGCGGCGGTGTTGTAGAGCTTGCCGTTATAGTGGAAGGGGACGCCCACGAAGGTCAGGACCTTTTTGCCGGCGGTGGCCCGCTTCACCCGGTCCAGAGCCTCCAGGGCGCCGGCCCGTAGGGTCTCCTGGGCGAACAGGTCCCCGCAGGTATAGCCCGTGAGGCCCAGCTCCGGCAGCACCAGGAGCCGGACCCCGGCCTCCGCCGCCCGGGCGATGGCGGTTTCGCAGACGGCGGCGTTGTAGTCGCAATCGGCCACCCGCAGGGGCAGGCTGGCCACGGCGGTTTTGACAAATCCATGAATCATGTGTTGGTCCTCTTTTCGGGAAGAATTGGGGAAAATCGCGGTTCTGTATCGCAGGGCCGATGGAGCATCGACCCATTTTGCGGAACTTTAGACTTCTGCTAGAGGAGTGTGCCTCCGGCGGGTGGCTTTCTGCTCGTGCAGAAAGTCACCAAAGACACGCCAGGGGGCAGGGCTTTTCACAAAGCCGCCCCGCCCCCTGTACCCCCACCCTCCGAAGCCCGGAGAGACTATCCGGCTCAGCTCTTGGGCGATTTCGTAAACAGAATCGCCCCTCCGCCGAAAATTTCGGAGGCAGCAACAAAGGCTGTTTGAAAACAGGAGTACCACGGCTCTGTTGAAAATACCTTTATTCTTTGACTGCATACCTGGGACCTTCGCACCCGTAGGGGCCGATGGAGCATCGGCCCTTCCCGGACAAAATTCTGATCTTTAGCCCATGTAGACCGCCAGCATGCCCTTCATAGTCATGTAGCAGTCATACTTGGACACCAGCTCCATGGGGGCGTGCATGGACAGCACCGGCACGCCGGCGTCCACGGTGACAATGTTCCGGTTGGCCATATAAGCCGCCACGGTACCGCCGCCGCCCTGGTCCACCTTGCCCAGGGTGGCCGTCTGCCACTTCACACCGTGACGGGCAAAGAGGCTGCGGACATAGCCCATGGCCTCGGCGGAAGCGTCGGAAGCGCCGCTCTTGCCCCGGGAGCCGGTGTACTTGCAGATGGAAATGCCGTAGTTCAGCCGGGAGTTGTTCTGCCGGTCGCAGGTCTCGGCGAAGTTGGGATCAAAGGCGTTGGTCACGTCGGAGGACAGGCAGAAGGAATTCTCGAAGCAGCGCATGAGGTCCGCCCCTTCGCTGCGGCACAGGTCCTCCATAAAGGTCTCGAAGCAGTGGCTCTGCATACCGGAAATGCCCACGGAGCCGATCTCTTCCTTGTCCGCCAGCAGGCACACGGCGGTCTTATCCGGGGTCTCCAGGGTCAGGAGGGGATGGAGAGAGGCGTAGGCGCAGACCCGGTCGTCATGACCGTAGGCGCCCAGCAGGCTCCGGTCCAGGCCCACCTCCCGGCACTTGCCGGCGGGAACGGCGGTGAGCTCGGCAGACAGGAAGTCCTCCTCCACCATGCCGTACTTCTCATTGAGAATCTTCAGAACTGCCAGCTTCACCCGGTCGGCGCCCTCTCCCAGGCAGGGCTCGGTGCCCAGGATCAGATTCATCTGCTCACCGGCCAGGCCCTCGGCCAGGGTCTTTTTCATCTGGTCCGCAGACAGGTGGATCAGCAGGTCGGAGACGTAGAGCACGGGATCCGTGTCGCTCTCGCCGATGGTGACGGTGACGGTCTCGCCGTTTTTCAGGCACACCACACCGTGAAGGGCCATGGGGATGGTGACCCACTGATATTTCTTAATACCGCCGTAGTAATGGGTCTTGAGATAGGCGATCTCGCTGTCCTCATACATGGGGTTGGGCTTGATATCCAGGCGGGGAGAGTCGATGTGGGCGGCGCAGAAATTGGCGCCCTCGTTCAGGCTCCTGCGGCCCACCACGGCCAGCATCATGCTCTTGCCCCGGTTGTTCCGGTAGACCCGGTCGCCGGGCTTCAGCTCCATGCCGGGGGTCAGGGGCCGGAAGCCGTGGCGCTCCGCCTCGGCCACAGCGAAGGTCACGGCCTCCCGCTCGGTCTTGGCGGCATCCATAAAGGCGGCGTAGGACCGGGCGTAGTTCTCCATTTCCTCCCGCTGCTCCGCCGTCAGGGTCTCATAGCCGTTCTTGGACTGGAACATCAGCTTTTCCCGCAGTTCGTTTTCGTTCATGGTGATTTTCTCCTTTTCTGTTTCTATGATTTTTTGGAAGAGGGAACGGGACTTTTCGTAGAATTCATCCCTGGTTCCCGTATTTTCCAGGGTGTGATCGCATTTTTGTGCAAAGGCCTCGTTCGGGGCCTGGGCCCGGATCCGGAGCCTGGCGTAATCCAGAGAGATGCCCTCCCGGGCCACAAGGCGCTCCGCCCGGCGGTCTTCCGGAGCGGTGACGGCTACGGTGGCGGTGCAGAGGTCCGCCAGGCCGCTTTCAAACAGGCCGATGGCGTCGATGGCGGCCAGGTCCGGTTGTTCTTTTTCCAGGATCTCCTGAATTCTCCGCCGGACGGCTGGGTGGGTCAGGCCGTTCAGATCCCGAAGGGCAGCAGGGTCCCCGAAGACCCGGGCCCCCAGGGCCTTCCGGTCCAGGACCCCCTCCCGGACGGTGCCGGGAAATCGGTCCTCGATGGAGGCCAGCAGCTTAGGGTCGTGTTTCAGAAGGTCATGGTAAATTTCATCGCAGTCCAGGGTCAGGCCCCCCAGGTCCCGGATGGCCTCCAGGGCCGTGGTTTTCCCGCAGCCGGTGCCGCCGGTGATGCCAAGCAGGATCATAGCTCCGAATCTCCGTCTACGATATGGAAGGCCGCAGCCTTCCCCAGCCGGTTCTGGACGGCGAAAGCCACGCCGCCGCCTACAGGGCAGCGGGCGAAAATGCGGCCGATCTTAGGATCGTCCAGCTCCCGGAGGGCGGCAAAGAGTCCCGCCGACAGGGTCCGGGGGTCCGCCTCCCGGCCATAGGCCAGGGGGGCGCAATCGGCGTACAGGGGCAGCTCCTCCTCAAAGCAGAGAACCCGATCCCCGGGGCTAAAGTGATGATGGATGTACCGGGCGGCGGCCTCCCGGCTGCCGGAGATGATGGTCACCGGGGATTGGGGGGCGTAGTGCCGGTACTTCATGCCCGGGGCCCGGACCACGGCGTCATTGGCAATCTGCCGGGTGACGGCGCTGTCCACCACCAGGTCCCCCAGGGCCGCCTTCAGCTGCTCCGGGGTAATGCCGCCGGGGCGCAGGAGCCGGGGCCGGTCCTCCGTCAGGTCCACGATGGTGGACTCCACCCCCACGGAGCAGGGCCCCCCGTCCACGATGGCCTCGATGCGGCCGTTGTGGTCGTGGAGCACGTGCTGGGCGGTGGTGGTGGAGGGCTTACCGGAAATATTGGCGGAGGGGGCCGCAATGGGCACCCCGGACAGACGGATGATCTCCCGGGTGACGGGGGTCTCCGGGCAACGGACGGCCACGGTGTCCAGGCCGCCGGTAGTGCGTCTCGGCACAATGTCCCGGACGGGCAGGACCATGGTGAGGGGCCCGGGCCAGAATTTCTCCGCCAAAAGATAGGCGCTGTCCGGCACGTCATGGCAGTATTTGTCAATTTCCTCCGCGCTTGTCACGTGGATGATGAGGGGGTTGTCCTGGGGGCGGCCCTTGGCCTCAAAGATCTTGGCCACGGCGGCCTCGTCTAAGGCGTTGGCCCCCAGGCCGTAGACCGTCTCCGTAGGGATGGCCACCAGACCCCCTTTTTTGATGATTTCCGCGGCGACAGACGGGGTTTTCGGGTCGTCGCCGGGCAACAGCAGGGTTTCCATGGGTATTCCTCCCATATTCTTTAATCTTTGCTTTCCTTCAGCTTTTCCGCCTGGTCGGCGGTGGCCAGGGCATCCAGGAGCTCGTCCAGATCCCCGTCCATAATGCTGTCGATCTTATACAGGGTCAGGCCGATCCGGTGGTCCGTGACCCGGCCCTGGGGAAAGTTATAGGTGCGGATCCGCTCGTTGCGCATGCCGCTGCCCACCTGGCTCTTCCGCAGGCCGGAAACTTCGGATTCCACCCGGTTCCGCTCGATCTCATAGAGCTTGGAGGCCAGCATCCGCATACATTTTTCCCGGTTCTGGACCTGGCTCCGCTCCTCCTGGCAGGCCACCACGATGCCTGAGGGCTTGTGGATCAGGCGCACGGCAGAGGAGGTCTTATTGATGTGCTGGCCGCCGGCGCCGGAGGAACGGTAGACCTGCATTTCAATGTCCTCCGGGCGGATCTCCACGTCTACCTCTTCCATCTCCGGCAGCACCGCCACGGTGGCGGTGGAGGTATGGACCCGGCCCCCGGACTCGGTCTCCGGCACCCGCTGGACCCGGTGAACGCCGCTCTCGAATTTCAGCCGGGAGTAGGCCCCACGGCCCTGGATCATGAAGTCGGCCTCCTTGACGCCGCCCAGCTCCGTGTCGTTGTAGTTGAGCAGCTCCACGGTCCAGCCCCGTTTCTGGGCGTACATGGAGTACATCCGGAACAGACTGTGGGCGAACAGGGCGCTTTCCTCCCCGCCTACGCCGCCGCGGATCTCCACAATAACGCTCTTGTCATCGTTGGGATCCCGGGGCAGAAGCAGGATCCGAAGTTCCTCATGAAGCCGCTCCTGATCCGCCTTGGCGGCTCTCAGTTCCTCCTGACACAGCTCCTTCATATCCGGGTCCGTCTGTCCCTCCATCAGGTCCAAAGCGTCCTGGATGGCGGTTTCCGCCCGGCAGTAGTCCCGGTAGGCCGTGACGATGGGCTCCAAATCGTTTTTTTCCTTCAAAAGCCGGGCCGCTGCCGCTGGATCCTTATAAAAATCCGGCTGCTCCGACCGGGCGCACAGCTCCTCAAAGCGGGATTCCACCGCCCGCAGCTTTTCAATCATGGAAATTCTCCTTCCTCGCTATTCTGTATTGTACCAAAAGCCCGAGAGAAAGTAAACAAAGAGCCCAGGTTTTTTCAAAAAAAGCGGCGGCGCCGGGGCGCATAATTTTGCCCGGCCGGGTTACAGTAAACGGTGTCGAAACCCAGGTTTAGGAGGAGTATTTGTGGGAAAATTCGGAAAAAAATGGGTCAGTCTCCTGCTGGTCCTGGCCCTGACGGGATCCCCGGGCGGGAAATGCCGGGCCGCCGGGGGGAAATATCTGGCCCTGACCTTTGACGACGGACCCTCGGGCCGGTTCACGGAGCGGCTGCTGCAGGGGCTGGAGGAACGAGGAGCCAAGGCCACCTTTTTCCTCTGCGGCTACCGGGTGGAGATTTTTCCGGAGCTGCCGAAAAAGATCCTGGCGGGAGGCCATGAGATCGGTCTTCACGGGTACAGCCACGACCCCATGGACCGGATGTCGGAGGCGGTGCTGGAACGGGAGCTGGACCGGACCGGGGAGATCCTCCTGGAAGCCACGGGACAGCGGTTTACCCTGCTGCGGCCCCCGGGAGGCTGCTCCACGGACCATGTAGCCCAGGCTGCAAAGGACCGGGGCCTGAGCCTGGTATTCTGGAACGTGGATCCCCGGGACTGGGCCACGGAGGACCGGGCCGCCATTGCCGCCCGGGTGGAGGAAAAGGCCCGGGACGGGGACATTATCCTGCTCCACGACATGTCGGACAGCTCCGTGGACGCGGCCCTGGCGCTGGTGGACGAACTGACGGGCCGGGGGTTCCGGTTCGTGACGGTGTCGGAGCTGGCAAGGCTCCGGGGAACAGCCATGAATCCCGGGGAGAGCTATTACGGACTGCCGGGATAGTTTGAGGGCCTCGGGGACTATTCCCGGGGCCTTTCCTCGCAAAATCGGTATTTTCGGAATTTTTGGAAGAAACTTCTGCCGCATCTTGACAGAATTATATAAAAGGGGGCAAAAAACTCCCCCCGCACAGGGACCACGGAAACGAAAGAGGAAGCGGCTATGCCGCTTCCTCTTTCGTTCGTTCGATAGGCTTATAAATACTGATCCATGGCCATCTTTGCGGACCTTACGATCTCCGCAATGATTTTCGCTTCCCTGGCGGAGCACTGCTCCAGCACCCCGGCGATCTCCGAAAAATATCTGCTGCTGGTCATGTACTGGGGCTCCCCCAGCAGGTCCTCCGTGCTGACCTCCAAAGCCGCGGCGATCCCCAGGAACACGGGAAGGCTCAGCTTTGTATTCCCCGTTTCGATATGGCTCATATGGGTTACGGAAATGTCGATCCTCTCCGCCAGTTCCTCCTGAGAAAGGCCCCGGGCCTTTCTTATTTTTCGGATCTGCTGTCCAATTTTGTAATAATCCATAAAATCGCCGCCTATGCAGTAAAATTTTTCTTGAATTATATAGGCAGCCGTGATAATATTACATAAACCTTATAGGCTAATATATGCGCATGTAGTTAAGGTATTGCAAAAGGAGGAAACGAATGGCGGATACGATGGGGACCTTAGAGACTTTAAAATTATGAAACTATACCCAAGCCACGATCAGTAGGTGGTGTCGGGAAGGGCTGATTCCTGGTGCCGAACAGGATCAAGAAGGCAGTCCATGGCATATACCGAAGGATGCGGTATGTCCCAAAAATCAAAGTAAATACACATTAAATATTGCGGTTGAAAATTCATTACAGAAAGTAGAGGAATAAACTATGAAAAAACTAATTGCGCTGCTTTTGGCGGCGGTACTGTGCCTGAGTCTTGCAGCTTGCGGTGGAAAAGACAATGGGGACACAACAAATGAAGTGGAGTTGACTACCGAGAATATTCTTGACTACCTTAACATCGAAATCACATACGAAAAGACTGGCGAAAAAAATATTCTTGGTCAGCCTGAAATGGTAGAAACAATTACTATTTATCCCGTGCAGGGAGGAAGTTTCAAAAACGTTAAACTGCTCATCACAGGTTTTCCTAAAGAATGGACTGCGAAATCTTCAGAATTAGGTTCATCTTTCGCACAGAATGCCGACAGCTCTTATAAGCCCACTCTGACAAAGATAACACTTCCATCTGATGGAAATTATACTTGTACGCATACATATTACGGAGATACAGGGCTTGCGGAACTTCCTAAGAACAAGGATAGTGCAAAAGGTTGGGGATATATCAGTGTAACAGAAATTGATGAAAGTCATGAAAAATGGTTTGGCTCTGATTTCGTTAAGGCAGGAGATAAAGTAATTACTGGAACTTTCAAAGCCGATTGATACACGGACAAATCCAAGATGGAGCGGGGCGCGTGTCCCGCTCCTTTCTCTATCCGTTTCGTTAGAACACACCTTTACTAACACGGTGAAAAAGCCCACTATATTTGTTAGTAAAACATAAAAATTTAGCTTTTATAAGCTCATCAACATGACCGAAAACAACTAAATTGGGGACACATTTTCGCAAGACACATTTCTCTGCTTTTGGACAACTGAAAAAAGCGACGGGACACGCAAAGGACGCAGGCAGGAAAAAGAGGAAGCAGGTTTGTTCCTGCTTCCTCTCCAAAAGACTTATTCGTTACTCAGCGGGATAAAAGACATCCTTGCCAAGTCCGCAGGTGGGGCAGACCCAATCTTCGGGAACGTCCTCCCAGGCCGTGCCAGGAGCTACGCCGTTTTCAGGGTCGCCCAGAGCGGGGTCATAAACATAGCCACAGGGGCACTCGTACTTCATGGCAAAGGTCCCTTTCTTACTTGCCGAAGTAGCGCTTCAGCATGCCCTCGAAGGCGCGGCCGTGGCGGGCTTCGTCCTTGGCCATTTCATGGACGGTGTCGTGGATGGCGTCCAGGCCGTTCTTCTTGGCAAGCAAAGCCAGGTCGAACTTGCCGTTGGTTGCGCCGTACTCGCAGTCCACACGCCACTGGAGGTTCTTCTCGGTGGAGGCGCTCATATGGGACTCGCAGTGGGTGCCCAGGAGCTCCGCGAACTTGGCGGCGTGCTCGGCCTCCTCATAGGCGGCCTTCTCCCAGTACAGGCCGATCTCGGGGTAGCCCTCCCGATGGGCGATCCGGGCCATGCACAGGTACATGCCCACCTCGCTGCACTCGCCGTTGAAGTTGGCCTTCAGCTGCTCCAGGATGGTAGCCTTGTCGGCGTCGGAGATGTCGGCGTTGTTGGCCACGGTCTTGTCATAGATGCCGAATTCATGCTCGGCGGCCAGCTTGGCGTCTTCTTTCTGCTCCACGAACTTGCTGCCGTCTACGCCGCAGGTGGGGCACTTGAAGCCCTCGGGGATGGAGTCGCCTTCGTACACGTAACCGCAAACAGGACATACAAACTTTTTCATGATAATTTCCTCCATTTTTTAAGTGAAATTTTGATTTTATTATAATAACCGGAGCTTACGGCTTGTCCGCGCAGGCGGAACAGCGGCCGTAAAATGTGAGCCGGCACTCATCGATCTTGCCGCCGGATTGGCACTCCGCCGCCGTGGTCAGCTCCCCCGGCACGGGGATCTCCGGCAGGTCTATAACGGAGCCGCAGCAGGTGCAGGCAAAGTGCACGTGGGGGTCTGTCCGGCCGTCGAACCGCTCCAGCCCGTTCACCGCGCCCAGGGAGATGATCTCCCCGGTCTGCTTGAACAGGCTCAGGTTCCGGTACACCGTGGCCAGGGACAGGTCGGGGATCTGAGGCTTCAGCCTGGCGTAGACCCACTCGGCGGAGGGGTGGGTATCCGTCCCCCGGAGGCAGGCCAGGATAGCGTCCCGTTTTCTGCTGTGCTTTCGGACGGTCTCCATGGCGTCCTCCTTTCAAATCAATAATGATTATCAATTGCATTATTAAGATACCATACTTCCCGTCATTTGTAAAGCCCTTTTTGAAAATATTTTTGACAGACCGCTGTCAGTTGGCAACGGCAACCGCGCCAGCGGGTTGCCCCGGCGGGTCTACGGGCCTTCCCGGAGGATAAACGGCGGATGGTAAGGCAGACGAAGCAGGCGGGCTGCCGCCCATCCATGGGGATAACGAGGACGGCTGTCGTTTAGACCCGTGAAAGCCATGTTCGCCCTTATGAACTGACGCTATCATATGCAAATTCACGGGAAATATGGAGGGTTCCCCTGCCGGTTCTGGAAAAAATCACGGGGACCAGTTGCAATTGTTTCGGCCTTCCGCTATAATGAAAGCATATTTGGATCCTGGAGGTGGCGCCCGTGGGCGAGATCATTGCAGTCGCGTCCGGCAAGGGCGGCACCGGAAAAACGTCCCTGTGCGCAGGTCTCGGCTGCGCCCTGGCCCAAAGGGGCCAGAACGTGCTGTGCGTGGACATGGACGTGGGGCTGCGGAACCTGGACATTGCCCTGGCTATGGCGGAGGAACCGGCCCTGGCCTTTTCGGAGGCAAGTGCGGACCGGCCCCTGCGGGATCAGGCCGCCCGGCATTCCCGGTTCGGGAACCTGTGGCTATTCACCGCTCCGGCCCTGCGGGATCCGGAGGAGCTGGACGGGGCCCATTTTGCCGATCTTATGGCCCGGGCGAGGCAGGAATTCGACTTTGTATTTCTGGACGCCCCGGCGGGACTGGGAGAGGCCTTCCGTCTGTCCGCCCGGGAAAGCAGCCGGGTGCTGTTGGTCTGCGGCTCGGACCCCGCCTCCCTGCGGGACGCCGCCCGGACCGCCGAGGTTCTGGAGCTGATGGGCCGGACCCGGTGCAGCCTCATCGTGAACCGGCTGAACGAAAAGCTCATTGATAAGATGCACCTGACGGTGGACGACGTCATGGACGGGGCGGGACTGCCCCTGATGGGCGTGGTGCCGGAGGATCGGAACGTACCTCTGGCCGCCGTTTTCGGCACGCCTCTGCTGCTCTATGGCAAGCGGGGGGCCTGCGCCGCCTGCCGCCGCATTGCCCGGCGGCTCCTGGGGGACCGGGTCCCCGTTCCGAACCGACTCTAAGCTACGGAGGGAAGCTGTATGAATATCGCATTCTTGGCCCACGACAAAAAGAAGGAGCTGATGGTGCAGTTCTGCACCGCCTATAAGAGCGTCCTGTGCAAGCACAACCTCTTTGCCACCGCCACCACGGGCCGGCTCATCGTAGACGCCACGGGGCTGCCCATTACCCTGCTGCTGTCCCACAAGCAGGGCGGCCACCAGCAGATCAACGCAAGACTTGCCTACAACGAGATCGATCTGGTGCTCATGTTCACGGATCCCAACAACACGGATCCCTGGGACGACAGCCAGATGATCGAGACCATCCGGGTCTGCGACCGGCACAACGTGCCCGTGGCCACCAACGTGGCCTGCGCCGAAATGCTCATTATGGGCCTGCAGCGGGGCGACCTGGACTGGAGAGAAATGCTCCACACCAAGCCCATCCGATAAAAAACTGGGGCCCCTGCCGCCAGGCAGGGGCTTTTCCTTGGGATCAGCGCCTTCCCCGGGAGGCTCAGGCATTTTAAGAAAGGAACACGACCATGGAGAAAATCAAACCTCACACCCTCTCCGGCTTTCAGGAGCTGCTGCCGGAGCAGCAGGTGCTCATGGAAAAAATGAAGGGGATCCTGCGGGAGACCTATGAAATGTACGGCTTCACTCCCCTGGACACCCCGGTCATTGAGGACGCCAAGATCCTGCTGGCCAAGGGCGGTGGAGAGACGGAGAAGCAGATCTACCGGTTCCAGAAGGGCGACAGCGATCTGGCCCTGCGATTCGACCTGACGGTGCCCCTGGCCAAGTACGTGGCCCTGCACTACAACGAGCTGTCCTTCCCCTTCCGCCGGTATCAGATCGGCAAGGTCTACCGGGGCGAGCGGGCCCAGCGGGGCCGGTTCCGGGAGTTTTACCAGGCGGACATCGACATCATCGGCGACGGCAAGCTGGACATTCTCAACGAGGCGGAGATTCCCTCTATCATTTATAAGATCTTCACCTCCTTCGGCATCCGCCGGTTCAAGATCCGGGTGAACAACCGGAAGATCCTCAACGGGTTCTACGCCATGCTGGGGCTGTCGGAGGTCTCCGGAGACATTATGCGGACCGTGGACAAGCTGGACAAGATCGGCGCCGAGAAGGTGGAGGCCATCCTCACGGAGGATGTGGGGGTCTCCCAGGAAAACGCCGCGGAAATTCTGAAATTCATGGCCATTACCGGGGAGAACCGGGACGTGCTGGCCGCTCTGGAGGGCTACATCGGACGGAACGAGGTCTTTGACCAGGGACTTGCGGAACTGAAGGCGGTGGTAGAAAATCTGGGAGCCTTCGGGGTGCCGGAGGAGAACTTCGCCGTGGATCTGACCATTGCCCGGGGGCTGGACTACTACACCGGCACGGTGTACGAGACCACCCTGCTGGATCACCCGGAGATCGGCTCCGTGTGCTCCGGCGGCCGGTACGACAACCTGGCGGAATATTACACCGACCGGCAGCTGCCCGGCGTGGGCATTTCCATCGGCCTGTCCCGATTCTTCTATGTGCTGGAGGAGCAGAAGCTCCTGAATACCTCCCTGTCCACCGCCCCGGCGGACGCTCTGATCCTGCCCATGGGCCAGGAGCTGGCCCCGGCCATTGCTCTGGCCACCCGGCTGCGGCAGGCGGGGATCCGGACCCAGCTGTACAGCGAGCAGAAGAAGTTCAAGCAGAAGATGGCCTACGCCGACAGGCTGGGGGTCCCCTACTGCGTATTCTTAGGTGAGGACGAGATCGCCGCCGGTACCTGCTCCGTCAAGGACATGGCCACGGGCCAGCAGGTCACGGTGACCCCGGAGGAGGCCGTGGCCCTGATGGAAAAGGGCCTGGCGGAGAAGAACGCGGGTACCGTCATTCTGGAAAAATAAAGTTAAGATGTGCAAGGCCGCCGGAGGATTTACTCCGGCGGCCTTCTTTTTGTTCCCGGAACCGATTCGATCAGGATCAGCGGCAAAATCCGTGATCCTCTCCATAGCAAAACGCCCAGGCGGCCGGAGCCGTCTGGGCGTTTGTAGGTATGGAAATCTTAGCCGCCGAAGACAGCCAGCAGGAAGCCGGCAGCAATGGCGGAGCCGATGACGCCGGCCACGTTGGGACCCATGGCGTGCATCAGCAGGAAGTTGGAGGGGTTGGCCTTCTGGCCTTCCACCTGGGACACGCGGGCGGCCATGGGAACGGCGGACACACCGGCGGAGCCGATGAGGGGGTTCACCTTACCCTTGGACAGCTTGCACATGACCTTGCCGCCCAGCAGACCGCCGATGGTGGAGACCATGAAGGCAGCCAGGCCCAGGCCGATGATCAGCAGGGTCTGCACGGACAGGAAGCGGTCGGCCACGGTGGTGGCGCCCACGGCGGTGGACAGCAGAATGGTGATGATGTTCATCAGGTTGTTCTGCACGGTGTCGCTGAGCCGGTCGGTAACGCCGCACTCCTTCAAGAGGTTACCGAACATCAGGCAGCCGATCAGAGCGGCGGTGGAGGGCAGCAGCAGGGACACAAAGATGGTGACCACGATGGGGAAGATGATCTTCTCGGTCTTAGAAACCTCACGGGCCTGGACCATCTTGATCTCCCGCTCCTTGGCGGTGGTCAGGCCCCGCATGAGCGGCGGCTGGATCAGGGGGATCAGCGCCATGTAGGAGTAAGCTGCGATGGCAATGGCGCCCAGCAGATGGGGAGCCAGCTTGGTGGTCAGGAAAATGGCGGTGGGGCCGTCGGCGCCGCCGATGATGCCGATGGAGGCAGCCTCAGGGCCGGTAAAGCCGAACACGTTTGCGAAGAAGAAGGCCACAAACACGCCCAACTGGGCGGCAGCGCCCAGCAGCAGGCTCTTGGGATTGGAGATCAGAGGACCAAAGTCGGTCATGGCACCAACGCCCATGAAGATGATGCAGGGGTACACGCCGGCCTTGACGCCGATGTAGAACACGTCCAAAAGGCCGCCTTCATGAATGATATTCGTGAAGGTCAGGTGCTCGATGACCTCGCCTGCGGCGGTGGTAAAGGACGTATTGTTAATGTAAGCGTCCCACAGCTCCTGATGGTACAGGCCCGCACCGGGCAGGTTGGTCAGGAGACACCCGAAGGCGATGCCCACAAGGAGCAGGGGCTCAAACTTCTTGACGATGCCCAGGTACAGCAGCACGCAGGCAACGGCGATCATGATCAGGGACTTCCAGCCGCCCTCCTGCCCGAAGGCAGCGAAGCCGGACTGGTTCCACAGATTCAGTAAAACTTCACCAACATTCATGGAGCGTCCTCCTTAACCAAGGACCACCAGGGGAGCGCCGGTATCCACGGCAGCGCCCTTGGTCACGACCACCTGAGTCACGGTGCCGTCCTTGGGAGCCAGGATCTCGTTCTCCATCTTCATGGCCTCCAGCACCACCAGGCAGTCGCCGGCCTTCACGGCCTGGCCCTGGGACACGTTGACCTTCAGAATGGTGCCGGGCATGGGGGCGTTCACGGGCTCGCCGGCGCCGGTGACCACGGGAGCGGCGGGGGCGGGAGCTGCGGCAGGAGCAGCGGCGGGAGCGGCAGCAGCAGGAGCGGCGGCGGGAGCCGGGGCGTAAGCCTCATACTCGTCCAGAAGCATTGCCTTGCCGTCCTCGACCTCCACCTCATAGGTGCGGCCGTTCAGAGTGACCTTATATTTCATTTTCACTTGACCTCCTTGATGGATTTGAACCGCAGTTCGTTCAGGGGCTTGTGCATCTTATCCGCCACAATGGCCATGACCATGGCGGCGGTCTTGGGATCGGTATCGTAGAGCTTCAGCTCGCCGGCGGAGCCGGGAGCCTCAGGGGCAGCGGGTGCGGCGGCGGGAGCCGGAGCGGCAGGGGCCGCGGCCTTCTCCTTGGCAGCCTTGGCGGTGAAGATCTTGCCCATGATGAGCATGACGCACATCAGAAGCACGATGCCGAAGAACACCACGGCATAGCCCAGCAGAGCATAGCCGGCGGCGGGGCCGATGCCCAGCTTCTCGCCGGTGGAAGCTAACAGTAACATGTGAAAACCTCCTTATGCCTCTTCAATGGTATAGGTGGCGACGTTCTCTTCCTTCGCCCGCCGCTCCTTCAGGAACTTCATGGTCTGGTCGGGGTAGCAGATGTAGCTCATCACATCTTCCTCGCTGCGGCACAGGTCGCCCAGGGCCTCCTTGGCCTTCTTAAACTCCTCGCCGGTGCGCTTGCTGTCCTCGATCCGGCAGTCCACGGGCTTGCCGCCCTGGCCCAGGATCTTCTCCTGCAGCTCTTCGTTGACGGGGGCGGGGGCAATGCCGTACTCGCCCTTGAAGTAGTTCTTGACTTCCTTGGAGATCTGCTTATAGCGCTCGCCCAGCAGAACGTTGGTCACGGCCTGGTTGCCCACCATCTGGGACAGGGGGGTGACCAGAGGAGGATAGCCCAGGTCCTTGCGGACGTTGGGAATCTCGGCCAAGGCCTCGTCGAACTTATCCATGGCGTGCATATCGGTCAGGTTGGCGATCATGTTGGACAGCATGCCGCCGGGGACCTTGTACACCAGAGCCATGGCGTCGGTGCCCATGGACTTGGGGTTGATGCGGCCGGAGTCGATGTACTTCTGCTTGATGGGCTTGAAGTAGTCGTTGACCTCGTTGATGATCTTCTCGTCCAGGCCGGTCTCCACGCCGTACTGCTGCAGGGCATAGAACATGGTCTCGGTGGCGGGCTGGCTGGTGCCGCCGGAGAAGCAGGAGGTGGCGGTATCGATGACGTCGATGCCGGATTCAATGGCCTTGGTCAGGGTCATGTAGGCCATGCCGGTGGTGCAGTGGGTGTGCAGGATCAGAGGCATGTCGCCCACGGCGTCCTTGATGCCCTTGATGAGGTGCTCGGCCTCATAGGGGCTCATGGTGCCGGCCATATCCTTCAGGCAGATGGTGTCGAAGCCCATGTTCTTCAGCTCTCTGCACATGGCGACATATTTCTCCACGGTGTGCACGGGGCTCTGGGTGTAGGAGATGCAGCCGGAGGCGATGGTGTTGGGCGTGGCGTACTTCTTGGTGGCATCCAGAGCGGTCCCGATGTTCCGGAAATCGTTCAGGGCGTCGAAGATCCGCAGAATGTCGATGCCGTTCTTGATGGACAGCTCCACGAACTTCTCCACCACGTCGTCGTGATAGTGCTTGTAGCCCAAGAGGTTCTGGCCCCGCAGCAGCATCTGCAGCTTGGTGTTGGGCAGATTCTTCCGCAGGTTCCGCAGCCGCTCCCAGGGATCCTCGTCCAGGTAGCGCAGGCAGGAGTCAAAGGTGGCTCCGCCCCAGCACTCGATGGAGTAGTACCCGGCCTTGTCCATTGCGCCGAGGATGCCCTCGTAATCGCTGTAAGGCAGGCGGGTGGCCATGAGGGACTGGTTGGCGTCCCGAAGGACCGTTTCGGTAATTTGTACTTTCTGTGCCATAGATTACTTTACCCTCCATTAACCGGTATTCCGGAAAAGTGAATTGGACCAAAAAAGTGAATTTTTGGAAGCAAAGGCCGGACCCGGAAATTTCCTAAAGCCCAACGTTCGCTACATAGCATTCTAACATATGCCTTTTCGGATTTCTAGTCCTTTTTGCGGAAAAAGGAAAAATTTCGGTAGAAATTCTTTGGGTTTCTTTCGGCAGTTTTGACGAAGTGTCCCAGTGGCGGCCCCGGCGAAGGGAGTTAGGGGCACAAAACCGTCCGCCCAGCGGACACCCGTTATATGGCGGACGAAGCGAAAAATCGTGGCGGTGCGTGAACATTCGTTTGCGTTTTACCGCCGTCTGTGGTATGATAAAAGAAATACAAAATGTAAGGAGACAGTGCCATGGCCAGGACCAGCAACAAGCAGGAGGAAATCCTCCGATTTATCATGGACTTCATGGCGGACAACGGCTACGCTCCCTCCATCCGGGAGATCGGCGCCGGGGTGGGCCTGCGGTCCACGGCCTCGGTGAAGTATCACCTGGACCAGCTTCGGGAAAAGGGGGAGCTTTTCGCGGAGCCCGGGAAAAAAAGGGCCATGTCCGCCCCCGCCGTCCGAGAGAAAACCGGCCAGATTCCCATTCTGGGCACGGTAACGGCAGGGCTGCCCATTCTGGCCTTTGAGAACCGGACGGGGAGCCTGGCCTGGGACGGAGACCCCAGCTGCTTTGCTCTCCGGGTCCGGGGGGACAGCATGGTTGGTGCCGGGATCCTGAACGGAGACCTGGTGGTGGTCCGGCCCCAACCCGAAGCCCGGGACGGGGAGATCGTGGTGGCCCTGCTGGAGGACGAGGCCACGGTGAAGCGGCTGCGGCTCACCGGCGGGGACGTGAAGCTGATGCCGGAAAACCCGGCCTACTCCCCCATTGACGGAAAAAAAGCCCGGATCCTGGGCCTGGTGAAGGCCGTGTTCCGGGAGTATTGAGCCGGAGGCGCAGCATGGAACTGAACATTTTAGCCGTGGGGGACGTGGTGGCGGATACAGGTCTTGCCATGATCCGCCGGAAGCTCCGGGGGCTGATTCGGGAGACGAAGGCGGACTTTACGGTGGTCAACGGAGAAAACGCCGCCGTGGTGGGCATCACCCCGGACCAGGCGGAGGAAATCTTAGACGCCGGGGTCGACGTCATCACCCTGGGCAACCACACCTTCCGCCAAAGGAGCATCTGCAACTATCTGGACGACTGCCCCCGGATCCTGCGGCCCGCCAATCTGGCCCCCCAGACCCCGGGCCGGGGCTGGGGCATTTTTGAAACGAATAAGGGCCCCGTGGCCCTCATCGACCTCATCGGGCGATGCAACATGGATTTCACCCCGGACAATCCCTTTTTGCTGGTGGAGAAAATTCTGCCGAAAATTGACACCAAATTTATCCTGACGGAGTTTCACGCCGAGGCCACCAGCGAAAAGCTGGCCATGGGCTATGTCCTGGACGGCAGGGTGGGAGCTCTGTGGGGCACCCATACCCATGTGCCCACAGCGGACACCCAGATTCTGCCGAAGGGCACGGGGTACCAGACGGATCTCGGCATGACGGGGCCGAAAATTTCGGTACTGGGCATCCGGCCGGAGTTGTCCATTCAAAAATTCCGGGGGGACGTCTATGCCCGATACCAGCCCGCCCCGGGCCCCGGCAAACTGGAGGGAGCCCTTTTCACCCTGGACGGGGCTACGGGCCGATGCGTCCACGCAGAAAGGATCGCCGTTTATGATTAAGATACTCCACGCCGCAGACCTGCACCTGGACTCTCTGTTCCGGGGTCTGCCGCCTGACCTGGCGGTGGAAGCCCGCAGGGAGCAGCTGGCCCTGCCGGAGCTTCTGGCAAGGACCGCCCGGGACCAGGGGGCCCAGCTGGTGCTGCTGTCCGGGGATCTGTTTGACCGGCCCCAGGCCACCCTGGACAGCCGGGAGGCCCTGGCCGCCGCCCTGGGCTCTCTGGACATTCCCGTATTCATTGCCCCGGGCAATCACGACTATGTTACCTATGATTCTCCCTATTTTCTGGGAAAGTTCCCGGAAAACGTGCATATTTTCACAAAACAGGCTCTTTCCTCCCTGGTGCTGCCGGAGCTGGACTGCCGGGTCTACGGAGCCGGGTACCAGGACATGGACTGCCCGGACCTTCTGACCGGTTTCCGACGGCAGGGGCCGGAGAGATACCATATTATGGTGCTCCACGGGGAGGTCACCGGAGACGGCGGCCGCTACTGCCCCATTTCCCGGGGTGAGATTGCCGCCTCGGGCTTAGACTATCTGGCTCTGGGCCACACCCACAAGGCGGGGCAAATTTTAGCCGGATCCACCCTCTGCGCCTGGCCCGGCTGCCCCATGGGACGGGGCTTTGACGAGACGGGGGCCAAGGGAATCTATCTTGTGGACCTGGACGAAGAGGGTGCCAGGGCGGAATTTCTCCCCCTGGGGGCCCGGGCTTATTATGACGTGTCTCTAGAGGCCGGGGAGGACCCCGCCACCGCTCTGGACACCCTGCCGGGGGACCCGGGACGGGACATTTACCGGGTGACCTTTACGGGAGAATCCCAGACCCTGGACCTGGGAGCTCTGGAAAAAGAGCTGTCCTCCCGTTTCCGCGCTCTGACCCTGCGGGATGCCACCCGGCCCAAGGCCGACCTGTGGCAGGCCGCCGGAGACGACAGCCTGGAGGGTCGGTATTTTGCCCTGCTGCGGCAGCAGGCGGAGCAGGCCCAGGACGAGACCCAGCGCCGGCGGCTGATTCTGGCCGCCCGGCTCAGCCGCCGGCTGTTGGACGGAGGGGAGGTGGAGCTGCCATGATTTTGAAATCCATGACCGCCGTTTTCGGTAAGCTGGAAGGGCAGACCCTGACTTTGACGCCGGGGCTCAATCTGATTGAAGAGCCCAACGAGTGGGGAAAGTCCACCTGGTGTGCCTTCCTTTTGGCCATGCTCTACGGCATCGACACGGGACAGCGGGCCAAGCAGGGGGTCATCCCCGACAAGGAGCGGTACAAGCCCTGGTCCGGAAGGCCCATGGAGGGCCGCATGGATCTGAACTGGCAGGGCCGGGACATCACCCTTCAAAGGACCACCAAGGGCCGGACCCCCATGGGGGAATTCCGGGCCTATGAGACGGACTCCGGCCAGCCTGTACCGGAATTGACCAAGGACAACTGCGGGCTCCTGCTTCTGGGCGTGGAGCGGCCCGTATACCAGCGCAGCGGCTTTCTTCGGCTGGCCGACCTGCCGGTGACCCAGGACGAGGCCCTGGCCCGGCGGCTCAACGCCCTGGTGACCACGGGCAGCGAAAGCACCGCCGGCTTAGATTTGGCAAAGCAGCTCCGGGACCTGCAGAACCGCTGCCGCCACAACAAAACGGGACAATTGCCCCAGGCGGAGGCCCGGCTGGCGGAGCTTCAGGACCGGCTGACCCAAGCTGAGGAGCGGACCACGGAGCAGGCCCGGCTGGAGGCCCGGTCCGGGGCCCTGCGGCAGGAGGAAGAGGCCCTCCACCGTCATGAGGCCGTTTTATCCTATCGGGAGGCCGCCGAAAAGCAGGCGGCTCTGGCTCTGGCCCGGGACCGGCAGAAGGAGGCCCAGGCCCAGGCGGACCGGTGGGAGGCCCGGGTCCGGGACCTTCCCCGGCCGGAGGAGGCCCGGGAGCGGATCCGGCAGCTGGAAGAGCTGTCCGGAGAGCTGGAACAATTGCAGTCGGACACCGCCGCGGTGCCCCCGGCGCCGGAGGCACCGGAGTGCCCCCCTGCCCTGCTGTCCGAGGAAAGCCCGGTGGACCGGGCCCGGCAGGATCTGGAACGGATTGAAATTCTGGACCAGCAGAAAGCCGGGAACAGGCTGCCCTGGATTCTGGGGGCCGGGGCTCTGCTGGCATTGGGCATAGGGCTTCTTTTTGTAAAGCTGTGGTTGGGCCTCACCGTGGGGATTCTGGCCTTGGGACTTTTGATTTACGGTCTTCTTGATGTGAAAAAGCGGGACCGAGGCTATGCCGCCGCCCAGACGGAAAAGGCGGCAATCCTGAAAAGCTACGGCGGGGACCGGCCCGAGGCGCTGCTCCCCATTGCAAAAAACTATGCCGCCGCTCTGGACCGATACAAGCAGGAAATCCGGGACCGGGAAGCGCGCATTGCCGCCCTGGAAGCCCGGCGGCGCAGTCTTCAGAACAAAGCAGCCGCTTTGACCCAGGGCCTGGGCTCCATTGCACAAGCCGTCTCCCATCAGCGGGAAATTCTTGGAGCCTGGGACCGGCGGGAAGAGGCCCTGCGGGATCTTGCCCGGGCCCGGGAACACGCCGAGACCCTGGAGCGGCTCGCCGGAAACCCGGCCCCGATGCCGGAGCCCGCGGAGCCGGATGAATTGGACCTGAGCCGGGAGGAGACCCGGCTGGCCCTGGACCGTAACCTGGGGGACCAGGCCCGGATCCAAAGCGCCCTTAACCAGAGCCGGGGCCGTCAGGCCGCTCAGGGAGACCCGGGGGCCATGGCCGCCGAGGCCGACGGTCTGAAGAACCGGATCGCCCGGCTGGAGGATATTTACGCCGCCATGGGCTATGCCCAGGCCGCCCTAAAGACCGCCGGGGAGGACCTGCGGCGGCAGTTTGCCCCCCGGATCACCGCCCAGGCCCGGGACATTCTGGGTGAGCTTACGGGAGGCCGGTATGACAAGCTCCTGTGGGAGGAGGATTTCTCCCTGTCCGCCGGGGCCCGGGAGGAGACCACCCTGCAAAGCGCCCTGCGCCGCAGCGACGGCACCCTGGATCAGATCTATCTGTCCCTGCGGCTGGCGGTATGTCGGGAGCTGCTGGGACCCGAGGTCCCCATTGTTCTGGACGACGCCCTGGTGCGCTTTGACGACCGGCGGCTGGAACGGGCTCTGGACCTTCTGAAAAAGGAAGGGGAGGACCGGCAGATCCTGCTGTTCACCTGCCAGAGCCGGGAGGGCCGGATGCTGGGCCGCTGAAAGAGCTTGCAATTTGCCGGAAGCGGGGCCATAATAGAGAAAAACGAATTTGGGAGGGTGCCTATGAAAGCACTGGAAGAGCGGATCCGCCGGGAGGGCCGGATCCTGCCGGGAAATGTCGTGAAGGTGGACGGGTTTCTGAACCACCAGATCGATACAAAACTCATGGGTGAGCTGGCCGACGAATTTGCCCGGCTCTTCGATCTGTCCCGGGTGACGAAGGTCCTCACCGCCGAGGCCAGCGGAATCGCTATGTCCGCCATCTGTGCCTATCGCTGGGGCATCCCCATGATTTTCGCCAAAAAGGCCAAAAGCGACAACATTGAGGGGGGCCTGTTCCAGAGTCAGGTCATGTCCTATACCTATAAAAAACGGGTGACCCTCATTGCCGCCAAGGACTGGCTGAAGCCGGAGGATAAAATTCTGATCCTGGACGACTTTATGGCCCACGGAGAGGCCATCCGGGGCCTTATCGACATTGTAAAGCAGTCCGGGGCGGAGCTTGTGGGCATCGGCATTGCCGTGGAAAAGGGCTTTCAGCATGGGGGCGACAGCCTCCGGCAGGAGGGCTATCCCATCAAGTCTTTGGCCATCATCGACGGCGTCGATGAAACCGGGTTTCAATTCCGGGAACAGAACTAAAAACAGGGGCAGAGAACCATCTGCCCCTGTTTTTCTATGGAATTCTGTGTTTTTTCCCCCTCCGGGTAGGATCCGGAGGGAATTTTTTATGAGTTGGCCCCGGGAGTTGCCCTTTTTCCAGCAACTTTTTCAGAATCAGAGACCAGGGGTGAGGGTGGAAAACCGGGATATTTCAAAAAAAGCAGGATGGAGGGAGGCGAAATGTCCTTGTAATTCCTGGGTTTTTGTGTTACAATTTAGGTTGAGAATTTATGAAATTTCCCCGGTCTTTCCCGGCGAAGTGCCGGGGTTTTCCGCCCAAAATCAAATTGAAAGGAGCCGTGCCATGTACTCGTCCGCTTACGTCTGGGCAAAGGTGCTGAGTTATTTGGAAAACCGGCTGACCCCCGCCGTGGTGTCCGCCTGGTTCGATGATGCGGAGGTGGTGGAGCTCAACGACGAGCATTTGATTCTCTATTCCCCCTCTCCCTTCCGGCGGGACATGATCCAGAGCCGCTGCATTCCCTATATCAACGACGCCATGAAGGAGACCTTCAACTATGAGGTGGAGGTACTGGTCTACGGGGACCAGGAGCTGCAGGACTTCCGGGCCAAGGAAAAGCCCTCGGTGTCCATGGAGTTCAATCCCCAGTACACCTTTGAGACCTTCGTAGAGGGCTCCTCCAACAAATTCGCCCGGGGCGCCGCCATGGCCGTGGCCCAGAACCCCGGCAAGGTCTACAATCCCTTTTTCATCTACGGCCCCGCCGGCATCGGCAAGACCCACCTGCTCTACGCCATTGCCAACAAAATCCGACAGTCCAATCCGGACTACAACGTGGTGTACATCAAGGGCGACCAGTTCACCAATGAGCTGATCGACGCCCTGCGGAACGGCAAAAACGTGGAATTCCGCAGCAAATACCGGCTGGCGGACCTGTTCCTTATTGATGATATTCAGTTCATCGCCGGTAAGGAAAGTACCCAGGAGGAGTTCTTCCATACCTTCAACGAGCTTTACGAAAACCACAAGCAGATCGTCATGACCTCCGACCGGAAGCCCGACGACATGGCCACCCTGGAGGACCGGCTCCGGACTCGGTTCCAGTGGGGCCTCATCGCAGACATCCAGCCCCCCGACTATGAGACCCGAATGGCGATTCTGAAAAACAAGGCCCATTCCATGGGACTGGAGCTGGACAACGAGTGCTGTTCCTTCATTGCCAACAACATTACCAATAACGTCCGGCAGATTGAAGGCACCATCAATAAGATCCTGGCCTATCGGGACCTGAATAACATGCCCCTGGACCTGCCCAATATTACAAGAGCCATCAGCGACATGATAAAGGTGGAGGGAGACATTCTTCCTACGCCCTCTCTCATCATCGCCCAGGTCAGCAAGTACTATTCCATTGACGAGGCCGTGATCCGTGGCAGCCTTAAAAACAAGGGCACCGCCGAGGCCCGGCAGGTGGCCATGTATCTGGTGCGGACCATGACCAACATGAGCCTTCCGGACATCGGCCGGGAGTTTGGCCGGGACCATTCCACGGTACTCCACGCCATTAAGAAAGTGGACACCATGCTGAAGGACCCCAAGAGCCCCCTCCACGAAAATATTCGGGACATCAAGGCCAACATCGACAGTCTTTTGTAATTTTTCCCGGCAAAACGAAGGGGCCCGTGCAGCTTCCAATATATCCACAGGGGGCTGTGAAAAAAGAATAAGTTTCCTGTGGAAAAAATGGGGATCGGCGCTTACAAATGGGAGCCCAAAAAATGGGGTCAAAGTATTCACATTTGGCTGTGGATAAAAAATCCTTGCGGTGCCTAGGTACAGGGGAGTTATCCACATAAAAATTCCCTACTACTAACACTATAAAATACCCTTCCTGATTTATATATAAAAATCTTACAGTATACCGGAAGGCCCTCCGGAGGAACGGAGGCCTGTGGAAAAAAATCGTACGATACGAGGAAAGGAAATCATGCCATGATCAAATTTTCCTGCGAGAAAAGCCAGCTGGCTGCCGCCATCGGCACAGCCAGCCGTACCGCCGCCCAGAAAAGCTCCCTGACGGCCATCGAGGGCATTCTGTGCCGGGCCGGCGAGCATACGGGCCTGAATCTGACGGGCTACAATATGGAGACCGGCATCACCGTCCAGGTGGACGCGGAGGTCCGGGAGGACGGGGCCTGCATCATGCCCACCCGGCTCTTAGGAGATATTGTCCGGCGGCTGCCGGAGGGACCCGTGTCCATTACCGTGGACGAAAACTATAAGGTGTCCATTCAGGCGGGCTACGCTTCGTTTACCATCATTGCCTCTCCGGCGGACGATTACCCGGAGCTGCCCGACGTGACCTATACCAACGGCGTGCATATCCCCCAGGGAGAGCTGAAAAAGCTGATATCCGGCACTATTTTTTCCGTGTCCGACAACCAGAGCCGCCCCATTCACACCGGGTGCCTGTTTGAGGTGGCGGACGACTCCATTTCCTGCATTGCCGTGGACGGGTTCCGACTGGCCCGGCGGACCTATCATCCCAAGGAAAAAACCGGCCGGACCATGAAGTTCGTGGCCCCGGCCCCCGCCCTGAAGGAGGCGGAGCGGATCCTGCAGGACACCGACGAGGACGCGGTGTTCACCTTGGGACCCAAGCACATTCTTTTTGAGATCGGCGGAGCCACCCTGGTGTGCCGGATCCTGGAGGGAGACTTTCTGGATTGGCGGCGGGTGGTGCCTACGGACTGCCCCATCAAGCTGGTGGCCAACGTGTCGGATCTGAACGCCTCCATCGAGCGGGTGGGCCTTATCGTGTCCGAGAAGATCAAAAGTCCGGTCCATTGCGTATTCGGCAAGAACGTGGCCAATTTCCGGACCAACACCACCGTTGGCGCCGCGGCGGACCAGTGCTCCATGGCCGGCGACGGCAAGGAACTGGAGATCGGCTTTAACTGCCGGTATCTCTGCGAGGCCCTGCGGGCGGTACCCAGCGAAGAGGTATGCCTGGAGCTGACCAACGGGCTCAGCCCCATTGTCCTGACCCCCGTCCGGGAGGAGGACGACTTTGCGTACATGATCCTGCCCGTGCGTCTGAAAAACAGTTAAGAGGGAAAAAATGAAGGTAGAAGTTAGAAAAGTGCGGAAAGACGTCCCCAAAGAGGTGATGATCCAGACGGAGTTTATCCGGCTGGAGGCCTTTTTGAAGCTGGCGGACGCCGTATCCTCCGGCGGCGAGGCAAAGCTCCTCATTCAGGAGGGAGAGGCCATGGTCAACGGCGAAGTCTGCACCATGCGGGGCAAGAAGCTCCGGCCCGGGGACGCCGTGTCCTTCCGGGGCATGACCTATCTGGTGACGGGCCTTGAGGCTTGAACGATTAGAGCTCTGGGGGTTCCGGAATTACGAGACCCTGACGGCGGACTTTGACCCCGGGGTGAACCTTATCCTGGGGGACAATGCCCAAGGCAAAACCAATTTACTGGAAGCCATGGTTTACTTGGGTACGGGGAAGTCCTTCCGGACCCGGAAGGAACAGGAGCTGATCCAATTCGGCGCGGAGTTTGCGGAGCTCCGGGCCAAGGTGGAGGACAACGCCCGGGAGCAGAGCCTTCGGGCGGTGCTGTTTTCCGGACGTAGGCCCCGGCAGCTGTACCTCAACGAGGTGAAAAAGAAAACCGCCGGGGAGGTTATGGGGGTTCTAAATACGGTGCTGTTCTGCCCGGAGGACCTTCTGATTCTCAAGACCGGAGCCTCCGCCCGGCGGAAGTTTCTGGACGGCGCCCTGGGTCCCCTGCGGCCCAATTACGACAGGGCTCTGACGGAATACGGCAGGCTTCTGGACCAGAAAAGTCGGATTTTAAAGGACAGGTTCGATTTTCCTCAGTATTTGGAGGTTCTGCCGGAGTACTCCCAGCGGATGTGCCAGGTGGGAGCGCTTCTCATTTCCTACCGGGCCCGGTTTTTGAAGAGCCTGGGGGAAGAGGCCCAACGGTATCACCGGGAGTTCACGGGAGGAAAAGAGACCCTGGACATTGGATACAAGACCGTATCCAATATCGAGGATCCCTTTGTGCCGGTGGAGGAGCTGACGGAGCTGCTCTCCCGGCACATGGAGAGCCACAAAAAGGCGGAGCTGGAAACGGGCCAGTGCCTATCCGGCCCCCACAAGGACGACTTTGACGTATCTCTGGACGGCATCAGCCTCAAGAGCTTCGGCTCCCAGGGCCAGGTCCGCACCGCGGCCATCAGTCTGAAGCTGGCCCAGCGGGAGCTGTACCGCCGGGAATTCGGCGAGGAGCCGGTGCTGCTCCTGGACGACGTGCTGTCGGAGCTGGACGCCCGGCGTCAGGACTTTGTCTTAAACGAATTGGGCAGCGGCCAGGTGTTTATCACCTGCTGCGAAAAGGGCCGTCTCACCCGGGCGGGCAAAACCATTGAGATCGCAGACGGGCATATTGTTTAACCCGTTTTCCATAGAAATTTTTAGAAGGAGGTCAATTCATGTCTGACGAAACCAAGGTCGAACAGGAATATGGCGCCAATCAAATACAGGTTCTGGAAGGTCTGGAGGCGGTCCGGAAGCGGCCCGGTATGTATATCGGTTCCACTTCCTCCTCCGGCCTGCACCATCTGGTCTACGAGATCGTGGACAACGCCATTGACGAAGCCCTGGCGGGCTATTGCAAGCATATTACCGTGACCATCAACCCCGGAGACTCCATCACCGTCACCGACGACGGCCGTGGCATCCCTGTGGACATCCAGCCCCAGACCGGCCGGCCCGCTCTGGAGGTGGTGTACACAGTCCTTCACGCCGGCGGCAAATTCGGCGGCGGCGGGTATAAAGTCTCCGGCGGCCTTCACGGCGTGGGCGCCTCCGTGGTCAACGCCCTGTCCGTATGGCTGAAGGTCCAGGTCCACAAAAACGGGAATATCTACGAAATGGAGTTCTCCCGGGGCAATATCGTGAAGGAAATGCGGATCGTCGGCAAGACCGACAAGACGGGAACCTGGGTCACCTTCCAGCCGGACCCGGAGATGTTCGACACCCTGGTTTACGACTATGAGATCCTCCACACAAGAATGCGGGAGGAGGCCTTCCTGAACGCGGGCCTTTCCATCACCATTACGGACGCCCGGGGCGAGGAGCCGGTAACGGACACCATGTGCTATGAGGGCGGTATCCGGGAGTTTGCCGCCTGGTGCAACCGGCACAAGACCCCCCTCCACAACGACGTGGTCTATATGGCCGGGAAAAAGGGCGACGCCTCCGCGGAGATCGCCTTCCAGTACAACGACGGCTATAACGAGAACCTTCTGTCCTTTGCCAACGACGTCCATACTCCGGAGGGCGGCATGCACGAAACCGGCTTCAAGACCGCTCTGACCCGGGTCATCAACGCCTACGGCGTGAAGGCCGGAATCATCAAGGGAGACGACAAGGTTTCCGGCGAGGACTGCCGGGAGGGCCTTACCGCCATCATTTCCGTAAAGCTCACCGACGCTCAGTTTGAGGGCCAGACCAAGGCTAAGCTGGGCAACGCCTACATTCGTTCCCTGGTAGACGGCATCGTCAACGACCAGCTGGCGGTGTTTCTGGAGGAGCACCCCGCCACCGCGAAAATTATTCTGGAGAAGGCCATGACCGCCAACCGGGCCCGGGAAGCCGCCCGGAAAGCCAGAGACTCCATCCGCCGGAAAACCGCTCTGGGCGGAGCGGCCATGCCGGACAAACTCCGGGACTGCAACGAGTCCGACCCCACCCTGACGGAAATTTACATCGTGGAGGGCGACTCCGCAGGCGGTTCCGCCACCCAGGGCCGGGACAGCCGGTTCCAGGCCATTTTGCCCCTTTGGGGTAAAATGCTGAACGTGGAAAAGGCCAGAGAGGACAAGGTCATCGGCAACGACAAGCTCCAGCCTGTGATCACCGCCCTGGGGGCGGGCATCGGCGAGGAATTTGACCTTACGAAGCTCCGCTACCACAAGGTGGTCATTATGGCCGATGCCGATGTGGACGGCGCCCATATTCGGACTCTGCTTTTGACCTTCTTCTTCCGGTTCATGCGGCCCCTCATCGAGCAGGGCTATGTGTACTCCGCCGTGCCCCCCCTGTTCAAGCTGACCCGGGGCAAGACCGTGAAGGTGGCCTATGACGAGGCCCAGCGGGACGCCATTTCCTCCGAAATGCGGGGAGGAAACCCCAATGTGAAGGTGGACATTTCCCGGTTCAAGGGCCTGGGCGAAATGGACCCCCATGAGCTGTGGGAGACCACCATGGACCCCGAGAAGCGGACCCTGAAGCGGATCACCCTGGAGGACGCGGCCCAGGCCGACGAGATCTTCACTCTGCTCATGGGCGAAAAGGTGGAGCCCCGCCGGGACTACATTGAGCAGAACGCCAAATTCGCCGCCAACCTGGATTACTAAGGAGGCTTTGTCTTGGCTCAACATAAGAAAGATTACAAGCCCGAGGATATTATGTTCCCGGACCAGACCATCGTGACCTCGGAACTGGTCCACGAGATGAAGAACAGCTATATTGAATACGCCATGTCCGTCATCGTGGGCCGGGCCCTGCCCGACGTGCGGGACGGCCTGAAGCCGGTCCACCGCCGGATCCTCTACGCCATGTATGAGGACAACCTGACCTCCGACAAGCCCTTCCGGAAGTCCGCCACCTGCGTGGGCGACGTGCTGGGCCGGTATCATCCCCACGGCGACCAGTCCGTGTATGACGCCCTGGTCCGGCTGGCCCAGGACTTCTCCATGCGCTATATGCTGGTGGACGGCCACGGCAATTTCGGCTCCGTGGATGGAGATCCCCCTGCCGCCTACCGTTACACGGAAGCCAGAATGTCCAAAATTGCCAACGAAATGCTCCGGGACATTGAAAAGGACACCGTGGATTGGGACCCCAACTTTGACGAGACCCGGAAGGAACCCCGGGTGCTGCCCAGCCGGTTTCCCAACCTTCTCGTCAACGGCTCCTCCGGCATCGCCGTGGGCATGGCCACTAACATCCCGCCCCACAACCTGCGGGAGGTCATAAACGCCTGTATCCGGATCTTGGAGGATCCGGAGTGCACCATGGCGGATCTCATGGAGGACATTTCCGGTCCCGACTTCCCCACGAAGGGTATTATTCTGGGCCGGGCCGGGATCCGGGCCGCCTATGCCACCGGCCGGGGCCGCCTGACCCTCCGGGCCAGGACCCATTTTGAGGAGTTCGGCCAGAACCGGACCCGGATCATCGTCACGGAGATCCCCTATCAGGTCAACAAGCGGATGCTTATCAAGAACATGGCGGACCAGGTCAACGACAAGCGGCTGGACGGCATTTCCGACATCCGGGACGAGACCGACCGGACCGGTATGCGGATCGTCATTGAGCTGAAGCGGGACGCCAACGCCCAGGTGGTCTTAAACCGGCTTTTCGCCCAGACCCAGCTGCAGACCACCTTCGCCATCAATATGCTGGCTCTGGTGAACAACCAGTCCCAGCCCAAGGTCCTGTCCCTGCGGGAAATGTTGGACGAGTACCTGAAATTCCAGGAGGATATTATCCTCCGCCGGACCCGGTATGATCTGCGGAAGGCCCAGGAACGGGCCCACCTGCTGGAGGGCCTGCTCATTGCCCAGGCCAACATTGACGAGGTCATCCGCACCATTCGGGAAAGCTACGACAACGCCAAGGAAAACCTGATGACCCGGTTCAGCCTGTCTGAAGTTCAGGCCCAGGCCATTCTGGACATGCAGCTCAAGCGGCTCCAGGGTCTGGAAAAAGAGAAGCTGGAGGCCGAATACAAGGAGCTGGAGGAGAAGATCGCCTATTACCAGCGGATCCTGTCGGATATGGGCCTGGTGAAGGATATTCTGAAGGGCGAGCTCACCGCCATCCGGGACAAGTACGGCGACGACCGGAAAACCGAGATACAGGATGTGGAGGACGAGATCGACGTGGAGGATCTCATCGAGGAGGAGGAGTGCTGCTACACCCTCTCCGCCCGGGGCTATATCAAGCGGATGCCCGTGGACACCTACCGCAGCCAGAAGCGGGGCGGCCGGGGCGTCAGCGGCCAGAGCCTCCGGGAGGAGGACTATGTAAAGAACCTTTTCATTGCCTCCACCCACGACTATGTGCTGTTCTTTACCAATGCGGGCCGGGTCCACCGTCGGAAGGGTTATCTCATTCCCGAGGCGGGCCGCACCGCCAAGGGTACCGCTATCGTGAACATTCTGCCTCTGGAGCCCGGGGAGGAGGTCACCGCCATGGTGCTGACCCGGGAGTTCACCGAGGGCGAGTATATCTTCATGGCCACCCGGAAGGGCACCGTAAAGCGGATCGCCCTGGACGCCCTCAACACCAGCCGGAAGGCCGGCGTCCGGGCTCTGGTCCTGGACGAGGGGGACGACCTCATTTCCGTACTGAAGACAAGCGGCAATGATAATATCATCCTCACCACGGAGCAGGGCATGGCCATCTGCTTCAGCGAAAATGACGTCCGGCCCATGGGCAGGACTGCTGCCGGCGTCCGGGGCATCAGCCTTGCGGAGGGCGACCGGGTGGTGGGGGCCGAGAAGGCCGAGGCGGGCAAGTGCCTGCTGACCGTCACCGAAAACGGCTACGGAAAGCGGACCCAGGTGGAGGAGTACCTGCGCCTGGCCGAGGACGGCAGCCGCCAGCCCCAGAACCGGGGCGGCAAGGGCCTCAAGAACTACAACCTGACGGAAAAGACCGGCAAGGTGGCAGGCTGCTGCCTGGTGTCCGACAATGACGACGTAATGCTCATCGAAAACGGCGGCGTTATCATCCGCTTTGCGGCCAAGGACGTGAACGTTTACAAGCGAGGCGCCCAGGGCGTCATCATCATGCGCCTGGAGGAGGGCAACCGGGTCATCGCCGTCAGCAGCGTCACGGGGGAGGACACCGAGGAGGCCGAATCCCAGGAGACGGACCCCCAGGCATGAAGACCGTAACCGTTTATACCGACGGGGCCTGCTCCGGCAACCCCGGCCCCGGTGGCTGGGGGGCCATCCTCAGCTATAACGGGGTGGAAAAGGAGCTGTCCGGCGGAGAAAAAGAGACCACCAACAACCGCATGGAGCTGACGGGGGTCATTCGGGCCCTGCAGTGCCTGAAGGAGCCCTGCGTGGTGGAGCTGTACTCGGATTCCAAGTACGTCATTGACGCATTGGAAAAGGGCTGGGTCTACGGCTGGAAGAAAAAGGGCTGGATCAAATCCGATAAAAAGCCCGCTCTGAATGTGGACCTGTGGGAGGAGCTTCTTGCGGAGATCCGCCGCCACGAAATGCACTATCACTGGGTCAAGGGCCACGCCGCCAACGAGAAGAACAACCGCTGCGACGAAATGGCCGTGGCCCAGAGCCGGAAATTCAAGGAGTGAGCCTATGTACCTGAACATCGGCGGAGATATGGCGGTTCGGGACCGGTCCATTATCGGGATCTTCGACCTGGACAACACCTCCTCGGCCAAGGATACCCGGGCTTTTCTGGCTCAGGCGGAGCAGGAGGGCCGGGTCATCAGCCCGGCGGAGGACCTGCCAAAGGCCTTCGTCCTGACCCGGGAATACGGCATGGACCGGGTATATCTGACCCAGTTCAATTCCGCCACCCTGGAAAAGCGGCTGGAAGAAAAAGAGTAAAACACAGGGACCCTCCCGATTCGGGAGGGTCCCTGTGGGCAGAGAGACAAAGACCGCCTCCCCATCCGGGGAGGCGGTCTGCGGTTATGCCGCCGGCTGCGGTGAAAAGTGCCGGACCGTTTTCCCGGAAAAACTGTTTGTCGCTCCAATCCCTTAACGATCCCTCCCTCCGAAGCCCGGAAAGACGATCCGGCTCGGCTCTTGGGGAATTTCGTAAACAGAATCGCCCCTCCACCGAAGATTTCGGAGACAGCAGAAAGGGCAGTTGCGGAATGAAACTGCATTGCTCTATTAGAAGTTTTTTGGCGTTCGACTGCGCACCCGGGGTTTCTGCAAATGCGGAGAAAAGAGAACACTGGTCATGGAAAGCCTACTCCCCCAGGACCTGTTCCAGGGCCCGGCGCAGGAGCAGGGCCTGGTCCCGGGTGGCCCCGGTGTAGTTGATGACCAGACAGTGCTCCGGCCGGGGTCCGGCCCCGTGGTAATAATCCGACAGACACCGGACCCTGACGCCCCGGTCCAATAGCCCCTGGGTCAGGGCCCGGTCCGACAGGTCCGTGTCCACCTCCAGAAGGAAGTGGAGCCCCGCGTCCTTCTCCAGGATCCGCAGGCGGCGGCCCAGAGGCTCCTGGCGCAGCAGGGCGATGAGCTCGTTCCGCTGGGCCCGGTACCGCTTTTTCATCCGGGACAGGTGCTTTTCAAAATATCCCTCGCTCATGAACCGGGCCAGGGTGTACTGTTCAAAGCTGGACACGGTGCAGGCGTAAAAACCCAGTTCCCGGCGGAACCGCTCCATCAGCTTCGGAGGCAGGATCATATAGCTGATCCGGATGGCGGGGGAAATGCTCTTGGAGAAGGAATTGATGTAGATCACCCGGCCCGCCCCGTCCATGGCCTGCATGGGGGGAATGGGCCGGCCCGTGAAGCGGAACTCGCTGTCGTAGTCGTCCTCGATCATGTACCGGCGGGGGGCCTGGGCCGCCCATTCCAGCAGGGCCTGCCGCCGCCGGATGGGCATGACGGAGCCGGTGGGAAAGTGATGGGCCGGAGAAATGTGGAGCACGTCCACCCCGGATAGGGCCTGGGGCAGGACCCCGTCCTCGTCCATGGGAATGGGCAGGCACCGGACCCCGTTGGCCTTGTAGACCTCCAGAATTTTGCCGTAGCCCGGGTCCTCCACACCGTAGCCCAGATCCCGGCCCAGAAGCTGGACCAGGAGATTATAGAGAAAGTCCGTACCGGCCCCCACCAGGATACAGCCGGGATCCACGGTCATGGCCCGGAAGTCCGAAAGATAGGCGGCGATGGCCTCCCGCAGCTCCAGGGCGCCGCCGTTGGGCAGGGGGGACAGCAGGTCCCCGCCCCGGTCCGCCGCCACCTCCCGCAGGAGCTTTGTCCACACGGAAAAGGGGAAATCCTCGCCCCGTATGGTGTTCACCGTAAAGTCGGCGGCACAGGAGGGCGGTGAAACAGGTTCCGCCGGGGCGGGGGCCGGCGGGACGGCCCGGCGGGGCCGGTCCACCTCCTCTACGAAATAGCCCACCTTTTCCCGGGCCCGGATGTAGCCCTCCGCCAGGAGCTGGCCGTAGGCCGTTTCCACGGTGATCTTGCTGATGTGCAGATGATCCGCCAGGGCCCGCTTGGAGGGGAGCTTTTCCCCGGTGGGGAGCCGTCCCTGGAGAATGTCCTCCCGAATGGCCCGGTACAGGGCCTCGTACAGGGGTATATGGTGGGCTGTCAGGTCGTAGGTCAGCATGGGTCCTCCTCTGGCCTTTCAAAAAGGCCAAGTTTTATAAAATAGAACAAGGCCATAATACACGGGATCGGAGGAAAAAGCAAGCCGCCCCGGAGACTCCGGAGCGGCGAAGATCAGGTTTTCTTAATGAATTTTTCCCGGCATTTGGGGCAGGTGATGGAGATTTTCCCCTTCCCTCTGGGGACCCGGACCACCTGGCGGCATTTGGGGCAGTGGTAATAGCGGTAATTTTTATCCCACAGCCGTTTCCAGCCTGTGGAGATCTTGTACCACAGGGCCAGGAATTTTCGGTTTTCCTCATATCGCTTGGAGGTGTTCCGGGACAGCATCCGCATGGCCGCCAGAATCAGAGGGACCCAGGCCAGCAGCGTCAGCAGGGGGACCCGGGCAAGGCTGCCGATGACGGAGAGCAGCAACGCTCCCACAAGGATCGCCATATTGAGCTGGTCGGAGCCGTAGCGCCCCATCATGGCATTCTGGAGCCATTGGCCGAAACGTTTGAACATGGGGAAAAAGACCTCCGTTTGTTGGTTGGAATATTCTTATTATATTGCGAAACTCGGGAAATTCAACCGGGGCCCGCCAATGTTTACGGATTGTTTAAGATTGCCGCCGGACCCCGGGACCGGAGGCAAAATCCGGCGGCATGGGCACTTTTCAACTGCGGCGGTATCCCGTTTGACTGCCCCGATTTTTCCACAGAGGTAGACATAATTTTGCAAATAACCGGGGTCCGACCTGTGGACAACTGGGAGTTATCCCCAGTTTCCACAGCTTTGTCCACAAGCCGCCCGCCGGGAAATTCCCGGAAATACAAGGCTTTTTCCCGGTTGTCCCCAGGGGGCGGGGCAGCTTTTCCACACCCTGGGGAAAAGTCAACCTGTTTACAGAATTCTGCCCCAGCCGGAAAATCCCTGGGCGCTTGCGGACTGAGAAGAAATTGCCGGGACCCATGGGTCCCGGCAATTTCTTTATCAGATCACAGATATTTGGCCTTCAGGGCAAAGACCCGGTGTTCCCGGCCTTCCTCCGTCCGGCGGCCCTCCAGCCGCAGCTCCCCTTCCGGTCCCAGCTCCCAGCTCATGTGGATCTCCTGGCCCTCCCGGGCTTCGGAGAGATAGCTGATCTGGAACTCCTGCAGGGGGTGGTCCCGGTGGTACTGGGCGGGGAACAGATCCTCCAGCCAGTTGAGATACCGGGTGTTGGACATGTGGCCGTTGGCGTCCAGCTCCGAATACCGGACCCGCCGGGTCTCCTCATGGCCCAGCACCGCCGGAGGCAGACTGCCGGGCAGGGCGATTTGCTCCTCCCGCCGGGTGCCGGGTACCATCAGGCCGCTTTTGCCCGGCAGGATCATGGCCCGGCTGTCCCCGTCCATCATGAGCCACAGGGCGGCGCCCCGGAACAGGATCTCCCCGTTCCGGTCCCGGCCTACGGTGTACCGGGGGTAGGAGGCCCGGGTGGCCTCGCCGGGCCAGGTCTCCAGGGTCATGGTCTCGCCGATCACCGGCAGACGCTGGATCTGGACCCGCTGCCGCACCACGGCCCAGAACAGGTTCCGGGCTCCCAGCACGTCCCGGCCCACGCCCAGGGCATAGCAGTGCATGCCCGCCGCCTCCTGCATCAGGGACAGAAGGGCCTCGGGTCGGAGCCGGCCGAAGCAGTCCGCCCGGCTGGTGTTCACCAGTTCCTGCTGTCTGTATACCAATTCCATAAAATCACCTCGTTAGTGGAATTATATCACATCCCGGCCCCGGCGGTAAGGGCATTTTCCGGAAAGTGTCCCATTGTTCGCAGAATTTTCAAAAAATCCCCTTGGCAAGCCGGGCTTTGCCGACTATAATAGAGGGGATATTATTAAGAACGAAGGTATTTTCTATGCTGCTGAACCTGATCGCCGGGGCGTCCCTGCTGATCGCCGGAGGGGTGTGCGCCTGGGACGGTACCGCCGCCGGGCTGTGGAAGCTGCCGGTGTTTTTCCTGGCGGCCTATGCGGGCCTGTTTGTGCTGGCCCTGCTGTTTCTCATCGTGGTCTGCGCCTTTGTGCGGATGGACAAGCCCCAGGAAAAGGACAGTCCCTTTTATAGGAGCGTCATGTTTCTCTACGGCCGGGCGGCCCAGACCATCCTGCTGACCCGGATCCATAAGACGGGCTTTGAGAATCTGCCGAAAGAGGGCCGGTATCTGCTGCTGTGCAACCACCTGCACCTGATGGATCCCTTTGTGCTGCATCTGGCCGCCACGAAAAAGGCCCAGCTGGCCTTCGTGTCCAAGAAGGAAAACGACAGGCTGTTTGTCATCAACAAACTCATGCACAAGACCCTGTGCCAGCCCATCGACCGGGAGAATAATCGGGCGGCGCTGGGGACCATCAACACCTGCATCGACATTCTGAAGGAGGACAAGGCCAGCATCGCCCTGTTCCCGGAGGGCTACACCAGTATGGACGGACATCTGCATCCCTTCCGCAGCGGCTGCCTGAAGATCGCCCAGCGGGCCAATGTGCCCATTGTGGTCTGCACGGTGCAGAACACCCAGAACATTGTGAAAAACGCTCTGCACCTGCGGCATACCGATGTGCAGGTGGACCTTTTGGAGGTGATCCCCGTGGAGGAGGTCACGGCGGTGAATACCATCGTCCTGGGCAAGCGGATCCACAGGACCATGGCGGAGCATCTGGGGGAGCCGGTGGACCCGGAATAAGAGAAAAGCGGCGCCGGAGGATTGACCCTCCGGCGCTTTTTCCGCAATTGACAGCCTTCGGGACATATGATATGCTAGGCATAAAGGAGGGAACCGCCATGAAAAAAAGAACGCCTGTTTCAAAGTACGCCGCCCTGTCCCTGGGGGCCATGGTCCTCGCTCTGATACTGGAATCTTTACCCTATGGGGTTTCCATGCGGTTTGCCAAGGGACCGGGGGAGTATTTTTTGGAAACGTTTTCCTATTTCAGTCTCCTGCCCGTGGGCTTAGCCGACGTGCTGCCCCTGCTGATCGGGGCCCTCACCGCCGCGGTCTGCCTAGCCCTGGGGATCTGCCTGCTGACAGGAGGAAAAGGAAAAAAGCCGGCCTTTATTCTGGGGACCATTGGGGCGGTACTGGCGGTCCTACGCCTATGCCTGTTTCGGGGGTATGAAAACGGCGTTATGTGGGCGGTGACGGCGCTGCTGGTCCTGGCATGGGTCCTGCAATTCCGGGACAGAGGTACCAAGCCGGCGAAAAACGAAAGCTGAATCAAAACCACCGGCCCAGCCGGTGGTTTTTTTGCAAGACAGCCGCCCGGCGCATACGCGCCGGGCGCTTTCTTGTGTTTGGGGCAAAAGCCGCCTTGGGTCCCCCTACGAGTGCGCAGGATGGGCGCTCCCCTTTCTATAACGCAAGAGGCAGACGGGCCATTGGCCCGCCTGCCGCTTTGAAATACAGAAGATATTCATGCCCGGCCGAAGCGGTGCTCCAGCTGGCGTCTCGTCAGCTTCACGCAGATGGGCCGGCCGTGGGGGCAGTACTTTAAGTCCTCCCGGCGCATGACCGTGCTGACCAGGGCCTCCAGCTCCTTGGGGTCCGTGTGCCAGCCCCCCTTGATGGCGGCCTTGCAGGCGATGGTGTGGAGCAGATTGTCCCGGAGGGTGTCCCGGTCCTCCCGGCGGCCCTCCATGAGATCCTCCGCCAGCTGGGTGATGGAGTCCTTGGCCTGGTCCGGATCCAGATCCATGGGGATCTGCCGGAGGATCACGGTGCCCTCGCCGAACTCCTGGGCCTCATAGCCCAATTCCGACAGAAGCTCCCGGTTGGCCAGCACCGTGGCGGCGGCCTCGGTACCCAGGGGGCAGACCACCGGGGCCAGCAGCTGCTGACCCGCGATCTCCCGGTCCTGGGCCCGGAGCTTGTCAAAGAGGATCCGCTCATGGGCGGCGTGCTTGTCGATGAGATAGGCCTCCTCCCCCTGCTCCACCAGAATATAGGTGTGGAACAGCTCCCCCGCCATGTGCCAGGGGGCGGATTCCGCCAGGGGGATGGTCTCCTGGTCCTCCGCCGGGGGTTCGGGTGCTGCGGGCCGGGTTTCCGGCAGGTCCAGACTGGTCTGGACCATGGGGGCAGGAGACGTTTCCGTGGCGCAGGAGGCGCCGTCGAAGGCGGGTAGGGTCACGGGATTGTGGGCCGGAGCCTTGGGGGCCTGCGGCGGGAGCGCCGGCATGGGCGGCGGCATTTTCGGCGCCGCGGACTGGGGATAGGCCGGGGCCTGCCGCAGAGGGGCGGCGGCGCCGGGGGTCTCCGTGTTCCAGGCCCGCAGGGCGGGCTCCATTTTTTGAACGTCGGGCTTGGGCATCTCTTCCATGGCCGCCGAAAATTTCTTGTATTCCTCCGTGGTCATGGTCCGGTAGAAGTCCGGCTTTTTGGCGGGGGCGGCCGGGCCGCTCTCCGGGGCCTTTCCCAGGTCCAGCTCCGGCCGGTCCGTCACCTTCCGCAGGGCCGCCAGGACCCCGTAGTGGACGCAGTCAAAGACCTGCCGCTCGGACAGGAACTTGACCTCGGTCTTGGCCGGGTGGACGTTCACGTCCACGGTATTGGCGGGCAGGTCGATGTGCAGAACGCAGGCCGGGAACTTGCCCACCATAATCTGGTTCCGGTAGGCTTCCTCCAGGGCGGCGGTGAGGAGCTTGGATTTTACGGGCCGGTCCGACACAAAGAAGGTCTGGAAATTCCGGCTGTTTCTGGAATCCGTGGGCCGGGACACATAGCCCCAGACCCGGGCCTTTTCCCAGTGGCTGTCCACGGGGATCAGATTCCCGGCCTCCCGGCCGTAGACCCCGTAAATGGCGGTGCGGAGTTTGCCGTCGCCGGGGACGTTCAGGACCTCTTTCCCCTCCCGCAGGAGCCGGTAGGCCACCTCCGGATGGGCCAGGGCCTGCTTCTGGACCACGGCGGTAACGGCGGAGCCCTCCACGGTGTCCGCCTTCATGAACTTCATCCGGGCGGGGGTGTTGTAAAACAGGTCCCTCACGATAATGGTGGTGCCCTCCGGGCAGCCCGCCTCTTCTTTTTCCGTGACTTTTCCGGCCTCCAGATGGAGGCTGGTCCCGGCCACAGCCCCGGGGGTCTTGGTCAGAAGGTCCACCCGGGACACGGAGGCGATGGCAGCCAAAGCCTCGCCCCGGAAGCCCATGGTGGAAATGGCCGTTAAGTCCTCGGCGGTCTGGAGCTTGCTGGTGGCGTGGCGGAGGAAGGCGGTCTCCGCGTCCTCGGGGCTCATGCCGCAGCCGTTGTCCGTGACCCGCAGGAAGGTCATGCCGCCGTTGCGGATCTCTACGGTAATCTTGGTGGCCCCGGCGTCCACGGCGTTTTCCAGCAGTTCCTTGGCGGCGGAGGCGGGGCGCTCCACCACCTCGCCCGCGGCTATCAGGTTGGCAACGTGGGGCGACAGGGTGTGAATGATGGGCATGGTTTCCTCCTTTACAGGATCCGTCCCATGGAGATGGCGTTGATGACCATGTGGATCACCATGGGCGCAAAAATGGTATCGGCCTTTTCATAGGCCCAGCCCAGGGCCAGGCCTGCGGGCAGGTATTGCAGCAGCAGAAGGGCGCTGCCCAGGGGGCCGTAATAGCTGAGATAGCTTGTGATATGGACCAGGGCGAAGGCCAGGGCCGAAATGGCGAAGGCCAGAAACCGGCTCTTCTGATGGATGGTCCGGAACAGCAGGCCCCGGAACAGGCATTCCTCCACCGGCGGGGCCAGAAAAACCGTGGCAATGGCGGTGACGGTGTAATTCTCCCGGGCCTGGTCCGCAAAATAGGCGTTGTTCAGATTCTGAAGCTCCGGCATGATAAACCGGCACAGGAGCATTACGAGGCTGGTGGCGGCCTGGTACAGGACCCAGCCCAGGATCACCGCCTGGACAAAGCCCCAGAACCGCTTTTTGATGGCCGCCAGGCTCTTTCCCAGAAACCGGTGGAAGATCAGGAGCATGGCAAGAAAATTCGTGCCGTTGAACAGCACCGTCAGCCGCAGGTGGCCCCGGGTGCTGTTGTAGTCCCAGGACAGGAGGGAAAAGAGGATCTCCAGCACCGACGGCAGCACCATGAGGTAAAACAGAAAGTAGCCGAAGCCCCACAGCAGCTCCCGCCGGGTCATGGAAACGGATAAACGCTTGGATCGGTTCATGGCAGCTCCTTATTGCAGCATTTTCTTCAGGCGGTACAGCTCGTTCATGGCCTCAATGGGGGTCAGGGTCTCCACCGTCAGCTTTTCCAGAGCCGCCCGCACGTTCTGGGCCGCCAGGTCTCCCATGGACACCTGGTCCTCCTGGGGATCCTGCTCCATTTTGGGGGCCGGGGCGGGATTCTCGGATTCCAGATCCCGGAGAATCTCATAGGCCCGGGAGATGACCTGCTTGGGCAGGCCCGCCAGCTTGGCTACCTCCACGCCGTAGGAATCGTCGGCGGCGCCGGGTACGATCTTCCGCAGGAAGATCATGTCCCCCGCCCGCTTTTTCACGGCAATGTTCAGGTTCCGGACCCCGGGCAGCTCTCCCTCAATGTCCGTCAGCTCATGGTAGTGGGTGGCGAAGAGGGTCTTGGCCCCCAGGCGCTTGGGGTCGGCGGCGTATTCCAGCACCGCCCGGGCAATGGCCATGCCGTCATAGGTGGAGGTGCCCCGGCCGATCTCGTCCAGAATGAGAAGGCTCCGGGAGGTGGCGTATTTCAGGATCTGGGCCACCTCCCACATTTCCACCATAAAGGTGGACTGGCCGGAGGCCAGGTCGTCGCTGGCGCCGATCCGGGTAAAGACCCGGTCCACGATGCCGATCCGGGCGGACCGGGCGGGAACGTAGGAGCCCATCTGGGCCAGAATGACGATCAGGGCCACCTGGCGCATGTAGGTGGACTTGCCCGCCATGTTGGGGCCGGTGATGATGTCCACCCGGTCGCCGCCCCGGCCCAGATCCGTGTCGTTGGGGACAAACAGGTCGTCCTTCAGCATTTTCTCCACCACCGGGTGGCGGCCCTCCCGGATCTCGATCTCCGTACCGCCCGTGATCTCCGGGCGGCAGTAGCCGTTCTGGGCGGCTACGGAGGCCAGGGAGCACAGGGCGTCCACGGCGGCCACCACGGCGGCGGTGGTCTGGATCCGGGCGGCCTGGTCGGCGATGTGGGACCGGAGCCGGCAGAACCGCTGGTATTCCAGCTCCAGGACCCGGTCCTTGGCGGTGAGGATGGTGCCCTCCAGCTCCTTGAGCTCCGGGGTGATGTAGCGCTCGCAGTTGACCAGGGTCTGCTTGCGGATGTACTCCGGCGGCACCTGGTCTGCGAAGGATTTCGATACTTCAATGTAATAGCCGAACACCCGGTTGTAGCCCACCCGCAGGGTGCGGATGCCGGTCTTTTCCCGGGCCTCGGTCTCGATGGCGGCCATGGTGCCGGTGCCGCCGTTCATAATGTCCCGAAGCCGGTCGATCTCCGGGTCGGCGCCCTGACGAATGAGGCCCCCCTCCCGCAGACTGAAGGGCGGCTCGTCCACCATGGTCTCAAAGATCTCCCGGGCGCAGTCCGCCAGGGGATCCAGATCCCCGAAGAGATTGGTCAGCAGGGTGCCGTGGAAGTGGGACAGCTGCTCCTTCAGATCCGGCAGCAGCCGGCAGCCCTGGGCCAAACTCACCAGGTCCCGGCCATTGGCGGTGCCGGTGGAGACCCGGGCCATGATCCGCTCCAGGTCGGAGATCTCCCCCAGGGCGGCGGTGAGCTCTCCCCGCCGGGGGGCGTCCTCTAAGAGCTCCGCCACGGCGCTTTGCCGGCGGACGATCTCCGCCGGGTCCAGCAGGGGCTTTTCCAGCCAGCTCCGCAGGAGTCGGCCCCCCATGGCGGTCTTGGTCTTGTCCAGGACCCACAGGAGGCTCCCCCGCTTTTCCTTGCCCCGGAGAGTCTCCGTCAGCTCCAGGTTCCGACGGGCGGTGAGGTCCAGCTCCATGAACCGGCCCGCGGTGTAATATTGCAGGTCCCGGATGTGGGCAAGGTCATTTTTTTGGGTGTCCAGCAGGGTGGCAAGCAAGGCTCCCGCCGCCCGGACGGCGGCGCTTTGCCCCGCCAGAGACAGGTCACCCAGGCTCTTTCCGAAGTGCCGCTCCAGAAGGGCCCCCGCCGCGGTCTCGTCAAAGCGGGTCTCACTCCCCTCGTCCACGCAGCAGTGGAGCCGCTGGAACAGGGCGGTATCCAGGTCGCCGCCCCGGGCGTTTTCGCCCCAGCGGATGACCTCCACGGGAGCAAACCGGCCCAGCTCCGCCAGGACCCGGTCCGGCGCCGTGTCCCCCGCGGCGGAGGTCACATAAAAGGCGCCGGTGGATACGTCGCAGAAGGCCAGGCCGTAGACGCCCTTTTCTCCCAAAAGGGCGCAGATGTAGTTGTTCCGCCGTTCGTCCAGCATGGAGCTTTCCGTGACGGTGCCGGGGGTGACGATCCGCACGATGTCCCGATCCACCAGGCCCTTGGCCGTGGCGGGGTCCTCGGTCTGCTCGCAGATGGCCACTTTGTAGCCCTTGGCCACCAGCCGGGCAATGTAGGACTCGGCGGAGTGGAAGGGCACGCCGCACATGGGGACCTGGTTTTCCTTGGCCTTGCCCCGGTCCCGGGTGGTCAGGGTCAGGTCCAGCTCCCGGGAGGCCAGCTTAGCGTCCTCGGAGAACATTTCATAAAAATCCCCCAGGCGGAAGAAGAGAATGCAGTCCTGGTTTTTCTCCTTGATCTCCAGATACTGCCGCATCATGGGGGTGATTTCCTGCTGTGCCATATTATCCCTCTTTCTCGGCAAGGCGGCCGGTGAGGCTCCAGGTGGTGGAGCCGGTGATGGTCACGGGAACAAACCGGCCCATGAGGCTGTCGTCTCCCGTGAGCCGAACCAGGCGGCCGCCGTCGGTGCGGGCCGTCAGGTTCTCCCCTTCCCGGCCGTCCACCAGGACCCGAAGAGTCCTGCCCACATAGGCCCGGTGCTTTTCCTCGGAAATGCCGTTCTGCACGGCGCAGAGCCGGTCGAACCGGCGGTTTTTCTCGGCCTTGGGGGTGGGATCCTCCATTTTCGCCGCGGGCGTTCCCTCCCGGGGGGAGAAAATGAAGGTGAACAGGGCGTCGTACCCTACCTCCTGGATCAGGGACACGGTGTCCTCGAATTCCTCCTCCGTCTCCCCGGGAAAGCCCACGATGACGTCGGAGGTCAGCACCAGCTCCGGCATGACGCGCTTGGCGTAGCGCACCAGGTCCAGATACCGGGCCCGGTCGTAGTGGCGGTTCATGGCCTTCAGCACCCGGTCGGAGCCGGACTGGAAGGGCAGGTGGAGCTGCTTGGCGATCTTCTCATGGGATGCCATGGTGTCAAAGAGCTTTTTCCCCGCGTCTCTGGGGTGGCTGGTCATGAACCGGAGGACGAATTCCCCGGGCAGCTCCGCAATCTGAGAAAGCAGGTCCGAAAAGTCCACGCCCCGGTCCAGATCCTTGCCGTAGGAGTTTACGTTCTGGCCCAGAAGGGTAATTTCCTTATAGCCCTTTTCGATCAGGTCCCGGCACTCGTCCAGAATATCCTCGGGCTGGCGGCTCCGCTCCCGGCCCCGGACATAGGGCACGATGCAGTAGGAGCAGAAGTTGTTGCAGCCGTACATAATGGACACCCAGGCCTTCAGGGTGTTGCCCCGGACGGCGGGGATGCCCTCGGCGATGGACCCGGCCTCGTCCTCTATGGCAAAGACCCGCTTGCCCTCCGTCAGCACCCGGCGCAGCAGCTCCGGAAACTGCCACAGGTGGTGGGTGTTGAATACCCCGTCCACAAAAGGATAGCTTTTCCGGATCCGGTCGGACACGGTCTGCTGGCCCGCCATGCAGCCGCAGAGGAAGATCTTCTGCTCCGGGTGGCGGCGCTTGGTGTGGGTCAGGGCCCCCAGGTTGCCGAAGACCCGCTGCTCGGCGTGCTCCCGGATGGCGCAGGTGTTCATGACCACCACATCGGCCCCCTCGGGGCCGTCGGTCATGGCGTAGCCGCACTGGCTCAGCATGCCCCGGATCCGCTCGGAGTCGGCCTCGTTCTGCTGGCAGCCGTAGGTCTCCACATAGGCCAGGGGGGTCCGGCCCTGCTGGCCCCACCAGGCGGCGAGAAACAGGCAGTCCTGCTCCTCCCGGGCCAGCTGTTCTTTGGAAATAACGGTGGTTTTGGTATCCATAGGTTCCTCCGTAAAAATTGACTTCATAATACATTATTTTATCATTTTTCCCCGATACTTGCAAGGGAAAAGCCGGATCCGCCCGGGAAAAATCCGGGTCAAACGTGAACAACTTATAAACTTTTTCCCATCTGCCGCCGGAATCCTTGCATTGGGGGCCAAACCGTGCTAAACTATGGAAGTTCGTAAGAAAATCGCCCGGGAACCGGGAGAAATGAGGAAAAAATATGGAATGTAAATTCTGCCACGCCCAGATGGAGGAGGGGACCACCCTCTGCCCCGCCTGCGGCAGGGATAACGCCGAGGCTCCGGAGACGGCGGAGGACACCGCCGCCGAGACCGCCCCCGAGACCGCTTCCGATGCCGAAGCCGCCCCCGAGACCGAGGAGGCTCCCGGAACGGAGGAGACCAGGGAAGATCCTGCCCCCAAGAAGAAAAAGGGCGGCGTCATTGCCCTGTGCGTCATTCTGGCCGTGGCGGTGGCGGGGGTCCTTGCCTACTTCTTCGGCGCCTTTGACATGATCGGCAAAAGCGGCATGGGCAAAAACGACGTGACAGTAAAGTCCAGCTACACTTCGGACGCCGCGGCCCAGAGCCGCAATGCGGGCAAGGTCATTGCCCGGATGGAGGACCGGACCCTGACCAACGGCCAGTTTGAGGTCTTCTACTGGATGGAGTACTACAATTATCTCAACAAGTACTCCTCTTACCTGAGCTATGTGGGCCTGGACACCACCAAGGATCTGAGCGCCCAGCAGTCTATGACCGAGGGCAAGACCTGGGAGCAGTACTTTATTGACAACGCCCTGAGCACCTGGGCCCAGTTCCAGTCCCTGTGCATCGAGGCCGAGAAGGCGGGCTTCACCCTCAGCGACGAGGTCCGGGAGAACCTGGACAACATGGAGTCCGAGCTCCAGACCCAGGCCCAGAGCAACGGCTTTGACTCCGTGGACGCCATGGTCCAGTCGGACTTCGGCGCCAACGTGACCTATGCCGACTATCTCAATTATATGACCCTGTACTACACCGCCTATATGTACTACTCCCAGGAGTACACCAATCTGGACACCGGCCGGGAGGTGTTGGAGCAGTATTATGACGAGCACCAGGAGGAATTTGAGTCCGATGGGGTCATGAAGGACGACACCCCCGCCACCATCAACGTGAGGCACATTCTCATCTCCCCGGAGGGCGGCACCACCGATGAGAGCGGTCAGACCACCTATTCCGACGAGGAGTGGGCCGCCGCCGAGGCCAAGGCCCAGGAGCTCCTGGAGACCTGGAAGGCCGGCGACGCCACGGAGGAGAGCTTCTCCGAGCTGGCCAAGGAGTACTCCACGGATCCCGGCTCCAACACCCTGGGGGGCCTGTACGAGGATGTGGCTCCCGGCGACATGTTGGAGGAGTTCAACGACTGGTGCTTTGAGGCAGGCCGGGCCGTGGGCGACACCGGCATCGTCAAGACCAGCTTCGGCTATCATGTGATGTACTTCGTCTCCGCCGGCGAGGATCTGTACTGGGAGGCCAAGGCCAAAACCGAGTACCTGACGGAAATGGGCGACAAGCTGCTGACGGGTCCCATGGAGGCCCACCCCCATGAGGTGGATTACAGCCGGATCCTTCTGGCCCGGCCCGAGAACCTGACGGTTTCCGAGGACACGGGCTCCGGTGAAACCGGCCAGACCCCGGAGGACACCGGAAGCCAGACGGAGGGAACCCAGGCGGCTACCGCCGCTACGGAGGCCGCCCAAGGCTAAAAAAGAGAGGAGGCCCGGCCGTGGACCGGATCGTCTGCATCGTGGGGCCTACGGCCTCCGGAAAAACCCGGCTGGCGGTGGAGCTGGCCAAGGCCCTGGACGGGGAGGTTCTGTCCTGCGACTCCATGCAGGTCTACCGCCGTATGGACATCGGCACGGCAAAGCCGGGTCCTTCCGAGCGCCAGGGGATCCCCCACCATATGATGGACGCGGCGGAGCCCTGGGAGCCCTTCTCCGCCGGGAGATTCGTAGAGCTGGCGGACCCGATCTTAGAGGATATTCTGGCCCGAGGAAAAACCGCCATCCTGGCGGGGGGCACCGGGCTGTATATGGACGCACTGGTTCGGGGCAGTGGCTTCGCTCCCCTGCCCCAGACCGGGGTCCGGCAGGCCCTGGAGGAGCGGGCCCGGCGGGAGGGCATCGAGCCCCTGCTTCGGCAGCTCCGGACCGCGGACCCGGCGTCGGCCCGGCGGCTCCACCCCTCTGACGAAAAGCGGATCATCCGGGCCCTGGAGGTTTATCTGGAGACCGGGGAGACCATTACCGCCCACAATGAGCGGACAAAGGCCATTCCCAACAAATATGACCCCATTTACCTGGGCCTGGACTACCGGGACCGACAGGTCTTGTATGCCAGGATCGACCGGCGGGTGGACGAAATGGCGGCGGCGGGACTCTGGGACGAGGTACAGGCCCTTCTGACCTCCGGGGTTCCGGAGAAGGCTACGGCCCTCCAGGCCATCGGCTATAAGGAGCCTATGGCGGCCCTCCGGGGAGAGATCACCCGGGAGCAGGCCATCGAGGAGATCAAGCGTTCCTCCCGGCGCTATGCCAAGCGTCAGCTGACCTGGTTCCGGCGGAACGAAAAGACCCGCTGGTTCTACCAGGAGGAAAATCAGGATTTTTCTTCGATTTTTGCCTGGGCCTGCCGGGAAATTCCTTTTTTCGACAAAGCTCCGTGATAAGATATAGGTATCCCAACAGAAAGAAGGAATACATATGTCAGCGGAGATCAATTTACAGGATGCGGTGCTGAACGAGGTTCGGAAGGAGCGGGTCCCCGTGACCCTGTTCCTGATGAACGGCTTTCAGCTGCGGGGGACCGTTACGGGGTTCGACAGCTTCGTGGTGCTGCTGGTTTCCGAGGGAAAACAGCAGATGATCTACAAGCACGCCATCTCCACCCTGGTCCCCATCCGGCCGCTGCGGGCCGGAACGCCCGTTTGAACCGGAACAAGCGGCCGCGTCTGCGGCCGCTTGTTTTTTTATGGGAGGTTGAGTATATGAGCGCCATTGCGGAGAATATCGCCGCCGTTCGGGAGCGAATGGCCCGGGCGGCGGAGCGGGCGGGGCGGGATCCCGGGGACATCGCCCTGTGTGCCGCCACGAAAATGAACGACGCCGCCGCCGTCCGGCAGGCCATTGCCGCCGGGGTGGACTGCTGCGGGGAAAACCGGGTCCAGGAGCTGACGGCCAAGCTGGGGGAAAACGCCTATGTGGGGGCCCCGGTCCACTTCATAGGTCATTTGCAGCGGAACAAGGTCCGCCAGGTGGTGGGCAAGGTGGATCTCATCCAGTCCGTGGACCGGACGGAGCTGCTGGAGGCCCTCCAGGCCGAGGCCCGGCGCCAGGGCATCCGCCAGGAGATCCTTTTAGAGGTGAACATCGGCGGCGAGGCCGCCAAGTCCGGCTTCGCCCCGGAAAAGGTCCCGGAAATCGTGGAAGATTTTGGCAGATATCCCGATCTTTTCCTCCGGGGCCTGATGGCCATCCCCCCAATCTCCCACTTCCCGGGAGAAAATTTGAGATTTTTTTCAGAAATGTGTAACCTTTTTGTTGACATAAGTAGAAAAAAAGAGGATAATGTATCCGTGGTGCACCTGTCTATGGGTATGACCGACGATTTCGAGGATGCCATTGCCTGCGGCAGCACCATGATCCGGGTGGGAACCGGGATCTTTGGACCGAGACACTACGATCAGCCTTGATTGACAATAGATACTAGGAGGACATACCAACATGGGCTTTTTGGACGAACTGAAGAAACTGACGAAGCCGTACGATGACGACGATGAATATTATGGCGACGACGATTATGACGAGGGCGGCGAGGATGACGCCGTCTCCCATACCCGCCGGAGCCCCGCGGTGGTAGACGACAACACCCCCGCCTACGGCTCCTCTTCCGACAGCTACAGCCCCGTGGCCAGCAGCAGCGGCAGCCGGGTGGTGAACATCAACGCCTCCACCCAGCTTCAGGTGGTGCTGGTCCGGCCCGACAGCTTTGATTCCGTGGGCCAGATCGCCGACCATCTCCGGGAGCGCCGGGCGGTGCTTTTGAACCTGGAGCAGACCGAGAAGAACGTGGCCCGGCGGCTGGTGGACTTCCTGTCCGGCTGTGCTTACGCTCTGGACGGCAAGATCAAAAAGGTGGCCACCTCCACCTATCTCGTGACCCCCTTCGGCGTGGACATCATGGGCGACGTGATGGAAGAGCTGGAAAACAACGGCATGTATTTTTAAGAGATAAAAGGGGAATCGTAAATGTTTACACCGCAGCAGATCGATCAGATCACTTTTGAAAAGGCCGTATTCGGCGGCTATGACATGGCCTCCGTGGACGAGCTCCTGGAGCCCCTGACCCAGGACTATGTGACTTTGTATAAGGAAAACGCCCTGCTCAAGAGCAAGATGCGGGTCTTGGTGGAAAAGCTGGAGGAGCAGCGGGCCAACGAGAATAAAATGAAGCAGACCCTGCTGGCCGCCCAGAAGACCAGCGAGGATATGGTGCGGGAGGCCGAGGCCAAGTGCAAGGCCATGCTGCACCAGGCGGAGCAGGACGCCAGTGAAAAGGCCAAGAACGCCGACAGCCAGATCGCGGCGGAGTCCGCCCGGGTGGAGGCCGCCAAGGCCGAGGCCAACCGGACCATCGCCCAGATTGAGGCCCAGCTGGCCGCCTGCATGGACCGGATCCGCAAGGCCAAGAGCGCCGAGGATCTGGCCCCCAAGGCCGCCCCTGCTGCTCCGGCAGCGCCCGCTGCCCCCGCGGCGCCTCAGGTCCGGCCCCAGGCCGACCAGACCCAGTCCGAGGCTGACGCCGTGGCCGACGAGATCGCCCAGAATCTGGAAAAGCTGGTGGGCTCCGCCCCTGAGGAGAAGCCCATTCCCCGGACCACCGGGCGGCTGAACCGGCCGGAGAGCATTACCAGCAAGTTCACGAACCTGCAGTTCGGCAAGAACTACGATCCCACCAAGGACTAACGTCCGTTTTTTATAAGGTATAACGCGTGGATGAGGACAGGTCCGTTCCTGCCCCGCCTTCAGAGAGCTGTCGGCCGGTGCGAGACAGCAGGCGGAGGGAATCGGATATCCCCTCGGAGCGGCCCGGCAGAAAGCAGTAAGCCGGGACGGCGGATGGCCGATATCCCATCGCATGAGGGGCCGGGCGACCGGCAAGAAGAGTGGTACCGCAGAGGAAGCGTCCTTTGTCTCTTTGTAGGAGGCAAAGGACGTTTTTTATATGCGGCGGCAGCCTGAAATTCGTCAAACTTTGGAATGCCGCCGAAGAAAGCATAAATTATACAGATAAAATCAAGACAACGGAGGAAGATTTTCAATGGATTATAACAAGACCATCAATCTGCCAAAGACCGACTTCCCTATGCGGGCGGGCCTGCCCAAGCGGGAGCCGGAAATGCTCAAAAGCTGGTACGACATGGACCTGTACGAGGAGCTGCTGAAGAAGAATAAGGACCTGCCCCCCTTCGTACTCCATGACGGCCCTCCCTTCTCCAACGGCGACATTCACATGGGCCATGCTCTGAATAAGACGCTGAAGGACTTTATCGTCCGGTCCGCCGCCATGCGGGGCCACTACACCCCCTATGTCCCCGGCTGGGACAACCACGGCATGCCCATCGAGTCCGCCATCATCAAGAAGAACAAGCTGAACCACAAGGCCATGCCCGTGCCGGAGTTCCGCACCGCCTGCCATGAGTTTGCCCAGACCTATATCGACCGGCAGATGGCGGGCTTCAAGCGGCTGGGCGTTCTGGGGGACTGGAAGCACCCCTATAAGACCATGGACAAGCACTTTGAGGCCGAGGAAGTGAAGGTTTTCGGGGCCATGTACCAGAAGGGCTACATCTACAAGGGCCTGAAGCCCGTGTACTGGTGCCCCAAGGATGAGACCGCCCTGGCCGAGGCGGAGATCGAGTACCAGGATGATCCCTGCACCTCCGTCTATGTGAAGTTCCCCATGAAGGACGACCTGGGCAAGCTGAAGGATTACGACCTCACCAAGACCTTCTTCGTGATCTGGACCACCACCATCTGGACCCTGCCCGGCAACATGGCCATCTGCCTGCACCCCAGGGAGGAGTACGTCCTGGCCAAGGCCGACAACGGCGAGACCTATATCATGGCCGAGGCCCTGCTGGACAAGGTCATGGCCATCGGCGGTATCAAAAATTATGAGGTCATCGGCCGGTTCCCCGGCAGCTTCTTTGAGAATATGCAGGCCCGGCACCCCTTCCTGCCCAAGGACAGCCGCCTGGTCAACGCCGAGTATGTCACCATGGATTCCGGTACCGGCTGTGTCCACACGGCTCCCGGCTTCGGCGCCGACGACTATCAGACCTGTATGCGTTACGGCATGGACCTGATCGTTCCCGTGGATGACCAGGGCCGCCACACGGACTACGCCGGCAAGTACGCCGGCATGAAGACCGACGAGTCCAACCCTGTGATCCTCCAGGATATGAAGGACGCCGGCGTTCTCTTCGCCTCCGAGGAGATCGTCCACTCCTACCCCCACTGCTGGCGGTGCAAGCACCCCATCATCTTCCGGGCCACCCCCCAGTGGTTCTGCTCCGTGGAGTCCTTCAAGGACGAGGCCGTGGCCGCCTGCGACAACGTGCGCTGGCTCCCCGCCTGGGGCAAGGACCGGATGGTGTCCATGATCCGGGAGCGGAACGACTGGTGCATCTCCCGGCAGCGCCGGTGGGGCCTGCCCATCCCCGTGTTCTACTGCAAGGACTGCGGCAAGCCCGTCTGCACTCCCGAGACCATTGACCATATTTCCAAGCTCTTCGGCGAGAACGGCACCAACGTCTGGTTCGAGAAGGATGCCATGGAGCTGATCCCCCAGGGCCTCACCTGCCCCCACTGCGGCGGCAAGGAATTCGACAAGGAGACGGATACTCTGGACGGCTGGTTCGACTCCGGCTCCACCCACTACGCCTCCCTCATGCACGACAGCCCGGAGCTGTGGCCCGCGGATGTGTACCTGGAGGGCGCGGACCAGTACCGCGGCTGGTTCCAGTCCAGCCTCTTGACCTCCGTAGGCGCCCTGGGCAAGGGTGCTCCCTTCAAGCAGGTGCTGACCCACGGCTGGACCGTGGACGGCGAGGGCCGGGCCATGCACAAATCCCTGGGCAACGGCATGGACCCCAATGAGCTGATCCAGCAGTACGGCGCCGACATCGTCCGTCTGTGGGCAGGCTCCTCCGACTATCACGCCGATGTGCGCTGCTCTGTGGAGATCTTCAAGCAGCTGAGCCAGAACTATCTGAAATTCCGGAACACCGCCCGGTACTGCCTGGGCAACCTGGACGGCTTTGATGCCAATCACCTGGTGGCGCCCGAGGACATGGAGGAGCTGGACCGGTGGGTCCTGACCCGGCTGGGCAGCCTCATTGCCGTCTGCCGGAAGGCTTATGACAATTACGAATTCCACACGGTGTCCCATGCCATCAACGATTTCTGCGTGGTGGAGCTGTCCAGCTTCTACCTGGACATTATCAAGGACCGCCTGTACTGCGACGGCCGGGACAGCCTGGCCCGCCGCAGCGCCCAGACCGCTCTGTTCCTGATCGTGGACGCCATGGCCAAGCTCTTCGCCCCCATCCTGGCCTTCACCTGCAACGAGATCTGGCTGGCTATGCCCCACCGGGACAGCGACGATGGTCGGAACGTGGTGCTGAACCAGATGCCGGAAAACATGGACGCCTATGCCCTGCCCCAGGAGAAGATGGAGCCCTGGGCCGCGGTCATGGCTCTGCGCAGCGACGTGAACGGCGTTCTGGAGGCCGCCCGGGCCGACAAGCGCATCGGCAAGGCTCTGGAGGCCCACGTGGCTCTGTCCGCCAAGGATGAGGCGGCAAAGGCCGCTTTGGAGGCCGTGTCCCACCTGGACCTGGCGGAGATCCTCATCGTGTCCTCCTGCACGGAGAACGAGGAGCCCCCTGCCGGCGCCGCCGTGGGCCAGGGCCAGAACTTCCCCGGCCTCACCATCGCCGTGACGGAAGCCCGGGGCACCAAGTGCCCCCGCTGCTGGATGCACTCCGAAACCCCGGACGAGAACGGACTCTGCCCCCGGTGCGCCGCCGTGGTGGCGGCCCTGCCCGTGGAACTGTAACCTCAAAGGCGCCCCGCTGTGCGGGGCGCCTTTCGGCTTCCGGAAAGAGGAAGGACTGAAAGCCGGCGCATTTCGGCCCGATTCTACCGCCGGGGCGAAAAGACTTTGAGGTGAAACATGGAACAGAAATATCAGATGGGTACCGAAAGCGGCAGCCTTTTGTGGAACATCGGCAGAATGCTGGAGGATTCGGCCTCCTTCCGGGTGGTCTCCCGCAGCATAACGGAGCTGGCGGAGGGGAACCCCTTCCACGGGGACCCGGAATACGCCATGGAGACGGACCTGACAAAACCCCTGATCCTGGCGGAGCTGCAAGAGGGCAAGTATAAGCTCCTGGACGGAAACCACCGGCTGTACAAGGCCCGGGCCCTGCACGTGGACCGGCTGCCGGTTTATTTCCTCACCCGGGAGGAGCACATCCGCTACATTGAAAATTACGAGGAAGAAACCTACCGCAAAATCATGGAGGACCTGTTCGGCAGGGACCTTTGAGAGATTCGCCCCCGTTTTCCTTTGGAAAACGGGGGCAGCTCCCTATTTCGGCAAAATCCCCAAGGAATCCGGGCGGAAGGGCCCGATTTCCGGCCGAACTCCTATTGACATAGTGGGAATATAGGGATATAATACCTACGATAAAAGTAGGGATTAAAAGCCCTGCCGGGGTCCCATTGGGGCCGGAAAGGAGGATCCCACCATGATGATCTCCACCAAGGGCCGCTACGCCCTGCGGGTCATGCTGGACATGGCCGAGCACGGGGGCGAGGACAATTACCTGCGGCTGAAGGATATTGCGGACCGGCTGAGCCTGTCCCGGAAGTATCTGGAAACCATTATGACGGAGCTCGGCAAAAACAGCCTGGTGGAAAGCGCCATCGGCAAGGCCGGGGGCTATAAGCTCAAGCGGCCCCCCAAGGGCTACACCGCCGGAGAAATTCTCCGGGCGGCGGAGGGGGAGTTCTTCCCCGTGGCCTGCCTGAGCCCCGACGGAAAAAAGTGCGAGGGCAGCGCCGCCTGCTATACCATGCCCTTCTGGATCGGCCTGGAGGAGCATATCAACGCTTATATTGACCACTACACCCTGCAGGACCTGATGGATTCCGCAAAAAATACCCGGGAGGCCCGGTGCTGCAATTCGGAACAGGAGGAACACCATGAAGAAAGATAAGAACATTTTGGAGGTCCGGGACCTTCACGTCAGCGTAGAGGACCAGGAGATCCTCCACGGGGTGAACCTGGAGGTGGGCGCCGACGAGACCCATGTGCTCATGGGACCCAACGGCACCGGCAAATCCACCCTGGGCTACGCCATTACCGGCAACCCCGCCTACACCGTCACCTCCGGCAGGATTTTCTTTGACGGGGAGGACATCACCGAAATGCCCGTAAACGAGCGGGCGAAAAAGGGCATTTTCCTGTCCTTCCAGAACCCCTTGGAGGTGCCGGGGGTGACCCTGTCCGCCTTCATTCGCTCCGCCCTGGAGCAGAAGACCGGCAGCCGCCTGCGTCTGTGGGACTTCAAAAAGCGTTTGAAGGAGACCATGGCCCTGCTGCAGATGGACGAGAGCTATGCCGAGCGGGACCTGAACGTGGGCTTCTCCGGCGGCGAGAAGAAAAAGGCGGAGATCCTGCAGATGCTCATGCTGGAGCCGAAACTGGCCATCCTGGACGAGACCGACTCCGGCCTGGATGTGGACGCCGTCCGCACCGTGTCCCAGGGGGTCCAGCTCTACCGCCAGCGCTGCCACGGCTCCCTTCTCATCATCACCCACAGCACCCGGATCCTGGAGGCCCTCACCGTGGATGCCACCCACATTATGGAAAAGGGCGTTATTGTGAAAAACGGCGGGGCGGACCTGGTGGAGACCATCAACGAAAAGGGCTTCGGCAGCCTGTCCCAGGCTTGAAGGGGGCGTGACCCATGGAAGAAAAGACCCAAGTGGCGGACATTGACCGCAGCATATACGACATCCGGGACGAGGAACACGACGCCTACCGGATGCAGGCGGGCTTGACCCCGGAGATCGTGGACAAGCTGTCCAAGGAGAAGAACGACCCCGTCTGGATGCAGCAGTTCCGGCTCCACAGCCTGCAAATCTACAATGAAATGCCGGTGCCCAACTGGGGCCCCAGCATTGAGGGCCTGGACATGGACCACATCGCCACCTACGTCCGGCCCAATACCAAAATGCAGAACAACTGGGAAAACGTTCCCCAGGATATCAAGGATACCTTCGAGCGGCTGGGCATTCCCCAGGCCGAGCGGAAGTCTCTGGCCGGGGTAGGCGCCCAGTACGATTCCGAGCTGGTGTACCACAACGTGCGGGATGAGGTGGCGGCCCAGGGCGTGGTGTACACGGATATGGAAAGCGCCCTGAAGGGCGAGTACGCCGACATGGTCCAGAAGTACTTCATGAAGCTGGTGACCCCAAGAGATCACAAGTTCGCCGCTCTCCACGGGGCGGTGTGGTCCGGCGGCTCCTTTGTGTATGTGCCCAAGGGGGTCCAGGTGTCCATTCCTCTGCAATCTTACTTCCGGCTCAATGCCAAGGGAGCAGGCCAGTTCGAGCACACCCTCATCATTGTGGACGAGGGCGCCAGCCTCCACTTTATCGAGGGCTGCTCCGCCCCCAAGTACAACGTGGCCAATCTTCACGCCGGCTGCGTGGAGCTGTATGTGAAGAAGAACGCAAAGCTGCGGTACTCCACCATTGAGAACTGGTCCAAGAATATGTACAACCTGAATACCAAGCGGGCCCTGGTGGAGGAGAACGGCGTCATCGAGTGGGTCTCCGGCTCCTTCGGCTCCCATGTGGGCTGCCTGTACCCCATGAGCGTTCTCAAGGGGGACAACGCCAAGATGGAGTTCACCGGCGTGACCTTCGCCGCCGCGGGCCAGAACCTGGACACCGGCGCCAAGGTCACCCACATCGGCAAGAACACCAGCTCCTATATGAATACCCGGTCCATCAGCAAGGGCGGCGGCATCAGCACCTTCCGCAGCAGCGTGGTGGTCCAGAAGGGGGCCGCGGGGGCCAAGTCCGCCGTGTCCTGCCAGTCTTTGATGCTGGATTCGGAGTCCCGGTCCGACACCATCCCCGCCATGGATATCCGCACGAAGGATGCCGCCGTGGGCCACGAGGCCAAGATCGGCAGCATCAGCGACGACGCGGTGTTCTATCTCATGAGCCGGGGCATGAGCGAGGAGGACGCCCGGGCTCTTATCGTCAGCGGCTTTGCGGACAACGTGTCCAAGGAGCTGCCCCTGGAGTACGCCGTGGAAATGAACAACCTGATCCGTCTGGAAATGAAGGGCAGCATCGGCTGACCGGTTTCGGAAGGGGTAATGATAGATGAAAGAAAATTGGATCGTAAATAAGCTGCCGTCCCCCACCTGGAACTGGCTGAAGGTCAACGAAGCCGCCTTCCCCTGGGACAGGGAGGCGGAGACGGTACCGGAGCCGGTGTCCCTGACCCTGGCCGGGGAGGGTACCTCCCGGCTGGACCGGGTCTCCGGGGAGACGGAATATACGAAAAGGGCCATGGACCTGACGGCCCCGGCGGGGACGGAGGGCACCTGGTTCCAGATCCTGGACGGTCGGGGGAATCAGGCCGTGATCACGAAGCTGACCCTGGCGGAAAATGCCCGGGTCCGGCTGGTGCAGTTTTTGAAGGCCCCGGCGGACCGGAGCCTGTACAGCCGCATTGAGGTCACCTGCGCCGAAAACGCCCGCTTTGCCCTGACCCAGATTTTGCTTGGCGACGGAGACCTGTATGCCGACACCGCCGTGACCCTCCGGGGCGACGGCAGCGTCTTTGAGGCGGACCTGGGCTATCTGGGCCGGAATACCCAGACCCTGGATATGAACGTGGCCGTGGACCACTTCGGCAAAAATACGGAGAGCCGCATCGACACCTCCGGCGCCCTCATGGATGGGGCGAAGAAGATCTTCCGGGGCACCATCGACTTCAAGACCGGCTCCGCCGGTTCCGTGGGCAACGAGAAGGAGACGGTGCTGCTTTTGGGGGACGACGTGGTAAATAAGACCGTGCCCCTCATCCTCTGCGCCGAGGAAAACGTGGTGGGCAACCACGGGGCAACCATCGGGCAACTGGACGATGCAACTGTGTTCTATTTTGAGAGCCGGGGCATCGAAAAGGCTCTGGCGGAGCATATTTTGGCCCGGGCCGCCATCGAAGCGTTGGCCAGAAGCATCGAAAATGCGGAAATATCTCAGGAGATCCTGACGAATTTGGGCGAAGAGTTGGGGGATGACCATGAAGAATTATAAGGCGGACTTCCCGATTTTTGCCGAAACCGACGTGGCTTACCTGGACAGCGCCGCTACGGCCCAGCGTCCCCAGGCGGTTTTGGATGCGGAATTGGACTTTTACCGGAAGCATAACGCCAATCCCCTGCGAGGCCTGTACCCCTTAAGCGTAGAGGCTACGGAGCTTTATGAGGGCGCCCGGGAGAAAATGCGGGACTTTCTGGGGGCAAAATCCGGCCGGGAGATCATTTTCACCCGGAATACCACGGAAAGTCTGAATTTGGTGGCTTACAGCTACGGACTTACCCATGTGAAGGCCGGGGACGAGGTGCTGGTCTCCGTTATGGAGCACCACAGCGATCTTCTGCCCTGGCAGATGGTGTGCCGGAACACCGGCGCAGCCCTTCGCTTCATGGAGTGCGAGCCCGACGGCAGCCTGGACCTCAATAAAGTTGAAAAGCTCATCACCGACAGGACCCGGATCGTGGCCTTAACGCAGGTGTCCAACGTGCTGGGCCGGGAATATCCTGTGAAGGAAGTGGCGGCTCTGGCTCACCGGAAAAATGCGGTAATGGTGGTGGACGGAGCGCAAAGTACGCCCCATATGGCCGTAAATGTTCGGGATTTGGGGGCGGATTTCTTCGCCTGTTCCGGCCACAAGCTCTACGGCCCCATGGGCATCGGCGTACTCTACGGTCGGGAGGACCTGCTGGAGGAGATGCCCCCATTCCTTACCGGCGGCGAGATGATCGAGTCCGTGACGAGGGAGTCCGCGGTCTACGCGGAGCTGCCCCACAAGTTTGAGGCCGGCACCGTCAACGGCGCCGGGGCTGCGGGCCTGGCCGCCGCCGTGGACTATATCCGGTCCGTGGGCTTTGACGAAATGGCCCGGCGGGAGCTGGAGCTGACGAAAATCGCCATGGCGGGGCTGCAAAAGCTGCCGGAGGTCCACATCGTTGGGGCTCCGGAGCCGGAAAACCACCACGGTATCGTGACCTTTACGGTGGACGGGGTCCATCCCCACGACATCAGCGAGATCCTGGCCGCCGACGGCGTGGCCATCCGGGCGGGCCACCACTGCGCCCAGCCTCTGCTGCGGCACCTGGGCCTTATGTCTACCGCCCGGGCCAGCATCGCCTTTTACAATACGGAAGAGGACGTGGAGCGCTTTTTGAAGAGCGTTTCCACCCTGAGGGAGCGAATGGGCTATGGAAACTAGGAGCTTTTACAACGAGATCCTGACGGAGCACAACATCCATCCGGAATTCAAGCACGACATTCCGGATGCGGATATTTCCCTGGAAGGGGTGAACCCCAGCTGCGGCGACGAGATCGTCCTGAAATTAAAGCTGGAGGGAGACCGGGTGGTAGACGGGGGCTTTGTGGGCTCCGGCTGCGCCATTTCCCAGGCCTCGGCGGACATTATGCTGGGCATGATCCTGGGAAAGACCCGGGAGGAGGCCCTGGCCATGGGCGAGACCTTCCAGAAAATGATCCGGGGGGAGGCCGACCCCGTGGAGATCGAGAGCCTGGAGGAGGCTTCGGCCCTGCAGGACATTTCCCACATGCCCGCCCGGGTGAAATGCGCCATGCTGGGCTGGCGGACCATGACCCAGGCCCTGACGGAGCGGGCGGAAGCCAAAAAGGAATAAGCCCATTATGGAACAGCAGGGCCCCGGACGACCGTCCGGGGCCTTGCCCGCGTTTATGGCGCCGGAGCGGGCCGGGCGGATTCCGGCGGTTCTGGCCGGGAGCGGCCGCGGAAAAGGCTTTACAAACCGGCGGGAATATGGTAAAATTTCCAAATAAATTTTGGATTTTTGTGGAATCCTGAAAGGATCGGACCTCCGTGAAGAAAAAAGCCTTCCTCGCCGGACTGCGGGACGCCCTGCCCGTGGGCTTGGGATATTTAACGGTCAGCTTTGGCGTGGGCATTGCCTGCCGCACCGCCCAGCTCAACGCCTTTCAGGGGCTGCTGCTGAGCCTCCTGGGAAACGCCTCGGCGGGAGAATACGCCGCCATTACCGTCATTGCCGAAGGCGGCAGCGTTCTGACCATGATCCTGATGATGATCGTGGCCAATGCCCGATACCTGCTCATGGGCTGTGCCCTGAGCCAGAAGCTGAGTCCGGACCTGCCCCTGCGTCACCGGCTGCTCATCGGCTTTGACCTGACGGACGAGCTCTTCGGCCTGGCCATCGCCCAGCCCGGCTATCTGGAGCCCAGCTATTACTACGGCGAAATGTGCGCCTCCATCCCCTTCTGGAGCCTTGGGACCGTGCTGGGCATCGTCCTGGGGGCCATGATGCCGGAGCGGCTGGCCAGCGGCTTTTCCGTCATGCTCTTCGGCATGTTCCTGGCGGTGATCGTGCCCCCGGCCAAGAAGGACCGGGTGGTGCTGGGCTGCGTTCTGGTGAGCTTTCTTCTAAGCTGGCTGTTCCAGAATCTGCCCGTGGTGTCCGGCTGGTCCGGGGGCCTGCAGACCATCGTGCTGACGGTGCTGATCGCCGGGGCCGCCGCCCTGCTGTTTCCCCGGAAGGAGGATGCCCAATGAGCCCCTATGTGTACATTCTCGTCATGGCAGCCACCATTTTTGTGGTCCGGGTGCTGCCCCTGACCCTGATCCGGAAGCCCATCCGGAGCCGATTTCTAAGATCCTTCCTCTATTATGTGCCCTATGTGACCCTGGCGGTGATGACCTTCCCCGCCATTACCCAGGTGACTCAGAGCCCTGTTGCCGGGGCCGCCGCCTTTGTGGTGGGGCTGATCTGCGCCTGGGCCGGGGTGGGCCTTTTGCCCGTGAGCCTGATCTGCTGTGCCACGGTGCTGCTCCTGGAATGTTTTGTGTAAACGGCCGACGCCCTCTGGGCGCCGGTTTTTCCCGGAAAAGCGCAAAAACCCCTTGACCGGGGGGCGGATCCCCGGTATAATACCGGAGCGGGCCGGTGCCCGTGATAATTCAATAAAGACAGTTCGTAACCATCCTGTCGGGCGGGAAAGCCGCCGGAATAAAACTAGGGATTGCCGGAAGGAACCTTCGGGCAGCACTGGGGATGGGCGCTTTGCGTCCATTTTTTGTGCCTATGGGGCCTTTGGCGCGAACTGGGAAGGACGAGAAAACCGATGAAGAAAAATGTCAAATTCCTCACCCACGCCGCGGTGCTGGCGGCCCTGTATGTGGTGCTGACCTATGCCCAGAATATCCTCTGGCCCGGCTCCACCTCCATGGCGATCCAATTCCGGCTGTCCGAGGCACTGTGCATTTTTGCCCTGTTCACGCCGGCGGCCATTCCTGGACTGACTCTGGGCTGTTTGCTTTTTAATCTCAGCAATGCCCAGGCCCTGCCCCTGGACTGGCTGGTGGGGACCCTGGCTACCCTGGGGGCCGTCAGCTGTATGTGGTTTCTTCGCCAGGCCAAGCTGGGGAAGTTCCCTCTGATGAGCCTTTTGATGCCCGCTCTCTGGAATGCGTTTTTGGTGGGCTGGGAGCTGACGAAATTCCTGGCGGACCGGTTTACCTGGCCCGTGTTCTGGATCAACGCCCTGTATGTGGCCATTGGTGAGGCGGCGGTGCTGCTGGTGCTGGGTACGGCCCTGTACTTTGCCCTTACCGCCCGGAGCCTGGACCGGAAGCTCTTTGCCGGGGACTGAACACAACAGAAAAATCAAAAAAGGAAGGAGGGAGACTCTATGATCTATGCGGACCATGCCGCAACAAGCCCTATGAGTCCGGCGGCCCGGGCGGCCTATGCTAAGGCGGCGGAGACCCTATGGGCCAATCCCTCCAGCCAGTACGGCCCCGGCCGGGAGGCCAAGTCGGCCCTGGAGGGGGCCCGGGCGGAGACGGCCCGGTGCCTGGGGGCGGGGCCCCGGGAGATCCTGTTTACCTCCGGCGGCTCCGAGGCCGACAACCAGGCCCTGCTGACCGGGGCCAGGATCGGAGAGAGAGCCGGAAAGCGGCACCTGATCTCCACGAAGATCGAGCACCCCGCAGTGCTGCGGACCCTGGAGGCGCTGGAGGACCGGGGCTTTTCCGTGACCCTCCTGGACGTGGACGGCCTGGGCCGGGTGGATCCTGGACAGGTGGAGGCCGCCATCCGGCCGGATACGGCTATGGTGTCCGTGATGCTGGCCAACAATGAGGTGGGGACCCTGGAGCCGGTCCGGGAAATCGCCGCCCTTTGCCGAAAACACGGCGTTCTGTGTCACACCGACGCCGTTCAGGCCGTGGGCCAGATCCCTGTGGACGTTCAGGCTCTGGGGGTGGACCTCATGTCCCTGTCGGGCCACAAGTTCGGCGGGCCCAAGGGCGTGGGCGCCCTGTACTGCCGCCGGGGAATTCAGGCGGCGCCCCTGATCCGGGGCGGCGGCCAGGAGCGGGGCAAACGGGCAGGTACCGAGGACCTGCCGGGGATCGTGGCCATGACGGCGGCGTTGACGGAAGCGGTGTCCCGGATGGAAGAAAACCGGACCTATTTGACGGGACTCCGGGACCGGCTGATCCGGGGAATCCTGGAGATCCCCGGGGCCCGGCTCAACGGCGACCCTGTAAACCGGCTGCCGGGAAACGCCCATTTTTCCTTTTCACGTGTGGAGGGGGAAACCCTGCTGCTCCTGCTGGACCGGGCGGGGATCTGCACCTCGGCCGGCTCCGCCTGCTCGTCTGGATCTCTGGAGCCCAGCCATGTGCTCCTGGCCATGGGGGTGCCGGAGGACTGCCGGGGCGGCAGCCTGCGGCTGACCCTGGGCCCCGAAAACACGGAGGCGGAGGTAGGCCGCATTATCCTGGAGGTCAAAAAGGCCGTATCCCGGCTGCAGAAATAAGGAAAGCCCCGGCGGTTCCCGGAACCGCCGGGGCCCCTTTGTATCCGGAGCCGGAGGGCAAAAACGGCCCCCGGAGCGGGCGCCGTGGAACAGATTGCACGAAAGAGAGGCTCCAATGCCGGGTTCCGAGCGGAAAAATGTAAAATCTTGCGAATTATCCAACAAATTTGTTGCAATCTAATGCTGAATGTGCTATATTTTGCATTTGTGAGATCAGTTTGTTTCGGAGCGTACGGAAGGAGTTTGTTCCATGGTGAAGCAGGAGAATATTCGCAATATCGCCATCATCGCCCACGTTGACCACGGCAAGACCACCCTGGTGGACGAGATGCTCAAGCAGGGCGGCATTTACAGAGAAAATCAGGCAGTGGTGGACCGGGTCATGGACTCCGGCGACCTGGAGCGGGAGCGGGGCATCACCATCCTGGCCAAGAACACCGCCATTCATTATAAGGGCACCAAGATCAATATCGTGGATACTCCGGGCCACGCCGACTTCGGCGGTGAGGTGGAGCGGATTCTGAAAATGGTCAACGGCGTTATCCTGCTGGTGGACGCCGCCGAGGGCCCCATGCCCCAGACCCGGTTCGTCCTGGGCAAGGCCCTGGAGCTGGGCCACAAGGTCATCGTGGTGGTCAACAAGATCGACCGGCCCGACGCCCGGGTCCATGAGGTCATGGACGAGGTGCTGGAGCTGCTGCTGGATCTGAACGCCACCGACGAGCAGTTCGAGTCCCCCACCCTGTTCTGTTCCGCCCGGCGGGGCATCGCCTCTTACAGCCCCGATGTGGAGGGCACGGATCTGACGCCTCTGTTCGACACCATCGTGAACTATATCCCCGCACCGGAGGGGGATACCGAGGCGCCCTTGCAGATGCTGGTGTCCTCCATCGATTATAATGAGTATGTGGGCCGGATCGCCATCGGCCGCATTGAGCGGGGCACCATTCGCCAGAACCAGGACGTGGTGATCTGCGACTATCACGACCCCGACATGAAGGAAAGGGCCAAGATCGTCTCCTTGTACGAGTTCGACGGCCTGAACCGGGTGCCCGTCACCGAGGCCTCCGCCGGTGAGATCGTGGCCCTGTCCGGTATGGCGGACATCACCATCGGCCGGACCATCTGCGCCCCCGAGGCGGTGGAGCCCCTGCCCTTCGTGAAGATCTCCGACCCCACCATTGAAATGACCTTCTCCGTCAACGACAGCCCCTTTGCCGGACGGGAGGGCAAGTTTGTCACCAGCCGGAACCTGCGGGATCGGCTGGAAAAGGAATTGCTGAAGGACGTGTCCCTCCACGTTACCGAGGTGGGTACCGACTCCTTCAACGTGGCGGGCCGGGGCGAAATGCACCTGTCCATCCTCATGGAGACCATGCGCCGGGAAGGCTATGAGTTTGCCGTATCCACGCCCCATGTGCTGACAAAGGAGATCGACGGGGTCAAGTGCGAGCCTATCGAGCGGATGGTGGCCGACGTGCCCGAGGAATCCATGGGCTCCGTCATTGAGAAAATGGGCCGCCGGAAGGGCGACCTGGTGTCCATGACCCCCATGGGCAGCCGCTATCGCCTGGAGTTTTTGGTCCCCTCCCGGGGCCTGTTTGGCTACCGGAACGAGTTTTTGACCGACACCCGGGGCGAGGGCATCATGTCCTCCGTGCTGGATTCCTACGCCCCCATGAAGGGCGAGATCGAGCGGCGGCTCACCGGGTCCCTGGTGGCCTTTGAGACCGGCGAGGCCTGCTCCTACGGCCTGTTCAACGCCCAGGACCGGGGCGCCCTGTTCATCGGACCCGGCACGCCGGTCTACGCCGGCATGGTGGTGGGCATCTGCAGCCGGAATGAGGATATGACCGTCAACGTCTGCAAGAAGAAGCAGCTGACCAACATGCGGGCCGCCGGTTCTGACGAGGCCCTGCGGCTGACCACGCCCAGGATCTTCTCCCTAGAGCAATGCCTGGAGTTCCTGGCAGACGACGAACTGCTGGAATGCACCCCCAAGAGCCTGCGGATCCGGAAGCGGATCCTGGACCACTCCGAGCGGATGCGCCAGGTCATGAAAAAACGGGGCAATTGAGCCATAATTCCCTCTCCCGGACGGCAGCGTCCGGGAGACTTTTTATTTCCGCCCGTTTTGAGACAATTGAAAGAAAAATGTGCAAGTGAATTCGTGCAAACATTCATTTTGTATATATGGGAAAACGGTGTGTCTATACAGTGCGGACAAAAGCCGAAAAAATGGTTTTGAAATGGGTGAGGAAAGGCCGAAAATGGGTCGGATAGGGGACACCTGTACGCCAATGGGGCACAGATTGTGAAGAAACTGTTACAGATGAACAAAAATCGCCGGGTTTGCCGGGAGGGATTTTGTTCAAATGCAATATAAATCAAAATAGTGCAAAAAAGGTCTTGAAATCAACGGAATTTCTGTGCTAAAATAGATGAAACTCGGGAGGGAATCGGGATTTTCAGGAGCCCCGCCCCGCCGGGCCTACCTAAGACTATGTTTCGGACCTAAGGCCCGTGATCATAGGAATATATAAGGAGGAACGAAAATGAAGAAGACACTTGCGCTGCTTCTGGCTGTGCTGATGGTCGTCTCTGTGTTCGCTGGCTGCTCTAAGACTCCTGCGAATAACACCACGGCTAACACCGAGTCCACCGGCAGCACCACCGAGCCGGCCAACACCGGCGACAGCACCTACACCTACAACGACTACGTTAGCGTGCTGACCACCAACTGGAACCCCCACACCTACGAGACCAACGACGACGACTACCTGACCGAGTACCTGCGTCCCGGTCTGTACAACTTCTTCTTCAACGATGAGCTGCATCCCGTTACCGATGCAGAGGGCAACACTGAGGAGCCCTACACCGGATACGCCATTGTTCCTGAGATGGCTGCCGGCGATCCCGTTGATGTGACCGAGCAGGTCAAGGCCGATCATCCTGAGTTCGGCATCCCCGAGAGCGCTACCTCCGGCTACGCTTACACCATCGACCTGAACCAGAACGCTACCTGGGACGACGGCACCCCCATCACCGCTGATGACTACGTCGAGTCCATGAAGCGTCTGCTGGATCCGGCCATGATGAACTACCGTGCTACCGACTACTACGCGCAGACCATGTGCGTGGCCGGCGCCGAGGCCTATTCCAAGGGCGGCACCACCACCTATGAGACTCTGCAGAACGCGGTTGCCGACCTGACCAAGGACGACAACGGCCAGTATGTGACCCCCGATGGCAAGAAGGTCTATGTCGCCATGACCATCGGCATCGACCAGTTGAGCGGCGATGCTCTGAAGGACTATGTTGACAACTACGGCGATCAGTACTTTGACACCAGCAAATATCAGACCCTGGTGGACAACATGACCGACGACGGCGTGACTCCCCTGACCGAGGAGACCCTGGACGCCCTGACCACCACCATCACCGGCAACGAGGCCTGGGGCGAGACCGACGGCTCCACCATCCCCGCTTACCTGGTGTACGCTGAGGAGTGGGCCGAGTTCCCCTGGGAGAATGTTGGCCTGTACAAGTCCGGCGACTACCAGATCACCCTGGTTCTGGCCAAGGCTCTGTCCGGCTTCAACCTCTACTACTCCCTGACCTCCAACTGGCTGGTGAAGACCGACCTGTATGACGCCGGTATCACCGAGACCAACGGCCTGAAGACCACCAACTACTGCTCCAGCGTGGAGACCTCCGCTTCCTACGGCCCCTACAAGCTGGCTTCCTATCAGTCCGGCAAGGCTCTGCAGCTGGTTCGGAACGAGAACTGGTACGGCTACACCGACGGCCAGCACCAGTATGTGGATCCCACCGACGGTGAGACCTATCAGATGTATGCTACCGACGTCATCGACTGCCAGGTCGTGGAAGAGTCCGCTACCGCGAAGATGATGTTCCTGAAGGGTCAGCTGATGTCTTACGGTCTGACCGCTGACGACATGACCACCTATCGTCAGTCCGAGTACGCTCACACCCTCCCCAAGGAGACCGTGTTCTTCCTGATCCTGAACGGCTACAAGGACGCCATCAACAACCGTGAGGCTGCCGCCGACTTCGATCAGACCACTACCGATCTGCAGACCATGACCCTGCTGTCCTTCCGGAAGGCTGTGGCCGTGACCTACGATAAGGAGCTGTTCGCGGCTACCATCTCCCCCGCCCGTTCCGGCGGCTACGGCATCATCGGCAACACCTACATCTACGATCCCGAGACCGGCGCTACCTACCGCAGCACCGATCAGGCCAAGCAGGTCCTGTGCGACTTCTACTCTGTGGACACCAGCAAGTATGCCAACCTGGATGAGGCTGTTGCCTCCATCACCGGTTACGATCCCGAGGCTGCCAAGGAGCTGTACAAGCAGGCCTTTGACGAGGCCCTTGCTGCCGGCTACATCACCGACAACGATAAAGACGGCGTCTCCGATCAGACCGTGACCATCGAGTACTGCATGTCCGCTGACTCCGACTTCATGACCAAGACCATCGACTACCTCAACGAGAAGATGGCTGAGGTCACTGCCGGCACTCCCTTCGACGGCAAGGTGAAGTTCGTGAAGTCCGCTCCTTACGGCAACGACTGGAACACCAAGATCAAGAACGGCCTGTCCGACACCGTGCTGGCCGGCTGGACCGGTTCCAAGATGAACCCCTTCAGCCTGACCGACCTGTACGTCAACCCCGCTTACCAGTACGACGCTTCCTGGTTCAACGCTGACTCCGTCGACATGACCCTGACCGTGCCTGTGAACGGCACTGCCACCGAGGTCACCATGAACATCCACAAGTGGTCCGATGCTCTGAACGGCGCTACCGTTAACGAGGGCGGCGTGGACTACAACTTCGGCGAGGGCCAGGCTGATGTCGAGACCCGTCTGAGCATCATGGCCGGCATCGAGGGCAAGGTCCTGGAGACCTACGACTACCTGCCCATGCTGCAGGATGGTTCCATCTTCCTGCTGACCCAGAAGGCCTACTACGTTGTTGACGAGTTCAACCCCGTCCTCAGCTACGGCGGACTGGCTTACCTGAAGTACAACTACAACGATGCTGAGTGGAACTCCTATGTGGCCGAGCAGGGCGGCGAGCTGAGCTACTAAGTTCATAACGCAGCCTTGATAGCATCGCTTCGCGAAACAAGAGTAGCGGGGGCGCCATGCGCCCCTGCTACCATTGCGCATACTGGGCTCAGGCCCCAAGATGCGGAAAATCCCGGGAAACGTACCCAGGCGGAGGTGCTGTGCGCCCCTGCCGATTTCTTGTTTTTCGGGAAAACGCATGAGATCTACAGCGAACGGACTGAGCGATCCCTTATCGGAATCGCCGAGCCCATTTTCTGTGAGACAGAAAGACCCCTGCAAATACAGAAACTCTGACAGGAGGATGGCAAATGCTGAAATACACGTTCCAAAGAATCCTGTACATGATCCTGGTGTTCTTGATCATCACCCTCATGTGCTTTGTGCTGATCCGGATGTTGCCCCCGGTACAGCTTCCTCTGGGCGATCCCCACACCGCTATCGTGGAGGCCCGGCGAGAGGCAATGGGTTACAATAAACCCTATATGACGCAGTTTGGAATATTCCTGCGGGATATTGTGACCAAATTTGACTGGGGTATCAGCGACAAGCTGTTCTTTGGCCGGGACGTGGTACAGATTTTCACCCAGCGGCTGCCGGCCACGGTGATCGTGAACTTGTATTCCATTCTGTTCAGTATCCCTATCGGCATCGGCCTGGGCGTTTTTGCCGCCCTGAAGAAGAACACTTGGATAGACTATCTGATCTCCACGCTGACTATGGTGGTCATTTCGGTGCCCTCCTTTGTGTACGCCTTCATCATTCAGTATTTGTTCAGCTACAAGCTGGGCTGGCTGCCGTTCCTGATGAAATCCGGCACGGACTGGTTCAGTCCCTCCATGTTTGTCAGCATGCTGCCGGCCGTCATGGCTCTGGGCTTCGGCACCATTGCCGGATTTACCCGTACCACCCGCGCGGAGCTGACCGAGGTGCTGACCTCCGAGTTCATGCTCCTGGCCCGGACCAAGGGTCTGACCCGGACCCAGGCCACTGTCCGACATGCCTTGCGGAACTGCTTCGTGGTGGTGGTCCCCGCCATCATCGGTGAATTCATCGGTATTCTGGGCGGCAGCCTGATCATTGAGCGGATCTTCTCCATCCCCGGTGTGGGCCGTCTGACCATTGACGCCATCAACGCCCAGGACTACCCGATCTTCATGCTGACCACCTGCTTCTATACGGCGGTGGGACTGGCTGCCAACCTTGTGGTCGATATCAGCTACGGCTTTATTGATCCGCGTATCAGAATGGGGTCGAAGAAATGAGGAAAGAGATGAAATTCGAGCACATCGCTCCCGAAGAATTCGAGTTCGTGCAGAAGGACGCCCACCTGCACGACAACAAGCTGGAGACCAAGTCCCACAGCTTCTTCCAGGACGCTCTGCGGCGGTTCTCCAGGAACAAGTCCTCCGTGGTGGCCGCGTGGATCCTGCTGTTCCTGGTGATCTTCGCTCTGTTGGCCCCCTCTCTGTCCCCCTACACCATTCAGGACAAGGATAAGCTCTACATCAACTATCCCTCCTACGTGCCCGAGATCGCCAAACTGAACATCGGCATTATGGACGGCGAGAAGATCCACGCCAGCCAGAACGAGGCGTCCATGAACGCCTGGAAGGCCATCGCCCAGGAGACCGGCCTGGATCCCGTCCTGGGGATCGCCAAGGAAAACGTGACCCTGGTCAAGTACCGGGGCAAGATGGTGGAGCGCTCCACCTATGATCTGAAGATCAACCGGTATTATGAGCTGGGCGTGGTGTACCGCGTGTTCTCCTACGCCGAGTTCGAGAAGATCCAGGCCTGGCAGAAAGATACCGGCATTCAGGTCATTTATCCCTATGTGGAGCCGGAAGCCATCAACGGCATCACCGACCAGCCCAATATCTGGTATGAGGTGGATTCCAAGGGCGCTGCGGTCCTGGACAAGGACGGCAACTTCACCCCCATGTACTCCACCAAGAAGGAGATCGAGGGCGCGCCCTATGATTCTCTGCGGATCGAGGGTGACGACGGTTCCTACATTTACTCCGTGCGGAAGTCCGGCTCCGTCCAGGCCCGTGTCTGCTACTACAACTACTATCAGTATATCAACGGTCATGAGCCCAGCTACATCTTCGGCACCAATGCCATGGGCCAGGATCTGTTCTGCGCCATCGGCATCGGCGCCAGGTTCTCCCTGATCTTTGCCATCGTGGTCTCCGCCATCAACCTGACCATCGGCGCCATCTACGGCGCCATTCAGGGCTACTACGGCGGCCGCATCGATATGGTCATGGATCGTATTTCCGACATTCTTTCCGGCCTGCCCTTTGTGGTGGTCATCACCCTGTTCCAGCTGCACCTGGCCCAGAAGGTGGGCATTGTGCCATCGTTCCTCTTCGCCTTTGTGCTGACGGGCTGGATCAGCATGGCTGCCCTGACCCGGAAGCAGTTCTACCGGTTCAAGGGTCAGGAATTCGTCATGGCGGCCCGGACCCTGGGCGCCTCCGACGGACGGCTTATGTTCAAGCATATTTTCCCCAACGCCATCGGCACCATCATCACCAGCTGCGCTCTGGTGATCCCCAATGTGATTCGGTCCGAGACCACCATCACCTACCTGGGTATTGTGGATCTGTCCAGCTTCGCCGGTACCACCATCGGTACTCTGCTGAGCCAAGGCAATGCCGCCGTCACCAGCGCACCCCACACCCTGCTGTGGCCCAGCCTGTTCATCAGCCTGTTGATGATTTCCTTTAACCTGTTCGGCAACGGTCTGCGGGATGCATTCAACCCGACCACCAGAGGGGAGGAAGGCTAATGGAAACGAAGCTGCAAGTACGTAATCTGCGGATCTCCTTCCGCACGGCCAACGGCAAGGTCCAGGCGGTCCGGGGCATTGACTTCGACCTGGCCAAGGGCGAGACCCTGGCCATCGTGGGCGAGTCCGGTTCCGGCAAGTCCGTGACCTCCAAGGCCATTCTGGGTATTCAGGCCAACAACGCCATCACCGAGTCCGGCGAGATTATCTATGACGGCAAGGACCTGCTGAAGATCTCCGAGGAGGACTTCCACAAGATCCGGGGCGACAAGATCGCCATGATCTTCCAAGACCCCATGTCCAGCCTGGACCCCATCGTGAAGATCGGCAAACAGCTCACCGAGGCCATGCTCCTGAAGGGCAAGGCCCGGCAGCGGGAGAGCCGGAACAATTTCAACACCACTCTGAAAAGCCTGAACAACGCCATGATCCAGGCCCTGGCCCCCAATGATTCCGCCAAGGCCGCGGAGCTCACCGCCATGTGCAAGAATTTTGACAAGTTCGAGTTCAAGCACATTGAACTGGAATCCGCCTACAACACCGCCCATGAGGCGGCTGTGGAGGCCCTGGATGATCTGGACGATCTGATCTTTGAACTGGAGAAGCACTCCACCAAGGACGTGACCGATCGGATCAACGACGTGGCCACCCAGGCTGCGGCCTCCGTCAACGAGTACGTGGTAAAGGACGACGCCGCCCGGATCAAGACTCTGGCCGGGGATCTGAAGGGCCTGTGGAAGCAGTCCAAGAAGAACCAGGAGTATGAGGACCTGCTGAAGAACATGCGGGAGATCCGGGAGATCCTCCGGAAGGCTGTCCACAAGCAGGCGCCCAACTTCTTCCGCATGGGCTACTACCTGACCTTCAGCGGCAAGGAACTGCCCGATATGCCCGTGAACGAGCTGGACAAGTTCCTGCTGGATTACCTGAACGAGAACTTCATGGAGAAGTTCATCGACAACGCCAAGGCCGGCCTGGAGTACACCGCCAACCAGTCCTACGCCAATCTGGAAAAGGCCATTGAGGCCCTGGAGGCCGCCAAGGCGGTCTACGCCAAGGAGAAGCTGGACAAGAAGGAGTGCTACGCCACTTATAAGGCTCTGGTCACCGCCGTGAACGCCACGGTGGATCCTCTGAACATTCGGAAGGACAGCCTGACCGGCACCTTCCCCTCCAGCCTGAAGAGTGAGCTGGACACATACTTCTCTGCCATTCATACCAACGCCAGGGCCATGAAGGTCTATGAAAAGGACAAGGCCAAGTACGACAAGCAGATGGCCAAGGGCAAGACCCCGGACTGGCAGGTGGCCGCCGCCGCGGTCATCGACCTGGACCTGGTGAAGGAGAACATCGCTCACCTGATCGACCGGCTCATGGACCACTACCGCCACGTGCTGGGCGGCCGGAGCCAGCGGAATTATCAGGCCCAGACCATCGAGCTGGTGGACTTCTTCAAGGAGAACGCCTCCGGCGTGGTGGACAAGGTGACCCGCCGGGTTGCCAAGCGCCGGGCCATTAAGCTCATGGACGAGGTGGGCATTGCGGAGCCCCACAAGCGGTACAACCAGTACCCCTTCGAGTTCTCCGGCGGCATGCGGCAGCGTATCGTCATCGCCATTGCCCTGGCGGCCAACCCCGATATTCTGATCTGCGACGAGCCCACCACCGCTCTGGACGTGACCATTCAGAGCCAGATCCTGGAGCTCATCAATAAGCTGAAGCGGGAGCGTCAGCTCTCCGTTATCTTCATCACCCACGACCTGGGCGTTGTGGCCAACATGGCCGACCGGGTGGCGGTGATGTACGCCGGTAAGATCGTGGAATACGGCACCTCCGAGGACATCTTCTATCACGCGGCCCATCCCTACACCTGGGCCCTCATGTCCTCTATGCCGGATCTGGACACCAACGAAAAGCTGGAGGCCATTCCCGGCACCCCGCCCAACATGATCTACCCGCCGGTGGGCGACGCCTTTGCCCCCCGGAACAAGTACGCCATGAAGATCGATTTTGAGCGGCAGCCGCCTATGTTCAAGATCAGCGATACCCACTACGCGGCGACCTGGCTGCTCCATCCGGATGCGCCGAAGATCGATCCGCCCAAGGTCATTCAAGACCGGATCGCCAGAATGAGGAGCAGAAGGGGGACTGAAGATGGCCAATAAGCAGCCCAATCAGGGAGAAGTTCTTCTGAAGGTGGAGAACCTCTGCCAGTATTTCAAAATGGAAGGCGGCGAGCTGAAGGCCGTCGACAATGTCAGCTTCGAGATCCACAAGGGCGAGGTCTTCGGCCTGGTGGGCGAGTCCGGCTGCGGCAAGACCACCACCGGCCGGTCCATCATCAAGCTGTACAATATCACCTCCGGCAGCGTCTACTTCAAGGGCATCCGCATTGCCGCCGGCAAGCGGTCCTACCAGGACGCCATGAAAAAGGCCCGGGCGGACTACAAGGAGGGGGCCAAGGCCCACCCCGAGCAGGCCCAGGAGCTGAAGGCCCAGATGGAGACGACCATCGCCGAGCAGCGGGCTCTCATGAAGCAGGCGGACCACGACCAGAAGAACTGCGACAAGGAATATGCCAGGCAGCAGATGGCTGCGGTGAAGGCCAAGTATGAGCCCCTTCTGGAAAAGGCCCAGGGCGAGGAAAAGACCAGGCTCTCCGCCGAGTATAAAAACGAAATGCGCAAGGCACGGAAGACCAAGCTGGTGACCCAGATCCAGATGATCTTCCAGGATCCCATTGCCTCTCTGGATCCCCGTATGACCGTTCGGGAGATCATTGCAGAGGGTCTGGTGATCCAGGGCGAGCGGGACGAGAAGGTCATCAACCAGCGGGTCAACGAAATGCTGGAGCTGGTTGGCCTAGTGCCCGAGCATGCCACCCGGTATCCCCATGAGTTCTCCGGCGGCCAGCGGCAGCGGATCGGCGTGGCCCGTTCCGTTATCATGAACCCGGAGGTCATCATTGCCGACGAGCCCGTGTCCGCACTGGACGTGTCCGTTCAGGCCCAGGTCATCAATCTTCTGAACGAGCTACGGGAGAAGTTCGGCCTGACCCTGCTGTTCATTGCCCACGACCTGTCCGTGGTCAAGTACTTCTCCGACCGGATCGGCGTCATGTACTTCGGTAAGATGGTGGAAATGGCCACCTCCGACGAGCTGTTTGCCCATCCCCTGCACCCCTATACACGGTCTCTGCTTTCCGCCATTCCCCTGCCGGATCCCATCTACGAAAAGACCCGTCAGCGGATCACCTACAACCCCCTGGCGGAGCATGATTACACCGTGGACAAGCCCAGCTTCCGGGAGGTGGAACCCGGCCACTTCGTCATGTGCAATGACGCGGAGTTTGCCCGGTATCAGCAGGAGCTGGCAAAATGAAGCCCAGGCGGAAAAGCTATCTGATCAACCTGGCGGTGGGCCTGGCCTTTGGGATCCTGACCTTTGTGCTGAATTCCCAGGGCTCCGACGAACTGCTGCGGCGGATCTGCGACAGCTTCTTTGTGCCGGGGGTCCTGCTTCTGGGTTACGGCGGTCTGGTGTTCTGCCGGAACCAGGGGACCTTCGATGTAATGACCTACGGCGTCAAGAGCGTGTTCCACACCCATGTGCCCGGGGCCAGCATCGGAAACGCCCGGGAGGAGACCTTCCGGGAATACCAGGACCGGAAAACCGCCAAGCGGAAGAGCCCGGCGGGGCCCCTTTTGGCCGGCCTGACCTTCTTCGTTCCGGCGGTCATTACCCTGGTGCTGTATTATGTGATATAAAAAAGATCCGCAGAGAAAGTTTCCTCTGCGGATCTTTTTGCGTCTGCGGGGCAAATGCCCATAGGCGGCCAAAGACAAAACAAGACGCCCACTTGGCCGCGGGCGTCTTGTTGCGTGCATTGGGGGGAATCTGCGGTCAGTCCTGCGCGCCGTAGCCCATGGGGTTCTTCTTCTGCCAGTTCCAGGTGTCCCGGCACATATCCGCCAGGGTGTGGGTGGCCTCCCAGCCCAGGACCTCCCGGCTCTTGGTGGGGTCGGCGTAGCAGGTGGCAATGTCGCCGGGCCGCCGGTCCGTGATCACATAGGGAATGTTCACATGGTTCACTTCCATGAAGGTGTTCACGATGTCCAGGACGCTGTACCCTGTGCCGGTGCCCAGGTTGAAGACCTCCACGCCCTTGTGCCGCAGGGTGTATTCCACCGCCGCCACATGGCCCCGGGCCAGATCCACCACGTGGATGTAGTCCCGGACGCCGGTGCCGTCGGGGGTGGGATAGTCGTTGCCGTAGACGGACAGCCGCTCCCGGCGGCCGATGGCCACCTGGGAAATATAGGGCATCAGGTTATTGGGGATCCCTCGGGGATCCTCCCCCAGCATACCGCTTTCGTGGGCACCGATGGGGTTGAAGTACCGCAGCAGGGTCACGCTCCACTCCGGGTCCGCGTGGGCCACGCCGGAGAGGATCTGCTCGGTCATGTACTTGGTCCAGCCGTAGGGGTTGGTGCAGCCGCCGGTGCGGCTGGTCTCCTTCAGGGGCATTTCGTTGTCGGCGGAGTACACCGTGGCGGAGGAGGAGAAAATAATGTTCCGATTGCCCCGCTTGCCCATGACCCGGCACAGGGTCATGGTGGAATTCAGATTGTTGTCGTAGTATTCCAGAGGCTTCTGAACGCTTTCGCCTACGGCCTTCAGCCCGGCAAAGTGGATGATGCAGGCGGGATCCGTCTCGTCAAAGATCCGCTCCATGGCCTTCTCGTCGCAGACGTCGGCAATGTAGCGCTTTACGGTCTTGCCCGTGAGCTGCTCCACCCGGTTGATGGATTCCTCGCTGCTGTTGACCAGATTGTCCACAGCCACCACGTCATAGCCTGCCTTCAAAAGCTCCAGGCAGGTGTGGGAGCCGATGTAGCCCATGGCTCCGGTTACCAGAATCACCATTGTGAACCCTCCTAATCTTTTCCGCCCAGGGCGGTTTGGCTTGTTTTCCTGTTCGCTACCCATTATAGCGGCGTCCCCGGAAAAAGCAATGAAATTTTCTGCACAAAAGTCGTAAAATTCTGCACCTCAGCGGAGCCGCTGGGCCTCCTCCAGCAGAAGGGTCCGGTCGTTTTCCAGGCTGCCCTCCGCCACCCGGTCCAGGAGCGTGTTCAGGATCCGGCCCAGGTCCGGACCGGGGGCCAGGCCCAGAGCCATCAGGTCCCGGCCGGAAATCGCCAGATCCTTCAGGGAAAAGCAGGGCTTTTCCGCCAAAACCTGATTCAAAACCTCTTCAAATTGGTCAAAAACCTCCTGGCGGTCGTCGGTAGGCTTGCCGTGGCAGTCCGCCCGGTCCAGCTCCAGCAGCTCCCGGGTCATGTCCTCCCCCAGCTTTCGTAGGAGTCGCCGGACCGCCTTTTCCGTGGTGTTCCGGCAGGAGCCGTGATAGGCGATGAGGGTCACCACCCGTTCCTTCCGCTTTGCGGGGCAGCGGAGCCGGTCCAGGATCTCCCCAGCCATTTCCGCCCCCACCTGGGCGTGGCCCTTGAAGTGGCCCACGCCGTTTTCATCCCGGGTAAAGCACCGGGGCTTGCCCACGTCGTGGAGCAGGGCCGCCAGCCGCAGCTCCTCCGCAGGTGGAGCCGCCTCCACCACATGGGCAATGTGGCAGTACACGTCCAGACTGTGGTGGGGGTTGTGCTGCTGAAAGCCCACGGCAGGCGCCAGCTCCGGGATCACGGCGCAAATGACGGGGGCATAAGTGCAGAGAAGGCCTGCCGTGGCCCGGGGCAGAAAGCCCATGAGCTCCGTATAGATCCGTTCCACGGCGATTTTCCGGAGCAGCCCGGCGCAGTCGTTCATGGCCCGGCCCGTCTCCGGGTCGATAGAAAGGGAGAACCGGGCGGCGAACCGCAGACCCCGGAGGATCCGCAGGCCGTCCTCCCGGAATCGGGTCTCCGGGTCTCCCACGGCCCGCAAGATCCCGGCTTTCAGGTCCCGGGCCCCGCCGAAGGGGTCTTGAAGGCCGCCAGCGGGGTTCCAGGCCATGGCGTTCACCGTAAAGTCCCGGCGGGCCAGATCCTGCCGCAGGTCCGGCACGAATTTCACCCAGTCCGGGTGGCGGCCGTCGGTATAGCTTCCCTCGGACCGCAGGGTGGTGATCTCCACCACCTGCCCCTGGGTGCACACGGCGATGGTGCCGTGCTTTTCCCCGTTTCGGATCAGGGGAAGGTCCGAGAACACCGCCGCCGTCTGTTCCGGCAGGGCGGAGGTACATAGGTCCCAGTCGTGGGGGGTAAGGCCCAGGAGGCTGTCCCGGACGCAGCCGCCTACGGCCCAGACGTTATAGCCGGCCTGTTCCAGTTTTTTCATCAGGTTTGCGGCATAGGCCGGAATTTGCAGCTCCATGGGGTGTCCTCCTTTCCTGGGAATGTTGGGGTTTTTGTGTATTTCAAAGGTCCGCTCCGGTAGCGGAATTGAATTTTACCGCTGGGTTTGCTTTGCGCCATCGAAATTGTATCCGTAGGGGCCGATGGAGCATCGGCCCGCCATGCAAACCTTCCGGTTCCCGCCAGGGGAACGTGTCTCCGACGGCCCCATTTCTGATCACGCAGAAATGGGGAAAAGACGTGGTTAAGGGAGGGGCAATCAGGGACCCATTCGGCCCCTCCGGGGACCGAATGGGAAAGGAGGCGCAACGAAATGGACGAGGGCTGACTTTTCACCGAAAAGTCGGCACGAGGGATATGGAGTTTGTGCCGACGCAGACGCCCCGCCCTTAACAATCCCTCCCTCCGAAACCCGGAGAGATTACCCGGCCTAACTCTAGGGCGATTTCGTAAACAGAATCGCCCCTCCACCTAGGATTTCAAAGGCTGCGTGAGGGTTATTTGCAACACGAAGCGTCATTGTTCTATAAAAAATGCTTTTATGCTTTGACTGCATACCCGGGATTTCCACACCCGTAGGGGCCGATGTGGGCATCGGCCCCTACAAATGCGGGGGAAATTGATAGCCCCACGGGCGGCGGCGCCCCTACATCAAATCAATGCCTTCTCGCCAGGGGCGTGGAGTTCTCCTGGGCGATGAGCAGGTCCGAAATAATGGCATTGGACACCAAAAAGCCCTTAGGCGTCAGGCTCCATTCCCCTTCCCGGCACCGGGCCAGGCCCCGCTGGAGACAGGTCTCCAGCACCGCTTCCAGGGGCGCGAAGGGCAGCAGATATTTTTTCTCATATTCCTCGGCGTTTATGCCCTGGGTGGTCCGCATCCGCAGCATCACATACTCCCCGGCCCGTTCCTTCATGGGCATATCCTGACATTCGGACAGCACCGGGCCGCCCTTCTGGATGCCCTTGATGTACCCCGGCAGGTTGGGGGCGATGGTGAACCGCTTGCCGCCGAAATCGGAGCTGGCGGAGGGGCCGAAGCCCAGGTACTCCCCGCCGGTCCAGTATTTGAGGTTGTGCCGGGACCGGCAGCCCCGGCGGGCGAAGTTGGAGATCTCATACTGCCGGTAGCCCGCCTGCTCCAGGATCTCCACCCCGGCCAGATACATATCCGCCTGCTGGTCGTCCCCGGGCAGGTTGCTGTAATTCCGGATCTCCCACAGGGGAGTTCCCTCCTCCACCTTCAGGCCGTAGCAGGACATATGGTCCGGCTCCAGCTCCAGCACGTGCTGCAGAGTCCGTTTCCAGTCGGACAGGGTCTGACCCGGCAGGCCGTACATGAGATCCAGGGACAGGTTCTTGAACCCGGCCTTCCGGATGGCCCGGACGGCGGACACCGCCTGGGCGTAGTTGTGGGGCCGTCCCAGTTTTTTCAGCAGCTCGTCGTTGTCGGTCTGGACCCCCAGGGATACCCGGTTGAAGCCCTCGGCCTTCAGCCGCCGGAGCATCTGGTCCGTAACGCTGTCGGGGTTGGCCTCAAAGGTGATCTCCGCGTTGGAGCTCACGTCGATCTTCCGGCGGATGGCGTAGAGAATGGAGCTGAGGCCCTCGGCCCCGAAGAAGGTGGGGGTGCCGCCGCCGAAGTAAATGGTGTCCACTTCATAGTCCGGGGCCAGGGCCAGGGCCTCGGCGATGTGCTTGCACACGGCCTCCAGATAGCCCTCCATCAGGCCCCGGTCCCGGCTGCCACCCAGGGAGTAAAAGTCGCAGTACTGGCACTTGCTCCGGCAGAAGGGTACATGAATATAAATGCCAAGAGGCTTTTTCGGTTGTTTTTGCAGCATGATCGGCATAAAACTGCCTCCTTTTTAATCCTCGTCCAATTTCAGCACGGCCATAAAGGCCTCGGAGGGGACGGACACCGTGCCGAAGGTCCGCATCCGCTTCTTGCCCTCCTTCTGCTTTTCCAGCAGCTTCTTCTTCCGGGTGATGTCGCCGCCGTAGCACTTGGCCAGCACGTCCTTCCGCAGGGCCTTGATGGTCTCCCGGGCGATGACCTTGCCGCCGATGGCGGCCTGGACCGGGATCTCGAACATCTGCCGGGGAATGTTGTCCTTCAGCTTTTCGCAGATCTTTCGGGCCCGGGGATAGGCGTTATCCGCAAAGAGGATGAAGCTCAAGGCGTCCACGATCTCCCCGTTCAGGAGAATGTCCAGCTTCACCAGCTTGCTGGGCCGGTAGCCGTCCAGCTCATAGTCCAGGGAGCCGTAGCCCCGGGTCCTGGATTTCAGGGCGTCGAAGAAGTCATAAATGATCTCGTTGAGGGGCATGAGATAGTGGAGCTCCACCCGGGTGTTGTCCAGATAGGTCATATCCTTGAACTCCCCCCGGCGCTCCTGGCACAGCTCCATGATATTACCCACGTACTCCTGGGGGGTGATGAGGCTGGCCTTGACGAAGGGTTCTTCCGCCAGCTCGATCTCCGCCGGGTCCGGATAGTTCAGGGGGTTGTCCACCATAAGGACCGTGCCGTCGGTCTTGGTGATCCTGTAAATCACGTTGGGGGCAGTGGTAATAAGGTCCAGGTTGTACTCTCGCTCCAGCCGCTCCTGGATGACCTCCATGTGCAGAAGCCCCAAAAAGCCGCAGCGGAAGCCGAAGCCCAGAGCCACGGAGCTTTCCGGCTCATAGGTCATGGAGGCGTCATTGAGTTTCAGCTTTTCCAGGGCGTCCCGCAGGTCCTGGTACTTGCTGCCGTCGGCGGGGTACACGCCGGAGAATACCATGGGCTGGACGGTCCGGTAGCCGGGCAGAGCCTCCTCCGCCGGCCGCAGAGCCTCGGTGACGGTGTCGCCCACCCGGGTGTCGGACACGGTCTTGATGGAGGCGGTGAGATAGCCCACCTCTCCGGCCCCTAGGGCGTCGGCGGGGATCAGACCAAGGGGACTCATGGTGCCCACCTCCACCACCTTGTACACGGCGCCGGTGGCCATCATTTTAATGTCCATGCCGGGCTTTACGGTACCTTCCTTCACCCGCATGTAGACGATGACCCCCCGATAGGAGTCATACTGGCTGTCAAAGATCAGGGCCTTCAGGGGAGCGGAGCGGTCCCCCTGGGGGGCCGGGACTCCCTGAACCACCATTTCCAGCACGGCGGGGATGTTGATGCCGTTCTTGGCGGAGATCTCCGGGGCGTCCTCGGCGGGGATGCCGATAATGTCCTCGATCTCGGCCTTGACCTCCTCCGGCCGGGCGGCGGGCAGGTCGATCTTGTTGATAACGGGCAGGACCTCCAGCCCCGCGTCAATGGCGAGGTAGGCGTTGGCCAGGGTCTGGGCCTCCACGCCCTGGCTGGCGTCCACCACCAGAACGGCTCCCTCGCAGGCCGCCAGGGACCGGGACACCTCATAGTTGAAGTCCACGTGGCCCGGAGTGTCGATCAGGTTCAGGGCGTAGGTCTCCCCGTCCTGGGCGGTGTAGTTCAGCCGCACGGCCCGGGCCTTGATGGTAATGCCCCGTTCCCGTTCCAGGTCCATATTGTCCAGGATCTGGTCCTCCATTTCCCGCTGCTCCACGGCCTGGCACTGCTCCAAGAGCCGGTCGGCCAGGGTGGACTTGCCGTGGTCAATGTGGGCCACGATGGAAAAGTTCCGAATTTTAGAAAGGTCAGTCAAAGTCGTCACCTCAAAAGGGGGGATTCCCGCAGATTTTCTCAATATCTCATTATACCGGCCTCCGGGGAAAAAGTAAAGAAAAACCGCAGAACCGGGGAAAGCTCCGGCCCTGCGGCATAAAAAAGGGCGCAGCCCATAGGCTGCGCCCCCGAAGGGTCCCTTACTCAATGGCGAGAACGTTCTTCTTGGGCAGCTGCTTCTGTGCCGCCTTGGGCACGGAAATCTGCAGGATGCCGTTTTCAAACTTGGCGTTCATGTCCTCCACCGTAATGTTCTGGCCCACATAGAAGCTGCGGCTCAGAGCACCGGCGTAGCGCTCCTGACGGATGTAGCGGCCCTTCTTGTCGGTCTCGTCCTTGTCCACGCCCTTCTCGGCCCGGATGGTGAGATAACCGTCCTCCAGCTCCACCTGGATCTCGTCCTTCTTGAAGCCGGGCAGGTCAATGTCCAGTTCATAGGTGTTCTCGGTCTCCCGGACATCGGTCTTCATCAGGTTCTTTGCGTGCTTGCCATACAGGGGATTCCGACCGCCGAACATGGCGTCCATGTCAAAGGCGCGGTCAAACATATCATCAAACAGATTCTCACTGAAAATGCTGGGCAACATAAGTCATTCCTCCAAAATCGCGCACCGTCGGCGGGGAGAAACTCTTCTCGCCGGCGCCCTGCGCCGGCTCCCGATCTCTCGGGGCTTGGTTCCCTCCGGGGCCCCTCTCAGGTCCCTTTCCGGAACACGTCTATACTATAGCACTGATTTTAGCACTGACAAGGGGAGAGTGCTAAAAATTCCAAAAATTTTTCGGGGCTTGCAGATTTCAACTCTTCGGCCTGGGGATTTGCACTTTCCCGGGAACCGTGGTATGGTATAAATGAAAAAGGAGGCGAGGGCAATGTCCGATGAAGAGTTGATCCGGTTGGCGGAGGCCCGGGGCTTTACCGCCGCTGTCATTGATGCGGCGGCGATCCCGGTGGACGCCAAATTCCGGCCCTTTTGTGAAGAAAACCGCTGCGGCCAGTATGGGGCCAACTATTCCTGTCCCCCCACCTGCGGCACGCCCCGGGAAATGGAGATGAGGCTCCGGGCCGGGCGGCGGGCGCTGGTGCTGAAAAGCCGGCGGCCCATTGGGGGCTATGAGGATCATGAGGCCATCCGCCGGGCCAAGGCGGAGCATAACGGGGCCATGCTGGAGCTGAATGACAGCCTGCCGGAGCCGGGACTCTGCGTCGGGGGAAGCTGCTGCAATTTATGTTCCCCCTGCCGTATGGCCCTGGGGGAGCCCTGCGCCGACCCAAAGCGGCGGTTCAGCTGCATGTCCGCCTACTGCGTGGACGTGGCGGAGCTGGCCAAGCGCTGCGGCATGGCGTTCACCTGGGATCCCCATAATTTACAGATCTTCAGCATGATCGTCTTGAAATAGGGCTATAAGGGGGCTTTTAGCTCCGCTCAGACCGCAAGTGTGCAAATTGCCCGTCATTGGCGGACAATTTGTGCGCGCAGCGGGCTGTAATCTTCTTGTCGAAAAACCCCAACGGGGTTTTTCGACAGCCTCAGAGGAGCCTCTGGCTCCTCTTTTTATGGGTTACGGGCTATGGGCGGCGTGTAGCAGATCCTCGAACCGCTGGGCGGCAATGGGCAGGACCCGGCCGGACCGCTTTACCAGGCAGATCTCCCGGCCGGGCACCGGCTCCGTCAGTTCCAGCCTGGTCAGGGACCGGGAGTCCGTGTCGTCCTTCAGAAATTCCTCCGGCACGAAGCCCACGCCCAGGTAGTTTTTCACCATGGGCAGGATCTGGTCCGCCGTGGCGGCCTCCACCTCCGGGTGGTAGGGCAGGCCGTGCCGGGAGAACCACTGGGAATACAGGCGGTAGGTCATGGTCTCCCGGCCCAGGCTGATGAGAGGATACCGGGACAGATCCGCCAGGGTCACGGGGCCCCGCAGTGCGGCGGCGTAGGACCCGGCGCAGATGGGGACCTCCCGAATCCTGCGCAGGGGGGTCTGCTCCATGCCCGCGGGCAGGTCCAGAGGCGTGGTGACCACCGCTAGGTCCACCAGCCCCTCCTCCAGGGACCGAAGGGCCTGGGGGGTGGAGTGGTTGGAGACCCGGACCCGGATGCCGGGATACCGTTGCCGGAAGCTCTTCAATACCGGCAGCAGCAGGCAACGCAGGGCGGCCTCGCTGGCGCCGATGGAGACGAAGCCCTGGCGCAGCTCCTGCTCCAGGGTCAGCTCCCGTTGGGCCGCCTCCAGATGCTCCACCGCCGGGGCTACGTGGCGCAGCAGCAGTTCTCCCTCGGGGGTCAGGGTCACACCCCGGCGGGACCGGAGGAACAGGGCGCAGCCCAGCTCCTGCTCCAGCAGCCGAATGGTTCGGGTGACGTTGGGCTGGCTCAGATACAGGGCCTTGGCGGCCTGGGTGATGTTCTTGCAATTGGCGACAAAGTAAAAAACCCGGTAGTGATCGTAGCTGATATTCATAGAATTCACCATATCAAAAAAGAATGACAAATATGTGCATGATATATTTTACATATTTCTTATAGAGGATTATACTGTACCCGTTTGGCGGTGTCAATGCCGCCGAGAGGAGGATTCACCATGGAACGACATGTTACGGTCTGCATCGGCCGCCGGTACGGCAGCGGCGGCCGGGAGGTAGGGGAGCTTGTGGCCCAGAAGCTGGGGGTCACCTGCTATGACAAGCTGCTGATCCAGAAGGCCGCCAAGGAAAGCGGCATGGATCAGGGCTTTTTGGAAAGAAACGACGAGAAACTGACCGGGGACGTGATCCTGCCCTTCAGCGGCAACTGCTTTGCCGACGCTGCGGACATGGGCAACCTGTTTTATTCCGCCGGGGATTCGGCCTTTGAGACGGAAAAGCGGACCATTGAGGACATTGCGGACCAGGGATCCTCCGTCATAATCGGCCGCTGTGCCTCCTCCATCCTGGCGGGGCGGGAAGGGGTCCTTTCCGTGTTCCTATACGCCCGGGAGGAGGACCGGATCGCCCGGATCGCGGAGCGGAACGGCCTGAGCCGCCATGCCGCCCGGGAGCGGATGGACAAGGTGGACCGGATGCGCCGCCGCTATTTTGATTTTTACTCCATGACCGACTGGGGCAAGCCCGAGAGCTATGACCTGATGCTTTCCACCAGCGCCCTGGGGATCCGGGGGGCCGCGGAGCTGATCGCGGACCTGGCGCGGAAGGGATGGGGGGTGCAGTCCCATGAATAAGGATCTGACCGTGGGCAAGCCCGGCTCGGTGCTGTGGAAATTCTGCCTGCCCCTCTTCGGCAGCATTATTTTCCAGCAGCTATATAACCTGGCCGACAGCTTCGTAGCCGGGAAATTCGTAGGCGAAAACGCCCTGGCCGCCGTAGGCAACAGCTACGAGATCACCCTGATCTTCATCGCCTTCGCCTTCGGCTGCAACATCGGCTGCTCCGTCATTGTGTCCCAGCTCTTCGGCGCCCGGCGCATGAGCGACCTGAAGACCGCGGTGTACACCACCCTGATTGCCAGCGGCGTGGTGTGCCTCCTGCTGATGGCCATCGGCGGCCTGTTCTGCACGGACCTGCTGCGGCTGATCCACACCCCGGAGGATATTCTGCCGGACTCCAAGCTGTACCTGGATATTTACATTCTTGGTCTGCCCTTTGTGTTCTACTATAATGTTGCCACCGGTATTTTCTCGGCCCTGGGAGACTCCAAGACTCCGTTTTACTTCCTGGCGGTCTCCTCTTTGTCCAATATCGCCGTGGATATTCTCTTCGTCACGGCCTTCAAGATGGGCGTGGCCGGCGTGGCCTGGGCCACTTTCCTGTGCCAGGGCGTCAGCTGTGTGATGGCCGTGGTGGTGGTGTTCCGGCGGTTCGCCGCCATCCAGACCACGGAGAAGCCCAAGGCCTTCTCCTGGCCCCTGTTCAAGAAGATCGCCGTGGTGGCGGTCCCCAGTATTTTGCAGCAGAGTTTCATTTCCGTGGGCAATATCGTGATCCAGGGCGTGATCAATACCTTCGGCGCCAGCGTTATGGCCGGATATTCCGCCGCGGTGAAGCTCAACAACCTGGTGATCACTTCCTTTACCACCCTGGGCAACGGCGTGTCCAACTACACCGCCCAGAATGTGGGCGCTTTGAAGCTGGATCGGGTCCGGGCGGGCTTCAAGGCAGGGTTGAAGCTGGTGTGGATCCTGTGCCTGCCTCTGGTGGCTCTGTACCTGCTGGCGGGCCGGTATCTGCTCCTTATTTTCCTGGATAACCCCACGGGCCAGGCCATGCAGACCGGGCTCCAGTTTCTGCGGGTGCTGGCGCCCTTCTACTTCGTGGTATCCGCCAAGCTGGTGTCTGACGGCATCCTCCGGGGGGCGGGCCTGATGAAGCAGTTCATGGCGGCTACCTTCACGGATCTGATCCTCCGGGTGGTGCTGGCAAAGATCCTGTCGGTATCCCTGGGGACCCTGGGCATCTGGCTGGCCTGGCCCATCGGCTGGACCATTGCCACGGTGCTGTCTGTCGTGTTCTACGGCCGGGGACCCTGGATGCTGACCAAGGAGCAAAAGACCGTGTCCGCACGGTAAAAATCAAAACGGGACCGGAGCGCCCTCCGGCCCTGTTTTTTTGCCATTCCGCCGGGTCCGGGCCTGGCCTTTATGCAATATGAAGGGAAAGTTAATAAAGAATTTATAGTCTGGCTCTTTTCCCTGTGGGGGCAATGTGGTATAATCCGGGTGGAATTGGGTGTTTTTCTGCCGGGCCGGGAATAAAGGAGGTCCATTATGTTGACCTATGAAGAGATCACCAAAAGCGAGACCATCAAGACCTATATCGAGCAGGCCGACGCCTCTCTGGGGGCCCTGGGCTATACGGAGCACAGCTTCGCCCATGTGATGCACGTAGCGGAGACGGCAGGCTATATTCTGGAGACCCTGGGCTATCCCGCCCGCACCGTGGAGCTGGTGAAGATCGCCGGGTATCTCCACGATATCGGCAACCTGGTGAACCGGAAGAACCACTCTCAGTCCGGCGCCATTATGGTCTGGAGCATTCTCAACGACATGGGCTGTGACCCCGGGGAGATCGCCACCATCGTTACCGCCGTAGGCAACCATGACGAGGGCACCGGCGTGCCCGTCAACGCCGTGGCGGCGGCCCTGATCCTGGCGGACAAGGCCGACGTGCGCCGGAGCCGGGTCCGGAATACGGACATCGCCAGCTTTGACATTCACGACCGGGTGAATTACTCCGTGAAAAAGTCTGCCCTGAAGATCAACGAGGAAAAGACCATCGTGAAGCTGAAGCTGACGGTAGAGACCAAGTTCGGCTCCGTCATGGATTATTTTGAAATTTTCATGGAGCGGATGATCCTGTGCCGGAAGGCGGCGGAGCGTCTGGGCCTCCAGTTCAAGCTCATCATCAACGAGCAGCAGCTGATTTAAGATGGAAGGGACCTGCGTCATTTTCTGCGCCGGGCAGTTCGGCGGCCTGGCGGAGCCCATCGGCCCCAGGGACCTGGTGATCGCCGCCGACGGCGGCTTGGCCTATGCCCAAAGCCTGGGCCTGGAGCCCCAGGTAATCCTGGGGGATTTTGACTCCCTGGGCCGGACCCCGGCGGGGGATAATGTGCTGCGGTATCCCGTGGAAAAGGACGATACCGACAGCATGCTGGCTCTGCGGGAGGGGCTGCGCCGGGGATACCGGCGGTTCCTGCTCTACGGCGCCCTGGACGGGCCCCGGCTGGACCATGCCGTGGCCAACTTCCAGGCTCTGGCCTTTTTGGCGGAGCGCGGCGCCTTCGGCGTCCTGGCCGGGGTGGATACCATGGCGGCGGTGGTCAAAAACGGCGGCCTGCGGTTTCCCAAAGCTGCCCGGGGCATTATCTCCGTGTTCTGCCTGGGGCCGGACGCAGAGGGCGTCACCATTCGGAATTTACAGTACCCCCTGGAAAAGGGCAGCCTGACGGCGGCCTTTCCCCTGGGGGTCAGCAATCATTTTGTGGGGGAGCCCGGGGAAGTTTCCGTGGAGCGGGGGAGCCTTTTGGTGCTCTGGCCCCGGCAGGCGGGGCTGCCCCAAACCACTCAGTTCTGACGAGAGGAGAAAACACCGTGGCAAAGAAAGACGGGGCCGGGACCCCTTCCCAAAGGCGGCGGCCCAAGGGCCCCATCCTGCGGCAGGAGGTGGCCCGGGTGGATCCGGATCCCCAGGCGGGACTGACCATGGAGGAATACCGGCTCCGGCAGGAGGCCGGGTGGAGCAACGTCCCCGGAGAGAGTCCCAGCAAGTCTGACGGACAGATCATCCGGGAGAACGTCTGCACCATTTTCAACCTGGTGTTCGTGGTGCTGGCGGTGTGCCTGGCCCTGGTGGGCTCTTATAAGAACATGACCTTCCTGCTGGTGGCCTTTGTGAACCTCATCATCGGCACCTTCCAGGAGATCCGGGCCAAGCGGGCGGTGGACAAGCTGACCCTGGTGGCGGCCCAGGCCTACCGGGTGGTCCGGGAGGGGGTGGAGCTGACGGCGCGGTCGGACCTGCTGGTCCGGGACGACATCGTGATCTTCGGCGCCGGCGACCAGATCTGCGCCGACGGCGTGCTGCGGGAAGGGGAGCTCCAGGTCAACGAGTCTCTCATCACCGGCGAATCCGACGCCATTGTGAAAAAGCCCGGGGATAGCCTCCGGTCCGGCAGCTTCGTCATTGCGGGCACCGGCCGGGCCCAGCTGACCCAGGTGGGAGCCGACGCCTTTGCCGCCAAGCTCTCCGCCGAGGCCAAGAAAAACGTCCACGCCACGGAGTCGGAAATGATGCGGTCCCTGGACCGCTTGATCCGTTTCATCGGCATCATCCTGGTGCCCGTGGGCTGTGCCCTATTTTACCAGCAGTTCAAGAAGCTGGACCTGGGCCTCAAGACCTCCATGGAGTCCATGGTGGCGGCCTTGGTTGGCATGATCCCCGAGGGACTGTACCTGCTGACCAGCGTGGCCATGGCCGTGTCTTCCCGCATTTTGGCGGGGCGGAAGGTCCTGGTCCAGGACATGAACTCCATTGAGACCCTGGCCCGGGTGGACGTGCTCTGCGCCGACAAGACCGGCACCATTACGGAGACGAAAATGGAGGTCCAGGAGCTGATCCCCCTGGGCGGCGACGGACCGGAATTTTTGGAGGGCCTTTTGTCCTCCCTGTACGCCGGGGAGGCGGAAAACGACACCGCCCGGGCCATGAAGGAGACCTACTCCCGGGAAAACCCCTGGAACTGCGACGGAAACATTCCCTTTACCTCCGCCGCCAAGTGGAGCGCCCAGCGCTTCGGGGACAGGGGCTGGTTCGTCTCCGGCGCCCCGGAGATCATTCTGGATGAGCGGTATGACGAGGTCCGGTCCCTGGCGGAGCCCTGGGCGGAGTCCGGCTGCCGGGTGCTGCTCATCGCCGCCTACGGGCAGGAGCCCAAGACCGGGGAGAAGCTGGACCCTGCCGCCGTCCGGCCCGTGGCCATGGCGGTGCTGACCAACCGGGTCCGGCCCGAGGCTCCGGAGACCTTCCGCTATTTCGCGGAGCAGGGGGTCTCCATCCGGGTCATCTCCGGCGATAACCCCGTAACCGTGGCCGCCGTGGCCCAGCGGGCGGGGATCGAGGGGGCGGACCGGTGGGTGGATGCCTCCGCTCTGGACACCGACGAGGCGGTGGAAAACGCCGCCCGGGACTGCGTGGTCTTTGGCCGGGTGACCCCGGAAATGAAGCGGCGGCTGGTGCTGGCGTTGAAGGGCCAGGGCCACACCGTGGCCATGACCGGCGACGGCGTCAATGACGTGCTGGCCCTGAAGGAGGCGGACTGCGGCATCGCCATGGCCTCCGGCAGCCAGGCTGCCAGCCAGGTGGCCCAGATCGTGCTGCTGCGGTCGGACTTCTCCGCCATGCCCAAGGTGGTCCTGGAGGGCCGCCGGGTCATCAACAATATCCAGAGGGCTGCGGCTCTGTTCCTGGTAAAGAATATTTTCTCCCTGTTTCTGGCGCTGCTGTCCCTGTTCGCCGGGTTCCCCTACCCTCTGCGGCCCATCCAGTTGTCCATGATCAGCACGCTCTGCATCGGCGTGCCCTCCTTTTTCCTGGCCCTGGAGCCCAATTACGACCGGGTGGAGGGCCACTTCATGTCCAACGTGCTGCGCCGGGCCTTCCCCGGCGGGCTGGCGTCTTTGTTTGTGGTGCTGGCGGCGGAGGCCTTCCTCCACGTGTTCCACATGCCTATGGATCAGCTCTACACCGCCTGTACGGCCCTGGTGGCCTTCGTGGGCATCATGGTTCTGTACCATGTGTGCCGTCCCTTTAACTGGAAGCGGGTGCTGCTGCTCTTCGGCATGATTTTGGGGATCCTGGGCTGCTTCGTGTATCTGCCGGGTATTTTTGAGTATGTGACCCTGCCCACGGCCTGGAAGCTGGTGCTGGGAGTTCTTTTGGTGGCGGCGCCTACGGTGTACCGGGTCATGCAGGGGATCTTCGATTTCAGCCTCCGGAAATTCCGGGAGAAAATGGCCCCCTGGCTGGACCAGCAGAAGGCGGAATGGCACGACGAGTGGGCCCGCCGCCGATTGGAGCGGGCCGAGCGGAAGGAACTAAACCGGAAGGACAAAGAGGAATAAGCTGCCGCCGGGCAGGGGAGACCCCCTTGCCCGGCGGAAAAGTATTGGTTTGTTCCGGTTTTTGTAGCGTCAGTTGACAAGGGCAAACATGGTTTTCACGGGTCTAAACGACAGATGGCGTCGTTATCCTCATGGATGGGCGACAGCCCATCTGCTTCGTCTGCCTCGCCATCCGCCGTTTATCCTCCGGGAAAACTCGAAGACCCGCCGGGCGCTCCGGCGCGTTCTTCGCAAGACAGAGGACGCAGGCTTGCTGGCGCAAGTCAAGGACGATAACGCCGCGAAGGGCGGGCCGGGACGTCCTGCGGGCATGTGTGCCTTTGTTAACTGACGCTAGCCATTTTGTAAGGAATATGTTATACTATTCAGAGACTGACCATTTTTAGACGGTTTACCCGGCCGGGATCCCCCGGGCCGGATCTACGAAAACGAGGTATGTGCCATGCTGGAACTGTTGGCTCCCGCCGGATCCATGGAGGCCCTCCGGGCTGCCGTGCAGAACGGGGCGGATGCGGTCTATCTGGGCTGCGGCCCCTTTAACGCCCGGCAGAATGCCCGCAACTTTACAAAGGAGACCCTGCCGGAGGCGGTGAAGTACTGCCACGTCCGGGGGGTGAAGGTCCACCTGACCCTGAACACCCTGGTGTCCGACCGGGAGCTGGAGGGGGCGGCGGAGACCGTCCGCATGGCCCAGAGCGCCGGGGTGGACGCCTTCATCGTCCAGGATCTGGGGGTTTTGGAGCTGTGCCGGGACATTGCCCCGGAGATCGCCGTTCACGCCTCCACCCAGATGAGCATTTACAATCTGGAGGGGGTCCTGCGGGCGGCGGAGCTGGGCTGCACCCGGGCGGTGCTGTCCCGAGAGCTGTCCTCCGGAGAGATCGCCCGGATCTGTCAGCAGAGCCCCATTGAGATCGAGGTATTCGGTCACGGGGCCCTGTGCATGTGCTATTCCGGCCAGTGCTACCTGTCCTCGGTCATCGGCAGCCGCAGCGGCAACCGGGGCCTCTGCGCCCAGCCCTGCCGCCTGCCTTACGGCTACGGCCGGTTTGAAAACAAGTATCCCCTGAGCTTAAAGGACAACTGCCTGGTCCGGCATATTGCGGAACTGGAGCGCATGGGCGTGGCCTCCCTGAAGCTGGAGGGCCGGATGAAAAAGCCGGACTATGTGGCCACGGTGACGAGGATTTACCGGGGCGCCATCGACGGCGGCCGGATCACCAGAGACGATATGCAGGCCCTGGACGCGGCCTTTTCCCGGCAGGGCTTTACCGACGGCTATTTTGTGGGGGACACGGGCTCCCACATGTTCGGCGTCCGCCAGCCGGAGCAGGAGGCCCGGGGGAAAAAGTCGAAAAACCCGGGGCCGGATTATGAGACCGTAGAGAATCCCCGGGTGCCGGTGGAGTTCATTCTGGAATCCACGGAGGAGCTGACCCAGCTGGCGGTCCGGGATAACGACGGCCACCTGTGCCGCACCGCCGGAGCCGGGGCCCAGATCGCCCGGACCCGGCCCACCACCGCGGAGGATATTCAGGAGCGGCTGGCGAAAACCGGCGGCACCCCCTACCGGGCGGTGAACTGCGCCGTGCGGATCGCCCCGGGGCTGAGCCTGTCCGCCGCCGCCATCAACGGTATGCGCCGGGAGGTGCTGGCGGAGCTGACGGCCCTGCGGGGCCGCCGGGATCCCGCGGCCTCCGGCCGTCCCCGGCCCGTGAAGCGGTTCCCGGGCCATAAGGGAAAGCCGGGCCTGACGGTCCAGGTCACAAGAAAGGACCAGGTCACAAAGAAACTCATCGCCCTGCGGCCGGAGCGGCTGTATGTGCCCCTGCACCTCGTTGCCGGGGAGCCCGGCTTCTGGGGGGAGATCAACCGGTATGTGCCCGTTGCGGCGGTGCTGCCCCGGGTCACCCGGGACCCGGACCTGGCCGCCGTCGGCTCCCAGCTGGATGCCGCCCGGGGGGCGGGAGTGACGCTGGCCCTGGTGGGCAACCTGGGCCAGATCGAGCTTGCGGCCCGGAAGGGCCTGGCCCCCTGCGGGGACTTCGGCCTGAACCTGTTCAACTCCCGGTCCATGAACCTTGTGGGCCAGGCGGGCCTCCGGTCCGTGACGGCCTCCTTTGAAATGAGTCTGCCCCAGATCCGGGACGTGTCCAAGGCGGCGCCTACGGAGATGCTGGTCTATGGCCGCCTGCCCCTGATGGTGACGGAAAACTGCCTGATCCGGGGCCGGACCGGTGCCTGCACCTGTCAGGCCGGGGTCCCCACCCGGCTGGTGGACCGGACCGGGGCGGATTTTCCGGTGCTGAAGGACGGGGACCGGTGCCGCAGCATCCTGCTCAACAGCAAGAAGCTGTATCTTTTGGACAAGCGGCAGGAGCTGGACCATATGGGCCTGTGGGCTCTGCGGCTGTGCTTCACCACGGAAAACCCCCGGGAGGTGGACGGCGTCCTGCGCTGCTGGGACAGCCCGGACCCCTTCTCCGCCGGGACCTGCACCCGGGGCCTGTACGGACGGGGCGTGGAATAAGAATATTCGGAAATTTGACATAAGAGGGAATTTACATGCTGATCTTAGCTTCACAATCTCCCCGGCGGCGGGAGCTGCTGGGCCGTCTGGGCCTGCCCTTTACGGCGGTCAGCGCGGACATTGACGAGACCATGACCCCGGGCATCGACCCGGTTCTGGAGGTGGCCCGGCTCAGCCGGGAAAAGGCCCGGGCCGTGGCCGCCGGTCCTAAGGACGTGGTCCTGGCGGCGGATACGGTGGTGATCCTGGACGGGGAGGTCCTGGGCAAGCCCCACACCCCCGAAAAGGCCAGGGAAATGCTGGCTAGGCTGTCGGGCCGGGCCCACCTGGTGGTGACAGGCTACACGGTCTTAAAGGACGGCAAGGCCGTCACCGAGACCGAGGAGAGCCGGATCTTCTTCCGGGATCTGCTGCCCCGGGAGATCGAGGCCTATGTGGAAAGCGGCGAGCCCCTGGACAAGGCCGGAGCCTACGGCATTCAGGGCCTGGGGGCCCTGTTCATTCGTGGGCTGGAGGGAGACTATTACAACGTCATGGGTCTGCCTCTGTGCGCCCTGACCCAGACCCTGCGGAGCCTGGGGCTCCCGGTGCTGGGCGTTTGACCGGAGGGCGGACCATGAAACGATTCTTTTCCGGAAAGGTGATAAGGATCCTGGCCGTGGCCCTGATTCTGGCGGCGGCCCTGGGGATCCTGGGCATTGTCCGGGGCGGAACGCCCCTGCCCGAGAAGCTGGTGCAGACCATTATGACCCCCCTGCGCAGCGGCGTGGAGTCCCTGACCCGGGGCGCCCAGCAGATCTACGGCTATATTTTCAAGTATGAGTCTCTGGAGGCGGAAAACGAGCAGCTGAAAGAGCGGATCGCCCAGATGGAGGCCGAGGCCCGTACCACGGACACCCTGGAGCGGGAGAATCAGCGGCTCCGGGAGCTGCTGGCTCTGACGGAGGAGCACGAGGACTACCAGCTGGTGTCCTCCTACATCACCACCTGGGATTCCACCAACTGGGCCCATACCTTCCGGATCAACCGGGGGAGCAACAGCGGCGTGGAGACCGGCATGTGCGTCATCACCGCCCAGGGCCAGATGGTGGGCCTGGTGGCGGAGGTGGGCTCCAACTGGGCCGCCGTCACCACGGTGCTGGATCCGGCCCTGGAGATCAGCGCCACCCTGACGGCCTCGGGCTACAACGGCATCGTTCAGGGCGCCTATGCCTCCGGGGAGCAGGGCAAGCTCCGGGTGAACTACCTGCCGGCGGACGCCATTATCCGCAACGGAGACCAGGTGGTGACCTCCGGCTCTACGGTGTATCCCCGGGACCTGGTGCTGGGCTATGTGGCCGACGCGGGCTATGACGAGACCGGCGTGGCAAAATATGCCCTTTTGGAACCTGCGGCGGACTTTTCCAGCCTGGAGCAGGTCTTTGTATTGACGGATTATCAGAACTGACACGGCGGAAGGAGGCCGGAAAATGCCATATTCCGAGGATGAGACCCGGCGGTTCCGGCCGGAGGATGAGGAGGCCCTGCGCAGAGCCCGGGAAGAGCAGCGGGCTGCGGAGCGCCGCTATGACGAGGAGGCCGGGGCCCGCCGGGCGGCGGCCTACGCCCAGCGCCAGGAGCGGGAGCTCCAGGCCCAGCGGGAGCGGGAGCGCCAGGACCGCCAGCGCAGAAGCGAGGCCCGGCGCCGCCGGCAGAAAAAGCTGGCCCAGCGCCAGAAAAAGGCGGAGCAGGACCGGCAGGAGCAGAAAAACTCCCTGCTGCAGGAGGCGGCGGAAAGCACCACCCTGGCGGGCAAGCTGTATCTGACCCAGAACCAGCGGATGAAGGCCCTGCGCTGGGGCCTGTGCGCCTTGACGGTGTTTTTGACGGCCCTGTTTCAGGACGTGGTGTTCAGCCGGATCACCGTGTTCGGCTGCTCCATCAGCTTCGTGCCCGCGGTGATCCTGCTGGTGTGCATGATGTCGCCCATGGAGGGGGGCTGCCTCTTCGCCCTGTGCTCGGCCCTGTTCTGGAGCTTTGACGGCGCGCCTCTGGGCTCCGTTTCCATTCTGCTGCTGCCTCTGGAGGCGGCGGTGCTGGGGGCCCTGCGGCAGGCCCGGCTGGCCCGGAACCTGACCTCGGTGCTGCTGTGCTGCTTTTTGGGCCTGGTGATCCATGAGGAGGTCCGCTTCTTCGCGGCCCTGTTTCTGGGCCGGGCCCCCTGGTCCTATTGGTATCAGGGCCTCGTCACCGCGGTTTTCAGCTTTCTTGTGTGCCCCGTCCTGTATCCCGTGATCCGGGCCGTGGGCAAAATCGGAGGGACCCAATGGAACGAATAACGAAAACCCGGGCCATCGCTGCCCTTTTGGTGCTGGTTTTGATCCTGGGAGTGTATACCATGCAGATGTTTGCCAAGCAGCGGGAAAATGAGGGCGCCGCTCCCGTCAGCGGCACCACCAATACCACCCTGACCCGGGTGGTGGCGGCCCGGGGCGCCATTATGGACCGGAACGGCAACGTGCTGGTGACCAACCGGGCCAGCTTCAACCTGGTCTTTGACAACTTCGTGTTTTTGAGCGGCGACGATCCCAACGGCTCTCTGCGGACCCTGATCTCCGCCTGCGAGGAGCTGGGGCTCACCTATAACGAGCATTTCCCCGTGACGGATACGAAGCCCTATGAGTACACCCTGGAGGACTACGGCTCCGCCTGGCAGAGCTACTTCCGGGCCTTTCTGGAGAACCGGTCCCTGGACTCGGACATTTCCGCCAGCCGGCTGATCCGGGAGCTCCGCAGCGCCTACCACCTACCCGACGACTGGTCCGATGAAGAGGTCCGGAAGGTCATCGGCCTGCGCTATGAGATCGAGCTCCGCAGCGGCGTGACCAATCTGCCGGCCTATGTGCTGGTGGACGACATTTCCGCCGACGACCTGAGCGTGCTGCTGGAGACCAATACCCCGGGCATGAGCGTGGAATACACCACGGTCCGGGAGTACAAGACCAAGTACGCCGCCCACATTCTGGGCTTTGTCAGCGCCATCGAGCCCGACGAGGCGGATTACTATGAGGAACAGGGCTACGACATGGATGCCAAGGTGGGCCAGTCGGGCTTTGAAATGGCCTTTGAGCAATACCTCCACGGCACCAACGGCTGGAAGCGCACCGTTACCGACAGCAGCGGCAACGTGATCTCCGAGACCTGGGAGGTGGAGCCCGTGGCCGGAAACAACGTGGAGACGTCCATTGACCTGAGCCTTCAGATCACGGCGGAGCGGGCCCTGGAGAATCATATCCTGAACATTCGGGAAAACGGCGTCAACGACAAGGGCGCCGGTAAGGACGCCGAGGGCGGCGCCGTGGTGGTGGAGAACGTTAAGACCGGCGAGATCCTGGCCTGCGCCTCCTATCCCACCTATGATCCCGCCACCTATCACGAGAATTACTCCAAGCTGCTGGAGGAGCCCTTTGATCCCCTATATGATCGGGCTTTGCTGGCGGCCTACGCTCCGGGTTCCATTTTCAAGGTCTGCATGACCATTGCCGGCATTGACGCCGGAGTGATTACCAGGCATACCCCTGTAACCGACGAGGGCGTGTTTACGAAATACGCCGAGGACGGCTTTGCCCCCCAGTGCCTGATCTATACCAACAAGGGCATTACCCACGGCACCATCGACGTGGAGCAGGCCCTGATGGTGTCCTGCAACTACTATTTCTACTGGCTGGGCGACCAGCTGAAGATCGCCACCATTGATGCCACCTCCAAGGCCCTGGGCCTGGGAGAGAAGACCGGCATCGAAATGCCGGAGGCCCAGGGCCGCCGGGCCAACCCGGAGACCAAGAAGGAGATCTACGGCGACGACCACGGTGAGTGGTACACCGCCGATAAGATCACGGCCTCCATCGGCCAGTCCGAAAACCGGTTCACTCCCATTCAGATGTGCTCCTATGCCGCCACCCTGGCCAACCGGGGCACCCGGTACCGCTGCACCTTCCTGAGCCGGGTGGTATCCGCCGACTATCAGACCCTGGTGGCGGAGTCGGAGCCGGAGATCCTGAACCGGCTGGAAATTTCCGACGAGGCTTATGAGGCCTATACCACAGGTATGAACATGTGCGCCCAGGAGCCGGAGGGCTCTCTGTATGAGACCTTCGGCGACTATCCCGTGAAGATCTGCGCCAAAACCGGCACCGCCGAGCACGGCGGCGGCGGCTCCGGCAACTGCTCTCTGATCCTCTTTGCCCCGGCGGACGATCCGGAGATCGCCATTTCCATCTTCGTGGAGAAGGGCGCCTATTCCGGTCAGCTGGGTCCCATTGCCCGGTCGATCCTGGACGCTTATTTCAACCAGACCACCTCCGATGAGAACCTGCCTCTGGAAAACGGACTGAATTAAAGAACACCCCGCCCGGGCCCCTGCCCGGGCGGGATTTTTCGCGGCTGCCGGCTTTTTGGCTTTGATCCGAACGATTCTTGCGAAGTCAACGCATTTGAGTTATAATATGAATAATCTATTGATATGGTTTTGAACGGCAAAGAAGGAGGCGCTTTATATGGATCCCCACGATCCCGCCCTGGGCGGCTCTCCCATGACCTTTGAAGAATATGAGGCCCAGCGCCAGGCGGCCAAGGAGAAATTCTGGGATAAGAATCTGATTCCCTTCTTTTTCCTGATTTTCTTTTTGATCATTGCCGCAATCGAGTGTGTCAGCATGATCCTTGATGGAGTGAACGGCGGCGACATTTTTCTGTTCCTGCTCAATATCGGCCTGGCGGCAATTGTGGTCTGGACGTCGATCGACGACGTGAAGGATCTGCGGGGCGAGCTTGCGGACCTCCGCAGCCGCTGCCTGCAAGGCCTGTCTCCGGAGGAAAAGGCCGCCTTTCAAAAGCGGGAGACCCGCAAAAAGCGGTCCCGCCGCTGGGCGGTGATCGCCGCGGCCGCCGGAATCCTGGCCCTGGTGATCCTAGTCAACCTGAACACCTTGACCGCCTACGGCCGGGGGCTGTCCTGCCTCCGCCGGGAGGACTTTGCCGGCGCCGACCAGGCCTTTTCCTCCATCAAAGATGAGGATTTTCTGGACACCTTTGCCTTGAAGCGGTACAGCCGGTCCCGCGTTGCGTTTGACAACGGAGATCCGTTGGGGGCCCACGGTCTCATGCAGGATTATTTGTGGAAGGATCTGGTCTTTCACGCGTCGCCTCCCTGGCTCACGAATCAGATCGCCCGGTATAAAACGAATCTGGAGGAGCCCTATCAGGAGGCCCGGCGCCGCAGCGCGGAGGAACACAAAAAGGCCGAAGAGCAGCGCCTGGCGGAGCTGGGCACCAAGCTGCCCTATTGCGGCATGGCCCAGAGCGATATTTACAACACCGCGCTGGGGGATCCCGCCGAAAGGTACACCAAGGAAATGTATATCGACCATAAGCTGAAAACCGTGACCTATTACGAATTCCAGAAAAACGGCAAGACCTATTTCTCTGTGGAGTGTGTAGACGGTCAGGTGACCAAGGTAAGGCAGTATACCAAGGAGGAAATGGAGAAGAAGCCCGCCTACCGTCCCCAAGCCACGGAGGACGACGACCCTTACGACGCCGCCGACTACTATGACCCCGAGGATTTCTATGAGGACCACTACGACGATTTTTACGACTACGACGAAGCCGAGGAATACTACTACGACCATAATTAAACCATCCCCGCCCGGGCCCCTGCCCGGGCGGGCTTTTCGCACCCTGCGGTCGCTCTGATCCTCCGCTTGCCCGCATCGCCCCGCCTTACAGCCCCCTCGGTTCCCATAAGGGGAATGGCCGGCCGCGAAAGTCCGGATTATTTTCTGGATATTGTGCAGAATTTTACCCTTTCGTGGGCCGGGACTATGGTGTATAATGATGAAACAAGAACCGGCGGGAGTTCCCGCCGCCCAGGAGGAAACAGCTATGGCAGCGAAACTGTATTTGACAAAGGCCCAACGGGAGACCCTGGACCGGGGCTTTTCCGCCCAGTTCGGCGGGACGCCGGAGGCCTATTTTTCCGCCCCCGGCCGGACGGAGATCGGCGGCAACCACACGGACCATCAGCACGGCCGGGTCCTGGCCGGTGCCGTGAACCTGGACACCCTGGCGGCGGTCCGGGTCTCCGGCAGAAATGAGATCCGGATCCTGTCGGAGGGTTATCCCCTGTGCACCGTGTCCCTGGGGGACCTGAGTCCGAAAAAAGAAGAGGAGAACACCACCGCGGCCCTGATCCGGGGCGTGGCCGCCCGGTTCTGGGAACTGGGTGCGGAGCTCCGGGGCTTTGACGCCTTCGTGACATCCACCGTGCTGCCCGGCTCCGGCCTCAGCTCCTCCGCCGCCTTTGAGGTGCTGCTGGGTACCGTCTGCAATGCGCTGTTCTTTGAGAATCGGCTCTCCGCCCCGGAGATCGCAAAGATCGGCCAGTACGCCGAGAACGTGTACTTCGGTAAGCCCTGCGGTCTGATGGACCAGATGGCCTCCGCTGTGGGGAATCTGGTGTCCATCGACTTTGCCGACCCCGAAGCGCCGGTGGTGACTCCGGTGGATTTTGATTTTGCTGCCTGCGGCTATGCCCTGTGCATTATCGATTCCAAGGCCAGCCATGCGGACCTGACGGATGAATACGCCGCCATTCCCCAGGAGCTGGGCAGGATCTGCGCCCACTTCGGCAAGCAGTACCTGCGTCAGGTGCCGGAGGAGGACTTCTTCGGGGCCCTGCCGGAGCTGCGCCGGGAGTGCGGAGACCGGGCGGTGCTCCGGGCCATTCACGTCTTTGAGGACAACCGCCGGGTGGACCGGCAGGTGTCCGCCCTGAAGGCCGGGGATTTTGACACCTTCCTGGCCCTGGTGAAGGAGTCCGGCTATTCCTCTTATATGTATTTGCAGAACGTGATCCCGGCGGGTTATGTGGACCACCAGGATATGGCCGTGGCCCTGGCCCTGTGCGAAAGGCTCCTGGGCGGCCGGGGGGCCTATCGGGTCCACGGCGGCGGCTTTGCCGGAACGGTCCAGGCCTTCGTTCCGGAGGACCTGCTGGAAACCTTCCGGGCCGGCATCGACGGGGCTCTGGGCGAAGGGGCCTGTCATGTGCTGTCCATCCGCCCCTGGGGCGGCGTTCGTGCGGAGGTGGAGTAAATGAAGATCGAAACTTACATTGACGCCCTTGTGGATTACGGCATGGAAACCGGGCTCCTGCGGCCCGAGGACCGGTATGTGGCCGTGAACCGGATCCTGGAGGCCCTCCGCCGGGACGACTATGCTCCCAGTGACGAGGAAAAGCCCCGGGAGCTGGAGCGGATCCTGAAGGGCCTGCTGGACTACGCCGTGGAGACCGGACTGTGCGAGGATAATATCACCGCCCGGGACCTGTTCGACACCAAGCTTATGGGCCTCCTCACCCCCATGCCCCGGGAGGTGGCGGGGACCTTCTGGGAAAAGTACCGCCGGGATCCCAGGGAGGCTACGGATTACTATTATAAGCTGAGCCGGGACACGGACTATATCCGCCGGTACCGGATCGCGAAGGACCAGCGGTGGAAGTACGCCTCCCCCTATGGGGACCTGGATATTACCATCAACCTGTCCAAGCCGGAAAAGGACCCCAGGGCCATTGCTGCCGCCAAGCTGGCCCCCCAGAGCGGCTATCCCAAGTGCCTGCTGTGCCCGGAGAATGCGGGCTACGCCGGGCGAATGAACCATCCCGCCCGGCAGAATCACCGGCCCGTTCCCATTACCGTGGACGGGACCCAGTGGTTTTTGCAGTATTCCCCCTATGTGTACTATAACGAGCACTGCATCGTGTTCAACGGACAACATGTGCCCATGAAGATCGACGGGGCGGCCTTCCGGAAGCTGCTGAGCTTTGTGGAGCAGTTCCCCCACTACTTCGTGGGCAGCAACGCGGACCTGCCCATTGTGGGCGGCTCCATTCTGAGCCATGAGCATTTCCAGGGCGGCCACTACACCTTCGCTATGGCCAAGGCCCCAGTGGAGAAGGAGCTGACCTTCCGGGGCTTTGCGGATGTGACGGCGGGCATCGTCCGCTGGCCTCTGTCCGTGATCCGGCTGGAGGGGGAGGACAAGGAGCGGCTGGTCCTTTTGGGAGAGAAGATTCTCGCCGCCTGGCGGGCTTACACGGACCCCGGGGCCTTTGTCTTTGCCGAGACCGAGGGCGAGCCCCACAACACCATCACCCCCATTGCCCGCATGGCGGAGGGAAAGTTCCAGCTGGACCTGGTGCTGCGGAACAACATCACCACGGAGGAATTCCCCCTGGGGGTCTACCATCCCCATCCGGAGCTGCACCACATCAAAAAGGAGAACATCGGCCTGATTGAGGTCATGGGCCTGGCGGTGCTGCCTGCCCGGCTGAAGGGGGAGATGGAGGCCCTGGCGGAGGCTATTCTAACGGACCGGGACATTTCCCGTGACCCGGTACTGGCCAAGCACGCCCCCTGGGCGAAGGAGCTGAAGGCCCGGTACACCTTTACAAAGGAGAATGTGGGGGAGATCCTCCACCGGGAGATCGGCGCCGTGTTCACCCGGGTCCTGGAGGATGCCGGCGTTTACAAGTGCACCGAGGAGGGCCGCCGGGCTTTCCTCCGGTTCACGGAATACGTGGATCAAAATTAAAAAAAGGGAGCGGTTCCGTCACGGAATCGCTCCTTTTTTGTAGGAAGAAAACCGCCGGCACGGCCGGCGGTTATTATGATTGCCCCCGGGGGACCGGAAGCGCTGCCTTAAATTCTTAAATTTTTAGAATCGCTTTCCCTTGGGGGATTTCTGTGTTATAATAAAATAACCTATTTTAGGAAAGTTGGGACAATGCCCATTTTGGAATATTTTCTGAAAAAATCGAAAAATCGACCGTTTTACGGAAAAGGATGATGGAACAAACGTGAGCAAAGCCATGCGGAAAAGCAGCTTTGTAGAGGGATCCTTTGTGGCGTATCTCGCCATTGTGATCACAAAGATCATGGGTGCCCTGTACAGCATTCCCTTTTATAAGATGATCGGCGACCAGGGCGGCGTGATCTATTCCTGCGCTTACAGCGTTTATGCTCTGTTTCTGGACATTTCCACTTCCGGCATCCCCATTGCCGTCAGCATCGTTATCAGCGATTACAACGCCCAGAAGATGTATCAGTCCCGGGAGCGGGCCTATCGCATGTCATTCCTGGTGGTGGCGGCGGTGAGCCTGGTGAGCTTCGTGGTGATGCAGGTCTTTGCCCGGGCCATCGGCCGGTACTTCCTGGGAGATATGACCGGCGGCGTCCGCATTGAGGACATTGCCACAGGCGTCCGGGTGGTTTCCGTCTGCCTTTTGATCGCTCCCCTGCTGAGCATCAAGCGGGGCTATCTCCAGGGTAACAAGTATCTGTCCGCGTCCTCCTTCAGCCAGGTCATTGAGCAGATGGTCCGCATCGTAGTGGTGCTGGCGGGCACCTATTTTGTTATGTACGTGCTGAACCTGGGCACCACTACCGGCGTGTGCGTGGCCCTGGCGGGCACCGCTGTGGGCGCCCTGGCGGCCTATATATACCTGCTGGCCAAGGGCCGGGGCACCGTCGATGAAGTGCGTCTGCCGGAGGATGGTCCGGAGCATATCGCCGCAGATCGGGAGATCGCCCGGAAGATTCTGGCCTACTGCACCACCATCGTTATCATGTCCGTGTCTGTGAATCTCTATAATATTATAGACATGAAGATGCTGCTGGTGGGCCTGCACAATGTGGGCTACTCCGATGAGGATACGCAGGTCATTTCCAGTATCGCCTCCACCTGGGTGCCCAAAATCTGCGCCATTATCACGGCCCTTTCCTCGGGGCTGGTGAGCAGCATCGCCCCTCACATGGCGGAGAATCGATCCACCGGCAATTGGGAGGACATCAACCGGAAGCTGGTCCAGGCTCTGGGCATTATCCTGCTGGTTTCCCTGCCCCTGGGGATCGGCATGATCGTCTATGCCCAGCCCATTTTCTGCCTGTTCTTCGGAGAGAACCCCTATGGCCCTGCGGTGCTGCAATTTGCGATTCTGGTCAACATCGTGGGCAGTATGGCCACGGTGAACAGCATGTCCATGCAGAGTATCGGCCGAGGCAAGACAGTGTGTGTTGTTCTGGTAACGGGCATCGTGCTCAATACGGTACTGGATCTTCCCATGATCTACTTGTTCAACGCCCTGGGATTGCCGGCGTTTTTGGGCGCCTCCGTTGCCAGCGTCATCGGCCATGGCTTTACGTCCATGATGCTCATGACCGCTATGAAAAAAGATTATAAATTCCGCTATGGCAGACTCCTGGAGATCCTGCGGCGAGAGCTGCTGCCCATGGCCGCCATGGTGGCCGTGGCTCTGGGGATCCGGGCCCTGTGGACTCCGGTGGAAAGCCGGGGACTCCTGATGGTGGTGCAGCTCTGCGTCTACGCCCTCACCGGAGGGACAGTGTATCTGCTGCTGGCCTATAGGACCGGTGCTCTGCAAATGGCAATGGGGGAGAAATTCTTGGACCGGCTCCTGCGGAGAAGGTCCGCGGGATAAAATATGGACAATAGGAGAGAGTATGAGAAAGCTTCGATTTATCATTGCCCTCTGGGCGGGAAAGTTCTTCCTGTGGCTGTATAAGCACACGGGGCACACCCGGAACGACAAGCCAGGTATGGCCTCTATGCGGCTGTGCGACTATTTCCTGCGGGATGTGGCCAAGCCCAAGCTGACGGTGGCTGTCACCGGCACCAACGGAAAGAGCACCATTTCCAGTATGATCGCGGACATTCTGGAGATGGAGGGCAAGACCGTAGCCTTTAACGATTGGGGTGCCAACCACCATGCAGGTCAGGCACGGTGCCTGCTGGACGCGGTGAACATTTTCAACCGCCCCACCAAGGACGCCGCCGTTATCGAGATGGACGAGCTGATCTCCCCTGTCAATGTGCCCTACGTGAAGCCTGATTACCTCATTATCAACAACCTGGGCCGGGACTCCATGCTCCGCAATGCCAACCCCCAGTATATCCAGGGGCGGCTTCGCCTGGCGGCGGACCGGACTTCGTCGGCCCGGGTGATCCTCAACGGCGACGATCCTCTGTGCTGTTTCCTGGCGGAGCACAACAATAGGCGCATCCGCTTCGGCATGGCGGACCTGCACCTAGATCCTCTGCCCAACCTGTCCCGGGAGTTTACGGTGTGCCCCAACTGCGGCACGGAGCCGGTGTATGACTATCGCCAGTACCGCCAGGTGGGCCGGTTCCACTGCCCCAACTGCGGACTAAAGACTCCGGATGCCGACTATTTTGTGGAAAGCGTGGACTACGAATCCGGGGAACTGACCATGCGAGAGCCTGCGGGCAGTTACCGTTACCCTCTGATCTCTCCCTCGGTGTTCAATATTTATGACGAGATCGCCGTCATTGCCACCTTCCGGGATATGGGCCTGGCACCGGAGAAGCTGGCGGAGGATCTGGGCAGGGTGAAAATCCCTGCCTCCCGACTGACCAAGGAAACCGTCGGAGGCATTGAGCTCATTACCCAGATGGCCAAGGGCCAGAACCCCGCCGCCTCCTCCACGGTGTTCGAGACCGTGAGCCGGGACCAATCCGACATGGAGCTGGTGCTCCTGCTGGACGAGGTGTTTGACAACCCTTTGAAATCCGAGACCGTAGCCTGGATCTACGACACGGATTACGAATTCCTGAACCGGGAGAATATCAAGAGAATCGTGGTGGGCGGCGAGCGGTATCTGGATCATCGGGTGCGGCTGCTGCTGGCCGGAATCCCGGAGGATCGAATCGTCTGCGTCCGGGACCCCTTTGAGACTTCCGAATACGTGGACATTCAGGGGATCCAAAAGATCTACGTGCTCCACGATGTGAATTTTATCACCAACAGCCATAAGATCCGGGACAGCATTGCCGCCCGGATCCGGGAAGGAGGGGCGGCCCAATGACCATCGAGGTGCTGTATCCTGAGCTGTGCAATCTGTACGGGGATTCCGCCAACGTGCGGTATCTGAAGGCCTGCGTCCCCGAGGCCGAGATCGTCTATACGGACAACCGATCCAAGCCCCGGTTCGTGACGGGGCAGGTGGACCTGATCTATTTGGGCTCCATGTCGGAGCCCTCCCAGATTCTGGCGGCGAACCGTCTGCTGCCTTATGCCGAAAGGCTGGGGGAGGTCATCCGCGGCGGGACCCCGGTCCTTTGCACCGGCAATGCCGTGGAGCTGCTGGGCTTGTATATCGAGGACGCCGATGGCCACACGGAGGATATGCTGGGCCTGTACCAGTTCTACGCCAAGCGGGACATGGACCACCGGCATAACTCCATGTTCCTGGGAGACTTCGGCCAGATCCCCATCGTGGGGGCCAAGTCCCAGTTTTCCTTCCTTCATGGCCGGTTCCCCGGGGACTTCATCCGGGTCAGGGGCGGCTATGGCAACAACCCGGAGGATAAGACCGAGGGCTTTCGGGACCATAACCTGTTTGCCACCTACCTGCTGGGGCCCTTCCTGGTGCTGAACCCTCTGTTTACCAAGTACCTTTTGAACCTCCTGGGAGTGGACCGATCTCTGGCTTTTGAAAAAGAGACGATGGAGGCATTCACCTTCCGAAGGGAACACCTGGAGGAGCCGGGGGTCAAATTCCTCATGGGCGAGCACGGATAATGACATAGCCGCCGGGATCAGGCTTCGATCCCGGCGGCTTTTTGTCGCCCGCTCGCTCAATTTGCCGAAAATCCGCACAAAAAGATGTTGTATTTTTAGAATGCGTTGTGTACAATATAACCAGATGCCCGGAACGAGAGAGACCGGGTCAAAAAGGAGGAGTACACAATGGACAATGTACAGAACGCAGCGGTCCAGTCGGCCAGACCGGTGGGCCAACTCAAAACCAATCGAGGACTCTTGAAATTCATCCTGCTGTCCGTCATCACCCTGGGGATTTACGCCATCGTTTATATGTCGTCGATCTCCACGGACGTGAATGTCATTTGCAGCCGCTATGACGGGAAAAAGACCATGCACTACTGCCTGCTGTTCTTCCTGGTGGGACCCATCACGGCAGGAATCGCGGATCTGGTGTGGTATCATCGGATTTCCAACCGGATCGGCGGCGAGCTGGAACGCCGGGGCATTGACTACAAGCTGGGCGCCAAGGACTTCTGGCTGTGGAACGTTTTGGGCGCGCTCATCATCGTCGGACCCTTTGTGTACATGCACAAGCTGTCCACCGCCATGAATAAGCTGGCTGAGAACTACAACGTCAACGGCTAAATCTGCTTCGATTCTGCAAAGCCCCGGACCTGGGTCCGGGGTTTTTGCCTGCCTGTGTATAGATTTCATAAAAATGGCAATCATTACACCGAAAGGCGGTGATTCCAGAATGTTAAGAGTCCAGGACATTATGACCCGGCAGGTGATCCGGGTGGACCCGGAAGAGCCGGTGGCAGTGGCCGCCCGGATGCTGTCCCGGTATAACGTGGGGGCTCTGCCGGTCTGCGGGGAGGACGGCTTGATCCGGGGCGTGGTCACGGACCGGGATATCGTTCTGCGCTGCGTGGCGGCGGACAGAGACCCGGAACGAACGCCGGTGCGTCATGTCATGACCGGTCGTGTCGTTACCGTAGGGGTCCAGCAGAGTCTTCTGGCGGCGGCGGAGAAGATGGCCCGGGAGCAGGTCCGGCGGCTGCCCGTGGAGGACAGAGGGCGGCTCTGCGGCGTCATTACCCTGGGGGACATTGCGGCCAACCAGGAGACCAGCATGGAGGCGGCGGAGGCCCTGACGGAGATATGCGCCAACGTCAGCAGCCGTTGAAATAGAAGGGGTTTTGAGCCCTTCAAAACTTTTTTCAAAAAAGTCGAAAAAAGGGGTTGACAAGTAGGGGTAGGCGTGGTATCATATGCAAGCTGTCCGCGAGAGAGCAACGGAAACGAAAGCTTCTGAGAGTTCTTGAGGGTCG